>JBAXYD010000022.1:0-64820 GCA_037127635.1 Betaproteobacteria bacterium | reverse complement strand
CGTATCCTTGCCACTAGGCTGGCAACATAAAACATTACGTCTACACCCTCTCAGTTGCCAGCGCCGGTGCCCGCCGCATCCGCTGCCAGAGGCCGCGGCAGTGGGGGCGACGCCGTTGCATGCGGATCGGTGCGCTGAGCAAGGATCACCCGGACGATCTCCACATGGGCGGCAATCAGGCTTGGGCTGGGCTCGGGCAGCTGGTCTTTGATCGCTGCGTTCAGCGCGGGTAGGGCGTGAAACGGTACCGACGGGTAGACATGGTGCTCGATGTGATAGTTCATGTTCCAGTACAGCACGCGGCCAAGCCAGGAGTTGGTCATCGACCGGGTGCACAGCCGGTGATCCGAGACGTTCTGCGCCATCGCCATGTGCTGGGTCGTGATGAACGCGTAGACCGCGAAGGCGCCCGCGAAGCGCGGAATGAAGAAGTAAAGCATCGGCACCCAGGTCTGGCCGATCACGGCCCAGGCGAGCAGCCCGGCATAGCCCGCCATCATCAGGCGTGCCTCGCGAACGACGATGTGGTCCTGACCAGCGGGCAGGTAGACCCTCTCGCGCTCCAGGATGCGGCCGCTCGCATGCCGCACCATCAGCTTGGCGCGCGGCCAGAACTCCAGCAGCCCGATCACGTCGCCGAACCACGTCCGCAACTGCACCGGATTGGTGTAGCCCATCTGCGCGTCGACCTTCCAGTGCCAAGTGTGGGTGTGATGGTGCGAGTGTGCAAACCGCCGATGGGTCGGCGACTCGCCCCAGATGAAGGAACTCGCCCACAGCACGGTCTCGTTGAGCCAGCGCGTCCGGAAGGCGGTGCCATGCGCGCATTCGTGGGAGGGCGCGTAGGCAAAGCCCAGCACCACGCCATACGCGACGACCGCTGGCACCAGCCAGGCACTGTCCCGGGCGAGGTGGATCCACAGGCCAGCCGCCGCAAGCAGCAGCCCCCACACCGCAAGGAAGTAGAGCCCCGGGCCGTTGGCCCGCTTCATCAGCCCCTTGAGCGTCGCGCGCTCGATGCGCGGCTCCCACCAGGCACTGCGGAGGGTTTGCACGGGCGGTGCGGTGGACATGGACGGCTCCTCGAAGTTCTCGATGCGTGGACGGCTGGTTCAAGTGTCCGCTGGGATGGTATCGATACCATTTGTCGGGGTCAAGTGCTGTGCGGCATGCCGTCGCAATGCATTGACAGCGCACTCGCTCGTGCCCGAACATCGGTGTTTTGGACAGCGCTCAAGCCGCGCAGGGAGCAGACGATGGACGTGAAAGCAGCGGTGTCGTACGAGGCGGGCAAGCCTTTGGTCATCGAGACCGTGCAGCTTGATGGGCCCAGGGCCCTGGAGGTGCTGGTCGAGATCAAGGCCAGCGGGGTGTGCCACACCGACGAGTTCACGCGATCGGGTGCCGATCCGGAAGGGCTGTTTCCCGCGATCTTCGGCCACGAAGGCGCCGGCGTGGTCGTCGATGTCGGGTTGGGCGTGACCACGCTGAAGAAGGGTGACCACGTCATCCCGCTTTACACGCCGGAGTGCCGGCAGTGCAAGTCCTGCCTGTCGCGCAAGACCAACCTGTGCACGGCCATCCGCGCCACGCAAGGCCAGGGGGTGATGCCCGACGGCACCAGCCGCTTCTCCATCGGCGGACGCAAGATCCACCACTACATGGGCTGCTCCACGTTCTCCAACTTCACGGTGCTGCCCGAGATCGCGCTGGCCAAAGTCCGCGAGGACGCGCCGTTCGACAAGATCTGCTACATCGGCTGCGGCGTGACCACCGGCATCGGTGCGGTCATCAACACCGCCAAGGTCGAGCCTGGCGCCAACGTGGTCGTGTTCGGCCTGGGCGGCATCGGTCTGAACGTGATCCAGGGCGCCCGGATGGTGGGCGCCAACATGATCATTGGCGTCGACATCAACCCGTCCCGCAAGGCGATTGCCGAGAAGTTCGGCATGACGCACTTCGTCAATCCCAAGGAGGTCGGCGGTGACCTGGTGGCACACCTCGTCGCGCTCACTGGTGGCGGAGCGGACTATTCCTTCGAGTGCATCGGCAACGTCGAGGTCATGCGCCAAGCGCTCGAGTGCTGCCACCGCGGCTGGGGTGTCAGCGTCATCATCGGGGTGGCAGGCGCTGGCCAGGAGATCAAGACCCGGCCCTTTCAACTCGTCACCGGCAGGGTTTGGAAAGGCTCGGCCTTCGGCGGCGCACGCGGTCGCAGCGACGTGCCGAAGATCGTCGACTGGTACATGGACGGCAAGATCGACATCGACAGCCTGATCACCCATGTGATGCCGATCGAGCGCATCAACGACGCCTTTGACCTGATGCATGAAGGCAGCTCCATCCGCTCGGTGGTCACCTTCTGATGACGCTGAGGAAGGTCTCCGACAGCCGCTGCTTTGGCGGCGCCCAGCAGGTGTGGTCGCACGCGTCCGAGGCGACCGGCTGCACGATGCGCTTTGGTTTGTTCCTGCCACCGCAGGCGAATGCGGGCCGTGTGCCGGCGCTGTGGTGGCTCTCCGGGCTGACCTGCACAGAGGAGAACTTCATCGTCAAGGCGGGCGCCCAGCGGGTTGCGGCCGAGCTCGGCTTGGCGCTGGTCGTTCCCGACACCAGCCCCCGCGGCATCACGCTGCCGGGAGATCGTGATACCTGGGACTTCGGGATCGGGGCAGGCTTCTACGTTGATGCCACCTGCGAGCCCTGGTCACGACATTACAGGATGCGCCGCTACATTTCTGAGGAGTTGCGCAGCCTCGTCGAGGCTGAATTCCCTGTGGATGGGGCGCGTACCGCGATGTCGGGCCACTCCATGGGCGGGCATGGTGCGCTGACGATGGCACTGTCCATGCCGGGATGGATCCGCAGCGTGTCAGCGTTCGCGCCCATTGCAGCGCCCATGCGCTGCCCGTGGGGCGAAAAGGCACTTGCCGGCTATCTTGGGCAGGACCGCGCCGCCTGGGCAGCTTATGACAGCACGGCGCTGGTGCAGTCGCGCGGCTGGTCAGGCCCGCCCATCCTGGTGGACCAGGGCGAGGCCGACCCGTTCCTCGTCAGCCAGTTGCGTCCCGACCTGCTCGAGCAGGCGTGCGCGGCCGCCAGGGTTCCGCTGCAACTGCGCCGTCAGCCAGGCTATGACCATGGCTACCATTTCGTGTCGACCTTCATCGAAGACCACTTGCGCCATCACCGCGCACATCTCTGAACCGCTGCGCCCGTCCCGTCACTTCAACACCCGCGGCAGCCACAGTGACAGGTCGGGCCAGTAGGTGATCATCACCAGCGCGATGGCCAACGGTACGTAGAACGGCAGGATCGCACGCACCACGGCACCAAAACTCACTTTGGCGATGTCCTGCACGATGAACAGCAGCACACCGAAGGGTGGGGTGGTCGCACCGATCAGCAGGTTCAGGATGATGATGAGGCCGAAGTGGATCGGATCGATACCCAGCTGCATGACCAGCGGCAGGAAGGTCGGCACCGCAATCAGCAGGATGGCGGTGGTCTCCATGAAGCAGCCGATGACCAGCAGCAGCACGTTGATCATGGCGAGGATCAGCCACTTGTTGGTGGTGATTTCCAGCAACCAGGCAGCCAGTTGCGCCGGCACGTTGTTGACCGCAATCGCCCAGCCGAAGGGCACCGCTGCGGCCATGATGAACACCAGCACGCCGCTGGTCACAGCGGTCTCGCCGATGCAGGCGTACAGGCGCTTGAGCGTCAGTTCGCGGTAGGCAAAGCCCAACGCTATCGCATACACCACGGTGATGGCGCCCAGTTCGGTGGGGGTGGCCACCCCGGACAACAGGCCGACGACCAGGATCACGGGCGCCATCAGCGGCGGGATGGCGCGCACAAAGCTGCGGCCCAGTGCTTGACGATTCGCTTTCGGCTGGACCGGGGCATGCACGCGCCCGGTGGCCACCAGGAACCACACCGTGAGCATCAGCAGGCCGCCGATCAGGAACCCCGGCACCAGCCCGGCGAGAAACAGGTCGCTGATCGAGACCTGCGCGAGCACTCCGTACACCACCATGATCACCGACGGCGGGATGATCGGACCCACGATGGCCGACGCCGCGCTGCACGCAGCGGCGAAGGCGGCATCGAAGCCCTCCTTCTTCATCGCCTTGATCTCCACCGTGCCCAGGCCTGCGGCGTCGGCCTGCGCCACGCCTGACATGCCGGCAAAGATCAGGCTGGCGAAGATGTTGACCTGCGCGAGGCCGCCGCGCAGATGGCCCACCAGCGCCACCGCGAACTCAAAGATCCGCGAGGCGATGCCACCGATGTTCATCAGGTTGCCCGCGAGCACGAACAACGGGATCGCCAGCAGTGGAAAACTGTCGATGCCCGAAGACATGCGCTGCACCACCAGCGAAATCGGTACGGGGGAGCCAAATTGCAGCCAGACGAGCGCAGCGACGACCAGCGCGAACGCCACCGGCAGCTCGATGGCGATCAGGCCGAACATCACCAGAAACATGGGCAGTACGCTCACAGCAAGCCCTCCCCGTGACGCGTCGTCCCTGGCGCGGGCGGCGCATGCGCGCCGGCCACCATGCGCTCAGCGATTGCATCGGCCTGAGCGTCCTCCTCGGCCGCTGCGCGCTCGCGTTCGAAACGTGCCAACTGGGCGTCCACCGGACGCCCTGCCAGGCCGAGCGCGAGCTCGGCGCACACCAGGTACAAGCCGGTGAGCGCAATCGACACCGTGCAGACGAACAGCGGCGTGGAGTAGAAGAGGTGGCGCGGCAGGTCGACCGGCAACGACATCGTGCGGCTGCGCGACTCCACGTCCATGATGTCCCAGGCTTGCACCGCGATGATCACGCAGCACGCCGTGGCGATCGCCCACGTGAGAGCGCGCCACATCGCCTGCGGTCGCGGCGACAGCCTCGAGACGAAGGTCTCGATGCGGATGTGACGCAGTTCCTTCATGCCGACGGCAGCGCCGAGGAACACGCCCCACAGGAAACAGTAGCCCGCAAGTTCCTCCACCCAGACCAGCGGTTGGCCGAACAGATAGCGGGTGATCACCTGAATGGTGATCGACACAACGATTGTTGACAGCAGCACGACGCAAATCACCCGCTCAAGGCGGCCGATCAGCTCGAGCAACCGCCACCAGCGGGTGAGCAGCATGTCCATGGGCGGGAATCCGGCGGAAGATCATGGCCGCGAGCACCCCGGGAGGAACCCGGGAAGCCCGCGGTGTGGCGCGTCACTTGATGTCGCGGATGCGCTGGTAGAGGCCGGGCGACCAGGCGCCGTCCTGCTCCATGCCCTTGACGGCGGACAGCGCGCGCTCGGCGAACGGCGCCCGGTTGACGCTGATCACCTTGGCACCTTCTGCGGCCATCTTCTTCGCCAGGTCCGCAGTCTCGGCCTCGGCCTCTTTGCGGCCCCAGGCGATGGCCTCACGCGCGGTGTCGACCAGGATTTTCTGCACGTCCGGCGTCAGCGACTGGTAGACCTTCTCGTTGATGGTGATGTGCTGCGAAGACACCAGGTGGTCGGTGAGCATCACATTGGTCGCGGCCTGGTGGAACTTCTGCGCATAGGCCGAGCCGATCGGGCCTTCGGCGGCGTCGATGACACCTGTCTTGAGCCCGAGGAACACCTCCGCCCAGGCCACGCGCGCAGGCTTGGTGCCCATCGCCTGCCAGAGGTTGAGGTAGGTCTTGATCTCAGGCACCCGCATCTTGACGTCCTTGAGGTCGTCCGGCGTGTTCACGGCCTTCTTCGAGAACAGGATCCGCGGCTGGGTGGGCGCCGAGGCCAGGATGCGCAGCCCCTGCTTCGTGCGCAGTTCCTCGGCCATCGCGGCGAAGGTCGGCGAATCAAGGAACTTCTGGTAATGGTCGTTGTCGCGGAAGGTGAAGCCCCAGGCGAGCACCGAGAAGTCCTTCACCCAGTTGGCGTACCAGTCGAGCACGTCGCCGTACAGCGCCACCGAGCCCTTCATCATCTGCTCGATCACCTGGACGTCACTGCCCAACTGCTCGCCCTGGATGAAGTTGACTTTGACCTTGCCAGCGGCCCGCTCGTTGACGAGCTTCGTGAACATCGCGTTGGTGCGGTCGATCACGGTGCCGATGGCGTCCGAGCCGCCGAAGGTCAGCGTGGGTTGGGCGTACACCGCCGGTGTCGCGAGCATCACCGCGCTCAGTGCGATGGCCTTGATCCAGTGTCTCCTCATCATCTTCTCCTTGCGGGACATGCCCGACTTGCTGGTGGACCGTATCCGGACCCGTGCGAGCCCGGCGCGGGGCGAGCCGCCACTAGCGGGCGACTTCGAAAAAACGGTTGGCCATGTACTTCTGCGACTGGTACAGCGACGCCGACTCAGGCGCCTTGGGAAACGGCATTCGGATGGGTACGGCCGTCATGCGCGGTTGCAACGTGGGTTCGCCGCAGAGCATTCGCGCATCGAACTCCTCCAGGCTGCCGAAGAGCCCACCTGCCAGCGGCCAGGCATCGGCAGCCATCGCCTCGTACAGCAGGAAGGTGCGCGCACGGTTGGAGGTGTTCAGCGCTGAGCCGTGGATCAGCCGGGCGTGATGCAGCGTGATCGAGCCGGCCTTCGCGATCAGCGGTACCGCTCGGTCGATCTCGCCCGCGATGCGGTCGGGATCGATCGCGCCGGCGAACACCCCGCCGTGGTGATGGTCGTGGATCGGCCCGAAGTGCGTGCGAGGCACGACCATCATCGGCCCGTTGTCGGGAACGAAGTCGTCGAGCAGGACGCCCATGGCCAGCACATCGTCGTTCGTGTGGGGGTAGAAGGCCCAGTCCTGATGCCACTCGACCGGAGCGCCGTACGCGGCAGACTTCAGGTTGAGTTTGGAGGTGTGCATCCGCACCGAAGGACCCAGAAGTGGCGTGAGCAAGGCCAGCACCTTGGGGCTGCGGATCAAGTCGGAGAACGCTGTGTGGTGCTGGTGCGGAAGTTTGAGCCGGCGCACCCGTGGCTCGTGCGGCGTGTGGCTGTCCTCGAGGTCGTAGAGGGCGGTGTTGTCAGCCAAGCCCTGAGCTCCTGCCAGGAGCTCGTTCATGGCGGCGCGCAGGCGGTCCATTTCTGCAGCGTCCAGCACGTCGTGCACAACGAGGTAGCCCTCGTGACGGTAGAAATCAACCTGCTGCGGCGTGAGTCCCATGGTGTCCATATCTGGCGGCGGGTGGAGCTGTTAGCGCTAACAATGCCGAGGCAGTCTGCGTTAGTCTGCGGAGCATGTCAAGACGCACTGCACCATTGGGCATCTCAAGCGCCCTGGACGCCCCGGCCACTCCACGCGCCACCGATGACGTGCGCGGCCCGCCCGTCCGGCTGGTGGAGGTCGCGCGCCTGGCGGGCGTGTCGACCATGACGGTATCGCGGGCCCTGCGCCGCCCCGAGCAGGTCGCGCCTCTCACCCTGCGGGCGGTGCAGCGTGCGGTCGCGCAGCTCGGCTACTTGCCCGACAGTGCGGCCAGCGCGATGGCCACCCGCCGCAGCCGGATCATTGCGGCCATCGTGCCCACCCTGATGAACTCGGTCTATGCGAGCACCGTTCACGGTCTCGCCTCGGTGTTGCGCGGGGCCGGGTACGAGCTGATGATTGGCGACAGCGGGTACGACCTGCAGACCGAGGCCGCACTGGTGCGCAGCTTTCTGGGCCGGCGTGTTGACGCCTTGGTGCTGACAGGTGTGGAGCACGACGACGCGACGCGCGAACTGCTCGCCCGCCACGACTTGCCCGTGGTGGAGATCTGGGACCTCACGTCACACCCTATCGGCAGCGTGGTGGGCTTCTCCAACGTGGCCGCTGGCCGCGAAGCTGGCCGTTACTTCGCGCAGTGCGGACGGCGTCACTGGGCCTTTCTGGGTACGCGGCCCGGGCGCGAGGGCCGCTCTGGCAAGCGGCTGCGCGGTCTGCGCGAAACGGCGCGAGCCGCTGGCGTTGCCTCGCCAGTCACCGCCTTCGTTGAAGACGGCATGAGCGCATCCGCCGGTCACGCTGCGGTCCTCGCGCTGCTGGATGCCCATCCGCACACCGACGCCCTGTTCTGCGCCAACGACGCGCTCGCGACCGCCGCGCTGCGGGCGGCGGCCGACCGTGGGCTCGCAGTGCCCGCGGCGCTGTCCATCCTCGGCTTTGGTGACTTCGACGTCGCCGCGCACACGTCACCCGCGCTCACGACGGTGCGGATTCCCGGCCGCGAGATCGGGGCCAGCGCAGCCCGGGTCCTGCTCGCCCAACTCGATGGAGACGGACTCGGCCCGATCCACATGGACCTCGGGTTCGAGATCGTCCAACGGGAATCCGCCTGATCGGGCCCGGCCGGGCTGCCGACTTCGTCTTCCTGGACCGCGCCCAGCACACTGCCGGCCGCTCCCTGCTGGAAAGCATCCAGCTGGGCGACCTGCCCGGCGTGGGCATGGTCATGATCGATGGCGTGGTGCGCTGCAGCCGCAACACCCCGCTGGCGATGGATGTGCCGGTGGTGGTGCAGTGAGGCAGTGCGCCTTGGGGCCAACGCCGCCCAGTGGTGGGCTCAGGAGAGCGTTCTCCAAGGGTCGATCAGGCCTCGCGCTGCCTGCCGAGGTGCTCCGCGATAGCGCGAGCAAATGAGGCGAAGTCACCCAGGTGATCCCGTGCCAAGGCATGCACCACCTGCCAATCGATGGCTTCGTAGTTGTGGATGACGATGTTGCGGAAGCCCACTGCGCGCTGCAGGCGAGTCGCCAACGCCTCAGGGAGGATGCCCTTCTCGCTCAGCAATTCAAACGTCTGGCCCATGGTCGCCGGGGCAGGGGTCTCGGTCGACGCGATCATGTGCGCACCCACATCCACGCACATCTGTACCGCTCGGCTGAGGTTCAGTGTGACGATGTCCTGGAGGTCCACTTCACGCGCCAAGGTCTGGGCGTCGTCGGGGCACTTGTCGGCCACACGCTGCACGCATCGGCGCAAGGACTCCAACTTCTGCTCGACTACTTCGCTGTCCACGCTATCCGCCTTTCCTCCAGGATTCGACGGCGCAGCGGTCCGAAGTCCGCCTGATCGACGAGCTGGGTGTAGATGAGGCGGCCGTGCGCCGCGCTGCTGCCCAGGACGCGCCGGCCGTGACGTACCACCTGGCCCTTGGTGGGTTCACCCGCGGTGCGCAGATCGACCAGATCCACAGGCCGCTGCAGGGTTCGTGACACGGCGTCGATCAAGGCCATCCGTTCCTGCGCGGAAAGGGGGTGGTCGGCTTGCACGGCGATGTCGACATCGCTGTCCGGCCGGGCCTGCCCGCGCCCCAGAGATCCAAACAGAAGTACCAGCTCCAGACCCGGAAAGCCTGTCAAGGCAGACCGCAGTTGGTCGGTCACATGGGCGTCTGGAGCCGTCTTCTCATCGGGCGTGTTGGCGATGGTTTTCACAGCGCTCTCAGTGTCACTCATCTCGGGGCAGCACTCTTGCGGGCCACTGCGCACCGTGCCGCCATGTTCAATACTGACTCTTCGGCAATTCCACCATCATCCCGTCCAGCGCTGGACTCAGCACGATCTGGCAGCTCAGGCGGCTGCCTTCGCAGCGCGTGGTGGCGGTGAAGTCCAGCATGGTGTTTTCCTCAGCGGCCACGGGGGGCAAGGCGGAGCGCCAGGGCTCGGGCACCACCACGTGGCAGGTGGCGCAGGTGAGCAGGCCGCCACAGTCGGCGGCGATGCCGTCCACGCCTGCGGCCACGGCCGCCTGCATGAGGCTCTCGCCGGGTTTCCCGGTGATCTCGTAACCGGTCACGCGACCGCCGGGGCCGGTGTGCTGCAGGTGGATGGTGATCATGCGGGGGCCGTCAGGTCAGTGTGGAGCGCGGGCAGGGCGGATTGATCCGTTGCGCCCGCCCACGGTGCGTGCTGCCGCCGAGCATCTGCCTGCGCCTGCCACCAGGTGCTCCAGGTGCCGGCGGGGGCGATGCCGTCCACCGCGTCCGGCCCGCCCATCTGCTGGGCGGCGGTGGCGGGGTCGGCGCTGAAGGGGGCGGTGCCAGCAGCCTTCACCTCGTCCATGGCCTTGAGCAGCAGGCGGCGGTGGGTCATGATGATCTTGTCGCTAGTGCCCAGGTGCTCGCGCGTGCGGTCCTGTATGGCGCCCATGCTCTCCACGGCCCACTGGTCGTGCACGTTGATGTCCTCCTCGCCCATGCCCAGGAAGGTGCGCGTGCGCTGTTCCTCGGGGTTGAAGCCCCAGTCGTTGTGGCGCCCGGCCTTGGGCACGTACAGCGGCGGGGGGATGAAGGGCGCACGCTGGTCGCGCATGGCCTGCTTGTCCACGGGCTTGTCGTAACTCGTGAAGAAGGCGAACCAGTAGGTGTGCGTGTCGTCCACCGGCACATGCCATTGCGTGATGGTCATGGTGGGCGACAACGGGATGCAGAAGGTCTGCGGGAAGATCTCGTGCGTCACGCGCACATGCGTCAGTTCTTCCGTCATGCGCCGCAGCGTGGTGATGCGCAGGCCCCAGGGGGTGGGCTCGCTGGTCAGCTCCGGCCGGTGGAACTCGCGCATGATGCGCGACATGGGCCAGGCCTCGCCATTGACCTCACCGAGGCTGGCGCTGCGGAACTGCCGCGCACCGGCGTTGTCACCCACCGATGCCAGCGAGGCGTCGTTCAGGAAGCGGTGCAGGAAGGAGGTGTGGCAGGGGTCGATGCCCACCTCGAAGCCCTGCAGCCAGTTGCAATGCCACAGGCCCTTGTAGGCGAAGGTGTGGGTGCCCGGGGCCTCGAAGCAGTCGTAGCGGGGGAAGGGCGGCTCCGTCCCCGGCTCGCCCAGCCAGGCGAACAGCACACCGCTGCGCTCCACCACGGGGTATTGACGCTGGCTTACGCGCTCGTGCAGGCGGCTGCCCAGCGGTTCGGCCGGGGTGTCCAGGCAGCGCCCCGTGGCATCGAACTTCCAGCCATGGAAGGGGCAGCGAAGGCCATCGCCCTCGAGGCGGCCGTAGGCCAGATCGGCGCCGCGGTGCGGGCAGTCGCGGTCCAGCAGGCCCCAGCGGCCGGTGTCGTCACGGAACAGCACCAGGTCCTGGCCCATGACGCGCACGGCCTTCAGGGGCCGACGGTCCATGCGCGGGTCGGTGGCGGGGTCGAACTCGTCGACCAGGGCCACCGGCTGCCAGTAGCGGCGCAGCAAGGCGCCGCCGTCGGTTCCGGGGCTGGTGCGGGTCAGGCGTTCGTTCTGTTGGGTGTTCACGTGCGGCTCCTGGTCAGGAAGCCGCAACGATAACGAAGTTCGCCGGCCTGGGGGACGCCTGCGGCCAGTGGTGCGCTCAGACCGTCACTTCCTTGGCCACGTCCGCGTACTCCTCGATCTGGTCGAAGTTCATGTAGCGGTAGACCTTGTCGGCGTCCTTGTTGATCACGCCCATGTCGGCGTGGTACTCGGCCACCGAGGGCAGGCGGCCCAGGCGTGAGGCGATGGCCGCCAGTTCGGCGGAGGCCAGGTACACGTTGGTGTTCTTGCCCAGGCGGTTGGGGAAGTTGCGCGTGCTGGTGGACACCACCGTGGCACCTTCCTTCACCTGCGCCTGGTTGCCCATGCACAGGCTGCAACCCGGCATCTCGGTGCGCGCGCCGGCGCTGCCGAAGTTGGCGTAGTGGCCTTCCTTGGTGAGCTCGGCCTGGTCCATCTTGGTGGGCGGGGCCACCCACAGTTTGACCGGGATCTCGCCTCTGCCGGCCAGCAAGGTGCTGGCGGCGCGGAAGTGGCCGATGTTGGTCATGCACGAGCCGATGAAGACCTCATCGATCTTGGCGCCCGTCACCGCGGACAGAAACTTGGCGTCGTCCGGGTCGTTCGGGCAGCACAGGATGGGCTCCTTGATCTGCGACATGTCGATTTCCAGCACATAGGCGTACTCGGCGTTGGCATCAGCCTCCAGCAGCTGGGGGGCAGCCAGCCATTCCTGCATCTTGTGGATCCGGCGCTCCAGGCTGCGCTTGTCCTGGTAGCCCTGGGCGATCATGTTCTTCAGCAGCACGATGTTGCTGTTGAGGTACTCGATCACGGGCTCCTTGTTCAGGCGCACGGTGCAGCCGGCGGCGCTGCGCTCGGCGCTGGCATCAGACAGCTCGAAGGCCTGCTCCACCTTCAGATCGGGCAGCCCCTCGATCTCCAGGATGCGGCCGGAGAACTCGTTCTTCTTGCCCTGTTTGGCCACTGTGAGCAGGCCTTGCTGGATGGCGAACAGCGGAATGGCATGCACCAGATCCCGCAGCGTGATGCCGGGCTGCATCTGGCCCTTGAAGCGCACGAGTACCGACTCGGGCATGTCCAGAGGCATCACGCCCGTGGCAGCGCCGAAGGCCACCAGGCCCGAGCCTGCCGGGAAGCTGATGCCAATGGGAAAGCGGGTGTGGCTGTCGCCACCCGTGCCCACGGTGTCGGGCAGCAGCATGCGGTTGAGCCAGGAGTGGATGACGCCGTCGCCGGGCTTGAGCGAGATGCCGCCGCGGTTGCTGATGAAGGCGGGCAACTCGCGGTGCGTCTTCACGTCCACCGTCTTGGGGTAGGCGGCGGTGTGGCAGAAGCTCTGCATCACCAGGTCGGCCGAGAAGCCCAGGCAGGCCAGGTCTTTCAGCTCGTCGCGCGTCATCGGGCCGGTGGTGTCCTGGCTGCCCACGCTGGTCATGCGGGGCTCGCAATAGGTGCCCGGGCGCACGCCCTGGCCCTCGGGCAGCCCGCAGGCGCGGCCCACCATCTTTTGCGCCAGCGTGAAACCGGCGCTGGTGGCGGCGGGCGGCTGCGGCAGCCGGAACGCGGTGGAAGCGGGCAGGCCCAGGAACTCGCGTGCCTTGGCGGTGAGCGAGCGGCCGATGATCAGGTTGATGCGCCCGCCAGCGCGCACCTCGTCGAACAGCACGTCGCTCTTGATCTGGAACTGCGCCACCGTGGCGCCATTCTTCACGAGCGTGCCGTCGTAAGGCAGGATGTCGATGACGTCGCCCATCTCCAGCGCGCTGACGTCCACCTCGATGGGCAGAGCGCCGGAGTCTTCCTGCGTGTTGAAGAAGATCGGGGCGATCTTGCCGCCCAGCGTGACACCGCCAAAGCGCTTGTTGGGCACGAAGGGAATGTCCTGGCCGGTGTGCCAGATCACGCTGTTGGTGGCGCTCTTGCGGCTGGAGCCGGTACCCACCACGTCGCCCACGTAGGCCACGAGGTGGCCGCGCTGCTTCAGCTCTTCGATGAAGGCGATGGGGCCGCGCTTGCCGTCTTCCTCCGGGGTGATGCCGGGGCGGGTGTTCTTCAGCATGGCAAGGGCGTGCAGTGGAATGTCGGGCCGGCTCCAGGCGTCAGGGGCGGGAGAGAGGTCGTCGGTGTTGGTCTCGCCGCCCACCTTGAACACGCTCACGGTGATGGATTTGGGCACCTCGGGGCGGCTGGTGAACCACTCGGCGTCGGCCCAGCTCTTCATCACGGCCTGGGCCAGGGCGTTGCCGCCGCGGGCCTTGGTGGCGACGTCGTTGAAGTAGTCGAACATCAGCAGCGTCTTCTTCAATGCCTCGGCGGCCACGGGGGCGCAGGCGGCATCGTCCAGCAGTTCGATCAGCGGGTGGACGTTGTAGCCGCCCACCATGGTGCCCAGCAGCTCGGTGGCTTTCTCACGGGAAACCAGGGCCACGGCGATGTCACCGTGCGCCACGGCGGCCAGGAAGCTGGCCTTGACCTTGGCCGCGTCGTCCACGCCCGGCGGTACGCGATGGGTGAGCAGGTCCAGCAGGAAGGCGCCCTCGCCCGTGGGCGGGCTCTTGATGAGCTCGATCAGCTCGGCGGTCTGCTGGGCACTCAGCGGCAGCGCGGGGATGCCGAGCGCGGCGCGTTCGGCGGCGTGTTGACGGTAGGCAGCCAGCATCATGTTCTCCTCGTGTTTTCCTATATTTTATGTCTTATATAAGACTTGCCAAGTCCCTGCTGCCGCATCCCCCTTCACGGGCTGGGTGGCTCGAAGAAGGCTTGGCGCACTTCGGCCGGCAGCATGGGCCCGCCGGCCACCGTCGTACTGTGGGCGCGCTCCAGCACATGCCAGAAGTAACGGTAGCTGGCGCGGTCGTGCAGGGTATCCAGGTGGCGGATCGGCGCCCATGCGGCGGCCTGGGCGGCCATGAGTATCTCCACGGCGCGGTCGGTCTCGGCCACGGTGGGCGCGAAGGCCTCCACGATGAGGCGCACTTGGCTGGGGTGGATGCTCCACATGCGTGTGAAGCCCAGCAGGTCCTTGGCGGTCTCGGCGGCTGTCTGCAGGGCCCGGTGGTCCTTGAACTCGGAGACGACGCAGTGCGAGGGCGTCTTGCCCTGCGCATGGCAGGCCGCGGCGATCTCCAGCTTGGCGCGCACCACCAGCGGGTGGTCGAACTGCCCGGTGGCGCTCATCGCCGAAAGCGGGATGGCGCCTCGATGGGCGCTGACGAAGTCCATGAGCCCGAAGGACAGCGACTCGATGCGTGGATGCGCCGCCAGTGCATGGACCTCGCGCAGGGCGCCGTGCGTCTCCACCAACGCGTGCAGTGGGATGCTGCGCTGCACGCCGTGGCGCCGGGCGGCCACGTCGACGACGGCGGCCGCCCGGTCGATGTCTGCCACGCCTCGCGGCTTGGGGATCATCAGGTAGGGCAGGCGCACGCCCACCTGCGCGATGAGCAGGTCCACCACGTCCTCGAATCGCGGGTGGTCCACGGGTTGCAGTCGCGCGCCCACACGGTTGAAGTGGTTGGCCGAAGACCCCACCAGCTCGGCGATCAGGTGCGTGTGCTCGATCTCCCCGCCCACGGGGGCGCCATCCTCGCCGTCGAGCGTGACGTCGAACACCGGCCCGAGTTCGGCCTGCAACTCCAGGCTCTTGCGCATGCGCACCTCCACGCCCGCGTAGTGGTCGCACACGGGCAACTGCCGTGGCGCAGGCTCACCGGGGTCGAACAAGGCGTCGCGGGGGTGTAGCAGGGCAGGGACGGACATGACGCAGAAGCGGCCGAGGGCAGGGCGGGCTGGTGGGCAGGGCGGCTGGCCGCCCGCAGGCTCGGAACCCGGAATCGCGAATCTGGCGGCCCGGGTTCTGGGTTTCCCCCCATTGTCGGCCAGCGTTACCGGTGCAACAGTGCTGCCACGTCAAACATATGACGAATAGGAGACTCCCCGATGCGCCGTCCGGATTTCAACCTGTCCCGCCTGTCCACCTTCACCCGCCGTACCGTGCTTGGCCTGACGATGGCCGCTGCTGCGGGCGGGGCTTTTGCCCAGAAATGGCCTGATCGCCCCATCACGCTGGTGGTGCCCTGGGGCGCCGGCGGGGGCACCGACGCCGTGGCCCGCATGCTGGGCAGCCTGATGGAGAAGGACCTGGGCCAGCCGGTGAACGTGGTCAACCGCACGGGCGGCTCTGGTGTGGTGGGGCATGCTGCCATTGCGGGCGCGGCGCCTGACGGCTACACCATCGGCCTCATCACCGTGGAGATCACGATGATGCACCACCAGAAGCTCACCGAGCTCAACCCCACCAGCTACACGCCCATCGCCCTGGTCAACCTGGACCCGGCGGGCTTCCAGGTGCGGGCGGACTCTTCCTACAAGAACATGGGCGATGTGATGAATGCCGTCAAGGCCAACCCGGGCAAGTTCAAGGCCTCGGGCACCGGTCAGGGCGGCATCTGGCACCTGGCGCTGGCGGGCATGCTGCGCGATGCGAAGATCGATCCGGCCACCGTGCCCTGGGTGCCGTCCAACGGCGCGGCGCCTGGCCTTCAGGATCTGGTGGCTGGCGGCGTTGAGTTCGTGCCCTGCTCGCTGCCCGAGGCGCGCTCGCTGATCGACGCCGGCAAGGTGCGTTCGCTGGCCGTGATGGACGCCCAGCGCTCGGCGCTGTTCCCCAACGTGCCCACGCTCAAGGAGGCCACCGGCTCGTCCTGGGGCACGGGTGCCTGGCGTGGCATTGCGGCACCCAAGGGCCTGCCGGCTGACGTGGCGGGGCGCCTGGAGGCGGCGGTCAAGAAGGCCTATGACAGCAAGGAGTACAAAGACTTCATGGCCCAGCGTGGCTTCGGCCTGTTGTGGGGCGGTTCCGGCGACTTTGCCAAGTTCATGGCCAAGGGAGATGCCGACATGAAGGCCGTGATGACGGCTGTGGGCCTGGCCAAGTGAGCCAGGGTGGGCGATGCGCTGCCGCGCTGCGGTTGATGCCCATGCGGCTTGAGCGCAGAGGCCATGCAGCGCGTTGACCGGTGGGTCAGCGCACTGCTGGCCGTCCTGGGCGGGGCCGTCGTGTGGTCGGCCAGCAGCTTCCCCAACGTGCCCGGCCAGAAACTGGGCGCGGGCTTCTTGCCCATGTTGGTGGGCGCAGGTCTGATGGTGTGTGCCGCGCTGCTGTTCAGGCGGTCGCTGCGCCCTGCCCCGGCGTCAAGCGACGAGGCCTCGCCGGCCCCGGGCGAGCGCCTGGGCGCGCCGCTGATGGTGTTGGCCGCAGTGGCGCTGTACGTGCTGCTGTCCACGCCGCTGGGCTTCCTCCTGGTGGCGCCGGTGTGCCTGGCCATGCTGTTTCGCACCTTCGGGCAGCGCTGGGGGGCATCCCTGCTGTGGGCGATCGGCGGCACTTTGGTGGTGCACGTGGCGTTCTACAAACTTCTGCGCGTGCCGCTACCCTGGGGCGTCCTGAGGCCTTTCTACTGACCGCCCAGCGGGAGCTCTCTTGGACGCCTTGATCACCGCCTTCGGGCTCGTCTTCCAGCCCTACGTGCTGGCCGTGATCGCCGCCTCGGCGGTGTACGGATTGTTCGTCGGCGCGATCCCCGGTCTGACGGCCACCATGGCCACGGCCCTGCTGGTGCCGGTGACCTTCTTCATGCCGCCCGTGCCGGCCGTGGCGGCCATCGTCACGGCCACGGCCATGGCCATCTTCTCGGGCGACATTCCCAGCGCCTTGCTGCGCATGCCGGGCACACCCGCCAGCGCGGCTTACACCGACGAGGCCTACCTGCTCACGCGCTCGGGCCAGGCGGAACTGGCGCTGGGCGCGGGCCTGGTGTTCTCTGTGCTGGGTGGCATCTTTGGCGTGGTGGTGCTGATCGTGGCGGCGCCGGCGCTGGCCGAGGTCGCGCTGAAGTTCAGTTCCTTCGAGTATTTCTGGCTGGTGATGCTGGGCTTCACCTGCGCGGTCTTCATCGCCGGGACGGATCCGCTCAAGGGCGTGATCGCCCTGCTGCTGGGGCTGCTGATCTCCTGCGTGGGCCTGGAAAACCCCGCGGGTGCGCCGCGCTGGACCTTCGGCAACAACGAGCTGACTGGCGGCATTCCCCTGATCCCGCTGATGATCGGCATGTTCGCGGTGTCGGAGGTGCTGCGCTTCGCCTGCGCGATGGAGCGCCCCGAGATGGCGGTGGACCGGCCCTTCGGCAACGTGTTCAAGGGCATGTGGGGCTTGATCAAGAAGTACCCCATGGCCCTGTTTCGTGGCTCTGCCCTGGGTACCTTGGTGGGAGCCCTGCCGGGTGCGGGGGCGGACATCGCGGCCTGGATGTCCTACGCGGTCTCCAAGAAGTTCTCCAAGGAGCCCGAGAAGTTCGGTACCGGGCATGTGGAGGGCATCGTGGAGTCGGGCGCGGCCAACAACTCGGCGCTGGGGGGGGCGTGGATTCCGGCCCTGGTGTTCGGCATCCCGGGTGACTCCATCACGGCCATTGCCATCGGCGTGCTCTACCTGAAGGACATGAACCCCGGGCCGATGTTGTTCGTCAACAACCCGCAGAACATTTACGCGGTGTTCATCGTCTTCGTCCTGGCGCAGTTGCTGATGCTGCCCTTCGGCTGGGCGGCCATCAAGGCGGCCAAGGGCATCCTGCGCATCCCGGCGGCGCTGCTCATGCCGTTGATCCTGTTGTTCTGCGTGGTGGGCAGCTTCGCCATCAACAACAGCCTGTTCGGTGTCATCGTGATGGGCGTGGCGGGCGTGCTGGCCTTCTACATGGAGCGCTGGGGCTTCCCGGTGGCGCCCACCATCCTGGGCGTGGTGCTGGGCACCATGCTGGAGGAGCACTTCTTCAGCAGCCTGGTCAAGGCCGACGGCCAGTTCCTCACCTTCTTCGAGCGCCCCATCGCGGGTGTCCTGGGGGTGATGACGCTGCTGATCTGGTTGGTGCCGCTGTGGAGGCGGGGCCGGGCTCGCCCCGCTTGACGCCGCCCCGCCGACCCGCCGCTGGGCCGAGCCGGGGCGCCTGGGCACGCGAACCGGTGTGTTCCGCAGCGCCCGGGGCTGCTTGTTCAACCTGTGAACCCAAGGAGTGCGGATGACCGCCGACTGTGACCTGGGCCTGATCGGCTTGGCCGTGATGGGCCAGAACCTGGTGCTCAACATGGAGAGCCGGGGGTTCCGGGTGGGGGTCTACAACCGCACCGCCAGCGTCACCCAGGCCTTCGTGGCCCAGCACCCGGGCAAGGCGCTGCTGCCGGCCGACAGCTTGCCGGCGTTCGTGAGCCGGCTGGCACGCCCGCGCAAGGTGCTGATCATGGTGCAGGCCGGGGCACCGGTGGACGCGGTGATCGAGCAGTTGATCCCGCTGCTGGCGCCGGGCGACATCGTCGTGGACTGCGGCAACAGCCTGTACACCGACACCGAGCGGCGTGACGCCTGGCTCACGCCCCTGGGCCTGCGCTTCGTAGGCGCCGGCGTGTCCGGGGGCGAAGAGGGCGCGCGCAAGGGCCCCAGCATCATGCCCGGCGGCCCGGCCTCCACCTGGCAGGAGCTGCGCCCGGTGTTCGAGGCCATCGCCGCGCGCGCCGAGGGTGAGCCTTGCGTGGCGCACATCGGCCCGGGCGGGGCGGGACACTTCGTCAAGATGGTGCACAACGGCATCGAGTACGGCGACATGCAGCTGATCTGCGAGGCCTGGCACCTGATGCGTGCGGCCGGCCTGCCGGTGGCCGAGACGGCCCGTGTCTTCAACCAGTGGAACCAGGGCGAGCTGCAGAGCTACCTGATCGAGATCACCGCCCGTGCGCTGGAACAGACCGACCCTGACACCGGTGCTCCAGTGGTGGACGTGATCCTGGACAAGGCCGGGCAGAAGGGCACGGGCCGATGGACGCTGATCAATGCGGCCGAGAACGCGGTGCCTGTGGGCACCATCCACGCGGCGGTGGACGCGCGCATCCTGTCGTCGATGAAGGCCTTGCGTGTGCAGGCGAGCAGCCTGCTGGGTGGACCCTCCGGCGCCTTGTCCGTTTCACTTCAAGGGCTTGACGCGCAGCAGGCCCTGGTCGACAAGATCCACGACGCTCTGTATGCGTCCAAGATCATCAGCTACGCGCAGGGCCTGGACCTCATGCGCACCATGAGCCACAAGAAGGACTGGGGCCTGGACCTGGGCGCCATTGCCGCCCTGTGGCGTGGGGGCTGCATCATCCGCGCCCGCTTCTTGAACCACATCACCGCAGCCTACCGGGCCGACCCGGCGCTGCCGCATCTGGCGCTGGCGCCGTTCTTCCAGCAAGTGCTCAACCGCACCCAGGCCTCCTGGCGCGAGGTGGTGGGCTTGGCCGTCAGTTCTGGAGTGCCGGTGCCGGCGTTCTCGGCGTCACTGGCCTATTACGACAGCCTGCGCAGCGCGCGCCTGCCCGCCAACCTGCTGCAAGCCCAGCGCGACTTCTTCGGCGCCCACACCTACGAGCGCGTGGACCGGCCCGAAGGCCAGTTCTTCCACACGCAATGGCCGGAAGTGATTGGCTGAGAGAGGTTGGCTGTTCCCGTTCGATAACTGCGCTGTTGGAAGGGCGGCGAGGGCAGGTTCCCCCCGCAGCGAAGTCAAGGGGGAGGCCGGGCGCAGCCTGGCCGGAGGACATGAGCGAAGGGGGGTGCCTGCCCTCGCCGCCCTCGCGACAACTGGGGCCAGCATCCCTTTGGCTTACAGCAGGTGCTTCACGCCGTCCTGCTCGCCCGTCAGCTCGGCCAGCGTCTTGTCGATGCAGCCCTGGCTGAACTCGTCGATGGGCAGGCCCTTGACGATCTCGTACTTACCGCCTGAGCAGGTGACGGGGTAGCCGAACATCACGTCCTGCGGAATGCCGTAGTCGCCGTTGCTGGGTACGCCCATCGTGACCCACTCGCCGCCCGTGCCCAGGGCCCAGTCGCGCATGTGGTCGATGGCAGCGTTGGCGGCCGACGCAGCGGAAGACAGTCCTCTTGCTTCAATGATGGCCGCCCCGCGCTTGCCCACGGTGGGCAGGAAGACATCCTTGTTCCAGACATGGTCGTTGATCATGTCCTTGACCGAAGCGCCCTCGATGGTGGCGAAACGGTAATCGGCGTACATGGTGGGCGAATGGTTGCCCCACACGGCCAGCTTGCGGATGGCTGCCACCGGCTTGCCCGTCTTGGCGGCGATCTGGCTGAGCGCGCGGTTGTGGTCCAGGCGCAGCATGGCGGTGAAGTTTTCGCGTGGCAGGTCCGGAGCACTCTTCATGGCGATCCAGGCGTTGGTGTTGGCGGGGTTGCCTACCACCAGCACCTTGACGTTGCGGCTGGCCACGGCGTTGAGTGCCCGACCCTGGCCGATGAAGATCTGTCCGTTGATCGACAGCAGCTCTGCTCGCTCCATTCCGGCCTTGCGCGGCATCGAGCCCACGAGAAGGGCGTAGTCGGCATCCTTGAACGCTGTCATCGGGTCGCCGTGGGCCTCCATGCCCGCCAGCAGCGGGAAGGCGCAGTCCTCTAACTCCATCATCACGCCCCGGAGCGCCTTCTGTGGGCCCTCGGCCGGAACTTCCAGCAAATGCAGGATCACGGGCTGGTCCTTGCCCAACATTTCGCCAGAGGCGATGCGGAACAGCAGCGCGTAGCCGATCTGGCCTGCGGCACCGGTGACGGCGACTCGTACGGGTTTCTTGCTCATCGGGGGCTCCAGGGAAGTAAAGGAAGGCGGCGGCGCCGGGGCGCCGCAGGGTCTGAAATCGATGGAGTGAGAGTTTAAGGGCGCCGAGCCTGCACTCGCCTGACATATCTCTTTGGTCTTATATCTTGTACAAGAGTGCTTGCCCGAGGGGTACGCCTGTGCTGCAATGCGTACCATGCCGGCTTCGCCTGTCCTCACTGCCTCGGCCGCAGCGCCCGATCCTGCCGCGGATGGCGCGCCAGCCTTCAGTCCGCTGTACCAGCAGATCAAGGAGCTTCTGACGCGCAGCCTGCAAGGCGGCGAGTGGCTGCCCGGGCAGGCCATTCCCAGCGAGATGGAGCTGGCCGCGCGCTTCCGGGTCAGCCAGGGCACGGTACGCAAGGCGGTGGACGAACTGGCCACCGAGAACCTGCTTGTGCGCCGACAGGGCAAGGGCACCTTCGTGGCCACCCATGCCGAGGAGCGCACACAGTACCGCTTCTTGCGCCTCATGTCCGATGCAGGGGGCGCTCCGGGCTTGCAGCGGCGCCTGATCGGCTGCCGCCGCCAGCGTGCCGCCGCCGACGCCGCCCGCGCCCTGGGCCTGAAGAGCGGGGACCCGGTGGTGGAGATTCGCCGCGTGCTGCTGTCTGCAGACCTGCCCGTGGTGCTGGACGACATCCTCCTGCCTGGCGCCTTGTTCAAGGGCTTGACGGCCGAGAAGCTTTCGGCTTGGAAGGGCCCCATGTACCGCCTGTTCGAGGCCGAGTTCGGCGTGCGCATGATCCGCGCCGAAGAGAAGATTCGCGCCGTGGCGGCTAACGAGGCGCAGTCCCAAGAACTGGGCATTGCCGTTGGCGCGCCCTTGCTCTCTGTGGAGCGCTTGTCCTTCACCTACGGCGACAAACCAGTGGAGCTGCGCCGGGGCCTGTACCGAACCGAACATCACCATTACCGCAATGAACTGAACTGACTGCCCGTGCGGGCCCTGATGGCCCGAACAACCGGACCTTGTAGCCCTCGAGTCAGAATGCTGCGATGCAATAAACTCGTTCGGTTTCTGAGGTACCACCAGGCTGCAGGGCCGCTGCAGCAGCCGGCACGCACCCCCCGGCTGCACGCCCACCCGCAAGCCCACTGACGAGAAGAAAGAGGACACCCATGTCGACGACCCGCAGACCGAGGCCGGTCCACCGCAACATCCACATCTCGCAAATCGTCTCGTACCGCCTGCCGCCGGCCGGGATCGTGTCCATCCTGCATCGCGTCAGTGGCGCGATGATGTTTCTGCTGCTGCCTTTCGTGATCTGGCTGTTCGACGCCAGCGTCACTTCCGAGATCTCCTACGAGCGCTTCACCAGCGCCTTCATCGCCGGCATCGGGTTCGCGCCCGCCTGGTTCGTGAAGCTGGTGGTGCTGGCGCTGATCTGGGGCTACCTGCACCACTTCATTGCCGGTGTGCGCCACCTGTGGATGGACGCCACGCACAGCGTGACGAGAGAGCAGGGACACAACTCGGCCGTCATCACCCTGGGCTTGAGCGTTCTGTTGACGCTGGCGCTGGGCGCCAAGCTGTTCGGCCTGTATTGAGGAACCCGCCATGAGTGCCCAACCCAATTTCGGTGCCAAGCGCATCGTCGTCGGTGCCCACTACGGCATGCGCGACTGGCTCAGCCAGCGCGTCACGGCCGTGTTGATGGCCCTGTTCACTGTCGTGCTGCTGGTGCAGTTGCTGCTGCCCGGCCCGCTGGGCTATGACCGCTGGGCCGGCATCTTTGCCGCGCAGTGGATGAAGGTGCTGACCTTCGTGGTCATCGTGTCGCTGTCCTGGCATGCCTGGGTGGGCGTGCGCGACATCTGGATGGATTACGTCAAACCCGTGGGTATGCGCTTGGCGCTGCAGGTGTTCTCGATCGTGTGGCTCGTCGGCTGTGCCGGCTGGGCCGTCCAGGTGCTTTGGAGGCTCTGAGTCCCATGTCTTTCGCCAACCTTTCCCGCCGCAAGTTCGACGTTGTCATTGTCGGGGCTGGCGGTTCCGGCATGCAGGCCGCGCTGCGCCTGTCCCGCGCCGGCCTGAACGTGGCCGTGTTGTCCAAGGTGTTCCCCACGCGCTCGCACACGGTGGCCGCGCAGGGCGGCATCGGCGCCTCGCTGGGCAACATGAGCGAGGACAACTGGCATTACCACTTCTTCGACACCGTCAAGGGGTCGGACTGGCTGGGTGACCAGGACGCCATCGAGTTCATGTGCCGCGAGGCGCCCAAGGTCGTGTACGAACTCGAGCACGCCGGCATGCCGTTCGACCGCAACCCGGACGGTACGATCTACCAGCGCCCCTTTGGCGGCCATACTGCCAACTATGGCGAAAAGCCCGTCCAGCGTGCCTGCGCCGCGGCCGACCGCACTGGCCACGCCATGCTGCACACCCTGTACCAGCAGAACGTCAAGGCGCGCACCAACTTCTTCGTCGAGTGGATGGCGCTGGACCTGATCCGCGACGCCGACGGCGACGTCCTGGGCGTCACCGCTCTGGAGATGGAGACGGGCGAGGTCCACATCCTCGAGGGCAAGGTCACCTTGTTCGCCACGGGCGGCGCCGGGCGCATCTACGCCGCCAGCACCAACGCCTTCATCAACACCGGTGACGGCCTGGGCATGGCCGCACGGGCGGGCGTGCCGCTGGAAGACATGGAGTTCTGGCAGTTCCACCCCACCGGCGTGGCCGGTGCGGGCGTGCTGCTGACCGAGGGTTGCCGCGGTGAAGGCGCGATCCTGCGCAATGGCAACGGCGAGCGCTTCATGGAGCGCTACGCCCCCACGCTGAAGGACCTGGCCCCGCGCGACTTCGTCTCCCGCTGCATGGACCAGGAGATCAAGGAAGGCCGCGGCTGCGGGCCCAACAAGGACTACGTGGTGCTGGACATGACGCACCTGGGTGCCGAGACCATCATGAAGCGCCTGCCCAGCGTGTTCGAGATCGGCCACAACTTCGCCAACGTCGACATCACGAAGGAACCGATCCCCGTGGTGCCCACCATCCATTACCAGATGGGTGGCATCCCCACCAACATCCACGGCCAGGTGGTGGCGCCGAAGAACGGCAACCCCAATGACATCGTGGGCGGCTTCTACGCCGTGGGCGAGTGCGCCTGCGTCAGCGTGCACGGGGCCAACCGCCTGGGCACCAACTCGCTGCTGGACCTGCTGGTCTTCGGCCGAGCCGCCGGTCTTCACATCGTGGACGCGGTGAAGAACGCGCCCAAGGCCCACAAGGCCCTGCCGGCTGACGCCGCCGACCGCGCCTTGTCGCGGCTGGCGCGCCTGGACAACACCACCGAGGGCGAGTACGCGCAGGACGTGGCCAACGACATACGCCGGGCCATGCAGGAGCATGCCGGCGTGTTCCGCACCCAGGCCAGCATGGACGAGGGTGTGGCCAAGATGGCCGCCCTGGCCGAGCGCGTCAGGCACATCGGCCTGAAGGACAAGAGCCAGGTCTTCAACACCGCGCGCATCGAGGCGCTGGAGGTGGAGAACCTGATCGAATCCGCGCAGGCCACCATCGTCTCGGCCGCAGCCCGGCATGAGAGCCGCGGCGCGCACACGGTGAACGACTACGCCGACTCGCCGGAGTTCCCGAACGGCCGCAACGACGGGCAGTGGATGAAACACACGCTGTGGTACTCCGAGGGCAACCGGCTGGACTACAAGCCCGTGAACCTGAAGCCGCTGACCGCCGAGAGCATCCCGCCCAAGGTGCGCTCCTTCTGAAAACCATGCCATCCACCTGCTGCGCGAACCTATACCCGGTCTGTGATGCTCGCCGTACGGGTGTACGGCTGCGCTTCTCCACCGAGTCTCGGCCCGCTCGCGACGGTGCCTGGCACGGTTTTCCCACCTCTGACTGATCCGCACCGAAGGATTCCCACATGACCAAGAGAACCTTCCAGATCTACCGCTTCGACCCCGACACCGACGCCAAGCCGCGCATGCAGACCATCGAGGTGGAACTCGACGGCTCCGAGCGCATGCTGCTGGACGCGCTGATGAAGTTGAAGGCCGTGGACCCGACGCTGTCGTTCCGCCGTTCCTGCCGCGAGGGCGTGTGCGGCTCGGACGCCATGAACATCAACGGCAAGAACGGCCTGGCCTGCCTGACCAACATGCGCTCGCTGCCCGGCACGGTGGTGCTCAAGCCGCTGCCGGGCCTGCCCGTGATCCGCGACCTGATCGTGGACATGACGCAGTTCTTCAAGCAGTACCACTCGATCAAGCCCTACCTCGTCAACGACACGCTGCCGCCCGACAAGGAGCGCCTGCAGTCCCCCGAAGAGCGCGACGAGCTCAACGGGCTGTACGAGTGCATCCTGTGCGCCAGCTGCTCCACCAGTTGCCCGAGCTTCTGGTGGAACCCCGACAAGTTCGTCGGTCCGGCCGGGCTGCTGCAGGCCTACCGCTTCATTGCCGACAGCCGCGACGAGGCCACCGGTGAGCGCCTGGACAACCTGGAAGACCCTTACCGTCTGTTCCGCTGCCACACGATCATGAACTGCGTGGACGTCTGCCCCAAGGGGCTGAACCCGACCAAGGCGATCGGCAAGATCAAGGAACTGATGGTGCGCCGGGCCGTCTGAGCCCGGCCCCCACAGCCAGGCGCCACTGCCGACCCCGAACCCGAGACCGCCTCACCATGAGCACCGCTGCCGCCGTCCCGCCTGCTGGAGTTGCTGGCGTGCCCGAAGCGCTGCTCGACGAGCGGGGGCTGAGCAAGCTGCGCTGGCGCTGCCGCCGCGGCCTGCTGGAGAACGATCTCTTCGTCGAGCGCTTCTTCCAGAGCACTGGCGCAGCGCTGACGCTGCGCCAGGCGCAGGCACTGCAGGTGCTGATGGACCTCTCGGACCCTGATCTGCTGGACCTGCTGCTGGCCCGGCGTGAGCCTGAGGGCGAGCTCGACCTCCCTGATGTGCGGGTGGTGCTGACCCAGATGCGCGCGGCGCGCGCCAAACCCGTGAATTGATGAAATCCAAGCGAAGGACCTTCCCATGATGACCCCCTCCGACGTCAAAGCCACCCTGTCGTTCTCCGATGGCAGCCCGAGCATGGAACTGCCCCTTTACAAGGGTTCGGTCGGCCCGGATGTGATCGACATCCGCAAGCTCTACGGCCAGACGGGCAAGTTCACCTACGACCCTGGCTTCCTGTCCACGGCGTCGTGCAACTCCACCATCACCTATATCGACGGTGACAAGGGCGAGCTGCTGTACCGCGGCTACCCCATCGAGCAGTTGGCGCAGAACTGCGACTTCCTGGAGGTGTGCCACCTGCTGATCTACGGTGACCTGCCCAACCAGGAGGAGCGTGTCAAGTTCGTCAAGAACATCACGTACCACACGATGGTGAATGAGCAGATGCAGTTCTTCCTGCGCGGCTTCCGTCGTGACGCCCACCCGATGGCGGTGATGACCGGGCTGGTGGGCGCGCTATCGGCCTTCTATCACGACAGCACCGACGTGCATAACCCGCAGCACCGCGAGATCGCCGCGCACCGCCTGATCGCCAAGATGCCCACGCTGGTGGCCATGTCCTTCAAGTACGGCGTGGGCCAGCCCTTCATCTACCCGAAGAACTCGCTGAGCTACACGGGCAACTTCATGCGCATGATGTTTGCCACGCCGTGTGAGGAGTACGAGCCCAACGAGGTGCTGGTGCGTGCCATGGACCGCATCTTCATCCTGCACGCCGACCACGAGCAGAACGCCTCCACATCTACGGTGCGGCTGTGCGGCAGCTCGGGCACCAACCCCTTTGCGGCCATTGCCGCGGGCGTGGCCTGCCTGTGGGGCCCGGCACACGGCGGCGCCAACGAGGCGGCGCTTCAGATGCTGGAGGACATCCAGCGCAGCGGTGGCGTGGAGAAGATCGGCGAGTTCATCAAGCAGGTCAAGGACAAGAGCTCCAGCGTCAAGCTGATGGGCTTTGGCCACCGCGTCTACAAGAACTACGACCCCCGCGCCAAGCTGATGCGCGAGACCTGCCACGAGGTGCTCAATGCGCTGGGCCTGCACGATGACCCGCTTTTCAAACTGGCCATGGCACTGGAGAAGATCGCCCTGGAAGACGATTACTTTGTCTCTCGCAAGCTCTACCCGAACGTGGACTTCTACTCCGGCATCGTCCAGCGCGCCATCGGCATTCCCGTCAGCCTGTTCACCGCGATCTTCGCGTTGGCCCGAACCGTGGGCTGGATCGCTCAGCTCAACGAGATGATTGGCGACCCCGAGTACAAGATCGGCCGCCCGCGCCAGCTCTACGCGGGCGCGGCACCGCGTCAGGTCAAGCCCATCGGCCAGCGTTGAAGTGGGGCCGGGACGATCCTCCCGGCCCTTGCGCCTCGGGGGCACCGCGCCCGACGCGGATCTTCATGGCGAGCGCGCACCCCTATAGTCTGGCCATGCCAAGGCCCGCCGCCGCCCTCTTGCCGATGAGTGTGCAGGATCCGCCTGCGCGAGGCGCTGCTGGCGCACCCCAAATGGAGGGCGACAGGCGGTGGCCCTCGCGTCGGCAGGTCTTGCAGGGCGCCGCCTGCGCCACGCTGATCGCGGGCCTCTGGGGCTGCAGTGAACCGGCCGCCGCCCTGCGGGTGGGCACGGTTCCCCACCCCGCCTGCGAACTCCTGTTCCTGGCCCGGGAGTTGGGTCTGTTGCGCAGCCGTGAGGTGCGGCTGGTCGAACTGCTGTCCAGGGCCGACAACCTGCTGCTGCTGGAAGAGGGCGCGCTGCACGGCGCGGCGCTGAGCCTGGACGAGCTCATGATCTGCCATGCCAAGCGGCTGGATCTGCGGATCGTGGCGGTGTTGGGTGTCTCCGAGGGGGCTGATGCCCTGATGGCCCGGGCCGGGTTGAGCACGCCCCGCCAGTTGCGCGGCCGGCGCGTTGCGGTGGAAGACTCGGCCACAGGCACGGTGATGCTCGAGGCCGCGTTGGCCGCGGCGTCCCTGCGCCTGGACGACGTGGTGCGGGTGACGGTGACAGCCGATCAGGGCTTGGCGCAGTTCCGCGCCGGCGCGGTGCAGGCTGTGGTGACGGCCGAGCCCTGGGTCACGCAACTGGAAGCCCTGGGGGCCGTGCGCCTGTTCGACAGCACCCGTTTGCCAGATCGCTTGGTCAGTGTGCTGGCAGTCAGGGCCGAGCTGCTGGAGCGTCAGCCCGCGGCCGTGCGGCTGCTCGTGGCCGCCCACTTTGGCGCCCTGGAGCGCCTGGCGCAGGACAAGGCCCAGGCGTGGCGTCTGATGGCGTCGCGGCTGCGCCTGCCCACCGAACAATCGCTCGCCGAGGAACTGCCTGCCGAACAATTGCCGCAGAGTTTTCGGGGGCTGCGCATGCCGACTGTGGCCGCCCACCGCGAGCTGCTGCGTCCTGGGGGGTATTTCGATCAGGCCCAGCAGGCCCTGCAACAAGGCCTGATCGAGCGCCGGCTGCTGGAGCGTTCCATACCGCTGCAGGGTTTGCTGGACACCCGGTTTCTGCCCCAGGCCTGATGCGCACCAGGCGACTCCTCACCCTGCAGGTGGCGTTGCCCCTGGCCCTCATGGCCGTGCTGGCCATGGCACTGCTCATGGTGACCATTGACTCCTTCTACCGTTATCAGGCGGATCTGCTGCGCGCGGCCCGCCGCGACGGCGTGGCCGCGGCCGCGGAGATTGCCCGCAGTGCCGAGCGCGCCTCGCTGAGCCCAGGCTCCACCCTGGCGACGGACTTGACGCTGAAGGCCGCGGGCGACAACGTCGACCTCATCGCGGTCATCGACCCTGACGGATCGGTGGTGCTGGCCAGCCGCCTGGCCTGGCGCGGCGAGCTTGCCAGCAAGGTGATCCCTGATTTCGATCCAGCCATGCTGCAACGCGTGGTGGCGGGTTACACCCGAGAGGTGGTGGATTCCGCGGATGGGCGGCGGGTGCGGGTCGTCGTCCCTTACGACCACCGGCCGATCGAGGACCGCCTGCACAACCTGGCCCAGGGCGCGGTCCTGGTCGATCTGGACCTGACCCATCAGATCGAGGCATCGCGCCATGAGTCGCTTCGTCATCTGTCCCGCCAACTGGCGATCGCTGCTGTGGTGATGCTGCTGCTGGCCTGGCTGATGCGCATGCGAGTGACCAGGCCGCTGGCCCGCCTGGAACGGGCCAGCCTGGAGTTCGCGGCCCGGGGCGAGGTGGGGGAGCCCGTGCCGGTGGCTGGGCCGCGCGAGGTGGCCGAACTGGCCCGCAACTTCAACGAGATGACCGCACGCATCCGGCAGGCGCGGGAGGAATTGCAGGCCAGCGCGGCCCGCCACGCGGCCGTGGTCGAGGCCGCAACGGACGGCATCATCACTGTGGATGCTGCCCGCAAGGTAAGCATGATCAACCCCGCAGGTTTGCGTATGTTCGGCTACGGGCAGGCCCAGGTGCTGGGGCGAGACTTGGCGTTGCTGCTGCCCGAGGGCTCATGGCCGGTCCACCTGCGGCAGATCGATCCCTTTTCCCAGGCCGGACAGGAGCACCTCGGCCTGGGGCGGCAGACCCTGATGCGCGGCCAGCGCAGCGATGGGCAGCATTTCCCCGTCGAGGCCTCCATATCACGCATGACGATAGAGGGCGAGGATCTGCTGACGGTGATCCTTCGCGACGTGACGCAGCGACAGAAGGCTGAAGAAGCCTACCGCGACTTGAATGACTCACTGGAGTTGCGGGTGCTGCAGCGCACTGCCGATCTGGCCCAGGTCAACGAGCGACTCAAGGCCCAGGAAACCGAATTGCGCGAGGCCAAGGACCGCGCCGAAGCCGCCTTGCGGATGAAGAGCGACTTCCTGGCCAACATGAGCCACGAGATCCGCACGCCCATGAACGCCATCGTGGGCATGACGCATCTGGCACTGCAAGGCACTCAGGACCCCCGGTTGCTGGACTATCTGAAGAAGATCCAGCAGTCATCCCATCTCCTGCTCGGGATCATCAACGACATCCTGGATTTGTCCAACATCGAGGCCGACAAGTTGAGCCTGGAGGCGGTGGATTTCCCCGTCGCCACCGTCCTGGACAACTTCGCCAACGCGATCTCCGATCAGGCACTGGGCAAGGGGCTGGATCTGAGCTTTGACGTCGCGCCCGAGGTGCCGGATCTCGTGGTGGGCGACCCCCTGCGCCTGGGGCAGGTGCTGATCAACTACGGCAGCAACGCCGTGAAGTTCACCAGGCAGGGCGAGATCCAGGTGTCGGTGGCGGTGCTGCGGGAGGACCGCGATCACATCGTGCTGCGTTTTGCCGTGCGCGACACCGGCATCGGCCTGACACGCGAGCAGATGGACCAGCTCTTCCAGAGCTTCCATCAGGCCGACACCTCGATCAGCCGGCGCTACGGCGGCACGGGGCTGGGGCTGGCCCTCGCTCGCAAGCTCTCGCAGATGATGGGTGGCCAGGCAGGGGTGGACAGCCAGCTCGGCAAGGGCTCTACCTTCTGGTTCACGGCCCGCCTGGGGCGCAGCCGCGGTGCGGTACCGCCGCAGGCGGCCAGCACCCGCGCAGCTGGCGGGCGCGTGCTGGTGGTGGACGACAACGCCGGCGCCCGCCATGTGCTCCTGGAGATGCTGAAGCGGCTGGGTTTCTCGGCCGAGGCCGTGGACGGCGCCGCGACGGCCCTGGAGGCGGTGGCGCTGGCCGACCGCCAGGCGCTGCCCTTCGACGTGGTGATGCTGGACTTTCAAATGCCGGGCATGGACGGACTGGAGGCCGGCCGCCAGCTGCGACAAATGCCGTTGGAAAAGCCGCCGAAGTTGCTGCTGGTGACCGGCTTTTCGCGCGAGGAAATGTTGGCTCAACCGGACGCAGACGCCTTCGCGGCCGTGCTCGTCAAGCCGGTCAACCCCTCGCATCTGCTGGACCACCTGGTGCGGGCGCTGCACCGCTCCGAGGGGACGCCGCATGCCGCGCCCAGTGCGGTGTCCGTTCAGACGGATGTCGGGGCGCCACAAGCCGGGCAGGGCGCCGGAGTCGGCGCTGGCCGCATCCTGTTGGTGGACGACAACGAGATCAACCAGCAGATTGCCAGCCATTGGCTGGAGGCGCTGGGGTTCCAGGTCGACACGGCGCAGGACGGCGAGCAAGCGGTGCAGTACGTGCGGCTGCAAGCCTACGACCTGGTCTTGATGGACATGCAGATGCCGGTGATGGACGGGCTGGCAGCCGCCCGCGCCATCCGCCAGCTCCCGACCGGTGCCGGCCTGCCCATCGTCGCCATGACCGCCAACGCCCAGGACGAGGACCGGCAGCAGTGCCTGGCGGCGGGCATGAACGATTTCCTCTCCACGCCCATCGATCCCGCACGCTTGCAACTGGTGGTGCAGGACTGGGTACTGCGCACCAGGCGCAGCGGCCTGGCGGCCTGGGGCGATGCCGTGCCGGCTGGCCGGGCCGCAACCGGTCAGGCAGTTCAGGCAGTTCAGGCAGATAGGGCGATCGCGGGGGATTCGGCGGCCGCATCTGATGCCGGGCCGTGGGACGGTATCAAGGGGTTGGATGTGGCGGTTGGGCTGCGGCGTGTAGTGGGCAAGGCGGAGTTGTACCGGCGCCTTCTGGCGCGCTTCCTGCACAACCATGCCCAGGACCCTGCGCGCGTTGCCGCGGCCCTGCAGGCGCAAGACCTCGCCCAGGCCGTCCTGGTCACCCACTCCCTCAAAGGGGTTGCCGGCAACCTCGGCGCCTTGCGTGTGGAGCAGGCCGCTGCGCTCTTGGAGAGGCAGTTGGGCTCGGGCACGGCCGACCCCTCGGCTGCTCTTCAGAGTCTGACAGTGGCCGTGTCAGAGCTGGCACGTGAACTGAGCCCCCGGCTGGAGACGCCTGCACCTGATGGGGTGTTCCCCGCCCTGGACCTGCAGTCCCTGGCCGCGCTGGGGCACGATCTGGCACAGTTGATGCGCGACGGTGACCCGGCCGCACAGGATCTGTCCGCAGCCCAGGAGGCCCTGCTGCGGCAGGCCATGGGCCCCGCAGGTGAAGCCTTCATGGACAGCCTGCGGCGCTTTGACTTCGACGAGGCCCTGACCCACTTGCAGGACGTGCTGCAGCGCCACGGCTGCGCACTCCCCCCATGACCATGTCTGCTGACCCCTACTTCATCGTCCATGACAAGCCGTCCATCCTGGTGGTGGACGACACGCCCGACAACCTGGCGCTGATGACGACGCTGCTCAGGGAGGACTACCGCGTGAAGGTGGCGCACAGTGGCGAACGCGCCCTGCGGCTGGTCAAGGGCGGCGAGCCGCCAGAGCTGATCCTGCTGGACGTCATGATGCCCGGCATGGACGGCTACGAGGTGTGCCGGCGCCTGAAGGCCGATCCGGCTACCGAGCCGATCCCCGTCATCTTCCTGACAGCGCGTGCCAACGTGGAGAACGAGACCTTCGGGCTGTCCTTGGGGGCGGTGGACTACATCGTCAAGCCCATCAATCCGATGGTGGTCAAGGCGCGCATTCGCTCGCAACTCATGGTGAAGTCCATGACCGACTATCTGCGCGGCAAGTCAGACCTGCTGGAGAACGAGGTGGCGCGCCGTACGGCGGAGATCCAGGACCTGCAGGACGCGCTGGTGCTGTCCATGGCTTCGCTGGCCGAGACGCGTGACAACGAGACGGGCAACCACCTGCGCCGCACCCAGCACTACGTCAAGCGCCTGGCCGAACAGTTGCGCAGCCATCCGCGCTACGCCGCCGAACTGGACGACCAGTGCATCGACCTGCTGTTCAAGTCTGCGCCTCTGCACGACATCGGCAAGGTGGGCATCCCCGACAGCATCCTGCTCAAGCCCGGGCCGCTGGATCACGATGAATTCCAACGCATGAAGACGCACACCACGCTGGGATTCGAGGCCATCGAGCATGCCGAGCAGGCTCTGGGGCGCCAGGTGCCGTTCCTGCGCTTTGCCAAGGAAATCGCGCTGTCGCACCAGGAGAAGTGGGACGGCAGTGGCTACCCGCAGGGGCTCTGCGGTGAGTTGATCCCGCTGTCGGCGCGGCTGATGGCCTTGGCCGACGTCTACGACGCGCTGATCAGCCGCCGGGTCTACAAGCCGGCTTTCACGCACCAGGATTCGGTGCAGATCATCCAGAAGTCCTGTGGCACGCATTTCGACCCCGACGTGGTGGCGGCCTTTGATGCAGTGCAAGAAGACTTCCGGCGCATTGCGGCCCAGTATGCTGACGAGGAATTGGCCCCGACGGCTTAGCGCCCGCGTGCCAAGCAGCGTGCCAAGACAACGCAGTTCTCAGCGCTTGCGCGCCCCGTCGTACGGGTTGCCGGGCAGCGCGGTTTGACTCTCCACCCCCACTTCGTCTGCGGTGTCGAAGTACAGCACCATCTGGTGATGGTCTCCCGGATGGATGGTCGTCAAACCCCGGCGCACCTGCGTGGGGCGGTCTGGCGAGGGCTTGAAACTCGCCTCCACCTGGTAGCGACCAGGCGGCAAGGCGGCGAACAGCCAGGGGCCGCCGGTCGTGTGGTTCAGCACCGGATCGGTGCCGCGCAGGGGTGTGATGCGCACCGATACGTCGGCCAGATGCGCCCCGCTCTTCAGGGCCGCGGTGGTGAGCCAGAAGGTGTAGTTCTGGCGCTGGGCATGCAACTCCTGCAACTCGGAGTGGCTTACGCCGCCGCTGGCATAGACCACGCCCGCAGCGGACGTGCCGCGCTCAATGGCGGTGGCGGCGGGAAACCACGCCGCCAGGGTCAAGGCGACCACGGCGTGGCAGGGATGCAGGGAGGATAGGTGTACGAAGGGCATGATGCGGGTGACGACCGAGAGCAGTGCCTGTGATGGGCGAGTGATGGGCGAGTGATGGGTGAGCAATCCGTGTGTGCCAAACGAGTGCTCGCAGTGGCAGCATTGCACCCGCTCGCGGGGTTCCCGGGTTTGCGCGTTCGCAATTCCGGGGCTGGCGCTGGAGCTTGCCCGCGGCGTGCGTGGGCGGGCCTTCCGGGGCCCTTTTCGGTCTTTGATCTTTCAACGGGAGTGCGTTCGAGATGGATCTTCAGCTTCAGGGCCGCACGGCCCTTGTCACGGGTGCCAGCGTGGGCATCGGTCGGGGCATCGCGCATGCGCTGGCAGCCGAAGGGGTGCGCCTGGCGCTGACCGCGCGCCGCTTGGACAAGTTGCGTGAGGTGGCTGGCGAGATCGTGGCCGCCGGGGGCGCCGAGCCGGTGATCTTCGAGCAGGACATGCTGGCCGCGGACGCCGCGGCGCGCATTGCGCAACGCGCCCTGGAAGGGCTGGGCAGCGTGCACATCCTGGTCAACAACGCAGGGGGCTCACGCAGCTTCAAGGACCTGCATGTGAGCGAAGAGGCCTGGAACGAGGCCATCACGCTGAATTTCCACCGCCCGCGCCAGCTGGGCGACGCGCTGGTGGACCAGATGATCGAGCGGCGTTGGGGCCGGATCGTCAACATCACCGGCAAGAGCGAGCCCGATCATGTCAACGGTGCCTTCTGCGCCAAGGCCGGCATCCACAGCTGGGCCAAGGGCCTGTCGCGCATGGTGGGCCCGCATGGCATCACGGTGAACTGCATCCCGCCCGGGCGCATTCACTCCGAGCAGATCTTCCGCAACTACACGCCCGAGTACCGGCAGTGGCAGTGCGAGAACGAGATCCCCATGGGCCGCTATGGCGAGCCCGAAGACCTGGCCAACCTTGTCTGCTTCCTCGCCAGCCCCAAGGCCAGCTACATCACCGGCGCCGTGATCCCGGTGGATGGCGGGTTGCGCCGTTACCAGTTCTGATCAATGCCCACCACAAAAGGAGACTTCCGCATGCTGATTCCCCGCCGAACCCTGCTGGCCGCCACCGCCCTGGGCGTGCCCCTGCTGGCCCGCGCGCAAGCCGCCTGGCCGCGCCAGTCCATCCGCTTTGTGGTGCCCTTCGCACCCGGCGGCACTTCCGAGATCGTCGCGCGCACCGTGGCGCAGGAGCTCAGCAAGCAGCTCGGGCAGACCGTGTTCGTGGACAACAAGGGGGGCGGCGCGGGCATCCCGGCCATGACCGACGTGGCCAAGGCCGCACCGGACGGCCACACCATCATCCTCGGGCATGTGGGCTCGCTGGCGGTGAACCCCTACATCTTCCCCAACCAGCCCTTTGACGTGAACAAGGACTTCCTGCCCGTCACGCTACTGGCCAAGGTGCCCAACCTGTTCTGCATCCACCCCGATGTGCCGGCCAAGGACTTCAAGGAGTTCGTCGCCTACGCCAAGAAGAACCCGGGCAAGCTGGATTACGGCTCCGCAGGCAACGCCAGTGCAGGCCACCTGGCCATGGAGTACCTGAAGCTGGTGACGGGCATGTTCCTCACCCACATTCCCTACCGGGGCACCGGCCCGCAGCTGACTGACCTGCTGGCCGGGCGCACCCATGCCACCTCGGCCGGGCTGCCCGCGCTGCTGCCGCACATCAAGAGCGGCAAGCTGCGCGCCATTGCCGTGGGCACGGCGCAGCGCATCGCCGCGCTGCCCGACGTGCCCACCGTGGCCGAGATGGGTTTCAAGGATTTCGAGACCTCGCAGTGGTACGGCATCCTGGCACCGGCTGGCACGCCGCGCGACATCGTCAAGCGCCTGCAGGAGGAGTCGCTCAAGGCGCTGAAGTCGAGCTCGGTGACGGCGCGCTTTGCCAACGATGGCGCGGTGGGCGGCGGCGGTCCGCCAGAAGAGTTCGCCGCCTTCATCGCCAACCAGCAGAAGATCTGGAGCGACATCGTCAAGCGCGCCAGCATCAAGCCGGATTGACCCGCCCGCGCGGGCTCGGTTGCCCGCATTTCCCTTTCGGGGGGGGCTCTTTTGGGGGAGGGTGGCGACGCCCCTCCGGTCACACCAGCGTGTTAAGGTCTGTGGCACATGCGCACGCTCATCGTCGACGATCACCTGTTGTTCAGCGCGGGGCTGCGCTTGCTGCTGAGCACCACCGAAGGGGTGAGCGAGGTCGACTGCGCGGGCAGTGGTGAAGAAGCGCTGCAACGGGCTGTCACCACGGCCTACGATCTGGTGTTGCTGGACTGGCACCTGGGGCGCGAGCCCTCAGGCGAGGCGCTGATCGCGCAACTGCACGAGGTGCTGCCGCAGGCCCGTGTGGTGGTCGTGTCGGGCGAGGCGCACCCCGATATCGTGCGCAGCGCCATTGATGCAGGGGCCGTGGGCTTCGTGCCCAAGGACTCCGCACCTGAGGCCCTGATCCAGGCCCTTGGCGCGGTGGCCAGGGGTGGTGTCTGCCTGCCCGACGATGCCTTGGCGGCGGACGCATCTCGGCTGCCGGATGATCCAACGCCCGAAGGCGCGTTTGCGTCTGGCGGCTTGGGGTCCCGGAGCGCCGGCCGCAGCGGGATCGGCGCGGCCCTGACCGAGATCGGCGCGGCCTTTCCGCAGCTCACGCCACGCCATGTGGCGGTGTTGGGTCACCTTGTGCGTGGCCTGTCCAACAAGGAGATCGGTCGGGACCTGGGCATTGCCGACGGCACGGTCAAGCAGCACGCCAACGCCATCTACCGGGAACTGGGCTTGCAAAACCGCACCGAGGCGGTGTACCTGCTGGCCAAGATGGGCGTGCGGTTCCGCTGAGCGACCCCAGCCACCTCAGCACGCCCGAGGGCGGCGCGCCTTGACGAACGCCACCTCAAGCGCGCCGTCACCTTCGCCCGGGCTGAGGCTCACGCGCGCCCAGCCGTCGCCCGGCGGCGCGCAGGTGGTGTTCATCGATACCCGGGTGCCACCTGCGGTGACGAAATCTTGGTCTGACAGGTCTGCTGGGTGGCCGTTGGCAAAGGGCAAGGGCGCGTACAGGGCCGAACTGTGCACCGAGGTCAACCGCACCGCCTCCCACTGGCCCGCCCGTTCCGGCGGGGGCTGCAGCGTGGCCTTGCACACCAGCGCGTGATGCTCGTCGCCCGACAGGAACACCGTGTGGTGGATCTGCTCGCGCATCAGGAAGTCCAGCAAGCGGTCCAGGCTGTCGGGGTAGCCATCCCAGGCGTCGCTGCGCTCGGCCGCGGCGGGGTCCTGCACCCCCTCGGCGCGCCGGGGCAGCAGCAGCGAGGGGGTCGCCACCACCTTGGGCTCGTTCTTGTGCTGCTTCAGCCAAGCCTCCAGGCGTTCGAACTGCGCCAGTGTTTGACGGTCAGCGCAGGTGCGCAGGATGTGTGCGGTGCCCAGGGGCACGGCAGAGCCGCGGGCCTGGCGCCCGGTGCGGGTGTCGGCCAGGTACAGGGGCAGGCCCGCAAACCGGAAAGCCTTGTCCGCCAGGTCGCGCCCGGGCTGCTGGCGCTGCTGGGGCCGCATGCGCTCGTACTTCCAGTAGCCCCAGCGGCCGTCCTGCAGGGCATCGGCGCGCAGGCGCCACAGGGGCAGTGCAGCGCTGGCGCCCTTGGGCCGGGGCTCCCAGTTGTCCACCAGTTCATGGTCGTCCAGCAGCATCACGCTGGGCAGGCGGGCCAGCACGCGGCGCAGCCCGGGGGCGCGCTGCGCCTGCTCGTGTGGGCCCTCGTAGCGCTCGTCGCGGCGCGTGGGGTCCACCAGCCCGGCCGTGGCGTCGGCATAGATCTGGTCGCCCAGGAACAGCGCCAGGTCGAGCCGGCCCTCGTCGGCCATGTCGGCCATATCGGCCATACGCTGCAGGCTGGCCTGTGCGGGCGCACGGTCCAGCGGCCCGTGGGGATACTGGCAGCTCGCCACGGCCAGGTGCACGCGGGCGGCGGCTGCAGCGCCCGGCGCGGCGGGGCCGTTGACGTGCCCGACCAGGCGTTGCAGCGCCAGCCGCGGCACCAGTGCGGCTTCGATCTCGTCTGCCGGTGCGGTCTGCAGCCAGCGCTCGATGGCGCGGCAGCAGGGCGCGTCCAGCCCCGGCCCGTGGTTGGGCGCAGACGGCGCCACGTCGGCGGTCTGCGGCGCCCAGGGGGGCGGGCCGTTCAGGCCGGGCCATGCCAGGTCGGGGGGTGCGTCCAACTGCTGCCCTGCTGGGTAGACCATCAGCGCCAGCCAGCCCTCGGGGGATGCGGGCTCCAGGTCGCATAACAGGCCGGCCACGGGCGCAAACTGCCACAGGCGGCTGGGCCTGGGCTCCTCTGAGCTGCTGACCGCGCCGGGCAGCAGCCGCCAGCCCGCCGGCACCCGTGCCACGGGCACCAGCACCAGGCGCGCCGCGCCGGCGTTCAGCGGTGCCATCGCGGCCACGCGCGCCGTGCTGGCCTGCGTGTTGTCCGTCGGGGTGTAGACGTCCAGCCGCGGGCCCAGCCAGGGCGGGCGGATCACCGGCTCCGCCGCTGGGGGCGTTGCGCCTGCGGCCCCGGGGTCCGGCGGGGCTGCAGGCCGCGGCGGTGCGGCGCCGAACGCCTGGGTACCCTGCTTGAGAAAGCGTTCTACCTGCGCGAACACCTCGGCCGAGCGTCGGCCGATCAGCAGGTCCTGGTGGCCCATGCCGTCGAAGGTGCGGGCGACGAAGGGCACGCCGGCGCTGCCCAGGTGCAGGCCCAGCAGACGCTGCGTGTGCACATCGGCCAGGCCGTTGTCGCGGCCGTGCAAGGCCAGGGTCTCGATGCCGGCCCAGCGCTCGCGCAGCCGCTGCGGCGTGACGTAGTCGCCCGCCCCGGTGTGGTCGGTGGCCTGGTCGGTCTGCGTGAAGTGGATGGTCTGCGACACCGTGTCCAGGTGGATGGGGCCGAACAGGTCGTCGACGGCTTCCAGCGTGGCCTGGCTCAGGCCGGCGGCCTCGAAGTCGCGGCCGTACAGAACGTCCATGCGGTGGCGCGTGGCCGTCCACGGCGTGCGGCGCCAGGGCCACACCGGGTTCTCCACGCGCCAGTCGGCGTCGGGGTAGGGCAGGCTGGCCAGCAGGCGGTCCAGCAACTGCTCGCCCGCGCCGGGCTGGGCCGAGGGCCGGAACTGGAAGCCGTCGCGCAGCAACCAGCGCCGCGCGTACTGCATCACCCAGCCGCGCAGCACGTTGGCATCGGTGTAGCGCAGCACCGGCCCCTTCTGGCTCAGCACCAGGCGGTGCACCGTGGGGTGCGGGTGGCCTTCGCCGCCTTCGCCGTTGAAGGCTGCCAGGGCGGCCTGCTGCGCACCGTCCAGCGGGTCCGGGCGGTCGAGGCTGTGGGCCCGCTCCCGCAACTCCTGCGGGCGCGACAGCAGGGCCATGGAGATCATCACGCAGCCGATGCAGTGCGCCAGCACGTCCACCGGCGCGCCCGTGACCTGCCGCACGTGCAGCAATGCGGCGGGGATGTCCACCAGCGCCACCTCCTCCAGCGTCCAGGGGACGGTGGCCGTGGGAAGCCCGCTGCTGGAGCGCAGGTCCAGCACCCACACGTCGCGTCCCTGGCGGTGGAACCACTCGGCGGCGCTGGGGCGCAGGCTCTCGTGGGTGAAGGTGTTCCCGCTGACGCTGTAGCCGTGGATCATCACCAGCGCCGGAGAAGGGCCTGCGCCGGCGGGAGGCGGATAGCGCGTCAGGCGCACCCGTGCTTCGGGCCGGTCGTCGCGTGCCGGGGCCACCGCCCACTCGGTGATCTGCGGTGGCGGCAGGCCGGCAATGGGCTGGGGCAGGCGCACGGGCTCGCGTGTCAGCGGCGTGTCGGGCTTGCGGAAGGTCCAGAGGTGGATGGAGGCCAGCAGGCGCAGCATCGTCAGCGCGAAGCCCGCCAGGTCGGTCAGGGCCTGCACCTGGTCCTGCTGGTCCACGATGCGCAGCAGCGGGGTCTGCCGGCTGGCCAGGAAGCGGGGGTCCAGCACCAGGGTGCCCCTGCGGTGTGGCCCGCTGGCCGGCAGGCCCGGCATCTGGGTGACCTGCAGTTCGGTGAGCTGGCGCCAGGGGTTGCCTGCCACCGCATAGGTCAGGCGTTTGTGTCCTTGCAGCACGTCGCCGGGGCTGACGGGTGTGAGCGCCTGACCTTGGGCGCCGTGCAAGCGGCACTTCAGCACCTCGCCCACCTGCAGGTGGTAATCGAACCGGCGCACCTCGCCTGCGCGGCTGGCCGTACGCAGCAGGCCCGAGACCATCGCTGCCAGGCTGGTGGCGGCCGTTGGCGCCGGCGCCGGCACCCGCAGGCCCAGGGCGTGCTGCAAGGCTTGCAGGCCGAAGCCGGCGTCGGCGAAGCGCTGGTACAGGTCGCGCAGGCCGCGGTGGCGCGCCCAGGCCCACAAGCCCCGCACCTGGCGCTGCAGGGCGAAGGAGTCTTCCCGGTGCAGGAAGCGCAGGGTGCCCGACAGCCGCGCCTCCAGCACGGCGTGGCGGTGGCGCACCTCGTCGGCCTGCCCGGCCAGGCCTCGGGCCTCCCAGGCCTCGGCGTCGTACAGGCGCAGGCGGGTGTGGGGCGAGCTTGCGTCCACCGTCAGGCAACGGTCCAGCGCTGCGCTCAGTGTGTCCAGGCGCGCGGGCTGGTACTCCAGCGTCCACTCCACCACCCAGGGCCGCGGGCCGCCGGGGCGGTCGCCCAATTCCAACCATACGGGGCCGGTCAGGCGCTCGATCACACCGATGTGTGTGGGCTGTGGGGCGGCCTGGCTGGCCAGCGGGGGGCGGGGCTGGCCCATGGGGCGCGGCCGGGGCCGGGGCAGGGCGGGTGCGTGGCTGGCCGGTTTGCCTCCCTCCAGACCCCACTGCGCGCGCAGCGCCTGGGCGCCCCGCAGCGCCAGCGCGGTGATCGTGAGCGAGGGATTGGCCCCCAGGGACTCGGGCACGATGGCGCCGTCCAGCACCGCCAGCCCGCGGTGCAGCGACAGGCCCTGCGGATCGTGGCCGTCGAACACCCGCCCCCAGGCGTCCACCACGCCCTGGGCGGCGCTCTCGCCCATGGGGCAGCCGCCCAGCGGGTGCACGGTCAGCACCGGCCCGCGGGGCTGGTCGGCGAGCGCGCTCAGTTCTTCGGGCAGCAGGCGCCACATCGGATTGGTCACCCAGTGCGGGCCGTCGCCCTTGGCCGGTGTGCCGCTGGGCCCCGGCTCCTGTTGCAGGCTGCGCAGGTGGTCCACGCGGCGCTGCACCGCGGCGCTGGCGCGGTCCAGCGTGGGCGCCTGGCGGGCCTGCGGCCAGTGCACGCGCAACGTGCCCAGGGCGGACGCATCCGGGTGCGGCAGTTGCAGCACGCCGTCGGCGTCGTCGTGCCCGATCAGGCCCACCAGCAGGGTGCGGTCCATGGCCTGGGCGTCCACGGCCGCGGGATCGACGGTCGGGTCAGTGCCGGCGCCGTGGCGCGCCAGGTCGGCCTGCGGCAACTGGTGCACGGCGTGGCCGGTGGTGACGATCTCCTCGAACAGCCGACGCATGGCACCCGGGACCGAGAATTCCTGCAGCCAGAAGGGCCGGCTGCCGGGTTCCGGCCGCGCCTCGAAGGCGATGGCCGTGGTGATGGTGGGGCCCACGCGCCGGGCGTCCAGGGCAGTGGTCTCGTCGGCGCTGCCCTCGGTGGGCAGCGGCAGGCGGTGGACGGCGGCGATGTTGTCGCCGTTGCAGGAAAAGCGCTCGCCCAGGCGCGGCGACAAGGCCAGGGCGGCGCTGCGCGAGCGCAGCAGGATCTCAGTGCTGCCAAGGGTTCCGGCTGCCAGGACGACATGGTGCGCCTGCAGCGCCAGCGGCCCGGCCTCGCGGGCCTGCAGGTCGGGCCGGGTGTGCTCGACCTCGAGCGTCCAGCCGGGCGTGTTGTTCGAAGCCCCGCCAGGGCCTGGCCGCAAGCGGCTGACGCTGGCGCCGGTGAACAGCTGCGCGCCGGCGTCCACCGCCTGGCGCAACAGGTTGACATCCAGCGAGTCCTTCGCGCCGACATTGCAGCCCGTCATGCAGTCGCCGCACAGGGTGCAGCCCGGCAGTTCCACCCCGGCGGCATTGGGCCCGGGTGTCATGGCCACGGTGATGGGCACGGCCTGGGCCTGTTGGGGTCTGCCCGCCAGCACCTGCATGGCCTGGGTCTTGGCCAGTGGCTGCCGCGCGTGTTGCGGGTGCCGGGCGATGGTGTTCAGGCGCGGGCCCGCCGGGCCGGGATGCTCGCCGCCCAGCGCCACCCGTGCGCGCTGGAACCAGGCGTCGTCCCGCAGCGCCTGCACCTGGGCAGCAAAGTGCGCGCGCCGCAGGTCGCCCGGCACGGGCTCCAGCAGCACGCCGGCGTTGATGAGCGAGCCGCCGCCCACGCCGTTGGCCACCAGCGCCATCACGTCGTCGCCCACGCGCACATCGAACAGGCCCTCGGCCTGCCCGCCCACCTCGCCCGTGGCCTGCTGGCCGATGCGCAGGTGCCCGGGCAGCTCGGCCAGCCGGGACGGGAAGTCGCCTGGGCGCAGCTCCTGCCCGCGCTCCAGGATGCACAGCCGCAGGGGGCGGCGTCCGCCCTGGTCATCGGCCACCGTGCAGCCGGCCAGGGCTGCGGCGGCCGCGCTGCCGCCGTAGCCCGTGCCGACGATGACCACGTCCCAGGGTTGCAGGCGGCCATCGGGGCCGCGCTGGGCGGCCTGGCCCGACCACAGTGCGTGCAGGCTGCGTCCCAAGGCAGCAGCCGGGGCTGCCCGCGGCGAGGTGGGGCTCACGCCGCGTGCTGTGCGGGCGGTACGGGCAGGAGCACGCCCTGCAGGACGTCCAGGGAGACGGGCTTGTGCAGCAGGGGCACGCCCGCGCCTCGCGCCTGCCGCAGCTGCTCAGGGGCGGTCTCGCCGGTGATCAACGCTGCCCGCAGGCCGGGTTGGATCGCGCGGACCGCCCGCAGCACCTGCAGGCCATCGTCACCGGCTACCAGACGCAGGTCGCTCAGCAGCACGTCCAGGGCGTGGCTGCGCGCGATGTCGCAGGCCTGGGCGGTGCCCGTGGCCAGGTGCACCTGGCAGCCCACTTCGGTGAGCAGCAGCTCCATGCTCTGGCGCACCTGCGGGTCGTCGTCCACCAGCAGCACGCGCAGGCCTTGCAGGGTTTGCTGGGAGTGATGGGCAACGGCATCGGCGCCGGAGGTGGCAGCAGCAGGGGCTGCGCGGCCGGCGGCCTGCGCTGTGGGCAGGGCCAAGGGCATGCGCAGGGTGACTTCGGTGCCCTGGCCGGGGGTGGACGCGAGGCTCACCTGTATGCCCAGCAGGGCGGACAGCCGCTGCACGATGGACAGGCCCAGGCCCAGGCCCTTGGTGCGGTCCCGCTCCACGTTGTCCACCTGGTAGAACTCGCGGAACACCTTGTCCTGCTCGGCGTGGGCGATGCCGATGCCGGTGTCGCTGACCGTGAGGCAGGCGTCATCGCCATCGCGCCAGATCTGCATGCGCACGTCGCCGCCCGGGCGGTTGTACTTGATGGCGTTGTCCGTGAGGTTGCTGATGATGCGCAGCAGCAGCGCCGGGTCGGTCCAGACCGGCAGTTCCTCGTCCGCCTTCAGCGTGCATGTGAGCCCCTTGCTGCGGGCGGTGTTTTCCATCAGATGGAAGTGCTCAACCACCAACCGGTCCAGGCGCTGGCGGTGGCGCACCGGTTCCACCGTCCCGGCGTCCAGCCGGGAAACGTCCAGCAGGGCATCGAGCTGCGCGGCCAGGGTCTTGTTCACCGTGCCCAGCAGCCGGGTGATTTCCTGTGCCCGCGGTTCCAGTTCGCGCATGCTCAGCGCCGCCACCAGCACGTTCATGCTGTGGATGGGTTGGCGCAGGTCGTGGCTGGCGGCGGCCAGGAACTGGGTCTTGGCCCGGTGCGCTTCGCTCTCGCTTTCCAGGGCCTTCTGCAACTGGGCATTCAGCGCCCGCTCGGCAAAGCGGATGCGACAGGAGTCCTCGAACACTTGGTACTGCTGCTTGCCCACGCTGATCAGAAAGGCCAGGAAGGCCAGCACCAGCGCCGCCAGTCCCATGGCCGTGGCTGTCGATTCATCGGGATGGGTGGTCAGGCCCCAGGCCAGCGCCAGCGGCACGAGCATGGGCCCTGCAAAAGCCAGGAAAACGCTGCGGTACCCCGCGGTGGTGCCGACCGATCCCGTGGCCAGGGCGATGAGGATGATGGACAGGATCGCGCGCTCGATCTCCGTCATGACCCCGAAGGCGCTCAAGGGCAAGGCCATCAGCGCACCGTTCATGCCCAGGACGATGGCCACGCGGGCCGTGGACGCCCGTGGCTGCGTTTGCCGCACGAAGCCCTCTGTCTTAAAGGTACGCCAGACGGTGAGCAGCAGCACCAGCACCACCCAGCCCGCCGCCCACCACGCCGTGGACACGTCGAACCAGATGAAGGCCACCAGGAGTGCTGACACCACCTGGCCCGCCTGCGCTCGCCGGCTTTGGCTGAGAAAGAGGTCGATGAAGCGTTCGTGGATGTACGCCTGCACGACCTGTTCATCGTCGTTGGCCCGAACGGCTGAGGCTTGTGCGCCCATGTTGTTGTCCCCCCTGCGCTGTGGGCCACCCGCAGGAGCGGCTCACGGAGCAAGGACGCTAGCAGCCTGCCCGGAGCGTGGCATCAAGGCTTACCCTGATGCGAGGGGGCCTTCGGTCTTGATCACGCGTGTCAGCGCCCAAGCCGCGGCCCCGCCCAGCGCCATGAACAGCCCCAGGCTCCAGAACTCGTAGGGCAGGCCCAGCAGGTTCACGGCGGCGTCGGCGCAGGAGGCCCGGGGCGCAAAGACCTCGGGCGCCAGCGCGTCCAGTTGCAGCCCGTTGACGATGCGGTCGGCCAGCGTCAGGTTGCAGGACGAGGAAGACTTGGCAACGAAGTGCTGCCACAACGCAGCGGCCATGCCCGTGCCCGCCAGCAGGGCGGTGGCGGCCAGCGCGCTGGCGTGCACCCACAGGCGCGGCAGCAGCGCGCCGATGAAGCTTCCCGCCAGGGCCGCCAAGGCCATGGCCGCGAACACCGCGCGCTGCAGCACGCACCAGGGGCAGGGCTGCATGTCAAAGACATGCTGGGACACCAGCGCCGCAGCGATGGCCGCCAGGCTGATGCCCGCCACCAGCAGCAGCACGGCGGCCGGGCGGTCGAACAGGCAGGTCATGGGCAGGTGGCCGCGGGGCTGAACTGCGCGATCACGCCAGCTCAGCGATGAGCTCGATTTCCACGCAGGCGCCCATGGGCAGTTGGGCCACGCCAAAGGCGCTGCGCGCGTGGGACCCGACCTCGGTGCCGAAGACTTGCTGCAGCAACTCGGAGCAGCCGTTGGTCACCAGGTGGTGCTCGGTGAAGGTGGACGTGCTGTTGACCAGGCTCAGCACCTTGACGATGCGCTTGATGTTGGCCAGATCGCCCGCGGCGGCCTGCAGGGTGCCCATCAGGTCGATGGCCACGGCGCGCGCGGCCTGCTGGCCTTCGGCCGTGGCCATGGTCAGGCCCAGTTGCCCCACCCAGGCCTTGCCGTCCTGCTTGGCGATATGGCCGGACACGAAGACGAGGTTGCCCGTGCGGGCAAAGGGCACATAGGCCGCAGCTGGGGCAGCCACGGCGGGCAGGGTGATGCCGAGGTCGGCGAGGCGTTGGGCGATGGTCATGGGCGTTCCGGGGGTGAAGGGGATGCGACGCCGGCCCGTGCTCCAGGAGCCAGGCGCCGGGGTTTGGCGTGACTGACGCTCAAGGGCCTGACGTTCCAGGACGTTCCAAACAGCAGGCGCTGGCGACCGACGTTGGCGGGAATCCTACACTCGACCGCCTTGGCCTTGCCATGAGGTGGCCTGAGGACACAGCGGGCCGGGAGGATGCATGCGGACAGGCGGGGTGGCACCCACGGTCGGCCGGGTCGGGCGCCTGGGCTGGTCCTTCACGGCGCTGGCCTGGCTGGCCGGCACTGCGCTGCAGATGGGCCAGGCGCAGGTGCTGCCGCGGCCCTGGGCGTGGGGGTTGCTGGCCGCGTTTGCCTTGGTGGCCCTCCTGGGCGCGCTGAGGGGGTCTCGCACCATCGGCGCGGCGCTGGTGGTGCTGGGCGTGTTCGGCCTGGGCTGGACGCACGCCGATCTGCGCGCCGGGGCCCGGCTGCAGCAGGCCCTTGCCCCCGAGCTGGAGGGCCGCGACCTGGTGCTTACAGGCACGGTGGCGGAACTGCCACGCATCACTGCCATGGGCGTGCGGTTCGTCTTCGAGGTGGAGACGGCGCAACGGGCCGATGACCCGAAGGCGCCCGTGTCCGCTGGGCTGCCGGTGGAAGTGCCGCACCGCGTCTCGCTGGGCTGGTTTCAGAGCTGGGACGTCGACACCGCGTTGAGCCGGCCCGCCGCGCCCGTGGTGGCCGGAGACCGCTGGCGTCTGCCCGTGCGCCTGAAACGCCCGCATGGCGCGGTGAACCCGCACGGCTTCGACCTGGAGCGCTGGCTGTTCGAGCAGGACCTGCGGGCCACCGGCCATGTGCGCCCGGGGGCGCAGCGCCTGGACACCGCCGTGGCCCACCCGCTGGAGCGGCTGCGCCAGCGCTGGCGCGACGCCATCCTGCTGCGCGTGGCGGACCCGGCCGCTGCGGGCGTGCTGGCCGCGCTGGCGGTGGGCGACCAGGCGGCCATCGACGGCGAGGGCTGGGAGTTGTTCCGCACCACGGGAGTGGCGCACCTCATGAGCATCAGCGGCCTGCACGTCACCATGTGGGCCTGGCTGGCGGCCGGCGTGGTGGGCTGGGCTTGGCGGCGCAGCCCCCGGCTGATGCTGCGGCTGCCGGCGCAGACGGCCGCCCTGGTGGGCGGTCTGGTGCTGGCGGCGGCCTATGCCGCCGTGGCCGGCTGGGGCGTGCCGGCGCAGCGCACCGTGCTGATGCTGGCCGCGGTGGTGGCGCTGCGCCTGGCCGGGCGCCACTGGCCCGGGCCGCTGGTGCTGCTGGTCTCGGCCGTGGCGGTGACGCTGGCCGACCCCTGGGCGGTGGGCCAGCCGGGGTTCTGGCTCTCGTTCTTCGCGGTGGGGTTGTTGATGGCGTCCGACCCGGTATCGCGGCCGGCGCCTGCAGGCCTGGCCGCGGGCGAGGCGGGGCCTGCGGCCTTCGGCGCGCCCGCGCCAACCGGTGGGCGGGATGCGGACGGCGGGCCGGGTGCGCCAGTCCAGGGTAGCCACGGGCATCGTGCCTGGGGCCATGCGTGGAGCGCTGCGTGGACCGGGCACCTCGCGCCGCTGCTGCGCACCCAGGGCACGGCCACAGCGGGGCTGACGCCGTTGACGCTGGTGTTCTTCCAGCAGGTGTCGGTGGTGGGGTTCCTTGCCAATCTGGTGGCCATTCCGGTGGTGACCTTGTTGGTGACGCCGCTGGCCTTGGCCGGGCTGCTGATGCCTCCCCTGTGGGCGCTGGCGGCGGCGCTGGTGCAAGCCCTCACGGCAGGGTTGGAGCTCCTCGCCGGCTGGCCCCTGGCGGTGTGGAACGCTGGCGCGGCCCCGCCCTGGGCCGTGGCCGCGGGCCTGTTGGGCGGCGCCGTGCTGGTGATGCCGCTGCCCTGGCGGCTGCGCGGGCTGGGGCTGCCGCTGATGCTGCCCCTGCTGGCCCCGCAGGTGGACCGGCCGCCACAGGGCCGCTTCGAGGCCGTGGTGGTGGACGTGGGGCAGGGCACGGCCGTGCTGGTGCGTACGGCCGGGCATCTGCTGCTGTACGACGCCGGCCCGCAGTACACGCCCGAGGCCGATGCCGGCCAGCGCGTGCTGCTGCCGCTGCTGCGCGCCCGCGGCGAGCGCGCCGTGGACCTGCTGGTGCTCAGCCACCGCGACCTGGACCATGTGGGCGGTGCCGCATCGCTTATCAAGGCGTTGCCGGTGCGGCAAATGACCAGTTCGCTGGAGAGCTTCCACCCGCTGCGCGCGCTGTTGCCAGGCCACCAGCGCTGTGACGCCGGACAGCGCTGGGACTGGGATGGCGTGCGCTTCGAGATGCTGCACCCCCTGTCAGTTGAGCATCCGCCGCCGGGCGCTTTGCCGGCCCGCCCCAACGCGCTGAGCTGCGTGCTGCGCGTGAGTGACGCCGCCGGGCGCAGCCTGCTGCTGACCGGTGACATCGAGGCGGCGCAGGAGGCCGCGCTGGTGGCGCGTGCGGGCCCCGCACTGCCCAGCGAGGTGCTGCTGGTGCCTCACCATGGCAGCCGCACCTCGTCCACCCCCGCCTTCCTGGAGGCTGTGGCCCCGCGCGTGGCGCTGGTGCAGGCGGCCTACCGCAGCCGCTTCGGCCACCCCGCGCCGGACGTGGTGGCGCGCTACGAGGAAAGAGGCATCGAGGTGCTGCGCACCGACCGCTGCGGCGCCTGGAGCTGGCGCTCGGACCAGGTGCAGGGGCGCTGCGAGCGGCAGGACCGGCCGCGCTACTGGATGACCCTGCCCTGAACCGCCCACCCCGCTCAGCCTGTATTGGCCCGGACCTTGCATCCCCGACACTGCACGCCTTCAGCGCCCCGGAGCAATACCCTTGTCCATCCACGTCGCCCTGCACCACGTCACCCACTACCGCTACGACCGCCTGGTGAACCTGGGCCCGCAGGTGGTGCGCCTGCGCCCAGCGCCGCATTGCCGCACGCCCATCCTCAGCTACAGCCTGCGCATCGAGCCGGCTGAGCACTTCATCAACTGGCAGCAGGACCCCTTTGCCAACCACCTGGCGCGCCTGGTGTTCCCCGAGAAGACGCGCGAATTCAAGGTGACGGTGGACCTGGTGGCCGAGATGGCGGTCTACAACCCCTTCGACTTCTTCCTGGAGCCGCAGGCCGAACAGGTACCCTTCGCCTACAGCCCCGAGACGGCGCAGGATCTGGCGCCCTACCTGGCCCGCGGACCGTTGACGCCGCGTTTCAAGGCTTTCGTCGACAGCATCCCGCGTCAGAAAGCACGCACCATCGACTTCCTGGTGGGCCTGAACCAGCGCCTGCAGACCGAGATCTCTTACCTCATCCGCCTGGAACCCGGCGTGCAGACGCCCGAGGTCACGCTGGAGAACGGCTCGGGCTCCTGCCGCGACACCGGCTGGCTGCTCGTGCAGACCCTGCGCCACCTGGGGCTGGCGGCGCGCTTCGTCTCGGGCTACCTGATCCAGCTGAAACCCGACGTGAAGTCGCTGGACGGCCCCTCGGGCACCGAGGTGGACTTCACCGACCTGCACGCCTGGTGCGAGGTCTACCTGCCCGGGGCCGGCTGGGTGGGGCTGGACCCGACCTCGGGCCTGATGGCCGGTGAAGGCCACATCCCCGTGGCCTGCACGCCGGAGCCCTCGGGCGCGGCGCCGGTCAGCGGCGCGGTGGATGAATGCGAGGTCGAGTTCTCACACCGGATGGAGATCACGCGCATCTTCGAGTCCCCGCGTGTGACCAAGCCCTACACCGAGGCGCAATGGGCCGACATCCAGCGCCTGGGCGATGCCGTGGACGCCCAGCTCCAGGCCGGCGACGTGCGCCTGACCATGGGCGGCGAGCCCACCTTCGTCTCGGTGGACGACCGCGACGGCGCGGAGTGGAACACCGATGCCCTGGGCCCCACCAAGCGCGGCCTGGCCAACGAACTGACCCACCGGCTGTTGGCGCGTTACGCAGCGGGCGGCTTTCTGCACTTCGGCCAGGGCAAGTGGTACCCGGGCGAACAACTGCCGCGCTGGGCGCTGTCCATCTGCTGGCGCGCCGACGGCCAGCCCTGCTGGGCCGACCCCGCGCTGTTCGCCGACGAACGCCTGACGCACCGCTACACCGCCGCTGACGCCCAAGCCTTCATGGCTGCGCTCACGCGCCGCCTGGGGCTGGAGGACGAGCTGGTGCTGCCCGGCTATGAGGACGCCTGGTATTACCTCTGGCGCGAACGCCAGTTGCCCGTGAACGTCGACCCGTTCGACTCCAAACTCGATGACGAGCTGGAACGTGCCCGTCTGCGCCGCGTGTTCACCCAGGGGCTGGACGCCGCCACCGGCTACGTGCTGCCGCTGCAGCGGGAGTGGGTGGCCGGCGAGGCGCAGCCGCGCTGGATCTCGGGCCGTTGGTTCCTGCGTGACGAGCGGATGTACCTGATCCCGGGCGATTCGCCCATGGGCTTGCGGCTGCCGCTGGATGCGCTGCCCTGGTCCGCGCCCGAAGACCGGCCCTTTGTGGGGGAGACCGACCCGTTCACGCCCCAGCCTGCGCGCGCGCCCCTGAGCGCCCCCGCGGCCCTGCGCAACCAGATCCCGGGCGTGGTGGAGCCCCCGCCGCCGCAGCGTGGCAAGTCTGCTGCCGGCATCACGCGTACCGCGCTGTGCGTGGAGGTGCGCGACCCGCAGCGCGCCAACGGGCCGCGGGCCGAGCGCGATCATGGGGGGCACAGCGGGGTGCTGTACGTCTTCATGCCGCCGCTGCAGCACCTGGAGGACTACCTGGCCCTGCTGCAGGCGGTGGAGGCCACGGCCGCCGAGCAGGGCGTGAAGCTGGTGCTGGAGGGCTACCCGCCGCCGCGCGACCCTCGGCTGAAGCTGCTGCAGGTGACGCCCGATCCCGGCGTCATCGAGGTCAACATCCACCCCTCGGCCACCTGGGGCGAACTGGTGGACCGCACCGAGTTCCTGTACGAGGCGGCGCACCAGACGCGCCTGTCCACCGAGAAGTTCATGCTCGACGGGCGCCATACCGGCACGGGCGGGGGCAACCACTTCGTGCTCGGCGGGGCGACGCCGGCGGACAGCCCCTTCCTGCGCCGGCCTGACCTGCTGGCCAGCCTGCTGGCCTACTGGCACAACCACCCCTCGCTGAGCTACCTGTTCAGCGGCCTGTTCATCGGCCCCACCAGCCAGGCCCCGCGCGTGGACGAGGCGCGCAACGACCAGGTCTACGAGCTGGAGATCGCGCTGGCGGAGCTGGAGCGGCACACCGGGGTGTGGCGCGCCGCGGCCGAGGCGGCGGCTGTGTCGGGTTCGCCAGGTGCGCCGGCCGCGCCTGAAGCGCGCGACGTGCCGCCCTGGCTGGTGGACCGCGCCTTGCGCAACCTGCTCATCGACGTCACGGGCAACACCCACCGCGCCGAGTTCTGCATCGACAAGCTCTTCTCGCCAGACGGCCCCACGGGGCGCCTGGGCCTGCTGGAGCTACGCGCCTTCGAGATGCCGCCGCATGCGCGCATGAGTCTGGCACAACAACTGCTGCTGCGTGCCCTGGTGGCGCGCTTCTGGCGCGAGCCCTACCGCGGCGGCACCCGTCACCGCCTCACCCGCTGGGGCACGGCCCTGCACGACCGCTTCCTGCTGCCCACCTTCGTGCAGCAGGACTTCGACGATGTCATGGCCGAGCTGCGTACCGCCGGCTTTGCCTTCGACGCCGCCTGGTTTGCGCCGCACTTCGAGTTCCGCTTCCCGCTCATCGGCGAGGTGGCCACGCAGGGCCTGGGGCTGACGCTGCGCACGGCGCTGGAGCCCTGGCACGTGATGGGCGAGGAGGGCGGCGCCGGCGGCACGGTGCGCTACGTGGATTCCTCGCTGGAGCGATTGGAACTCAAGGTCACTGGCCTGAACGACAACCGCCACGTCATCACGGTCAACGGTGTGGCCGCCCCGCTGCAGCCCACCGGGCGCAGCGGCGAGTTCGTGTGCGGCGTTCGCTTTCGCGCTTGGCAGCCGCCCTCGGCCCTGCACCCCACCATTGGCGTGCACGCCCCGCTCACGGTGGACATCGTGGACGCCTGGCTGCAGCGCTCCATTGGCGGCTGCCGTTACCACGTGGCCCACCCCGGTGGGCGCAACCACGACAGCTTCCCCGTCAACGCCTACGAGGCCGAGAGCCGGCGCCTGGCGCGCTTCTTCCGCTTCGGCCACACCCCCGGCCGCATGGACGTCCAACCCGCGCAGCCCAGCCTGGAGTTCCCGTTCACCCTGGACCTGCGAAGATCCGAGCGCTGAACCTGCCGCCCACGCCCTTGCCGCCCTTGCCCAGCCTGCCTTCCGTCCCGGTCGAGTCTTCGGCAGGCATGTTTGCGCTCACCCGGGGTCGCCGCGCAGGTTTGACCGCGCCAGAACCGGGCGTCTGGGATGAATTGCGCATGGCTGACGGCACCTGGCGCGCAACCTGGTGCCGATTCGCTGAAAAGGTCGCTCTGCCCGCGGCAGGCGATCTGAACGCCGACTTCGACCGCCGCCAGCAAGCCATCGCCGCGCAGATCCGCCGGGACGGCGTCACGCACAACGTGTTCGGGCCCGAGGGCGCGGTTGCGCGGCCCTGGTCGCTGGAGTTGCTGCCGCTGCTGATCGAGCCCGCAGAGTGGGCGGGCATCGAGCGCGGCATCCGGCAGCGTGCGCAGTTGCTCGAAGCCGTGCTCGACGATGTGTATGGGCCGCAGCGCCTGCTGCACGAAGGGCTGTTGCCGCCCGCGCTGGTGATGCGCCACCCGGGCTATGTGCGTGCCCTGCGCGGTGTGGCGCCCGTGGGCGGCTTGCGCCTGCGCGTGGTGGCCTTTGACATTGCACGCGGGCCTCAGGGGCGCTGGTGGGTGGTGGCGCAGCGTACGCAGGGTCCCTCGGGCCTGGGCTACGTGCTGCACAACCGGCTGCTGGTGTCGCGCCAGTTCCCCGAGGCCTACCGCGCGCTGCGCGTGCAGCACATCGCCTCCAGCTACCGGCGCTTGCTCGACGGCCTGGAAGAAGCCGCGCGCCCGCTGGCCGCCGGCGGCGCGCCGCGCATCGCCCTGCTGACCCCCGGCCCGTACAGCGAGACCTGGTTCGAGCAGGCCTATCTGGCGCGCTACCTGGGCCTGCCGCTGGTGGAAGGCGGGGACCTCACCGTGCGCGGCGACCGCCTGTTCATGAAGACCGTGGAGGGCCTGGAGCCCGTGCACGGCCTGCTGCGCCGCCTGGACGACGACTGGTGCGATCCGCTGTGCCTGCGGCCCGATTCCACCCTGGGCGTGCCGGGCCTGCTGCAGGTGGCGCAAGCTGGCCGCGTGGTGATGGCCAATGCGATTGGCAGCGCCTTTCTCGAATCCCCCGCCCTCCAGGGCTTCCTGCCCGCGCTGGCGCAGGCCCTGACCGGCTGCGAACTGGAGCTGCCCTCCTTGCCCACCTGGTGGTGCGGCGAGGCGGCTGCCTGGGCCGACGTGCGCGGGCAGCTGGACGGCAAGCTGTTGCGTTCCACCTTTCCCCGCGCCGGCCGCACCTCACAGGTGCATGAGCCCGCCGCAGTCGATGTCAGCCATGACCCTGAAGCGTGGACCGTGCAGGGCCGGCTGCGCTTCTCGCGTGCCCCCATCTGGGGCCCGACGGGTCTGGTGTCGCGCCCTGCCATGGTGCGCGTGTACGCCATCGCCGGCCCCGGCGGGCGCTGGCAGGTGCTGCCCGGCGGCATGACGCGGGTGGCGCAGGGTGAGGATTCCAGCGTGTCCATGCAGCGCGGCGGCACCAGCCTGGACACCTGGGTGATGACCGATGGCGAGGTCGATACCTTTTCCATGCTGCCGCGCCCGCTGCGCGTGGATGACATCGCCGGGCGCAGCCGCCCGGTGAGCAGCCGCACGGGCGAAAACCTGTTCTGGCTGGGCCGCTACACCGAACGGGCCGAGCACCTGGTGCGCCTGGCCCGGCAGGTGCTGGTCATGGCACCGCAGGCGGTGAGCCTGCCCCGCCCCTTGCTGGAGGCGGTCTCGGCGTTGTCGGTGCGCCTCAGCCTCGCCCCTTTCGGGGTGCCCACGCTGGCGCAGTCGGCTGGGCACTTCGAGCGCGCCGTGCTCGCCGGCCTGGCCGACGCCTCGGCCGGCTTCAGCGTGGCCTTCGACCTGCAGGCCATCGAGCGCGCCGCGCTGGCGGTGCGTGAGCGGCTGCCGGCCGAGCAGTGGACGCTGGTGCGCACGATGAAGGAAGCGCTGGCCGAAGCCCTGACGCCCCCACGCGCCGACGCGGCCCTGCCCGCGCTGGACCGCCTGGCCCTGGAGCTCTCGGCGCTCACGGGGGCGCAGGCCGACCGCATGACGCGCGACGCCGGCTGGCGCCTGCTCACCATCGGCCGCCTGCTGGAGCGGCTGTTGGGGCTGACCGCCACGCTGGAGGGCTTTCTCAGCAGTGGCGCGCTGGCCAGCCCTGACGGGGTGGACGCGCTGCTGGACCTCTTCGACAGCAGCATCACCTTCCGCGCCCGGCACCAGCGCCACGATGATCTGCTGGCCCTGGCCGATGTGCTGGTGCTGGACGACACCAACCCGCGCAGCCTGGCTGGCGTGCTGCGCCGCTTGCGCACCGAGCTGGGCAAGCTGCCTGCGGCCGCGGGTGCCGGCCGCCTGCCCGCCCGCGGCGTGGGCCTGCAGCTGGAAGAGCTGGAAGGCGACATCGCTGGCCGCCTGCTGGAGCGGGCCCGGGCGCTGCACGCCGCCGCGCTGGCCGTGGCCGACGACATCGGCCAGTGCTGTTTTTCGCCCGCGGGGCTCACCGCCTCGGTGGCCGGCGCATGAGCACGCCTGCCGCCCCCCGCCTCGGCCTGGTGGTGGTGCACGACACCCGGTACGACTACGGCGCCCCGGTGGCCCACGCCCACCACGCCGCCCACCTGCAGCCCTTGCAGGACGATGCGCAGACGGTGCAGGCCTTTGACCTGCTGATCGAGCCCGCGCCGGCGCAATGCGATGTGGAGGTGGACGCCTTCGGCAACTGGCGGCACCGGTTCGAGCTCGTCACCCCGCACCAGGTGCTGCATGTGCGCTCCACCAGCCACGTCACCGTGGCCGCGCGCTTCAGCGCCTTGCGGCCCGAGGCCGCGCCCGCCTGGGAGGCCGTGCGCGAGCGCCTGGGCTACGTGGCGCGCGGCGACTTCGAGCCGGCCGTCGAGTTCGTCCAGCCCTCGCCCTATGTGCCCTGGCAAGAGCCCCGGCTGGCAGCGCTGCGCGACTGGGCCGCGGCCAGCCTCACCCCCGGCCGGCCGGTGGCCGAGGCCGCGCTGCAGCTCATGCACCGCCTGCACCGGGAATGGGCCTACCGCCCGCGCAGCACGGGCGTGGACACGCCGCTGGCCACGGCTTTTGCCCAGCGCGCGGGGGTGTGCCAGGACTTCGCTCACCTGCTCATCGGCGCCTGGCGCCTGCACGGCTTGGCGGCCCGCTATGTCAGCGGCTACCTGCTGACAGGGGCGCCCGCCGGTGAGCCCGCCCTGCTGGGTGCCGATGCCTCGCATGCCTGGGTGCAGGTCTGGTGCCCCGGCACGCCGGGCGTGCCCGCCGACGGCTGGCTCGACCTGGACCCCACCAACGACCTGGTGCCCGCCGCCGGCCATGTGCGCGTGGCCGTGGGACGGGATTTCGGCGACGTCACACCGCTGCGCGGCGTGATCCGCGGCGGCGGCTCCCACACGCTGACCGTGGGCGTCACCACGCGGTCGGCCCGATAGTTGCTTCGGCTGCCCAGCAAAAAAGGACCCTCCACCATGCAGCACCCCTTCGACGAGATGCGTGCCATCGCAGGCTCGGGGCCCGCGGCGGCGGCCGGCGTCCGCGAGCATTACCGCACCTACGAGCGCTGGCTGCAGGCCCAGCCGGCCGAGCTGATGCGCGACCGGCGCGAAGAAGCCGAGATGATCTTCCGCCGCGTGGGCATCACCTTCGCGGTCTACGGCGCCAAGGACGAAGACGGCGCCGGCACCGAGCGCCTGATCCCCTTCGACCTCATCCCGCGTGTGATCCCGCGCCAGGAGTGGCGCGAGATGGAGGCCGGCCTGCGCCAACGCGTCACCGCGCTGAACCGCTTCATCCAGGACGTCTACCACGGGCAGGAGATCCTCAAGGCCGGCGTGGTGCCGTCCGACGTCATCCTGCGCAACGCGCAGTACCGGCCCGAGATGGTGGGCGTGCACGTCCCCGGCGGCATCTATTCGCACATCAGCGGCATCGACATCGTGCGCGCCGGCAACCCGGATGGCTCGGGCGACTACTACGTGCTGGAAGACAACCTGCGCGTGCCCAGCGGCGTGAGCTACATGCTGGAAAACCGCAAGATGATGATGCGGCTGTTCCCCGAGCTCTTCAGCATGCACCGCGTGGCGCCTGTGGCGCACTACCCGGACCTGCTGCTGGAAACCCTGCGCGCCGTGGCCCCGGCCGGTGTGAACGAACCCGCCGTGGTGGTGCTCACCCCCGGCATGTACAACAGCGCCTACTTCGAGCACGCCTTCCTGGCGCAGCAGATGGGGGTGGAACTGGTGGAGGGGCAGGACCTCTTCGTCAAGGACGACTTCGTCTACATGCGCACCACGCAGGGCCCCCGGCGCGTGGACGTGATCTACCGCCGCGTGGACGACGACTTCCTGGACCCCAAGGCCTTCCGCGCCGATTCCACGCTGGGCTGCGCCGGCCTCCTGGACGTCTACCGCCGCGGCAACATCGCCTTGTGCAACGCCATCGGCACCGGCATTGCCGACGACAAGAGCATCTACCCCTACGTGCCCAAGATGATCGAGTTCTACCTGGGGGAAAAGCCCATCTTGCACAACGTGCCCACCTACCTGTGCCGCGAGAAAGACGACTTCAAGTACGTGCTGGATCACCTGGCCGAACTGGTGGTCAAGGAGGTGCATGGTGCCGGCGGCTACGGCATGCTGGTGGGCCCGGCGGCCACGCAGGCCGAGGTGGAAGCCTTCCGCGCTGTGCTCAAGGCCCACCCCGAGAACTACATCGCCCAGCCCACGCTCAGCCTGTCCACCTGTCCCACCTTCGTGGACAGCGGCGTGGCCCCGCGCCACATCGACCTGCGGCCTTACGTGCTGTCTTCCGGACGCGGTGTGCAGACCGTTCCTGGCGGCCTGACGCGCGTGGCGCTGAAGGAAGGCTCGCTCGTCGTCAACTCCTCGCAGGGCGGGGGGACGAAGGACACCTGGGTACTGGAAGATTGAGACCCCTTGAGCTGACCATGCAGACACTGCACACCCATTCGCGCACCGTTGGACCTGAACCTGAGCCCTGAGCCCTGAGCCCTGAGCCCTGAGCCAAGCCTGTTCGTCCTGAGCCAATCCCGTTCGTCCTGAGCCAATCCCGTTCGCCCTGAGCCAAGCCCGTTCGCCCTGAGCCAAGCCCGTTCGCCCTGAGCCAATCCCGTTCGCCCTGAGCCAAGCCCGTTCGTCCTGAGCCAATCCCGTTCGCCCTGAGCCAATTCCGTTCGCCCTGAGCCTGTCGAAGGGCTTCGACAGGCCTGTCCTGAGCAGCGTCGAAGGGCTCAGCCCGAACGGACTTGAATTGGCAGATACCCGATCAGCCACGGAGCACTGACCATGTTGTCAAGAACCGCAGACCACCTCTTCTGGATGTCCAGGTACATGGAACGCGCAGAGAACACCGCGCGCATGCTGGACGTGAACTACCAGACCTCGCTGCTGCCGCAGTCGGCCGACATGGCCGAGCAGGGCTGGCGCGGGCTGCTGAGCATCTCCGAGCTCACCGGCACCTTCGAGGAGCGCTACCGCGAGGTGAACGCCCGCAACGTCATGGACTTCATGGTGCGCGACGAGGGCAACCTCTCCAGCATCTGGAACTGCCTGCGCGCCGCGCGCGAGAACGCCCGCGCCGTGCGCGGCACGCTCACCACCGAAGTGTGGGAAACGCAGAACCAGACCTGGCTGGAGTTCAACCGCCTGCTCAAGGACGGCGCCTTCGAACGCGATCCCGGCGCCTTCTTCGAGTGGGTTAAGTTCCGCTCGCACTTGAGCCGCGGCGTCACCGTGGGCACCATGCTGATGGACGAGGCGCTGCACTTCATCCGCATCGGCACCTTCCTGGAGCGCGCCGACAACACCGCGCGCCTGCTGGACGTGAAGTACCACGCACTCACCGGCCTGGCCGGCGGCGAGTTCTTCGGCCCGGGCCAGACCCCGGCGCAGTCGCAGACCCAGGCACAAGTCCAGGCGCAGGTGCAGGCGCAAATGCAGGTGCAGGTGCAGACCCAGACGACAGCCGGCTCAGCACTCCCCAGCCCCGGCTCCGCCCAGGAGGTGGACTTCTACCACTGGAGCGCCATCCTGCGTTCCGTCTCTGGCTTCGAGGTCTACCGCAAGGTCTACCGCAACGTCATCCGCCCCGAGCGCGTGGCCGAACTGCTGATCCTGCGCCCGGACATGCCGCGCTCATTGGCCGCCTGCATGAACGAGGTGGTGGCCAACCTGCAGCTCGTGGCCAACCAGCAAAGCGCCGAAACCTTGCGCCGCGCCGGCCGCCTGAAGAGCGACCTGCAATACGGCCGCATCGACGAGATCCTGGCCACCGGCCTGCACGCCTACCTCACCCAGTTCCTGGACCGCGTGAACGACCTGGGCGTGGGCATCAGCCGCGACTTCCTGGTGCCGATGGCGGCGTAAGAGTGGGTGCCTGAGCGGGCAGCCCTGATTGAGCGCAGGTTGAAAGACTTCACCGGCGTCGTTTGCACGAAAAAGTAATCTAAGTATCGGGTTTTAGCGACTCAATAACTATAGAATTCCGTGCAAATGAGTGAAGCCTGCACCCTTCAACTCCACACCAAAGACCGCTGGAATGATGTGGCCAGCGTCAGCCTGCTCGGGCCGAAGGCTGACGGTTGGAAGGCGAAGACGTACTCAGGTTACACGGTGGACTGGGCATTTGCGCATGCAGGCGCCAGCGACGCGCATGCCTTGTGCGTGCGCCGCCCGGTGGGGCTGGAGCCGTTTCAGGAGGCGCACTGGCCGGTGTACCTGATAGACATGCTGCCGCAGGGCTTCGGCCGGCAGGAGTTGCTTCGCCGCATGGGGCGGTCACCCACAGCGGGTGTGGCAGAGGATTGGACGGTGCTGCTGGCCGGAGCAGGCAACCCCATCGGCAACCTGCGGGTCAAGGAAGCGGCGGACTGGTTGGAGGCGAATGCAGCAGGCCCGCTGCGCGGCTTCACGGATGACGAGGTGGCCCTGCGCAGCGACGAGTTCGCGGAGCATCTGGCCTCGCACGGTTTGTTCGTGGCCGGGTCTTCGGGCATCCAGGGTGAGTGGCCCAAGATCATGCTCACCCGAGCGGAAGACGGCCTTCTCTACCTGGACCACACGCTGCCCGATGAACGGGCGGTCCAGCACTTCATCGTGAAGTTCGGACGGGGTGCTGATCCGCAACTGGCCACCATCTTGCGGCAGGAAGCGCCCTACATGGCCATCGCCCGCCGCCTGGGTTTGCGCGTGCACGCGCCGCTGGTCTTGCGCCGGCGTGCCCTGTTCATTCCCAGGTTCGACCGAACCGCCCACGGCGGCGTCGTGACGAGGCTGGCCCAGGAGAGCATCGCCACGCTGACCGGCATGCCCGGGATCGACCTGGTGCCCAGTCACGACCAGGTGTGCGCGGCCCTGACGCGGCATTGCACGCATCCGCAGACCGAAGTGCTGGAGTACCTGAAGCGCGATATCGCCAACCTGGCCTTGCTGAACAAGGACAACCACGCGCGCAACACCGCCGTGCAGCGCGACTTTGCCGGCCGCATGGCGCTGACCCCGCTGTACGACTTTGCGCCGATGTACCTGCACCCGGACGGCATTGCCAGACGCATCCGCTGGGAAGACAACGACAACGGCCGGCCGGACTGGGCGCGGGTGGTGGACAGGGTCTGCGAATGGAGCGCGCCGGCGCTGAAGCCGGCCAGGAAGTTCCCCTCGAAGGAGAAAGGAGCCCCGGCCCCTGCCTTGGCCCGCACGGCCCTTGTGGCGGGCCTCAAGGCGATGGAACCCGCCCTGCGGCAAGTGGCTGCCGAGGGTGAAGCCATGGGGTTGGAGCCCGAGGTGTTGAACCACCTTCGCCCGCACATCCTGGCCCAGGCGGACCAACTCGCGGCCTTGGCCTGACCGCCATGGACAAGCGACACCACACCCTGTCGATCACGCAGCAACTGGCGTTGCGCCAGCAGGCAGTCGAGGACGTACTCGCGCATCCGGAATGGTCTCTGGTGCAGGCGGTTCGTCACCTCAAGAAGACGATGCGCATGACCACCTCCGAGATGGCCAAGCTCTCAGGGGTGGCCTACCGGACGATGCAGGACATTGAGCAGGAGCGCAGCGCGGGCAGCGTCCAGACGATGAACGCCATCTTCGGAATGCTGGGGCTGAAGCTCAGCGTCGCGCGGACAGTTCAGAGCGGGACGGGCGAATCAGGCGGTGATGGTCGTATGGACAAGGACAAAACCGGCGAGGCAGCAGGCTGACTTCATCCACAAGGCGTCTGCCGACCGTAGGTTGCACAGAATTCTGTCCACTACCCTGCACAGGAGCCGGCCATGGCGTTTACAGCCCGCGATGTGGTGCCTTTCACTCAGGCACGCGCCCATCTCACTGTGCTGGCTCACCAGGCCAAGGCCGACGTCGAGACGATCATCACAAACAACAGTGAGCGCTGCGTGACGCCGATCGATGCCAACCGGCTGGACGCCACCCTGGCGTTCCTCTCCGAACCCGACCGAGACCGTGCTGCCTGAGCGATTCGACGCAGCCGCCTGGAACGGGGTAGCTGTTGCCTAATTGGGGTAATTCAGGACTGAAATACCCTCATGAGGGATCGCGCGTTACCGCTCTGTGCTGGTGCCCCTGGCCATCCTCGCCATCTTGTGCATTCACCTCTTCCCGGACGGCAACGGCCGCATGGCAAGGCTGCTGACCTTGCAGTTGCTCTATCACTTCGGCTATGCGGTGGGCCGCTTCATCAGCCTGGAGCGCATCTTTGAGGAATCGAAAGAGAGCTGCTACGAAACGCTGGAGGCCAGTTCCCAGGGCTGGCACGAGGCTGCTCACACCAGCGCGCCGTTGCTGGACTATTTCTGGGGTGCCCTGCTGCGCGCCTACAAGGAATTCGAACAGCGCGTGGGCACCATCGAACGCGGACGGGGCGCCAAAGGCGACCGCGTTCGCTCGGAGATCCTGAAGCGCCAGCAGCCTTTCTCCATCTCAGAGATCGAAGCCGCCTGCCCCGGCGTCAGCCGCGACATGGTGCGCGTGGTGCTGCGCGCCCTGAAGGCCGAGGGTGTGATCGCGCCCACCGGCAAAGGGCGGGCGGCGAAGTGAATGCGAACCGGGTTGCAGACTGCGCCCGCAGGCAACGAACACGGGCCGGGGAGTCGTCAATTCTGAATGTGGGGTTCCACACGAAACGACGAGGGGCCCTGCAGGTGCTGCACTACTCGATCCGCACCGAGGAGACATATGCCGACTGGCCCCGGAGATTCATTTGCTTCCACGGGCGGAGCCACGTGTGCGGTCTGGGTCCGCCGGAGATGGCCGCTAAGTCCCCCGCCAAGCGGCGCACAAGATGAGCGCCGGCCCTGCCGGTCTCAAGGCCCCGCGCGGTACACCCTGCGCACCGCCTGCCCCAGCTCGATCACCGCCATCGCGTAGTAGCTGCTCCAGTTGTAGCGCGTGGCGGCGTAGAAGTTGCTGGTGCCGGCCACGCAGCTGGGGGCGGCGTCGCCGTTTTCCAGTTCCACCAGGGCCAGCGGCGTGCGATGGAGTGGGAGTCACCCACGCTCGGGCCTTGACATCCAAATTATTGTGCGCACAATAAGTACGCATGGAAGTCAGCTTCGATCCTGCAAAGAACGAACGCAACATCCGAGAGCGCGGGCTGTCGTTTGAACTTGCAGGGGAGCTTGATTTCGAGACCGCTCTTTTCCAGCCTGACACGCGCCACGACTATGGTGAGCAGCGAGTCCGCGTGCTGGGCCGGCTGAAAGGGCGCGTTCATGCGCTGGTGTTCGTGGAGACCCCCAGGGGCATCCGTGTCATCAGCTTTCGCAAGGCGAATGCACGAGAGGTGTACATCTATGAGCAAGAAACCCAAGATCCAGCCGGCTGACGACGCCAACCCTGAATGGACGGCGCAGGAGGCTGCTGCCGCCAAGCGCTTTGCAGATCTGCCCGCCACCTTGCAAGGCAAGCTGCGCGGTCGGCCCAAGTCAGTGGTGGTGAAGGCACGTCTGACGGTGCGTGTGGAGCCGCAGGCTCTGGAGCGTTGGCGGGCCAGTGGCCCGGGTTGGCAAACGCGCTTGGCAGCGCTGGTGGCGCGCATGGCGCCGTGAAGTAAGTTCACGACACAGAACTCCGGGGGGTTGACAACCGACGGCGATGCGGCCACAAGTGCTGCCTGATTTGGGGCGCGTGTGCTGAGTCTGCGGGGCGTGTCCATCCGGAAGTATTCCGGCGGCCCATTTCAGGCACGAAACGCCCAGCAGTGGGCCCGCCGCCGAGGGATAGAGCAGGGTGAAAACGATGAACAGTGACCGATGCAGAGCGACGCCAGTCGATTTACCTTCCAGCCCTACACAACGTTCGCCATCACAGCCTGTGCGGTGGATAGCTTCCATTCTTCTTTCAGCCATCGGGGTGGCTGCGCTTACCGGCTGCGTCGCAGGCGCGGCGACCGACCCCTCTGCTTATGTCTTCCAAGCCCAGCAATACCCAGAGTTCTTGGCAAGCACCGTCAGCAAGGTCTCGGCACCGATCTCGCACGGCGGCCCTAGACTTGAGCGCGCGCGACTGCTGTCACTCTTCCCTGAGACTGCGGTCGTTCGGCAGGAAAAAGGCTTCAAGCAGTACTCCCAGGTGGGAGATTCAAGAATCTCCTTCCTGGAGCAAGTCATCTCTGTGAAGCGTGGCGATGATGACGTCTTGAGCGTGCGAGTACCGAAGGTTTTTTACTACTCAGATCTGCAGGTGGCCTGGCACACTGCCAGAGGCGAGAGACTGGCGATTCTTCTTGCGTATTCGCGTCAAACAACCTCCATGGTTTGGCTCGGTGTCTACGACTCGAACTGGAGGCCGCTCTACCGAGCAGTTATGCCGCTCCACAAGGTCTGGAGCCTGCAGCCTCAATCAAACGGAGTCTTGATCAATGGTTCGGCATACTCCGAGCACATCCAGCTCCCCTACCCATTTGTTTCGCAAGACTGATATACGGTAGCCCGAAGCTGTGCCGGCCAGCCTATCCTCACGGCACCCCCCTGTATACCCTCCTCACCGCCTGCCCCAACTCGATCACCGCCATCGCGTAGTAGCTGCTCCAGTTGTAGCGGGTGACGGCGTAGAAGTTGCTGGTGCCGGCCACGAAGCTGGGGGCGGCGTCGCCGTTTTGCAGTTCCACCAGCGCCAGCAGGCCTTCGTGCTGACGGGCGGCTTCGGGCAGTTCTGCGCCGCGTTGGGCGAACTGCGCGGGGGTGAAGCTGGGCAGGATGTCGGGGCCCAGCAGGTGGGCGCGGTCGCTCACGTCCACGGGGGCGGCCACGGCGTAGTGGGTGGGCATGTCGCGCACCCAGCCGAAGGCGGCCAGGTAGTGCGCCACGCTGCCGATGGCGTCGGCCGGGTTGCGGTGCAGGTCGATATGGCCGTCTTGGTCGAAGTCCACGGCCCAGCGGTTCAGGCTGCCGGGCATGAACTGCGGCAGGCCCAGCGCGCCGGCGTAAGAGCCCATGTAGCTGGCCGGCTCCACCTTCTCGCGGTGGGCCAGCAGCAGCAGGTTCTCGAGTTCGGAGCGGAAGAACTCACTGCGGTCGCGCCGGCCGGGGGGGAAGTCGAAGGCCAGGGTGGACAGCGCGTCCAGGGCGCGGAAGCCGCCCATGTGCCGGCCGTAGAAGGTTTCCACGCCGATGATGCCGACGATGAGCGAGGCCGGCACGCCCCAGCGGGCTTCGGCTGCTTCCAGCCAGCGTTCGTGGGCGCGCCAGAACGCCAGGCCGGCCTGGATGCGCTGCGGCTCGACGAAGCGGTCGCGGTAGGCGGCCCAGTTCTTGGCCGTGCCCGCGGGCGGCGGCATGATCAGGCGCTGCACGGAGGGCAGCCTGCGCGCTTCGCCCAGTTGGCGCTCCAGCGTGGCGGGCTCCAGCCCGTGGCGGGCCGCCACCTCGGCGGCGAAGCGCAGGACGTCCTCGCGCCGGCCATAGGAGGTGGCGGTGGGCCCAATTTGGGCCGCGCTGGTGGCCTCAGCCTTCTTGGCTTTGGCTGGGTTCGCTGCTTTCCCAGTGGAGGTGCCCTTGGCTCCCGTCGCGGTCTTGGAGTTGCCCTTGGGGCTGGCCTGCGAACTTTGCGGGCTCGCAGGCCCTGGCGCGCTCTGTGCAAAGGCCGCACTGGCGCTGAGGCCGGCGCCAGCGCAGATCAGCGCGCTGGTCGCCACCCAGATGAGCCCGTGCCGGATGAGGTTTGCACATGGCCGGTGGGTGTGGTTCACGGAAGGCTGGAGCAGTGCCGGCGGGCGGCGGGTTTCAGGTGGCCTATTCATCACGAGGCCGAGCCTACCGCGCCTGCCTGCGCTTGTGCAGGGGGTGGGTACTGACGTGCTCTGTTGTGCGGCCTACTTGAAGCGCTTGTGCCAGGCCATGGGCACCCGCCTCGCGGTCTCGGCTTGCGGGCCGTAGCGCCGGTGTTCCGGTTCGATCAGCCGTCCACTGGGGTGAGGGGTCCGCTTGACTGGCGTCCACCACAGCCGCTGCGCGCTGCGCGACACTTCGGGCCATGAGCACCGCCTACTACGCCCCGGCTGAGTGCCGGGCCCATGACATGGGCCCGGGCCACCCAGAATGCCCGCAGCGGCTGGACGCCATCCACGACCTGCTGCGTGCCACCGGCCTGGACCTGGCGCTGGACCACCGCGAGGCGCCGCAGGCCAGCGACGCCGCCCTGGCCCGTGCCCACGCCGCAGGCTACGTGGTCGAGATGCGCGAACTGATGCAGCAGTGCGCCACGAGCGGCCAAACCCGCGCCGTGGACCCGGACACCCTGCTGTGCCCGGCCACGGCAGCGGCAGCGCTCAAGGGCGCGGGGGCCGCCCTTGCGGCCACCGATGCCGTGATCGACGGCAGCGCCGATAACGCGTTCTGTGCTATCCGCCCCCCTGGCCACCACGCCACGCGTGAGGAGGCCATGGGTTTTTGCTTCTTCAACAACGTGGCCGTGGCGGCGCGCCACGCGCTGGACGTGCGCGGCCTGCAGCGCGTGGCCATCATCGATTTCGACGTGCACCACGGCAATGGCACCGAGGACATCGTGGCCGGTGACGAGCGCATCCTCATGTGCAGCTTCTTCCAGCACCCGCTGTACCCCTACAGCGGCGCGG
>JBAXYD010000021.1:0-70217 GCA_037127635.1 Betaproteobacteria bacterium | reverse complement strand
CGTCGAAGCCCTCGCGCGCACTTCGACGGGCTCAGTGCGAACGGTTTCGTGGGTCCGGCAGCAACGTTTTCTTGAGAGCGCCTGACCGAGATGGTGTCACCCGCAGTTCGCATGCGGCGGATCGACAAGCGCTTTGGCGCCGTGCACGCCAACCGGGCCGTCGACCTGACGGTGGCTGCGGGCACGGTGCACGGCATCGTTGGCGAGAACGGGGCCGGCAAGAGCACGCTGATGTCGATCCTCTACGGCTTCCATCCCGCTGACAGCGGCGACATTGAAGTCGAGGGGCGGTCTGTGCGCATTGGCGACTCGCGTCAGGCCATCGCCCTGGGCATCGGCATGGTGCACCAGCATTTCATGCTGGTGGAGGACTTCAGCGCCCTGGACAACGTGATGCTGGGCGCCGAGCCGGGCTGGCAGCTGGGGCGCGCCCGTGCCCAGGCGCGCGTGCGCCTGCAGGCGCTGATGCGCGACTCTGGCTTGCAAGTGGACCTGGACGCACCGGTGTCGCGCCTGCTCGTGGGCGAGCGCCAGCGCCTGGAGATCCTGAAGACGCTGTTTCGCGGCGCGCGCATCCTGATCCTGGACGAGCCCACGGCGGTGCTGACGCCGCAGGAGACGCAGGCCCTGTTCGACACCCTGCGCCAGTTGCGTGCGCGTGGCACCACGGTGTTGCTGATCACCCACAAGCTCAAGGAAGTGCTGGCGCTGTGCGATGCGGTGACGGTGATGCGCGCCGGGCAGGTGGTGCTGGACCGGCCCATTGGCGAGGTGACGCTGGACTCGTTGGCGCAGGCCATGGTGGGGCGGCAGGTGCAGCTCGGCCGGGCGCCGCCCCTGCCCGCCCCGATGCCCGAATCCATGACTTCGGATGCGGCCACTGCGCAAGCACCGCAGGCCAGCACCCCGCTGCTGCAGGCCCAGAGCCTGTGCCTGCGCGATGCGCGCGGCGTGCCCCGCCTGCAGGACGTGTCGCTGACGCTGCGCGCCGGCGAGATCGTGGGCGTGGCCGGCGTCTCGGGAAACGGCCAGAGCGAGTTGCTGGACGTGCTGGCCGGCCTGGCGGTGCCGCAGGCGGGCGCCCTGGAGCTGGGCGGACGCCGCTTCCAGCCCGCGCGTTGGCTGGACCCGACCACCGCCCGCGCCCTGCGCTTGGCCCATGTACCGGAGGACCGCCACCGTCGCGGCCTGGTGCTGCCGTTTGCGGCCTGGGAGTCTGCCGTGCTGGGTTACCAGGGCCTGCGCCAGTACGGCCCCCGCGGCTGGCTGCGCCGGCGCGTGATGCAGGACGACTGCGCGCAGGCGATGGAGCGCTTTGACGTGCGCCCGCGCACGCCGCTGCTTCGCACCTCCAAGTTCAGTGGCGGCAACCAGCAGAAGCTGGTGCTGGCGCGGGAGACGGCACAGGCCCCGCAGGTGCTGCTGGTGGGCCAGCCCACGCGCGGCGTGGACATCGGCGCCATCGAGTTCATCCACGCCCGCCTGCGCGCGCTGCGCGACGGCGGCGGCGCGGTGCTGCTGGTGTCGTCGGAACTGGACGAGATCCTGGCGCTGTCAGACCGCGTGCTGGTCATGAACGGCGGGCGCATCACGGGCGAGTTGCCCATCGAGCAGTGCAGCGAGGCGGTGTTGGGCCGGTGGATGGGCGGCGTGGCCGCAGGGGCCGCCACCGAAGCGTCAGCCGACGTGTCGGACGGCGCAACCCTTGGTCCCGCGGGCGGGGCCCGCGCATGAGCACCCCCCAGGAACTGCCGCGCTGGATCGACCTGCTGGTCCTGCCACTGCTGAACCTGGCCCTGGCCCTGCTGGTGGCCGGCCTGGTGGTGCTGGCCGCCGGCTTCCAGCCTGCGCAGGTGCTGGCGCTGCTGGTCAAGGGGGCGTTTGGTTCCAAGGCCGGCATCGGCTACACCCTGTACTACGCCACCACCTTCGTCTTCACCGGCCTGGCCGTGGCCGTGGCCTTCCATGGCGGGCTGTTCAACATCGGCGGCGAGGGCCAGGCCATGATGGGCGGGCTGGGGGCCGGGCTGGCCGCCCTGGCATGGTCGGCGCACCTGCCGGCCTGGGCCATGCTGCCGGCGCTGGTGGGCGCGGCCGCGCTGTGTGGCCTGGCCTGGGCGGCGGTGCCGGCGGCGCTGCAGGCCTGGCGTGGCAGCCACGTGGTCATCACCACCATCATGTTCAATTTCATCGCCTCGGCGCTGCTGTCGTACCTGCTGGTGCAGGTGCTCAAGGAGCCGGGCAACATGACCCCCGAGAGCCGGGCGTTTGCCGAATCGGCCCGCGTGCCGGGCGTGCACGAGTTGCTGGGCGCCCTGGGCATCGAGTGGCCGCGCACCCCCTTGAACGCCAGTGTGGGGCTGGCCGCGCTGGCCGCGCTGGGCGTGCACCTGATGCTGCGCCACACCCGCGCCGGTTACGCGCTGCGCACGGTGGGCTTCTCGCCCGAGGCGGCGCGCTACGCCGGCATGGCGCCGCGGCGCGTGGTGCTGGGCTCGATGGCGCTGTCGGGCGCGCTGGCCGGCCTGGTGGGCGTGAACGAGATCGCCGGGGTGCATGGCCGGCTGCTGCTGGACTTCGTGGCCGGGGCCGGGTTTGCCGGCATCGCCGTCAGCCTGATCGGGCGCAACCACCCTGTGGGCATCGTGCTGGCCTCGCTGCTGTTCGGCGCGTTGTACCAGGGCGGGGCGGAGCTGGCCTTCGAGATCCCGGGCTTCTCGCGTGACATGGTGTTCATGCTGCAGGGGCTGATCGTGCTGTTTGCGGGCGCGATGGCCCAGGTCAGCGCGGCCTGGCTGGCGCGCGGCTTGTCGCGCTGGCAGCACCGCCGCTCGACAAGCGCCGAGGCCCCTGCGTGATGGAACTGCTGGACGCCACCTTGCTTGGTACCCTGGTGGCCAGCACGCTGCGCGTGGCCACGCCGCTGATCCTGTGCGCGCTGGCTGGCGTGCTGTGCGAGCGCGCCGGCGTGGTGGACCTGGGCCTGGAAGGCAAGATGCTCATGACGGCATTCGTCGCCGCCAGCGTGGGCTCGGCCACCGGTTCGCCCGCGCTTGCCCTGGCCGCGGCCCTGGCCGTGGGCGTGGCGCTGTCCATGCTGCACGGCTACGCCTGCGTCAGCCACACCGGAGACCAGGTGGTCATGGGCATGGCCATCACCATGACCGCCGCCGGGCTGACGGTGGTGCTGGCCATCGCCTGGTTCTCGCTGGGCGGACAGACGCCGCCGCTGCCCGAGAGCGTGCGCTTTTCCCGGCTGTTCGAGGGCATGGCCGATGCCGCCGCCCAGGTGCCCGCGGTGGGCGGCCTGCTGCGCTTTGGCGCCCTGGCGCTGCTGGGCCACACCGCCTTCGTCTACGGCGCATTTGCGCTGGTGCTGGGGGCCTGGTGGCTGCTGTACCGCACCCGCTTCGGCCTGCGCCTGCGCGCCGCCGGCGAGAACCCGGCGATGCTGGACGCGGCCGGGGTGTCGGTGGCGGCGCTGCGCTACCAGGCGTTGGCGCTGAACGGCGTGCTCGCCGCCCTGGCCGGGGCCTACCTGGTGCTGGCGCAGAACCCGGGCTTCATCCCGAACATGACCGCCGGACGCGGCTACATGGCCCTGGCCGCGCTGATCTTCGGCAAGTGGCACCCGGTGGGCGCGCTTTGGGCCTGTCTGCTGTTCGGTTTTCTCGACGCCGTGGCCATCCGCCTGCAAGGCGTGATGCTGCCGCCCGCGCTGGGCGGGGGCGAAGTCCCGGTGCAGGCCATCCAGGCCCTGCCCTATGTGCTGACCGTGGTGCTGCTGGCCGGCTTTATCGGCAGCGCCCTGGCGCCGCGGGCGCTGGGGGTGCCGTACGTGAAGGAGCGGTGAGATGAGTGTGGACCCCGACTGGCTGGGACCGCTGTGGGACGCCGCTCGCCGGGTGCGGGCTCACGCCCACGCGCCCTACTCGCGCTTTGCGGTGGGCGCGGCGGTGCTGGACGAGCAGGGCCGGGTGCATGCGGGCTGCAATGTGGAGAACGCGGCCTACCCGCAGGGCTGGTGCGCCGAGACCTCTGCCCTGGCCGCGATGGTGGCCGCCGGCGGGCGGCGCGTGCAGGCGGTGCTGGTGCTGGGCGAGGCCGCGGACCCGGTGACGCCCTGCGGCGGCTGCCGCCAGAAGCTGCGCGAATTCGCCGCGGACGACTGCCCCATCATCGTGGCCGACAGCCGCCAGCTGAGGGGCCGCTTCACCTTGGGGCAACTGCTGCCGGTCAGCTTCGGGCCGCAACATCTGATGCCGGGCCCAGGCGACACCCACAGCAGCGGGGCGCTCGAAGCCCAGCCTGGCGTGGCGCCTGCTCCCTCGCCTGCGCCTGCTCCTGACGCCACCACCACGATCCACGTTGGTCCTGAAGCCCCGCCATGACGACGCCTGTTGCCGACCTCGCCAATCCCATCGCCGCCTCGGCGGCCAGGTTACGCGCCACTGGGTGCGCGCCACGCATCGCGGTGGTGCTGGGAAGTGGCTGGGGTGGGCTCACCCAGCGCGTCGAAGGCGCCGTGGAGGTGCCTTACGCCGAGCTGCCGGCCTTTCCCCGGCCCACCGTGGGCGGCCATGCCGCGCGCGTGGTGCTGGGGCGCATCGGGCCGCACGAGGTGGCGCTGCTGGCCGGGCGCCAGCACCCGTATGAAGGCGGCCGCGCGGATGGCATGAACGGCGCCCTCCGCACCCTGGCCGCGCTGGGCGTGCAGACCCTGGTGCTGACCAACGCCGCCGGCAGCCTGGACCCCGCGCTGCCGCCGGGCGGCCTGATGCTCATCAGCGATCACCTCAACCTGCCCCAACTGTCGCCCCTGTGGGAGGAGCGTGATGACCGTCGCTTCGTCGACATGACCGATGCCTACGACCCGGCGCTGCGCGCGCGGGCACTGGCGGCCGCGTCAAAGGTGGGCGTGGAGTTGCATGAAGGCGTGTACGCCTGGATGATCGGCCCGCAGTTCGAAACCCCGGCGGAGATCCGCATGCTGCGCACCCTGGGGGCGCAGGCCGTGGGCATGAGCACCGTGCCCGAGGCCATCGTGGCGCGCCATGCCGGCCTGCACGTGCTGGGCCTGTCGATGGTGACCAACATGGCCGCCGGCATGGGCTCTGAACAGCTCAGCCACGCCCAGACGCTGCGCCAGGCCGAGGCTGCGAGCGAGCGCGCTTGCGCGGCGCTGGCGGCCATCGTGCAGGACCTGCCGACCAAGAATGCATCTTCTTGAAGGTCCGTTCGGGCTGAGCCTGTCGAAGCCCTTAGACAGGCTCAGCCCGAACGGCTGAAATGGACCAGCACCTCAGTCGACCCGCGCACCTGCCCTGCAGACCCCGCCTTCACGCCATGACACCAACCCCCAGCTCAGCCGCCATCGATCTCAACGACCCCGCTGCCAGCGCACGCCTGGCTTTGGCCTGCCTGGACCTCACCAGCCTGAACGACGGCGACACCGAGGCCGACGTCGCGCGGCTGTGCCGGCGCGCCACCGGGCCCTTCGGCTTCACGGCGGCCGTGTGCGTGTGGCCGCGGCTGGCGGCATTTGCGCGGCGCGAACTGCCGCCCGCGGTGGCCGTGGCGGCGGTGGCGAACTTCCCTGATGGCAGCGCCGATCTGGCGCGGGCCGCGGCCGACGCCCGCGCCATCGTGGACGCCGGAGCGCAGGAGGTGGACGTGGTGATCCCTTACCGGCAGCTGGATGCCGCACCGGCCTTGCTGGCCGCCGTGCGCCGAGCCTGTGAAGGGCTGCGGCTGAAGGTCATCCTGGAGACGGGCGAACTGGCCGATGCGCAGCAGGTGGCGCTGGCCTGTCGCATCGCTCTGGAGGCCGGAGCGGACTTCCTCAAAACCAGCACAGGCAAGGTGCGCGTCAACGCCACGCCGCAGGCCGCGCGCGCCCTGTTGCAGGCCATCGCCGAAGACCCTGCTGCCTGCCAGCGCGTGGGCTTCAAGCCCGCCGGCGGCATCCGCACTGTGGCCGACGCACGGCACTACATGGCGATGGTGCGGGAGATCCTTGGCGACACGGCCCTGTCACCCCAACGGTTCAGAATCGGTGCCAGCAGCCTGCTCGACGACATCGAGGCCTTGCTGGGCGGGCGCGCCGACGGGCCCGCCTCCGCCGCCACCCGACCTTCGGCCTACTGAAACAGAGCGCCTTCCAAGGCCTCATCGCACGCTATCCATCAATCCCTACGCCGGCTCACCCACGCTACCGGCCCTTGACGACATCACGACGATGAGCCCTTCACCCACCCGCCGCTTGGCCCCCCTGTGGGCCTGCCTGCTCAGCGCAGCCCCGCCGCTGAGCGCCATGGCCCTGAATCTGACTTGCCACCCATCGCTCTCTTTTTGCCGAGGCGGCTTGTCCCGGTGGCGCGGAGTGCGGGAGGTCCTTCTTGCGCTGACGCTCGTCGGGCTCTGCGGCGTCTGCCTGCCCGCCCTCGCTGCCGAGGTAACTCCGTCTGATATCCGGCTTCGGCTGATCGGCCACCAAGATGTACCCACCGGCACCCGGTTCCAGAACACCGAGGTGGGAGGCCTGTCGGGCATCGACCGGCTGCCCGACGGACGATTCGTGGCGATTTCCGATGACCGCGGCCAACCCGAAAGCGGGCGCGGCCAGCCGCGTTTCTACACGCTGGCGCTGGACTACGATGAGAGCGCCTTCCACGGCCTTCGCATACTGGCGCAGACGCCGCTGCGACAGGCCGACGGCCGCGAGTTCGAGGCGGCCGACAGCGTCGACCCCGAAGACATCCGCCTGCTGCCGGGCGGCACCCTGGTGTGGGCCAGCGAAGGGGTCTGGCACGACGACCCGGCTCGTCGCCATGCGCCCTTCGTGCGCGAGATGCGCCTGGATGGCAGCCCGGTGCGTGACTTCGAGCTGCCGGCGCTGTTCGATCTGGTCGACAACCGCACCCGCGGCGGCCGCGACAACAAGTTGTTCGAGGCGCTGGCCATCACCCCGGGCGGGACGCTGTTCGCCGCCAATGAGGACGCCTTGTTTCCCGACGGGCCGATGGCCACCGCGGAGCGCGGCAGCTGGTTGCGGCTTGTGGCCTTTGACCTGGTCAGTGGTCGTGCCGGTGCCCAGTACGCCTACCCCTTACCGCCCATTCCCGGTGGCCGCCCTGGACAGGCGCCGGAAGAAGGCGATAGCGGCTTGGTAGCGATGCTGGCGCTGGACGAACAACGGCTGCTGGGCCTCGAGCGCTCCTGGGTGCGCGGCGTGGGCAACACCATCCGCTTGGTGGAGCTGCGCATCACTTCGCAGACCACCGACGTGCGCCACCTGCCGGCTCTGGCGGGCGCGTCCTTTCAACCTTTGGAGCGGCGGCTATTGCTGGAAATGCCGCCCAACTGGCAGGGCCTGCGCATGGACAACGTCGAAGGCATGGCCTGGGGCCACCGCCTGGCCAATGGACAACGCAGCCTGGTGCTGATGTCCGACAACAACTTCAGGTCCTCGCAGACCACACAGTTCATTGTGCTGTCCTTCGACGGTCCGGAGCCGGCGCCGAAGGGGACCAGCCCAGTGGTTCGCTTTGCCACCTTCAATGCGTCGCTCAACCGCGACGCCTCCGGCGAGCTGCTGGCCGACCTGGGATTGGGCGTCGCTAGCCTACCGCTCAACCTGCCCGACCCGGTGGTCCGCCGCGTCCAACAGGCGCGCAACGTGGCCGAGGTGCTGCAGCGCATCCGCGCCGACGTGCTGTTGATCAACGAATTCGACCTCGACCTCGACGGAAGCCCCGGTGCCAGCGACACGCCGCTGCCGGCTACCTACGCCAGCCAGGCGGCACAGCGCTTCCAACAGCACTTCCTCGCCCGACCACAGGGGCACCTGTCCCGCGGCTTCACGCAGCCGCTCGACTACCCCTGGCGACACACCCCCAACACCAACACCGGCCTGCCTTCAGGGCTGGACCTGGACCGCAGCGGCCAGGTGGTCTCCATTCCCGGAGCGCGCGGCTACGGCAACGATGCGCTGGGATTCGGGCAGTTTCCGGGCCAGTATGGGATGACCGTGTACTCGCGCTTCCCGATCGTGGCCGCACGCAGCTTCCAGGCCTTCCGATGGGCAGACATGCCCGGCAGCCTGCTGCTGAACGACCCGTCCGCGGGTGAGCGAAACCTGGCCACCTACTATTCGCCAGAAGCGCGGGCGCGGTTGCGCCTGTCGTCGAAGAACCATGTAGACCTGACGCTGTGCGTACATGGGCAGCCGGTCCACTTCCTGGTGGCGCACCCCACTCCGCCTGCATTCGACGGGCCAGAGGGCCGCAACGTCAAGCGTAACCACGACGAGATCCGGCTGTGGGCCGACTACCTCAGCGGCGCCCCCTACCTGATGGACGACGCCGGCCGCCGCGGCGGGCTAGCGGCAGGCGCGCACTTCGTCATCGCCGGTGACTTGAACGCCGACCCTTTCGACGGCAGCAGTTACGAACGCATGATCGATGGCCGTCCGGTGCGCGCCATCCACCAACTGCTGGACCACCCCCTGGTCAACAGCCGCCACGTGCCTGTGGCGCCGGGCGGGGTGGACGCGCAGGACCACCCGTCGAACAACGGCGACGCCAACCGCCGGCACCGCGGCGAGCCGTCGCACGACACCGCCGACTTTAGCGATGTCAATCCGGGTAACCTGCGGGTCGACTACGTGCTGCCTTCGGCCACCTTGCTGCCGCTGGGCGGCGGGGTGTTCTGGCCGGCCGACCCCGACCGTCGTGCGCCTAACACCACCGGCCACGTGTTCGACTTGGTGGGTACCTTCAAGGATGTGGACCTGTTTGCCGGCTTCCCCTCGTCGGACCACCGCGCCGTGTGGCTGGACCTCCGGATGCCACCGCCATCGGCCGCGGCCGGTCGCTGCGAGGCACCGCCGCGGCCCTGATCAGTGCGGACCCCCAAGAGAAGTCTTCGACCCTGCGCTTGAATTGCTTTCTCAACGCGAAAGCATGGGCTCTACCCTTGCCGACAGGGTTTGCAGCTTTGAGCGACCACCTCTGGGTTGAGCCCTTCGAGGAGTTCAGGGCGAACGGCTCCGTCGTTGATCAAACGAGCACAAATCGGCATCAGAACCGGCTGGCTCTGTACGGCCGCGCGTCCAGAGTGGGCACTCGGCCCGCTATGAGATCGGCCACCAATTCGGCGCTGGCAGGCGCCGCGGCCAGGCCCACATGGCCGTGACCGAAGGCGTGGACGATGTCAGGGTGGGCAGGCGAAGGCCCGATCACCGGCAGGCCGTCGGGGGTGGACGGGCGGTGGCCCAGCCAACGGGTGGCGGGCGCGGACGGGCCCTGCGCTCCAGCCGACGCAGTGGCCTGGGCCCCTTGAGAATCCTGCCGCAGTGCGGGGAACACCTGCCGCGCGAAGCGTGCGAGGAGTTCTGCCCGCCGCCAATCCGGTGGTGCACTCACCGCCGCCAATTCCACCTGCCCGGCCACGCGCAGGCCGCCGAGGGTCGGGGTCAGGGCCATCTTGCCGTCGGACGGCATCACGGGCAGGGGCAGGTGCACGGGCGCATCGCGCCACACCACGTGGTAGCCCCGCTCACTGGCCAGCGGGATGCGATCCCCCGCCTGGCGTGCCAGCGCGGCCGAAGCGATGCCCGCGGCGATGACCGCACGCTCGCAGGCCACTTCGCCCTGGTCGGTGCGCACCGCGGCCAGCCTTTCGCCCGGCCGGTCACGGTGAAAGACGAACCCAACGGCCCGCGCGCGCAACAGCCGCGCCCCGCCGGCTTGGGCCTGCTGCACCAGGGCCGCGACATAGGCGCCTGGGTCCAGGCAATGCGCGCCCGCCGTCACCAGGATGCCCAGGCCATAGCGCGCATCGACATCCGGTACCCGCTCGCGCAGGGCCGGGCCTTCCAGCTCCGTCCAGGACACGCCGTTGCCCCGCCGCAGCCGCCAGGCCAGTGCCTCGGCTTCGAAAGCGGCGCGGTCTGGGTAGAGGTACAGCAGGCCGCGCTGGACTACCAACTCTGGCACGCCGGCTTCCGCGGCGCACCGCAGGTGGCGCTGGGGTGCCTCACGCAGCAGGGCGGACAGTGCGCGCGCCGTGGCCTGCACCCGCGCCACCGAGTGGCCCGCCCACCAAAAGCGCAGCAGCCAGGGCAGCAGGCCCGGCAGCGCGCGCCAGCGGATCACCAGGGGCCCGGCGCGGTCACTCAAGTAGCCGGGCAGCTTCTTCCACAGCCCCGGCGTGGACATGGGCACCACCGAAGCCGGGCTCAGCCAGGCCCCGTTGCCAAAGCTGGCTGCCTGCTCGCCGCCGGGCTCGCCCGGCTCGATCAGGGTGACGCGGTGGCCGTCGCGCAACAACGCCAGCGCGACCATCGCGCCGACGATCCCTGCACCGATGACAACCACATCGTGGCGGCCGCAGCTCATGGCAACATCAACGTCGCGCCGAGCCGGGGCCGCGTCTTAGGCACGGGTTTGGGCGCTGGTCATGCGGGCCATGCTCGTGGGCGCGCAAGCAGTCTGTCGGCACCAGCAGCTCTCCAGCGCTTCATGCGTCCCAGCGCTGGGTGGTGATGCCCGCCAGAGCCTGCTCGTCCACCTCGATACCCAGGCCCGGCCCTGAAGGCAGATGGCTCATGCCACCGTCCAGTCGCACGGGCGTCTTCAGCACCTCCACCCCGAGCACGTAGCTGGAGGTGTAGAACTCGGCTCCCAGGCAGATGTTGGGTGTGGCGCACACGGTGTGGATACCCGCCGCGATGGCGATCCCGCCCTCGTACATGGTGCCACCGTAGCCAGCGATGCCAGCAGCTTCGGCGATGGCGGCGATCTCCTGCGCGCGCCGCATGCCACCGCACTTCATCAGCTTGACGCTCACGCAATCTGCAAAGCGGGTGCGTGCCATCTCCAGGGCCTCGGCCGGGGTGAACACGCTCTCGTCAGCCAGCAGCGGCGTGTCCAGGGCTCTTGCAATTTCTGCCATGGCATCGCGCCGGTCACGGGCCACCGGCTGCTCGATGAAGCCGGGGGAGAACGCCTCGATGTCGCGCAACTTCGGCAGGGCGTCCCAGGGGTCCAGGCCCTGGTTGTAGTCCACGCGGATCTGCGCGTCGTCGGGCAGCACGGCCTTGAGCCGCTCCAGGCGCTGCAGGTCCTCACGGTGCGAGGCGAAGCCCGTCTTGACCTTGAACAGCCGCACACCTCGCGCCAGCTGCTGGCGGGCGAACTCCAGGTCCTCCTCGAAGTCCGGGTTGGCGATGGACACGCTCAGGGGAATCGCATCGCGAAAGACACCGCCCAGTAGATCGGCAACGCGCAAGCCGCAGGCTTGGCCCCGCAGGTCCATCAGCGCCATCTCCAGCGCCGCCTTGGCTTCGGCGTGCCCCACGAGGGCGCGGTCGGCAGCGAGCAAGATGCGCGGCAGCTGCGTCGGCTCTTGGCCCACTACCAGCGGGCGCAGGTAGACCTGCAGAGCCTGCGCGCACCCTTCGGCCGTGCCCGAAAACACCGACCACGGGGCGGCCTCGCCCCAGCCGACCTGACCGCTCCGCGTGCACAGGCGCAACACCACGCCGGGCATGGCATGTTCGATGTCACCCACGCCGTGACGGCGCTTCATCCGCAGCGGCCAGCGCACCAGGTGCACCGACATCGACTCGATCGTGTGGTCCGTGCTCATCCCGCTAGGTTTCCTTCCCGTGACGCGCCCACGGGGCGACGCCACCACCACAGCGCTGCAAAGGCCACCGCCTCTACGGCCACACGCCACCACACCTCCACTGCGTTGGACAGGATCAGGAGCAAGGCACCAGCCACCATCGTCACGCGCAAGCCACGCCCCAGATCGCCGCGGAAGTAGCCGGACAGTCCAGCGGCCACCAGGGTCAACCCCAAAAGGTACAGCAGCAGCTGCCCAACGATGCCGGCCACCGGGCCCTGCATCAGCAAGGCGGGCGAGAACAGGTAGGAGTAGCCCACCAGAAAGCCCGCCAGCCCCAGCCGGAAAGCGGCCAGCCCGGTGCGCATCGGGTCTGCCCCTGCGATGGAAGCCGCCGCGTACGAGGCCACCGACACCGGCGGCGTGGCGTCGGCCAGGATGGCAAAGTAGAAGACGAACATGTGGGCAGCCAGCAGCGGGACACCCATCTTCATCAGGATGGGGGCGCCAATGGCCGCGCCGATGATGTAGGCTGCCGTCGTCGGCACCCCCATGCCCAGCACCAAGGTCACGAACATCAAGAGCGTGCCGGCCAGCAGCAGACTGTCGCCGGCCAGCGCCGTGACCAGGGAGGAGAACGACACCACCACGCCAGTGACCGTCAGGCAGGCGACAAACACCCCGGCGCCGGCGCAGGCCAGCGCCGTGACCGCCATGTTGCGGCCGCCTGCGGCCAGGATCTGCAGCAACTGCCGCGGGTACAGCCGGGTGTGCTGGCGCATCCAGGACACCGGCAACAACGACAGCGTGGCCCAGAAAGCGGCGTAGTAAGGCGACCGGCCCACCAGCAGCAAGCCGATGAGCACGGCCACGGGGATCAGCAGGTGCAGGTCGCGGCCGATCTCGGCCCAGCTGGGCAGTTCGTCATCGCGGCAGCCCGCCAGCCGCAGCCGCTTGGCCTCGAAGTGCACCGACACCAGGATCATGAAGAAGTAGCACAGCGAGCCCAGCAGAGCCGCCACCGCGATCTTCGAATACGGCGTGTTGGTGATCTCGGCCATGACAAAGGCCCCGGCCCCCATCACGGGCGGCATGATCTGCCCGCCCACCGAGGAGGCCGCCTCCACGCCCGCGGCGAAGTGGCGCTTGTAGCCCAACTTGATCATGGCCGGGATGGTGAACGACCCTGTGGCAAAGACATTGGCCACCGATGAACCGCTGATGGTGCCGAACAGCGACGAGCTGATGACCTCCACCTTGGCGGGCCCCCCGGCGTAGCGGCCAGCCGCCCGCATGCCCACGTTGTGGAACAGGCGGCCGATGCCGCTGCCCTCGATGAAGGCACCAAAGACCACGAAGGTGGCCACCATCGTTGCGGCGATGCCGGTGATGGAGCCGAACATGCCCATGCCGTTGAGCAGGTACATGGTCTCCACGATCTCGGCAAACGGCATGTTCCGGTAGTGCAGGATGCCAGGCATCCACTCGGTGACGAACAGATAGAGGATGCCCAGACCGACCAAGCCGGCCAGCACCGGCGTGACTGCGCGGCGCAGCGCCTCCAGCAGCAGCCCCGTCACCACTACGCCGAGCAACAGCTGCGCCGTCGACAAGGGATCGACATTCTCCATGCGCATGTTGATCTCGTTGGCATACACCAGCGAGTACAAGTTGGGCAGCATGGCCGCAGCGGCCAGTAGCCAATCCAGCGCGGAAGGCCTGTCCTTGGGCGAACTCGCCGAGGCCGGCCACAAGAGGAAGGAGATGGGCAGCAGCAGCAGCAGGTGCACCGAGCGCTGCTGCCTCGGCTCCAGAAAGCCGAAGCCTGCGGTGTAGAGGTGGAACAGCGCCGCGGCCAGCGCAACGCCCCCTACCGCCCACCCAGCGGGGCCCTTCAGCGATCGCATCGGGTCAGCCCTGGACCCAGCCGCGCTCCTTGTAGTACTTCATCGCACCAGGGTGCACCGGGATGGGGCGGACCTTGATGGCGGTCTTGCAGTCGAAGTCCTTCAGGCTGGCGTGCACCGTGGGCAGGCGCGGCTGGCTCTCGCACAGCGCCTTGGTCACCTTGTAGACCACTTCCTCAGAAACATCGCTGGAAGTGATGAGCGTGGTGGCCATGTTCATCACCGTGACGTCGCGCGACTGGTACTTGGGGTAGGTGCCGGCCGGGATCGCGCCAGTGCCCATGCCGTACTTTTTGTAGATGAAGTCGGTCAGGGGCTTGGGAAAGTCCAGCAACTGCGCGTCGCGGCCCGTGGCCATGTCGATCACCGAGGCGCCCGGCAGGCCCTGGGCAAAGAACACGTAGTCGATCTGGCTGTCCTTGAAGGCTGAGGCGAGCTCGCTGTAGTCACCCTGCACGAACTTCCAACCGCGGCCCCGCAGGCTGTCATAGGTCTGCCCATAGTGCTCCATCACCCAGCGGAAGGCGATCTCGTCGGTGGCGCCTGCCTTGACGATGCCTATCTTGACATCCCGAGCCTGGAAGATCTCGTCAAAGCCCAGCTTGGTATTCGCCGCACGGATCATGTGGTAAGGTGTGTCGCCCAGGCTCTGCCCGATCATCAGAAGCTTGGGATGGGGCTTGCCGGCGTAGGTGCCGGTGCCCTCCAAAGCCATCTTGGCGAAGATGTCGATGCTCATGCCCAGTTGGCTCTGGCCGTTCTGCACCTTCGAGGGGTTGGCCGCGCCGCCACCGGGCACGGCCTTGACCGTCATGCCGGGGATCTTCTCCTCCACCAGCTTGGAGGTGCCCGAGACGATGGTGTACCAGCCGCCGCCCAGCTGACCGGCTGTCCACTCGATAGTCTGGGCCTGAGCGACACCCCATGTGAGGCAGAACGCCGCCGCGAAGCGGACCAGGGAAGCAAAACGCAAGGAAAGACGCATCTCGGAAACTCCTGGGAAAGGGTCGTTTGGGGTCGGTTGAGTCGTTCAATACTCCAGTGTTGCGTGAGACGTGCAACCTGACAATCGAGAAAACCCGTGGCACCGGTCTCGCGCCGATCGCGCTCAGCCGAGCGTGAGGCCGCCGTCCACGTGCACTACCTGGCCGGTGATGTAGCGCGCGTGCGGCCCGAGCAGAAAGCCGATCAGGGCAGCCACGTCCGCGGGCAGGGCTAAGCGTCCCAGCGGCGTATCGTGGGCCGCCTGGGTCCAGGCTTGCGCCGCCAACGCCGTCTGGGCCGCCTTGTCCTTGCGGGTGTAGCCCGGCGCCACGCAGTTGACCGTCACCCCGGCCGGCGCGAACTGGATGGCCGCTGCACGTGCCAGCGCCTCCAATGCGGCCTTGGCGGCCGCCGAGGTAGGGAAGTTCTCACCTTGCCGGAAGCGGTGGGCCACGAACGAACTGACCGCCACCACCGCCCCGCAGGCCGAGGCAGCCAGCGGTTCGCGCGCGGCGGCCAGTAATTCGTAGAACGCCCCGGCCATGCCCGACCAGGCGTGGTCCAGGTCGGCACGCGAGGCCTCGCCGATGGCGGCGCGGCTGGCGTGGCCGGCATTGCTGACGATCTGGTCCAGGCTGCCCAGCCGATCGAGGGTCTGCGCCACCACACTGCCTGCGACTCCTGGGCTCGCCAGGTCGGCCAGCAACGCGTGCACCTCGGCACCGGCTTGCCTGCAACGCTGCGCCACGGCCTCCAGCCCTTCAGCGTTGGCACGGGTGTGCAGCACCAGGCGCGTGGCGGGGCCGGCCAGCTGCAAAGCCGTGGCCGCGCCGATGCCGGAAGCCGCACCGGTCACGAGGATGGCACAGGCGTGTCGGGGTTCGTGAGATGTCATGGTCTGGGTGCTCTGTGTTGGCGCCTAGGGTCAACTGATTGTGCAGGTGGCCGCGTCATGCAACGCACCCTCGACGCCCGCCGGGCGATACTGGAACGGCCCGCCCCTGACCGTCCATGCTCCCGCCCCAGGAACTCATCCGCGCCAAGCGCGACGGCCAGCCCTTGAGCGACGTGCAGGTGCAGGCCTTCGTGCAGGGTCTGGTCGACGGGCGCTTTGCCGACGCCCAGGCCGGTGCCATGGCCATGGCCATCCTGCTGCGCGGCATGAACCGCGCCGAGACCGTGGCGCTGACGCAGGCCATGACGCATTCGGGCCGGGTGCTGGACTGGCGCCGCGGCCCCTGGCGCGAGGCGGTCGGTTCGCGCCCCGTCATCGACAAGCACTCCACGGGCGGCGTGGGCGACAAGGTGAGCCTGATGCTGGCTCCGCTGCTGGCGGCCTGCGGTGCGGCAGTGCCCATGATCAGCGGGCGCGGTCTGGGCCACACGGGCGGCACGCTGGACAAACTGGAGGCGCTGCCGGGCTACGGCACCACGCCCAGCGATGAGCGCTTTCAGCAGGCCCTGCGCGCTGCCGGCTGCGCCATCGTCGGCGCCAGCGCCGACCTCGCCCCGGCCGACCGCCGCCTGTACGCCATCCGCGACGTGACGGCCACGGTCGAGAGCCTGCCGCTGATCACCGCCAGCATCCTGAGCAAGAAGCTCGCCGCCGGCCTGCAGGGCCTGGTGCTGGACGTGAAGACCGGCAGCGGCGCGGTCATGCCCGCAATGGCAGAGGCCCGCGCCTTGGCGCAGAGCCTGGTGCAGGTGGCCTGCGCCGCAGGCCTGCCCGCCGTGGCCCTGCTCACCGACATGGACAGCGTGCTGGGCAACACCGCCGGCAACGCGCTGGAGGTGCAGGAGGCGCTGGACTTCCTGACCGGCCAGCGCGGCGCGGGCGGTGTGGGTGGCATGGGCGGCGCCGCGGGCAGCACCGTTGCCGGCTTGGACACCGGCACCCCGGCTGACGGCCGCGACCCGCGCCTGCTGGAGCTGACCCTGGCCCTGGCGGGCGAGTGCCTGGCCCTGGCGGGGCTGGCGGTGGATGCAAACGCAGGCCGCCTGCGCGCCGCGCAGGCCCTGCATGACGGCTCGGCCGCGGAGTGCCTCGCCCGCATGGTGGCCGCCCTGGGCGGGCCGCCTGACGTGCTGCACCAGGCCGGCCTGCCGCGCGCGCCCGTGCAGCGCGACGTGCTGGCGCCGCGCAGCGGCTGGCTCACGGGCATGGACACGCGGGCCCTGGGCTTGGCGGTGGTGGCGCTGGGCGGCGGGCGGCAGCGCCCCGGCGACGCCGTGGACCCGCGCGTGGGCCTGTCGCATGTGGCGCAGATCGGTCACGCCCTTGTCGCCGGCCAGCCCCTGGCCCGCGTGCATGCCGCCGATGAAACCGCGGCCGAGGCCGCTGTGCAGGCCGTGCTCGACGCCTGCCGGGTGGGGGATGTGCCAATAGCCGCCGGGCCGATGGTGCGGGAACGGGTGGGCCACACCGGTTGATGGGGCCTGGGGGGCGGCCCAAGGTGCGGCCTGTGGTGCAGCCTGCTGTGGGACCCGCGATGGCCGCCCCCGGGCGGCCCAGAGCTGCCTCACTGTGCCTTGATGTTCTCGTCGCGCACCAGCTGGCCCCAGCGGGACACCTCTGACACGAGCAAGGCCTGCGCTTCGGAGGGCTCCAGGAATGTGGCACCCAGACCCAGTTTGCGCAAGCGCTCCAGCACATCCGCCTGGGCCATGATGCGGCGCAGCTCCGCAGACAGACGCGCCACCACGGGCGGGGGCAGGTTCTTCGGGCCCGCGATCGCGTACCACCCGCTGACATCAAAGCCTGGGGACACGCTCTCCCCCAAGGTGGGCACCTGCGGTGCGCCTGGCCAGCGCTCCTTGCTGCTGACGGCCAGCAGGCGCAATCGGCCCGCCTGCATCAGGGACTCCATGCTGGCCAGGTTGTCGATGACCGCGTCGATCTCCCCGCCAGCCGCGGCCGTGGGCGCCTGCGCGCCGCCGCGGTAGGGGATCTCGTTGAAGCGGGCCTGGGTCTTTTGCTGCAGCAAGGCGCCGGCCAGGTGCATGCCGGTGCCGGCACCCGCGTGACCCAGGCTGACCTTGCCGGGCGACTGCTTGGCAGCACTCAGCAGGTCCTGGATCGTGCGGTGGGGCGAGCCTGCAGGCACCGCCATGCCGAAAGGAAAGCGCGTGACCACCGACACCATGGTGAAGTCGCGCACGGCGTCGAAGGGCAGTTGCGGGTTCAGGGCCGGCGCGATGCTGTGGCCTGAGGCCATCAGGTACAGCGTGTAGCCATCGGCCGCTGCCTGCGCCACGGCCCCGGAGGCCACCATGCCGCCGGCCCCCACACGGCCCTCCACGATGACCGTCTGGCCCAGGCGCTCCTGGAGTTGCTGCGCCACCAGGCGGGCCGTCAGGTCCACCCCACCCCCAGGGGCAAAGCCGTGCACCAGCTTGACCGTGCGCGCAGGCCAGGCCTCCTGGGCCTGCAGCGGCGGCGCCAGCACGGCCAGGGCCGCCGCGGACGCCACCATCCCTCCCAGCCCTCGGGTGAGAAAGGCCCGTCTTCCAGATGGCTGCGGCATAAAGAAACCTCCATCAATCTCGAACTGCTTCATGTCCACCCTCCTACCGTCGCCGCAGCCCCACCGATGGGCCAGCGCGAGCCGTCGCTGTCGCAGGATCAATCCGCCGTGATCTTTTCCTCCTGGATGAGGCGGCGCCAGCGCGCGACGTCCTCCTCCAGGAAGGCCTGGGCCTGTGCCGGCGTGCTCAGCCAGACGGTGCTGGCCTGCGCCCGCAAGGACTCGGCGACTGCACTGGCCTGCAGCGTCTGGTGCACGAAACGGTTCAGGCGTTCGACCAGAATCGCTGGCAGCCCTTTGGGTGCGGCCAGGGCGTACCAGGCGCTGACATCGAAGTCGGGCACCACGGTCTCGGCGACCGTGGGCACGTCCGGGTACAGCGCGAAGCGTTGGCGCGACGTCACGGCCAGCAAGCGCACCTTGCCCGACTGGACCTGCGGCGCCATGCCTGCCAGCGAACTGAAGATGACCGGGACCTCCCCAGCCATCGTCGCCAGCAGCGGGGCACTGCCGCCCTTGTAGGGCACATGGGACAGGCGGAAGCCGCCGCGGGCCTGCATCAGCACGGCCGTCAGGTGCATGCCGCTGCCGCTGCCGCCCGAGCCGTAATCGATACGGCCCGGCTGGGCACGGGCCTTGGCCACCAGGTCCTGCACCGAGGTGATGGGGGAGTTTGCGCCGGCCACGATGACGAACGGGCTGGCGCTGAGCATGGTGACCATGGTGAAGTCGCGCACCGGGTCGTAGGGCAGCGACTTGTAGAGGCCGGGCGCGGCGGCGTGACCGGAGGCCATGAGATACAGCGTGTAGCCATCCGGCTCGGCGCGCGCCACCTGGGCTGCACCCAGGGTACCCCCCGCGCCGGGCCGGCCCTCGACCAGGGCCTGCTGGCCGAAGGCGTCGGCAAAGTGAGCCGCCAGCAGACGAGCCATCGCGTCCACCGGGCCACCAGGCGCAAAGCCGTGGACGATGCGCACAGGCTTGGCCGGCCATGCGGGAGCTTGTGCAGCGACCAAACCCGGCCATGCAAACCCGACGCCAGCAGCCGCGCCAGCCAACAGCGAGCGGCGCTTCACAGGTGGAACCTCTCGGGTTGCGGCCCACGCACCACGGGCAGGGAACGGTAGGCGCCCTCGCCGAAGATGCGCTGGCGCGAGTCCATCAGGCGGCCGTTCAACTCGGCCATCCGCCGCTCGTCGAAGCTCAGACGGCCGTCACGCTTGAGGAAGCGCCCTTGCACCATCACCGCCTCGATGTCGGAGGTCTCGGCATACATCACGACCAGGTGCGCCGGGTTGCCACCGGGCAGGCCGGGGAAGAGATTGGGACTGCGCGCGTCGATCATGATCAGGTCCGCCTGCTTGCCCGGCGTGAGCGAGCCGACGCGCGAATCCAAGCCAAAGGCCCGCGCACCGCCCATCGTCGCCCAGTAGAGCGCGTCTCGCGTGAGCGTGGAGTGCTGCGTCCTGGCGGGCCAATGGCCGAGCTGGTGCAGGCTGCGGTTGTCGAGCTCGCGCTGGTGCAGGAAGGCGTGGCGCGTCACCGCCAACATGGAACTGTTGAAGTAGGGGTCGCAGTCGGTGCCCAGGGACGGCATGGCGCCGTGCTGCACCAGCCGGCCGAGCATGGCCGGCTTCTCGTAGTTCAGCATCTCGGTGAGGTTGGTCGCCGTGATGGTGCAGCCCGCATCCAGCACGATCTTGAGCTCCTCGTCGTCGAAGCAGTTGCCGTGGCCGATGTTGTGGTCCGGCCCCAGCAGCCCGGCCTTGGCCAGCCGCGGGTAGCCGTCCTCCACTACACGCTTGCCCTTGCGGCCGTAGGTGTGCGCCGAATTGAACAGGCCGTACTCGCGCGCCAGACGGATGTCGTGCTCGGCCACGTCGTACTCGCCCCAGTCCGGGCCCAGGATGGCCATGGCCAGGGTGATGAGCTGGTCGTCGGCAGCGAAGCGGCCGGTGCGCAGGCGGTGGATCTCGTCGCGCGGGTAAGGCAGCTTGTGGAAGGGGGTCTCGCCAGGTCTTTCCGGGGGCTTGACCGTGCCGCGGGCAAACACGGCGCGGATGCCCGACTCTTCCAGCCCCTGGATGGCCGCGTCGGTCATCTGCGCGTCGCGCACGATGTGGCACCAGTCGACGATGGTGGTCGTGCCGTTGCGGATCTGGTTGAGCGCGCCCAGCAAGTTGCCGAGGTAGACGTCGTCGTCCTCGTAGCGCGTGGCCAGGTTCTTGTGCATGTTCGCGTGGTAATCGCGCGACCCCACCCAGTCTGAACCGATGCCCCGCAGCTGGAACTCCCAGGTGTGGATGTGGGCGTTGACGAGACCGGGCATGACGATACGGTCGGTCGCGTCGACCACTTCAGCGTCTGCGTGCTCGATGCGCGGAGCCACCTCGCGGATCACACCGTTGTCGATCAGCAGGTCTCCCCGCTCGAGGTCTCCCACGGCCTCGTCCATGGACAGGACGCAGGCATTACGGATCAAGACGGGCCGTTCCACGGGGGTGCACTCCTAAGGTTGACAAGGCAATGTAGCCAGGGCCCTGGAAGACTTCAACCCGGGCATGCCCGAGTGCCCGCCCATGCAGACCTGCCGAGTTGAGGGCGTCCCTCTGCAGGTCAGCAGCGGGCAAGGAGGGCCGTGGAGGAGGCTCAAGCCCAGCGACGGGCAGTAGAGTGGGTGCACCATGAAGCCGAGCACCCCCCCACCCATCGTCAAGATCTGCTGCATCGCCAGCGTGCAGGAAGCACGCATGGCGGTGGCGGCCGGGGCTGTGGCGCTGGGCCTGGTGTCGGCCATGCCCAGCGGCCCGGGCGTCATCGAAGAAGCCGTCATTGGTGAGATTGCGGCCTGCGTGCGCAGCGAGTCACCCGACGTGGAGACCTTCTTGCTCACCTCACGCACCTCTGCGCAAGCCATCGCCGAACAGCACCAGCGCCTGCGCACCACCACCCTGCAGCTGGTCGACCACGTGAGCGTGGAAGAGCTCCAGCGCCTGCGGCGGCTCTGCCCGGACGCCCGGTTGGTGCAGGTGATCCATGTGCGGGGTGACGATTCGCTGGAAGAGGCCCTGGCAACCGCACCCTGGGTGGACGCGCTGCTTCTGGACAGCGGCAACCCGGCGCTGGCCGTCAAGGAGCTGGGCGGTACCGGCCGCACGCATGACTGGTCCGCCAGCCGACGCATCCGCGACGCCGTGCACCCGAAGCCGCTGTTCCTGGCCGGCGGCTTGCACGCCGACAACGTCCGTCAGGCCCTGGCCACCGTGCAACCCCATGGCCTGGACCTGTGCAGCAGGGTGCGCACCGACGGCCGTCTGGATGCCACCAAGCTGCACGCCTTCATGGCGGAGGTGCGGGGGGGTGGGCGCCAAGAAGCGCTGTAAAGCGAAACAGCGAGCTGAAGAGCGCTGAAGAGGCCTGCTGCCGGTCGGTTTGGAAGGGCCGCAAGGCCCGAACTTACTTCACCACCTCCACCGCAGTCACCACATACCCGCTGGCGGCCTTCTCGGCGCGGAACTTCACCTTGTCACCGGCCTTGAGCTTGTCGAGCCAGGCCGGCTCCTTGACCTGGAAGACCATGGTCATGGGCGGCATGTCGAGGTTCTTGATCTCGCCGTGCTTGAGGGTGAGCTTGGCGCTGTCCTTGTCGACCTTGCGGACCTCGGCGTCGCTCATGTCGGCGGCGCTCGGCGTTGCGGACGGCCCTGGCGAGGCGTGAGCTGTGTGGTCTGGGGCCTTGGGCTGGGCCAGCACGGGGCCGGCCAGCAGGGCAAGGCACAGAAGGTGGAGAGCAGATATCTTCATCACGAGATCCCGGTGAAGCGAGTGGACGGGTGAAAGAGGGGCGCTGCGGTCAGGCCCGGTGCACCACGATCGTGCCGATCATGCCCGCCTGGTAATGGCCGGCCATCAGGCAGGCGAATTCGAAGGTGCCCGGGCGGTTGAAGGTCCAGACGATCTGGCCAGTCTTGCCCGGCGGCACATGCGCCATGTAGGGCTCGTCGTGCTCCATGTTCGGGAACTTCTTCATCAGCTCGGCATGCACCTGGTTCTCCTGGCGGGTACCGATGACGAACTCGTGCATCACCTTGCCGGTGTTGCGCACCGTGAAGCGCACCGTCTCGCCCAGCGCCACGGAGATGCGCTCGGGCGAGAAGCGCATCGCGTCCCCCATGCGGACCTCGATGGTGCGCTTGACGGCCCGGGCCTGGCCGGCGATGCCCCACTCCTTCTGCTCGCCCTTCTGCTCGGCCGTGCCCGGGTCGGACGGCCTTTTCTTCGCATGGCCTTCGTCGCCGTGGGCGCGCACCAGCCCCGCAGCGCCCAGCCAAGGGGCGCTCAAGGCCAACAGCAGTTGCCGCTTTCAGGTTTGCATGGCGTGTCCTGCCGTCATCAAGATTGGGGTGGGCTGGCGTCAGTGTCCGCTGTGCCCGCCACTGCCTGAGGGCTTGCGCACCTGCACTTCCACGTCGCGGGCCGGCCGCGCGGCCGGGGCCATGGAGGTGCCGCCATCGTGCGCGCTGCGCGCGGGTTCTGCCAGGGCGCCGGTCCACTCATAGGCCACGGTGCCGGGTGGGTGCTGGAACCAGCCCGGGTCCCGGTAGTCGCCAGGCTTCTGGTCCTTGCGCACCTTGACCACACTGAACATGCCGCCCATGCCCACGGCGCCGAAGGGCCCGGTGCCGGCCATCATGGCCGCGGTGTTGTCGGGCAGCGGCATCTCCATCTCGGTCATGTCCTTCATGCCGCGCTCGCCCATGACCATGTAGTCGGGAATGAGCTTGGTGATCTGGCGCGCCACGCCCGAGTGGTCCACGCCGATCATCGTGGGCACGTTGTGGCCCATCGCGTTCATGGTGTGGTGGCTCTTGTGGCAGTGGAAGGCCCAGTCACCCTCCTCGTCGGCCAGGAACTCCAGCTGCCGCATCTGCCCCACCGCCACGTCAGCCGTCACCTCCGGCCAGCGCGAGCCCGGCGGGGTGGGCCCGCCGTCGGTGCCGGTGACGGTGAACTCGTGGCCGTGCAGGTGGATCGGGTGGTTGGTCATTGTCAGGTTGCCCACCCGCAGGCGCACCTTGTCCATGTGGCGCACATTCAGGCTGTCGATGCCGGGGAAGATGCGGCTGTTCCAGCTCCACAGGTTGAAGTCCAGCATCGTCATGATCTTGGGCGTGGCGCTGCCGGGGTCGATGTCGTAGCTGGCCAGCAGGAAGCAGAAGTCGCGGTCCACCTCCTCGATCAACGGGTGCTTGTCGTTCTTGTCGAGCTTCGGATGCGTGATCCAGAAGCCCATCATGCCCATGGCCATCTGCACCATCTCGTCGGCATGCGGGTGGTACATGAAGGTGCCGGGCCGGCGCGCCACGAACTCGTAGACAAAGGTCTTGCCCGGCGGGATGCCCGGCTGTGTGAGGCCGGTCACGCCGTCCATGCCGTTGGGCAGGCGTTGGCCGTGCCAGTGCACGCTGGTGAGCTCGCCCAGCTTGTTGGTGACGAAGATGCGCACGCGGTCGCCCTCCACCACCTCGATGGTGGGCCCGGGGCTCTGGCCGTTGTAGCCCCACAGGTGGGCCTTGAAGCCGGGCGTCATCTCGCGTACCACCGGCTCGGCTACGAGATGGAACTCCTTGACGCCGTTGTTCATGCGCCAGGGCAGCGTCCAGCCATTGAGCGTGACCACCGGGCGGTAGGGCTGGCCGTTGGGCGGCACCAGTGGCGGCAGGGTGTCGGGCCGGGTCTGCAGCACGGGCTCGGGCAGGGCGGCCAGCGCCACCTTGCTCACCGCGGTGGCGCCGGCCACGGCGGCTGCGATACCGGCGCCGCCCAGGAAGTCTCGTCTTGAAGCCATGGGGTGTGGGTCTTGGTGGGGGCCGCCGGGGGGACAACTTCAGTGGCCGGCGCCAGTCGGCTGCGCCGCGGCCGCTGTCGGCGCCGCCACCGCCGTGAGGCTGGGCTTGCCCACCAGGGCCATGTCGAGCTCGGCCTGTGCGAGCCAGAAGTCGCGCAGCGCCTCGATCGCGCCATGGACGCTGGCGATCTGCACGCGCGCATCGGCCAGCAACTCGAACACACCGATCAGCATGCCGTTGTAGCGCAGCAGGTTCTCCTCGGCGATGCGTGCGCGCAGCGGCACGATCTCCTCGCGGTGGTGGCGCGCAATGTCCCAGGCCGCGCGGTAGGCGCCGTAAGCTTCGCGCACTTCGGAGCGGGCGTTGATGGCGGTCTCGGCCGCCTCGTGCAGCGCCCGCATGTAGACGCCCTCGGCCCGCGCCACGCGCGCCTGGCCCCAGTCGAACAGCGGCAGCTCCAGCGCGATCTCCCAGCCGCGCTGGGTGGGGGCCTCGTTCGAACTGTTGCGCTGCGCGCCCAGCTCCAGCACGTTGATGAAGCGAGTGGTGCGGGTCAAGCCCAGCTGCTGCGCGGTCTGCTCCACGGCCGCGCGCGCCGCGGCCACGTCCAACCGCTGGGTCAGCGCGGTGCGCTCGATGTCGGGCAGCGCGCGCGGCTGCACTGGCAGGTCCGGCAGGCGCTCGGGCAGGCGGAACGTCGTCAGCTCGCCCCACAGGCCCAGCAGCCGGGTCAGGCGCTCGCGTGTGGCCAGCGCCTGCTGCTGCGCGCGTACCAGGTTCAGCGCGGCGTCGGCGTAGAAGGCCTGCTCGCGCGCCTGCTGCAGCTTGTTGAAGTTGCCCACCTGTGCCATGCGCCGCGCCAGTTCGGCGCTGGCTTCGGCCGCCTGCATCACCTGCTGGCTGTAGCGCACGCCCTCGTGCGCCGCCACGGCCTGCACCCAGGCCTTGCGGGTGTTGGCGGCCAGGGTGAGCACCTGCTGCGCCACGGCAGTCTGCTGCTGCTGGAGCCGGCGCGCCTCCAGGCGCTGCACCAGCGGCAGGGCCAGCAGCCGGGCGAGGTTGAAGTGCAGGCCGCGCTCGAGTTCCACCTCGTCACCGCGCGTCACGCGGCCGAAGCTGAAACCCGGGTTGGGCAGCCGGCCGGCCTGCACCACCTCGGCCTCGGTGATGCCCAGCTCGGCAAAGGCCGCCTGCAAGCCGCGGTTGTTCAGCAGGGCGACCTGCACGGCAGCGTTCATGTCCAGGGGCTGGGCCAGCAGGGGCGCCACGCGCGCGGCAAGGCGGACTTGATCGGCCGGTTCGCGGGCCCAGTCCAGGGTGACTGGTGCACCCAGGCGCGGCTCGGCCAGCCGGCGCACTTCGCCGAATCCAGCATCCGGGCTGAAGTTGGCGCAGCCGTTCAGGCCCAGCAGGGCCATGGCGGCCAAGACAAGTCGCTGAGGGCTCATGCGGAGCCCTTCAACGCAACCCGTGGCCACGGTGGCCCGGTGCGGGGCTGGGGACCGCAGACGCGGCGGCCCCAGGCGCGGTGACGGTCACGGGCGCCGGACCGACCCGCGGCACCGGCCCTGGCGCCATCGTGTCCGGCTGCTGGGCTTCCCGCGCGTAGCTGCGCCAGCCGCCAATGCGGTTCACCGTCTCGTTGGCCTGCGTCCACGGGATGCGTTTGTCTTCGCCCAGGCGGCGGTAGGCGGACAAGGGCGAGACGTAGACGGCCGCCGGCACCTGGGCCTGGGGATTGAGGGGGTCGGCCGAAGCGGCGGGCGCAGGGCGCGACGGCAAAGCGGGGCGGTCCGAGGGTGGTGTGCCCTGCGCCTGCGCGGCAAGCGCCGCCGACAAAGCCGCCGCCGCGACGGCGAACTTTGGGCTCAGGCGCGGAAGCGGATGGTCGGGGCTCAGGGCCAAGGCTTGCAACGGCATTTCCAGAAGTTTCACCACGGATGCTGACAGAAGTGCGGAGCACGCAGTCAAACCGTGGTCAAGGTAGGACGAGACAGGGTCCTGACGAGCCGCCTCAGAAACGAGCGCGGACCGCGGCTATCCTGGGGGCCTTCGCCGCTCCGCTGCCCCTCCCATGACCACCACCCCGCCAAGTGCCCTACCCGACACCCTGCCCCCGCCCCACGAGCTCGACGCCGATGCCAGCTGCCCAAAGCGCTGGGGCTGGATGCAGGGCAGCCCGCCTGCGCCCGACAAGGTGGTCCGCTTTGCCAACGGCAGCAGCCGGCAGTTTCCGCAGCTGCGCTGGAGCTTTAGCCACGCTCGGGAGTTGCACCCTACGCTGGATATCCCGTGCGGTGACGGCCCCGTGTCACCCCTGCCCCACGCCCTGCGCAGCGATCTGGACGACGTGACCTTCACGCCGCTGGGCGCCACCCAGCCGATGAGCTTCGCGCAGTCCCTGAAGGCCAACTACACCGACGGCATCGTGGTGCTGCACCGCGGCCGGGTGGTGATGGAGCGCTACTTCGGCGCGCTGGACGCGCAACGGTCGCACATCGCCTTCTCGGTCACCAAGTCCTTCATCGGCACGCTGGGCGCGCTGCTGGTGGCTGAAGGGGTGCTGGACGAGTCGCGCCCCGTCACGCACTGGGTGCCGGAGCTGGCAGCGTCCGGCTTCGGAAAGGCGTGCCTGGGCGACGTGATGGACATGACCACGGGCCTGGATTTCAGCGAGGTCTACACCGACCCGGCCTCGGGCATCGCCGCCTACGCCCGCGCGGGCGGCTTCGCACCCCCGCACCCCGACCACCCCAGCGCCGACGGCCTGTACGCCTTCCTGCAGAGCGTGGCGCCAGCCGGTGCGCACGGGCAGGCCTTCTCCTACCGCAGCATCAACACCGACGTGCTGGCCTGGGTGATCCAGCGCGCCACGGGCCAGCGCATCGAAACCCTGCTGTCGCGGCGACTGTGGGTGCCGATGGGGGCCGAGCGCGACGCCCACATCACCTGCGACCCCCACGGCATGCCCTTTGCCGCCGGCGGCCTGTGCACCACCTTGCGCGACCTGGCGCGCATGGGCGAGATGATGCGCTGCGACGGCGCCTTCAACGGCCGGCAGATCGTGCCGGCCCGCGCCGTGGCTGCGATCCGTGCTGGCGGTGAGCCACCCAAGTTCGCCCAAGCCGGCTACGCCCTGCTGCCGGGCTGGAGCTACCGCCATCAGTGGTGGCACAGCCACAACGCCAACGGCATGTTCATGGCCCGCGGCGTCCACGGCCAGGCCATCGTCATCGACCCCGCCGCCGAGATGGTGGTGGCCCGGTACGCCTCGCACCCCCTGGCGGCCAATGCCAACCTGGACCCGACGTCGCTGCCGGCGTGGGAGGCGTTGGCGGGGCACTTAATGCGAAGTCCGACCCTCTGAACATTGCTCGGCGAGATCCTCTGCCCCGCCGACGGATCATCCAATTGAGGGACCGCGGAGTACGATTAACAGGTGCAACGGCTGTTACTACTGATGCTCCTCTTGCTACCGCCATTAGCGACCAGCCAGTCGTCTCAGGCAGCTTGCCCTGCATCTCAAGTTCATAGCAGCTGGCATAACTGCGTCGGGACTCGAGTCTGGCCAAGTGGGGCCCGTTACGTTGGAGAGTGGCGCGCAGGAAGGCAGCATGGGGAGGGCATCGAGTACAAGGCGGACGGAACGGTCGACCGAGCGGGACGCTGGGATAACGGCCCATTGATAACAGCCTACTTTGTTGAACCGCGCCTCTACCCGTTTGAGGGCGCGGCAGCGAAGGTTGAATCAACCACCCCGAGTGCCACTACCTCAGGTTCCTTGCTGCCACTGTGCCCAACCGAACGCCCGACAGAGGCGTGGCACGAGTGTTTCGGAACTAAGAGATGGCCGAGCGGTGCAAGATACGTAGGCGAGTGGCGTGCTGGCAGGCAACACGGAGAGGGCATTGATTACCGAGCTGATGGTACTGTCGACAGGTCCGGGCGATGGGAAAACGGCCCGCTCGCCGCTGCGTACTCCATTGATCCGCGACTGTTTCCCTTTTCCGGAGCCATTGACCACACCGCGATAGAGGGTAGAAGACCGGCTCAGGACGACTTGCGCCTTGAAATCGAAGCAGAACGCAAGAAACGACAAGACGTCGAACAACGCCTCGCCGCCGCCGAGGCCCGCGAACGTGAGCGCCTCCAAGCGCAAGCCCAGTCCACACCCCAACCCCCGCGCCCACAAGCCGCCCTCCGCCCCGAGCGCCGCGTCGCCCTGATCGTCGGTAATGCGGCTTACCAGAACAGCCCACTTGACAACCCCGTCAACGACGCCACCGACGTCGACGCCGGCTTGAAGCGAGCGGGCTTTCAGACCACGCTACTACGTAACGCCACGCTGGCCCAGATGCGCGAGGCCACGCGCAGGTTTGCCGACCTGCTGCCTACTGCGGATGTGGCATTGATCTACTTTGCCGGCCACGGCATCGAGTCCAAGGGCCGCAACTATATGGTGCCCGTCAACGCGGACTTGAAGTTCGAGTACAAGCTGTCCGACCAGACGTACGACGCCGGCAACTGGCTGGAGATGCTGGAAGGCGTGCGCTCCACCAACGCCGACCGCGTGAACATTGTCATCCTGGACGCGTGCCGCAACAACAACCTGATCGGCGCCCGCAGCTTGAGCCGCGGCCTGGGCCGACTCGACGCACCCACGGGCACGTTCCTCGCTTACTCCACAGCGCCCGGCAAAGTGGCTGCCGATGGCCCGCGCGGCCAGCGCAACAGCCCCTTCACCAAGCACCTGCTTCAGGCCATGCAACAGGCGAACCTACCGATAGAGGAAGTGTTCAAGGAAGTGCGCCGCAACGTCAGCCGCGGAACCGCCGGCGCCCAGGTGCCCTGGGAGAGCACCAGCCTGACGGGGTTCTTCTCGTTCAGGCCAGAGCGGTGAGCGCACAGCCGAGAGTGAACGCAAGACGGGCATGTCGTGGCACGATCACGTTCCAAACATCTCAAGCGCCCCCACCCGAGGACCCCGCATCATGAGCACCCCCCCTCAGGCCTTGCTCGACAAGATCAAACAGTTGCCACCGCAGCGCATGGCCGAGGTGGAGGACTTCGTGGATTTCCTGCGCTCCCGTGACAAGGCGAGCCGCGCAGGCCCAGCAGCGCGCGCGCCTGGTTCAGCGCAGCCGACTCTGAAGGGGCGCTTTCAGGGGCGTGCCACAACTCCTGTCAGCATTCGCGACATGGATGAGGCCATTGCCGCGGAGGTCGTCGCGGCACACAGCACAGCTGGAAAGCGCGCGACGTGATCGGCCTGGACACCAATGTCCTCGTTCGCTATCTGACGCAAGACGATGTCCGGCAGTCGGCGGCGGCAACTCGGCTCGTCGATGAGGAACTCTCACCAGACAACCCTGGTTTCGTCAGCCAGGTGGTTCTGGTGGAACTGTGCTGGGTGTTGAAGCGCCTTTATGGCGCCAGTGAGGCCGAGCTGGTGGAGACGGTGGCGGATCTGCTCGCCAGCCCGAAGTTCGTGCTGGAGAACAAGCCCGTCGTCGTGGCTGCGGTACAGCACATACGGAGTCGAAAGTCCAAGGTCGGCTGGACCGACCAACTCATCGCACAGATTGCTGCGGCCGCTGGCTGCAGCCACACCGTCAGCTTTGACCGGACTGCCGTCCGGTCGGCTGGCATGAAGCTGCTGGTCTGACTACAGCGTTATGGCGGGGGCTGTGCCTTCGAGTCGAACCTGCCGCGCAGCCCGGTACGGCTCAGGCCTAGGGCAGAAGGGGCTTTGGGCCCACCGATTCATTCGCCACAATCACCCTTGCGCGCGCTTGCACCAGCATTGATGCACCCGCCGCGCAAGGGTGGAGAACAACATGACAAAGAAGTGGCGCTGGATCGTGGCCTTGATGGCGGCCTGCTGGGCATGGGCGGGCGCGCACGCGGAGCCGGCCACACGCAGCGCCCTCATCGTGGGGGTGTCCACCTACGCCTCCCCCGAGATCACCCCGCTGGAAGGCGTGCCCTTTGACATCGTCAGCGCCCGCACCATCGCGCGGGCCATGGGCATACCGGAATCGCGCATCACCGTGCTGCGCGACGCGTAAGCCACCAAGGCGGCCGTCCTGGCGGCCATGGAGCAACTGGCCGCTTCCGTCACCCCGGGCAGCCGCGTGTTCGTGTACTTCTCAGGCCACGGTACGCGCTGGTACGAGCCCACCCTCAAGGGCTCCGGGCCGCGGTTGACCCCGCCGCAATAGCCAACTAAAGTTGGCACATGGTCGAGATCCGCAAGACTGAAGAGTTCGCGCAGTGGTTCGACGATCTGCGTGACCGACAAGCCAGATTCAGGATCCAGGTCCGGATCGACAGGTTGGCCATGGGCAATCCCGGGCAGCACCGTGCGCTGGCCGGCGGCGTGTCTGAGATGAAGCTGGATTTCGGGCCGGGCTACCGGGTCTATTACGTCGAGCGTGGAGTCGTGCTCACCGTGCTGCTGTGTGGAGGTGACAAGCCCACACAACAACGCGACATCGATCTGGCCCTTCAACTGGCTGCGCAACTGGAGTGATGAACATGGCTGTGAAGACCACCCCCTGGGACAGTACCGACTACCTCCAGACCGAGGAGGACATGGCGGCCTACCTCGATGCCGTGCTGGAGGAAGCCTCTGATGACCCCGTTTTTGTGGTGCAGGCGCTTAACACCGTCGCGCGAGCGCGCCAGCGCAACATGACCCAGTTGGCGAAAGACGTGGGCATCACCCGCGAGGGCCTGCGCAAGGCGCTGTCCGCTGAAGGGGACCCGAGGCTGTCTACGCTGGTGAAGCTACTGTCGGCGCTGGGGCTTCGGCTTCGGATCGAACCTGCCGCGCAGCCCGGTACGGCTCAGGCCTAGGACAGAAGGGGCTTTGGGCCCGCCGATTCATTCGCCACAATCACCCTTGCGCGCGCTTGCACCAGCATTGATGCACCCGCCGCGCAAGGGTGGAGAACGACAATCTTGACGTCGTGGCCCAGTTTGGCCACCAACTCCAGCAACTGGGCCTCACTGACGCCACGGAACTGCCCGCGCGTGATGCGGGAGATCTTGGACTGATCGATGCCCAGCAACTCGGCTGCGCCCTGGCGGGTCAACTCTACCTGTGCCCCGCCCAGCCTGATGACGCTTGGTCAGTCATCTCGCCAGCGCTGAGCGGCTTGGCTGGCGCGGGCAGGCAACCTGCACATCGCTCCAACCCGAGCGGCGCAGTGACCTGGGCCAGCCCCTGCGCACATCAAAACCCCTCTTGGCTTGACCATCGGCAACTGCCATTCTTGACCTGAAAGTACAAATGTGTACTGGTTGGTCACGTCGAAGCCCCGTAAGTTTCAGGGTCGGCCGGGATCGATTCAATTCAACTTCTCGAAGGAGTCTCAACATGATGTCGCGTTTGAAGCGCTGGTTGGCCACCGTCTCGGTGGCGTTCGTGGCCGGTTGCGGTGGCGGGGATGACCCGGTCAACGTGCTGGAGACAGCGCGCAACAACCAGTACACCATCCTGGGCGAAGCGGTGACTACCGCTGGCCTCACGGCCACGCTCAGCGGGCCGGGGCCGTTCACCGTGTTCGCGCCCACTGATGCCGCCTTCGCGGCACTGCTGGCCGAGCTCGGCATCACCAAGGCCCAGCTGCTGGCCGACAGTGCATTGCTCACCAAGGTGCTCACGTACCACGTGGTGCCAGGGGAGGTGAAAAAGGCAAGCGTGCCGCTGGGCACAGCCATCACCACCGTCCAAGGCGGCGGGTTCCGGGTCGACAGCTCTGCCGGGGCGCTGGTCATCACCGACGAGCGCGGCCGAACCGCCACGATCACCTCGACCGACACCCGGGCCAGCAACGGCGTGATCCACGGCATCGACCGTGTCATCCTGCCCCGCGGCACCGTGGTGGAGATGGCGAAGGCCAACCCTGTCTTCTCGACCCTCGTGGAGGCACTGGTGGCGGCCGACCTGACGAGCGCCCTTTCCGGCAGCGGCCCGTTCACGGTCTTCGCTCCGACCAATGAAGCGTTCGCAGCGCTGCTGACCGAGCTGGGCCTGACCAAGGCTGAATTGCTGGCCAACAAGCCGCTGTTGACCGAAGTCCTGCGCTACCACGTCCTGTCGTCACGAGTGGTCAGCTCGGCCGTACCGCTGGGCCTGCCGATCACGCCGCTGCAGGCGGGCTTCTTCAAGGTCAGCGCCACGGCATCCGGCCTGGTCATCACCGACGGGCGCAACCGCACGGCCAAGATCGTGACGGCCGACGTGAATGCCACGAACGGCGTCATCCACGTCATCGACCGCGTCATCCTGCCGGCCAACCTCGACATCGTGCAGACTGCGGCGGCGATCCCCGACTTCAGCCTGCTGGTCGAGGCCGTGACCGCGGCGGGCCTGGGCCCCATCCTGTCGCAACCCGGGCCGTTCACGGTGTTTGCGCCCACCAACGCTGCCTTCGTCGCCTTGCTCACCGAGCTTGGCACCACCAAGGAGGCCTTGTTCGCCAACCGCGAGCTGCTGACCCAGGTGCTTACTTACCACGTGGTTGCCGGCAATGTGCTCAAGGCCGCTGTGCCCACCGGCACCGCTGTGGCCACGCTGGCGGGCCCCACGCAGACGCTGACGGTCAGCCCATCGCTGGTCATCACCGACCAGCGGGGCCGCACCGCCAACATCGTGGCCACCGACGTGCTGACGCGCAACGGCGTGATCCACGTGATCGACCGCGTGATCCTGCCGAACTAGGAAGTCAGCCCGCTGAGCCCGGCCCGCCTCGTCAAGGTGGGCCTGCGCGGCTGAGGGCGACCTCAGCCGCGCAGGGCCAGGAGGTTTCTGGCGGTGCGGCTTGTCGAGTTTCATCTGCAACCCAGGCGGGGAGGGCATATGTGTAAGCCCCGCTGCGGCCCGGCCACGTGGCACCGCGAGCTTCCAAACGCAGGCGACCTCTTCTATGCCCTACGCCGCGCCCAAGACATCCCGCCCCAGGGCCTCGGCCGCCTCGATGCCGTCGACGCCGGCCGACATGATGCCCCCGGCATAGCCCGCGCCCTCGCCGGCGGGGTACAGGCCGCGCACGTTCAGGCTCTGCAGGTCGCGCCCGCGCGGAATGCGCAGCGGCGACGAGGTGCGTGTCTCCACGCCCGTGAGCACGGCGTCCGGACGCGAAAAGCCGGGGATCTGACGTTCGAAGGCGGGCAGGGCCTCACGGATGGCCTCCAGCACCTCGCCGGGCAGGCTCTCGCGCCCGGGCTCGGCCAGGTCGGTGAGCTGCACGCCGGGCTTGTAGGACGGCAGCACGTCACCCAACTCGCGCGCCACGGCGCGCCCATGACGGCCGGCCACGAAGTCACCCACCAGCTGCCCCGGGGCGCGGTAGCCCCCGCCGCCCAGCTCGTAGGCGCGCGACTCCCACGCCCTCTGGAAGGCCATGCCGTCCAGGGGCGACACGGGGCCGGTGCCTCCGGGGTCGGAGCGGTAGTCCTCAGGCGAGATGCCCACCACGATGCCGGCGTTGGCGTTGCGCTCGTTGCGCGAGTACTGGCTCATGCCGTTGGTGACCACGCGCTCGGGCTCCGAGGTGGCGGCCACCACTGTGCCGCCCGGGCACATGCAAAAGCTGTAGACCGAGCGGCCGTTCTTCGCGTGGTGCACAAGCTTGTAGTCGGCCGCGCCCAGGATGGGGTGTCCCGCACTTGGCCCGAAGCGCGCCCGGTCGATCATGCCCTGCGGGTGCTCTATGCGAAAACCCACCGAGAAGGGCTTGGCCTGCATCGCCACGCCCCGGCCGTGCAGCATGGCGAAGGTGTCGCGCGCGCTGTGGCCCACGGCCAGCACGACGTGGTCGGTGTGGAGCTCCTCGCCGCTGGCGAGAACCAGGCCGCGCATCTGGAACTGGCGGTGCGCCTCGGGAGAGGCACCCCCGGCGGCGGACTCCTCCAGCAGCACGTCCGTCACCTGCTGCTCGAAGCGGATCTCGCCGCCCAGGGCCTCGATGTCGGCGCGCATCTTCTCGATCATGCTCACCAGCCTGAAGGTGCCGATGTGCGGCTTGCTGACGTACAGGATCTCCTCGGGGGCGCCGGCCTGCACGAACTCGGTCAGCACTTTGCGTGTGAGGTGTCGCGGGTCGCTGATCTGGCTCCAGAGCTTGCCGTCAGAAAACGTGCCCGCACCCCCTTCGCCGAACTGCACGTTGGACACCGGATCGAGCACGCCTTGGCGCCACAGGCCCCAGGTGTCCTTGGTGCGCTCGCGCACCGCCCGGCCACGCTCGAGCACGATGGGGCACAGGCCCATCTGCGCCAGGATGAGAGCGGCGAACAGGCCGCAGGGGCCAAAGCCGATGACCACGGGCCGCTGCCGCTGCTGCGCGCGGAAGTCCGTTGGCGCCTGCGCCACGAGGTGGTAACGGGTGTCGGGGCTCGGGCGCACCTGCGGGTCGGCCGCCAGTTGGGCCAGCACCGCCGCCTCGTCCTGCGCGCTGGCCAGCGTGCAGTCCAGCGTGTAGATCAGGACGATGGCCGTCTTGCGGCGCGCGTCGTAGGCCCGCCGGAAGACGTGCAGCTCGCGCAGCGCCTCGGCTGCGACACCAAGGCGCTGCAGCACGGCCGTGCGCATCGCTGCGGGCTCGTGATCCAGCGGCAGACGCAGTTCGGTGATTCTGATCATGAGCTGGCGCCAGCTGGCCGGGACGGGCGCCGCCCGGACCTTGGGGGCTCAGAAGCCCTCAGCGCCTGTGTGTCGCTTCGGCGCCTCGTTCGGGGGTGTGTCCCAGGCTGTCAGCCCTGATGCGGACGCTTGCCCGGGTTCTTCTTGCTGCGGGTGTGGGAGCCCCGCTCCTTGCTGCTCTTCTGGCCCTTGCCAGCGGTCAGGGTCACGCCTGCGGGCGGCTTGGAGGGCGGCGTGGCACGGCGGTCGGCTTCGGTGATGATCTTGTTGCCCATGGAAAGACTCCAGAACGAATGAAATTTGTGGAGGCAGGATTAGGCCACAAGCGCGCAGCGTGGGGGCTCGCCAGGCCCTCAGCGCTCGCCCTTGCGGTAGGGCTTCATCAGCGCCTGCGGGTAGGCCGCGCGCCGCGCCATCACCACCAGCGCCACGATGGCCATGGCGTAGGGCAGCATCAGATAGACCTGGTAGGGCAGTTGCACCCCCAACACCCCGCCGCCGGCCTGCTGCAGGCGCAACTGCAGCGCGTCGAAGAAGGCGAACAGCAGCGCGCCCAGCAGGGCCTTGCCCGGCCGCCAGGAGGCGAACACCACCAGCGCCACGCACACCCAGCCCCGGCCGTTGACCATGTCGAAGAAGAAGGCATTGAAGGCCGCCAGGGTGAGGAAGGCCCCGGCCACCCCCATCAGCGCCGAGCCCGCGGCAATGGCGCCGATGCGCAACCCCGTCACGCTCAAGCCCTGGCCTTCGGCGGCGGCGGGGTTCTCCCCCACCATGCGCACGGCCAGGCCCAGCGGCGTGCGGTACAGCACCCAGGCCGTCAACGGCACCAGGGCCAGGGCCAGCAGGGTGAGCGGCGTCTGGGACGACAGCACCGGCACCTGCAGCCATTCCATGGGTGCGAAGGGCGTCACCGTGGGCGGCTTGTCCACCTTCGGAAAGCTCACGCGGTAGGCGTAGCTGGACAGGCTGGTGGCCAGCAGCGTGATGCCCAGCCCCGAGACATGCTGCGACAGCGACAGCGTTACGGTGAGCAAGCCGTGCAGCAGGCCCAGCGCCGCCCCGGCGGCGGCCGCGGCGGCCACGCCCAGCCACAGCGGAGCGCCCTGGTACACGGCCAGCCAGCCGACGAAGGCGCCGGCCACCATGATCCCTTCGATGCCCAGGTTCAGAACCCCTGCGCGCTCGCACAACAAAACCCCCAGCGTGCCCAGGATCAGCGGCGTGGCCATGCGCAGCACCGCCACCCAGAACGGCGCGGACAGCAGCAGGTCCAGGGTCTCGGTCATGTCCGCCGCACCCGGTACTGCGTCAGCATGGTGGCCACCAGCATGGAGATCAGCGACACGGCCACGATGACATCGGCGATGTAGGTGGGCACGTTCACGGCCCGGCTCATGCTGTCGGCGCCCACCAGCACTCCGGCCACGAAGACGGCCGCGGCCACCACGCCCAATGGGTTGAGCATGGCCAGCATGGCGATGACGATGCCGCTGTAGCCGTAGCCCGGGCTCATGTCGAGCGTGACGTAGCCGGTGCGCCCGGCCACCTCGATGGCCCCGGCCAGGCCGGCCAGCGCGCCTGACAGCAGCGCCACCTTCACCGTCACCCAGCCCACCGGCATGCCGGCAAAGCCGGCGGCGCCCGGGTTGGCCCCCACGGCACGAATCTCGAAGCCCGTGGTGGTGCGCTGCAGCAGCACCCAAAGCGCCACGGCCAGGCCCAGCGCCACCAGCAGGCCCGTGTGCACGCGGCTGCGCACCACCAGCTTGTCCAGCTGCAGCGCGTCCTGCAGCGCCACGCTCTGCGGCCAGCCCATGGCCGTGGGGTCCTTCATGGCGCCGTCCAGCAGGGCCGACACCCCCAGCAGCACGATGAAGTTCATCAGCAGCGTGGTCACCACCTCGTCCACCCCCAGGCGCGATTTCAGCAGGGCCGGGCCCAGCAGCAGCAGCGCCCCGGCAGTCATGGCAGCGGCCAGCATCATCGGGAACAGCAGCCAGGCCGGCGCCTCGAAGCCGCTGCCGCCGTGCAGGCCGCCCACGGCCACGGCCGCCAGCGCGCCGGCGTAGAGCTGGCCCTCGGCGCCGATGTTGTACAGGCGTGCGCGAAAGGCCACGGCGGCCGCCAGGCCGGTCAGTATGAGCGGGGTGGCGCGCGTGAGTGTCTCGGTCAGCGCCAAGCGCGAGCCGAATCCGCCCTCCAGCAGCAGCGCATAGGCACGCCCCACGGGGGCGCCGGCCCAGGCCACCAGCAGCGAGCTCACCAGCAGCGTGAACCCCACGGCCAGGAAGGGCGCGGCCAGCAGCCAGCCTGGCGACACCTGGGGGCGCCGCTCAAGCCGCATGGGCTTGCCCTCCCGCCATGGCCAGCCCGATGCGCGCCAGCGTCCAGCTTTCGGTGGGTTCCGCGGGCGTCAGGCGGCCGTGGTGGATGACGGCGATGCGGTCGGCCAGCGTCAGGATCTCGTCCAGATCCTCGCTGATCAGCAACACGCCCGCCCCAGCGGCGCAGGCATCCAACAGCTGCTGGTGCACATAAGCCACAGCCCGCACGTCCAGGCCCCAGGTGGGCTGGTTGGCCAGCACCAGCGCGGGCGTGCGGCCGCCCAGCGCGCGGCCGAGGATGAGTTTTTGCATGTTGCCGCCTGACAGCTGGCGGGTGACGGTGTCCAGGCCGCCGGCCTCGGTGCCGCGCACGTCGAAGCGCGTGACCAGGTCTTGTGCGTGCGCACGCGCCGCGGCGCGGCGCACGAACCCGCCGCGGGCGAAGGCCGGCTCGGTGTAGCGCTCCAGCACCGCGTTCTCCCACAGCGCCAGGTCGCCCACCACGCCCACGGCGTGCCGGTCCTCCGGGATGCGCGCCACGCCGGCCTGCACCACGGCGCGCGGGCCGCGCGGCAGCGGCGTGCCCTGCAACAGCACCTGGCCCGCGTCCAGGCCGCGCTGCCCGCACAGCACCTCGGCCAGCGCGGCCTGCCCGTTGCCGGCCACACCGGCGATGGCCAGCACCTCGCCGCGCCGCACGCCCAGGTTCACCCCGTCCAACAGCGGCCGGGCGCCGTCGCCCCGGACGGTGGCGTCGCGCAGCTCACACACCACGCGATGCGAGTCCCGAGGGTCCGGGCCGTGCCCGGCGGCGGACTCCGAAGGGGGCTCAGCCGAACTCGGGTGCGGCCCGCCGTTATCTTGTGAGCGCCCACTCTCAACGTTGTCCTGGCCGGTGTGTGGTCTGACCCGTACGGGCTTGACCACGCGCTGCCCCACCATGGCCTCGGCCAGTTGCGCGGGCGTGGCCCCGGCCGAGGGCATCTGCGCCACCAGCCGGCCCGCGCGCAGCACTGCCACCCGGTGCGACACGCGCAGCACCTCGTCGAGTTTGTGGCTGATGAAGATCACGCTCAGGCCCTGGGCCACCATCTGCGCCAGGGTGGCGAACAGCGACTCGCTTTCCTGCGGCGTCAGCACCGCCGTGGGCTCGTCAAGGATGAGGATGCGCGCACCGCGGTAGAGCGCTTTGAGGATCTCCACTCTCTGGCGCTCGCCCACGGAGAGCGCGCTGATGCGGGCGTCCGGGTCCACCTCCAGGCCGAAGTCGGCCGCCGCCTGCAGCAAACGGGTGCGGGCCTCGCCCCGGCGCGACACCGGGCGCCACAGCGGCTCGGTCCCCAGCATCACGTTGTCCAGCACGCTCAAGTTGTCGGCCAGCGTGAAGTGCTGATGCACCATGCCGATGCCCGCAGCCAGCGCTGCCTTGGGCTGACCGGGCGGCAAGGGTTGACCGAAAGCCTCGATCGACCCGGCGTCGGCCACGTAGTGGCCGAACAGGATGGACACCAGCGTGCTCTTGCCCGCGCCGTTCTCCCCCAAAAGGGCGAGCACCTCACCCTGCGCCAAGGTCAAGGAGATGTCGTCATTGGCGACCAGCGCCCCGAAGCGCTTGGTGATCCCCGTCAGCCGCAGCACCGGCCCGCGAAGATCAGGGCCGGCGCCGTCTCCGGGCGCTGCAGGCTGCACCACCGCAGTTCAGGCGCCCAGCGCGCCTGCCAGGGTCTTGAAGTCCTCGGCCACCAGGTCGAACTCGCCCGGTGTCCAGGGCTCCATCCAGCCGCCGGGCCCGCGCTCCAGCGGGCGCGGCACGTAGGCCGTCTTCAGGCCGCAGGCGGCGGCGGCGCGCAGGTCACTCGGATGGGCCGCGACCATCAACACCTGCGCAGGCGGCAGGTCCAGCAGGCGGGCCGCCCCATGGTAGACCTCAGGGTCGGGCTTGTAGTGGCCGAACAGTTCGGCCGAAAAGATCGCGTCCCAGGGCAGGCCGGCTTGGCGCGCCATGTCCAGCAGCAGCGAGACGTTGCCGTTGGACAGCGTGCACACGGGAAAGAGTGCCTTCAGGCGGTGCAGCCCGGCCACGCTGTCCGGCCACGGGGCCAGGCGGTGCCACACGCGGTTGAGCTCGGCCACCTCGGCCTCGGGCGGTGCCAGGCCGCGCTCGGCCAGCAGGGCGTCCAGGATGCGCCGGTGCAGGCTGTCGATGTGGGTCCAGGGCAGGCGGCCGTCGCGCACCGCCTGCATGGCCGGGGCGTAGCCGGCGCGCCAGGCGTCCGCAAAGGCCGGCGGGTCCACCGGCCAGCCCAGGGCGCGTACCTCGCCGGCCACGGAGGAACGCCAGTCGACCACGGTGCCGAAGACGTCGAAGACGAGGGCGCGGACCTGCACCGCTGATGAAGACGCCGTCACCCCCGTGCCTCAGTTGCCGAACCAGTCCTTACTTGGCCGTGGGCTTGGGCTGGTTGTCGTCCACTTTTACGGTGAACTTGCCCTCGAGGATCTCCTTCTGGCGTGCCGCCACCTTGTCCTTGATCGCCTTGGGGATCTTGCTGTCGAAGGTGCCCAGGGGCGAGAGCTCGCTGCCCTTGAACTTCATCATCGAGTACTGGCCGTAGTCCTCCGCCTTGAACTTGCCTTCCTTCACCGCCTTGAGCGCGCGGTCGATGCTGGGCTCCATGTTCCACAGCGCCGAGGCCACCACGGTGTCGGGGTAGTCCTTCTGGGTGTCGATCACGTTGCCGATGGCCAGCACCTTGCGCTCCTTGGCGGCGTCGCTCACGCCAAAGCGCTCGGCATACATCACGTCCGCGCCCTTGTCGATCATGGCGAAGGCGGCCTCCTTGGCCTTGGGCGGGTCGAACCAGCTGTTGATGAAGGTGACCATGAACTCCGCCTTGGGGTTCGTCTCCTTGGCGCCGGCCATGAAGGCGTTCATCAGGCGGTTGACCTCGGGGATGGGGTAGCCGCCCACCAGGCCGATCTTGTTGCTCTTGCTCATGCCGCCGGCGATCAGGCCGGTGAGGTAGGCAGGCTCCTGGATGTAGTTGTCAAAGACGCTGAAGTTGGGGGCCTGCGGCTTGCCCGACGAGCCCATCAGGAAACTGACCTTCGGATAGTCCTTGGCCACCTTGCGCGCAGCGGCCTCCACGGCAAAGCTCTCGCCCACGATCAGGGTGTTGCCCTTCTCGGCGTATTCGCGCATGACGCGCTCATAGTCGGCGTTGGCCACCTTCTCGCTGAACACGTACTCGATCTCGCCTCGCGCCACGGCCGCCTTGAGCGCCTTGTCGATGCGGCTGACCCACTGCTGCTCCACCGGCACGGTGTAGATGGCAGCGACCTTCATCTTGGCCTGGGCCAGGGCGGCGGAGCCGAAGGTGGCCAGGGACGCCGCGGCCACGGCCGCAATGGTGAAACGACGAGAGATGGACATCGTGGAACCTCTTTCTTGGAGACAGGGGAGGGAGGGAGCGCGTTGCATGGCCGCCGCGATGGCGCCGGCTAAGATCACTGCGCATTCTGCGGCAGCTTCGCCGCCCGGTGACCCAGCAAATTCCCTGCCATGACCACGCCTTGCCTGACCGCTCTGTCACCGCTGGACGGCCGTTACGCCAGCAAAGTTGCTGCCCTGCGCCCCTTGCTCAGCGAATTCGGCCTGATGCACCGGCGCGTGCAGGTGGAGGTGGAGTGGTTCATCGCCCTGTCGGATGCGGGCTTGGCGGAGTTCTCGCCCCTGTCGGCCGGCGCGCGGGAGTTCCTGCGCGCGCTGGTCAGTGACTTTGGAGAGGCCGACGCCCAGGCCATCAAGGACATAGAGCGCACTACCAACCACGACGTCAAGGCGATGGAGTACTGGCTCAAGCGCCGCTTCGACGGCCACACGGAACTGCTGGCAGCGCACGAGTTCGTGCACTTTGCCTGCACCAGCGAGGACATCAACAACGTGAGCCACGCGCTGATGCTGCAGGCCTCGCGCGGCCAGGTGCTGCTGCCGGCGCTGGACGCAATTGCGCAGCGCATGACCGCCCTGGCCCACGAACTGGCCGCATTGCCCATGCTCAGCCGCACGCATGGGCAAACGGCCAGCCCGACCACGGTGGGCAAGGAGATCGCCAACGTGGTGGCGCGCCTGAAGACGGCGCGCGAGCGCATCGCCGAGGTGCCGCTGCCGGCCAAGATGAACGGCGCGGTGGGCAACTACAACGCTCACCTGTCGGCCTGGCCCGAGGTGGACTGGGAGGCGTTCAGCCGCAGCGTGGTGGAGCGTGCGCTGGGCTTGCCCTTCAACGCCTACACCACGCAGATCGAGCCGCACGACGGTATGGCAGAGTTGTTCGATGCCATGGCGCGTTGCAACACCATCCTCACCGATTGGGCGCGCGACGTCTGGGGCTACATCTCGCTGGGCTACTTCAAGCAGAAGACCAGGCCCGGCGAGGTGGGTTCTTCGACCATGCCGCACAAGGTCAACCCCATCGACTTCGAGAACGCGGAGGGCAACTACGGCGTGGCCAACGCGCTGCTGTCCCACATGAGCCACAAGCTGCCCATCAGCCGCTGGCAGCGCGACCTGACGGACTCCACCGTGCTGCGCAACATGGGCGTGGCCTTCGGCCATACCGTCCTGGCGCACGACAGCCTGCTGCGCGGTCTTGACAAGCTGCAGGTGGACGAAGCCCGCCTGGCGGCCGACCTGGACGGCGCCTGGGAGGTGCTGGCCGAGCCCATTCAGACGGTGATGCGGCGCTACGGCCTGCCCGAGCCGTATGAGCAGCTCAAGGCCTTCACGCGCGGCCAGCCGATGACCCGCGAGCTGATGCAGGGCTTCATCCAGGGCCTGGCCTTGCCACAGGCGGAGAAGGACCGCCTGATGGCGCTGACGCCCGCCACCTACGTGGGCGCCGCTGAAGCCCTGGCACGGCGGGTCTGAGCATGAGCGCTGCCCCCACCTTCACCCAGGCCCTGCTCGCCGCCGAGGCCCGCCACCGCTCCATGCTCTGCGTGGGGCTGGACCCGGAGCCCGCGAAGTTCCCCCGCACCTGGCAGGGCGACGCCTCGCACATCTTCGAGTTCTGCGCCGCCATCGTCGACGCGACCAAGGACCTGGTGATCGCCTACAAGCCGCAGATCGCCTACTTTGCGGCGCACCGCGCGGAAGACCAGTTGGAGCGCTTGTGCGCCCACATCCGCGCCGTGGCGCCGGGCGTGCCGGTGATCCTGGACGCCAAGCGCGGCGACATCGGCGCCACCGCCGAGCAGTACGCCCGCGAGGCCTTCGAGCGCTACCAGGCCGACGCCGTGACGCTGTCGCCTTTCATGGGCTTCGATTCGGTGGAACCCTTTTTGCGCCACGAGGGCAAGGGCGTGATCCTGCTGTGCCGCACCTCCAACCCGGGCGGGGACGACCTCCAGGCCCAGGTGCTGCAAGGCGGCGAGCGCCTGTTCGAGCGCGTGGCCCGGCTGGCCGCGGGCCCCTGGAACCGCAACGGCCAGATCGGCCTGGTGGTGGGCGCCACCTACCCGGCCGAGGTGGCGCGCGTGCGCGAGCTGGCGCCCACGCTGCCCTTGCTGATCCCGGGGGTGGGTGCGCAAGGCGGCGACGCCGCGGCCACGGTGCAGGCCGGCTGGCGCGGCCGCGTGCGGCCTGACGGCGCGGGCCACGACACCACCGGCCCCATCATCGTCAACTCCTCCCGCGCCGTGCTGTACGCCAGTGCAGGTGAGGACTTCGCCCAGGCCGCCCGCCGCGTGGCCGAGGCGACACGCCAGCAGCTGAACGCCGCGCGGCCGGCGCTGCGTTGAACCGTTCACCCTGAGCCCAAGCCGTTGGCCCTGAGCCCAAGCCGTTCGCCCTGAGCCCAAGCCGTTCGCCCTGAGCCCAAGCCGTTCGCCCTGAGCCTGTCGAAGGGCTTCGACAGGCTCAGCCCGAGCGGAGAAGGTGGCTGGCCGATATCCGAACGGAGAAGGTGGCTGGACGTTGCCCCCAAGCGGGGTGCCGACAAGGCTTTACGGGCCTTGATCCAGCGTGGCCTCGGCGCGCACCGTGCCGGCACGGTCGGCCGTGGCTGTCAGCCCCACGATGGTGCCCGGCGGCGCCTGCACGATCCACTCGGTCACGGCCCGGTCGCCGGTGATCTGCCGCTCCGGCAGGAAGGCCTGCAGCGAGCCCTTGGGGGCGTGGCCTTCGAGCTGCGTGCCCTCGTTGCGCTGCGCGCCGCCGAGCAGGTGCGCCCCCGCGGGCAGGTTGATCTGGAAGACCACGCCACGCGCGGTCTTGCGCTCCAGCGCCCGCTTGGTGACGTAGCTGGGCAGGTAGCCGCTGTTGGCCACGGCAAAGCGCACGCGCCAGGTGTCCGCACCCAGCGCCTGGACCTCGGTGCGCAGCACCTCCAGCTTGGGCAGGGACAGGGCGATCTGTTGCAGCCAGGCCGGAAAGCGCGCCGCCTCGCGCTCGCGCAGGTGCGCCGGCGGATTGCGCCAAAAGTTCATCCTGTCCCAGCCGCCCAGCTCCACCGGCCCGAGCTGCGGGTGCTCGAAGCGGTACCAGTCCACATGGGCCTGGCCACCGCACTGCTCGTCGCTCCACTTCAGCAGCTTCTTGTCGTCTTCCACGGGGTGGTCGCGGTACCACTCGATCCACTGGTAATCGGTGATGCCGGCCTCCTTGTTGGGCGCCCAGATCTCCACCGTCCAGAAGAGTGCGCCCAGGTGCTCGTACACCCAGTCCTGCGTGCCGGTGATCACCTGCTTGGGGTGGTACTTGAACTCGTGGAAGATGCTGATGGCCGGGTAGCCGGTGAGCTTGGCGCCGATGTCGCTGAAGCGCTTGTACTGCCACAGGTCCTCGGGCGTCATGTCGTCATCGCTTTGCGTGCCCATGGGCCGCAGGATCACGCCGCTGTGGGTGTGGAAGCTCACCGCCGCGCCGATGTTCGGGTGCTTCGTGATGAAGTCCACCATCGCCCGCACTTCGGGCTCGCTGGTGGGGTAGGGGCCGGCACCGGGCTGCTCGAATTCCTGGCGCCAATAGGCCGGGAAGTTGCGGTTCAGGTCCAGGCCTTCGCGGTCGGGGTTGACGCGGATCTTCACGCCGTCGAAGTTCTGCAGCGTGCCCTCGGGCATCACACGGTAGTACTGCCCGCCGAATTCGCCGGGTTCGCGCGGCACCATCAGGCGCGGCTCGTCGGGGCACTGCTTGTAGGTGCCGTGCGGGTCGGGCACGCGCATCATCAGCATGCGGCCGTCGCCGTCCACGTCCTCCACCGTCAGGCCGTCCACCGGTTGCTCGTCCCAGGGGTAGGGCCGGGTGGAGGAGCGGATGTGGCGCGGCCGATCGGCCAGCGCCAGCTCCGCGCCGTCCGGGTTCAGGCGCGGCACCAGATACACCACGCGCGTGTCCAGCAGTTGGGTGACCTGGGGGTCCTGGCCATAGCACGTGGCGAGCTGGTGCAGCCAGTACAGGCAGGCGGTGCTGGCGGTCAGTTCGGCGGCGTGGATGTTGCCGTCCGCCCAGAAGGCCGGCTTGTCGATGTCCGCGCCAGTGGCGCGGCGGGTGACGACCACCAGCCAGATGTCCCGGCCCTCATGGCTCTGGCCCAGCGGCCGCAGCTCGATCAGGTCGGGCCTGGGCATACGCCTGCAGCAGCTGCGTCAGCTCGTCGTGCTTGTAGAAGATGTCGAACCGGGGGGTGGGCAGTGCGGGCATGGTGGGGGGGCGGAGTGGATGCGCGGATTTTGCCGCCGCCGCTGGCCACACCCGCGCCCGCCGCTGCGGGCCGCGCAGGGCTGTGCAGGACTGTGCAGGGCTGTGCCTACTGGCCGCGGAACAGGCCCTGGAAGTGGCGCGACACCGGCAGCTTCTCGGCCCGTCCGCGCAGCGTCAGGTGCATGTGCCCTTCGTCCACCCGCACCGCCGAGGCGATGTGGTGGTGGTTCACCAGCACGGAGCGGTGCACCTGCCAGAAGAGCTCGGGGTCGAGCTGGGTCAGCAGCTCCTTCAAGGGCGTGCGGATCAGGGCCTCCCCGCTCTCCTGCTGCGCATCGCCGCCGTGCACCACGCGCGTGTAGCGGGCGTCAGACTCGAAGAACACCACATCGGCCACGCGGATCAGCCGCACCTCCCGGCCCACCGCGGCCTGCAGCACCTGCAGCGGTGGCGGCCGGCGGATCTGCCCCTGCAACTGCGTCAGCAGCGTGTGCAGCGCGCTGCTGTCGGACGGCAGCCGCCGGCCCAGCCTGTCCTGCACCCGGGCCACGGCGCGCGCCAGCCGCTCGTCCTCCAGTGGCTTGAGCACGTAGTCCACGGCGCCGGCATCGAAGGCGGCCAGGGCATGGTCATCGTGCGCGGTCACGAACACCACCTCGGCGCGGCCGGCGATGCGGCGGGCCACGTCCACGCCGCTCAGGCCGGGCATGCGGATGTCCAGGAAGCAAACCGCCGGTTCGTGCTCCAGAAAGGCGTCCCACGCGTCAGCGCCGTTGACGCACGTGGCCACGATGCGGGCTTCGGGCCAGGCCGATTGCAGGGCCTGGGCCATGCGGGCGCGCGGCGCCTCCTCGTCGTCGGCGATCAAGACGGTGGGGCTGGTCATGGCGAGTCCTCAGAGCCTTTGTAGTCGGTCGGCGCGCTCGAGTGGGCGGCCCAAAAGGGTGTGCGGGGATGTTTCACAAGCTCTCAGTCCAAGGGCAGTCGAATCCGGGCGCGGCAGCCGCGCGCGGCGGGTGCCGGCGGGCCTGGCGGCGAGGTCAGCTCCAGCGCCGCACGGGAGCCAAAGCACTGCGCCAGGCGGGCGCGGGTATTGCGAAGGCCCACGCCATCGGCCGCGTCCGCGTCCAGGCCTGGTCCGTCGTCCTGGATGTCGATGCACAGGCTGCCGTCCAGCACCTGCACCCGCACCTCGATGCCGCCGCCGTGCAGACTGGGTTCGATGGCATGCTCCACCGCGTTTTCCACCAGCGTCAGCACGAGCCCGGGTGGCAGCTCGTAGCCCTCGTGTCCCGGCGTTGTCTGGATGCGGCAGCGCAGCCGCGCGCCCAGCCGGGCCTGCATGAGGTCCAGGTAGTGGCTCACCATGGTCATCTCCTGCGCCAGCGGCACGCGGTCGCGCTCCATCATCTCGGTGGAGCCGCGCAGGAACGCGGTCAGCGTGCGCAGCAGCGGCCCGCCGCGCGGGTCGCCCTGGTCCACCCAGTACTGCACCGCCGACAGCGTGTTGAAGATGAAGTGCGGCCTGATCTGTGCCTGCAGCAGCTTCAGGCGCGCCTCGGCCGCCTCCCGTGCAGCTGCGTCGCGCTCGGCGGCCAGGCGCAGGCTGCGCATCTGGATCTGCAGCCGCCAGCGGCTGAGGTGGGCCACTGCCCCCGTGATGAGGCCCATCACGGCCAGCGCTCCGAGCATCCAAGGCAAGCCCCGCCAGAAGGTGTTCAGCAGCCGCTGCCCGTCCAGGAGTTGGCCCAGGTCGCCCGACACGGCCCTCGACACCAGCAAGCCCACCAGCATGCCCAGCACCCCGGCCAGAGCGCCTTTGGTCCACTTTCCCCAGTTCATGCGGCCCGACCAGACGAACTGCTCGGGCTTCAGCCAGGCGCTCGTCAGCGTCAGCAGCACGCTGCCCCAGAAGACCAGGGCCAGCACCAGCGCCTCCACTGCAGACATCCGCACCCAGAGCATGAGCCCGGCCACGCTGGCAGCGACCGTCAACAGCAGCCCGGCCCAGAACCACAGGCCCTGGCGGCTGTACATCCAGTGGTCGTAGCGCTCGACCTCCTGGCGCAATTCCGGCGCCATGCGTTCGTAATGGGGCTGGGCCCAGCGCGCATAGCGGCGCTGCAGCCAGTTGCCTTCGGACAGGGGGCGGGACGACATGGACATAAAGCTGGCTTCGGACACGGGGCGGGACGATATGGGCGCAAGTCTAGACAGGCCGGGCTGCGCTGGCCTGGCCCGGTGGGCTGACGGCGCCGTCAGCGGGATGAACCGCCCGATTCGCGACATGAACGGCGTGGCGCCGGCGCACCCGGCCTGGTCCAGGCCCGGCCTTGATCTCCATCAGCCCGGGGCGCCCGGTTCTTGCGCATCATCACTGCCGGAGGATTCCACACGATGTCCATGCATCTCACCCCAGGCCAGCGTGTCTGGCTGCAGACCGAGCTTGAAACGCGCCAGCAACGGCTGGACGGCCTGCTCAAGCGCCACCACGAGGGCGCCACGCGCGTCGAACACGCCCACGCCATGCTGGCTGACGATGACGAGGTGACGCGCCACCACGCCATGGACCGCGAAGTCGATCTCGGGCTGTCCGACCGGGACACGGCGGAGCTGGGCGCCGTCAGCCGTGCGCTGCTCAGGCTGCGCCAGGGCGGCTACGGGGTGTGCGAGGCCTGTGGCGCCGACATCCCCTTCCAGCGCCTGCAGGTGGAGCCCCAGGCCGCGCGCTGCGTGCCTTGCGCGACGGCCGCCGAGGGCCGGGCTCGGCCACACGCCTGAGCCCGGCCGGCGGCCGGGGCGAGGCAGGGCGGGGCGGTCAGAACACCGCGTGGTCGCCGCGCTCGGTGTCCGAGCCGCCGGCCTCGCCCCGCACCAGCGCCGCGTAGTGGTCGAACAGGGTCTGGTGCCCCCAGGACGGGGTGGCATCTTCGTCGTAGCGCCCGGCTGCAGCGTCCCACACCAGCATGGACTCGGTGGCGTAGTAGCGGCCGATGCGCGCCAGCTCCGCCTTGGCCGCCAGCCCCGGCACCAGACGCCCGGCCAGGCCCAGGGTGGCGATGACCGCGTCCATCAGGCCCACGGGCACCTGCTTGAAGCGGGGCACCCGCCCCAGAAGGGAGAACAATTGCTCGCCTTGCTGGCGTGGCGTGATGGCCGGCCCCGGGCCGCCAACGGGCAGCACGCGGCGGTGACGCGTCGGGTCGTCCACGCAGCCGGCCAGGTAGTCGCCCAGGTCGTCGTCGCTGATGGGCTTGCAGGCGGTGAGCGTGCCGTCGCCAAAGAGCAAGAAGGGCTTGCCCTGGCGCACCCGCTCCACCTGGCCGGACAGTGACTTGAAGAAGGCTGTGGGCCGCACGATGGAATGGTTCAGGCCGGAGTCGACCAGCACCTTCTCGAAGGCCAGCTTGGCCTGCTGGAAGGCCAGCAACGGCTTTTGCACGCAGATGGCCGACAAGAGCACCATCTGCGTCACGCCGCAGCGCTGCGCCAGGGCCAGGGCCTGCACATGGGCCTGATGGTCGATGGCCCAGGCATCCCGCGGCGCGCCGGTGCGCGAGGCCAGGCAGGACAGCAGCACATCGAAGCGCTCGCCGCGCAAGCCGTCACGCGCCAGCGAGGCCGCGTCCGTCACCTCGCCGTAGCGCAACGTGGCGCCAGGCAAGCGGCGCGCCAGTTCCTGCGGCCCCAGCGCCCCGCCCACGCCAGCCCGGGGGCGCACGAAACACACCACCTCGTGGCCGCGCCCCACCAGCGCCCGTACCGTGGCCTGGCCGATGGTGCCGCTGGCACCGAGCATGAAGATACGGCGGATCATCGGACGGTGGTCACAGGCTGAAGTCGTAGTCGATGGTCAGCGGTGCGTGGTCGGAGAAGCGCTGCGCCAGGTGGATGTGCTGCTGGCGCGCCGTGGCGGCGATGGCCGGCGTGGCCAAGTGGTAATCCAGCCGCCAGCCCACGTTCTTGGCCCAGGCCTGGCCGCGGTTGCTCCACCAGGTGTATTGATCGGGATGCGGGTTGAGCGTACGAAAGACATCCACCAGTCCGCCGTCGCCCGGGCCGGTTCCCAGCAGCCGGTCCATCCAGGCGCGCTCTTCGGGCAGAAAGCCTGAGTTCTTCTGGTTGCCCTTCCAGTTCTTCAGGTCGATGGCCTTGTGCGCGATGTTGACGTCGCCCACCAGGATGAACTCGCGCTCGGCCTTGAGCGCCATCAGGCGCGGATACAACAGGTCCAGGAAGCGGAACTTGGCGGCCTGGCGCTCCTCCCCGCTGGAGCCGCTGGGGAAGTAGCAGCTCACCACGCTGAACGCCCGGCCCGGGCGGTCGAAGCGCAGCTCCACCCAGCGCCCTTCGCCGTCGAACTCGGCGTCGCCCAGCCCCACGACCACCTCGCTGGGCTCATGCCGGGCGTACAGGCCCACGCCGGAGTAGCCCTTCTTCTGCGCAAAGTGGAAATGGCCGGCCATGCCGGCCACCTGGTCGAAGCGGCCCGCCACGTCCGGCGCCTGCGCTTTCACCTCCTGCACCCCCATACAATCGGCTTCCACGGCTTGCGCCCAGTCGGTGAAGCCCTTGCTGGCCGCCGAGCGGATGCCGTTCAGATTGAGCGTGACAAGCCGAAATCCCACCGGTGACCTCCATGCATGTGACAACCCCGGATCCCCTGGCCCAGGCGTTTGTCCAATTCTCGGTGCAAGCGGGCGTGTTGCGCTTCGGGGAGTTCAAGACCAAGGCCGGGCGTCTGTCGCCCTACTTCTTCAATGCCGGGCTGTTCGATGACGGCGCCAAGCTCGGCCGGCTGGCCGAGTTCTACGCCCGCCGTCTGCTGGCCAGCGGACTGGCTTTCGACATGCTCTTCGGCCCGGCCTACAAGGGCATCACCTTGGCTGCGGCCGTGGCCATCGAGCTGGCCCGCCTGGGGCGCAACGTGCCCTACGCCTACAACCGCAAGGAAGCCAAGGACCACGGCGAGGGCGGCACCCTGGTGGGCGCCCCGGTGCGCGGCCGCGTGCTGATCATCGACGACGTCATCAGCGCCGGCACCTCGGTGCGCGAATCGGTGGCCCTGATCCAGGCGGCGGGCGCGCAGGCCTGCGGCGTGGCCATCGCCCTGGACCGGCAGGAACGTGCCACCGATGACGGCGCTGACGTGCCCAGGTCGGCGGTGCAATCGGTGCGGCAGCAGTTCGGTCTTGAAGTGGTGTCGATTGCCACGCTGGCCGATTTGCTTCAGTATCTCGCCATGAATGAGGATCCAGAGCTTCAACGATGCGCCGCGCCGGTGCAGGCTTACCGCCAGCGTTACGGCTGCTGAGCCAGGAAGCGCCGGCTGGAGTCAGCCTGACGACCTGACCGCATCGCGGCACCCAGCCGCCGCGGCCCGTCCGCAGGCAGGCAGGCGGACCCCGGCTCATCCCAGCTTCTTGCGCAGCAACTCCCCCGCCTGGGCCGGGTTGGCCTTGCCCTGACTGGCCTTCATCACCTGCCCCACCAGCGCGTTGAAGGCCTTGTCCTTGCCGGCGCGGAACTCCGCCACCGACTTCTCGTTGGCTGCCAGCACGGTTTCTACGATGGCCTCCAGCGCGCCGGTGTCGTTCATCTGCGTCAAGCCCTTGGCCTGGATCAGCGTATCGACATCGGTCGCCTCGCCGGCCCACAAGGCATCGAACACCTGGCGCGCGCCGTTGTTCGACACCGTGCCGTCCACCACCCGGCTGATCAGCCGGGCCAGCGTGGCGGATGCGACCGGCGCGTGCTCGATGGTCAGCCCCTGCGCGTTCAGTCGCTTGGAGATTTCGCCCATGACCCAGTTGGCCACCAGCTTGGCCTGGCCGCAGGCGTCCCGCGCGGCCTCGTAGAAGCGCGCCGTGGCCAGGCTCTGCGTCATCATGGCGGCGTCGTAGGCCGGCAGGCCGTCGCGCTCGACGAAGCGCTGCGCCATCGCGCCCGGCAGCTCGGGCATCTCGCCGCGCACGCGCTCCACCCACTCCGGGGCGATCACCAGTGGCGGCAGGTCCGGGTCGGGGAAGTAGCGGTAGTCGTGCGCGTCTTCCTTGCTGCGCATCGCGCGCGTCTCGCCCGTGTCGGGGTTGAACAGCACGGTGGCCTGCTCGATGGGCAGGCCGTCCTCGATGCGGTCGATCTGCCACTGCACCTCGAAGTCCACGGCCTGTTGCATGAAGCGGAAGGAGTTCAGGTTCTTGATCTCGCGCCGCGTGCCGAAAGGCTGGCCGGGCCGGCGCACCGACACGTTGGCATCGCAGCGAAAACTCCCCTCCTGCATGTTGCCGTCGCAGATGCCCAGCCACATCACCAGGGTGTGCAGGGCCTTGGCGTATTCCACCGCCTCGATGGATGAGCGCATGTCGGGCTCGGAGACGATCTCCAGCAGCGGCGTGCCGGCGCGGTTGAGGTCGATCCCGGTCATGCCGTGATAGTCCTCGTGCAGGCTCTTGCCCGCGTCTTCCTCCAGGTGTGCGCGCGTCAGGCGCACGCTGCGCGCCTGGCCGTCGAGCAGGAAGTCGATGCGACCTCCTTGCACCACGGGAATCTCGTACTGGCTGATCTGGTAACCCTTGGGCAGGTCCGGATAGAAGTAGTTCTTGCGCGCGAAGATGGACAGAGGAGCCACTTTCGCCCCCACCGCCAGGCCAAAGCGGATGGCACGCTCCACCGCGCCGCGGTTCATCACCGGCAGGGTGCCGGGCAAGGCCAAGTCCACGGCGCAGGCCTGGGTGTTGGCCGCGGCGCCGAAGCGGGTGCTGGCGCCGCTGAAGATCTTGCTCTGGGTGGACAGCTGGGCGTGCGTCTCGAGGCCGATGACGACCTCCCAGCCGCGAACGAGGGGGGCTTGGCTCATGGGGAATGCTCCGTCGTCGCGCGTCAAAGCCCTGCGGGAGCGCGCAGGTGGGTGTCGGTGGCCTGCTGCAGGGCGTGGGCGGCGTGTAGCAAGGTGCCTTCCTGGAAATAGTTGCCGATCAGCTGCAGCCCCACCGGCAGGCCGCCCTGGCCAAAGCCGGCCGGCACGCTCATGCCCGGCAAGCCGGCCAGGCTGGCCGGCAGGGTGAAGATGTCGGCCAGGTAGTCGGCCACCGGGTCCTTGTCCGTCTGGCCCAGCGCCCAGGCCACGGTGGGCGCCACCGGTCCGGCGATGACATCGCAATCGCGGAAGCAGGTCTGGAAGTCGTCGGCGATCATGCGCCTCAGCTTCTGCGCCTGCAGGTAGTAGGCGTCGTAGTAGCCGTGGCTGAGCACATAGGTGCCGATCATGATGCGGCGCTTGACCTCGGCGCCAAAGCCCTCGGCCCGCGTCTTCTTGTACATGTCCTGCAGGTCGGCGTACTGCGCGGCGCGGTGGCCGAACTTCACGCCGTCGAAGCGGCTCAGGTTGGAGCTGGCCTCGGCCGGGGCGATGATGTAATACACGGGAATGGCCAGCTCGGTACGCGGCAGGCTCACGTCCACCAGGGTGGCGCCCAGCTTTTCCAGTTCAGCCAATGCGGCGCGCACGGCGCCGTGCACGTCCGCGGCCAGGGCAGCGGGAAAGAACTCGCGCGGCAAGCCGATGCGCAGGCCCGCCAGCGGGCGGCTGGCCGAAGCGCCGTCGCGCGCGCGCAGCATCTGGGCGTGGAAGTCCTGCGGCGGGCGCTGGGCGCTGGTGGCGTCGCGCTCGTCGAAGCCGCTCATGGCCGACAGCAGCAGCGCGCAGTCCTCGGCCGAGCGGGCAATCGGCCCGGCCTGGTCCAGGCTGGAGGCGAAGGCGATCATGCCGTAGCGCGAACAGGTGCCGTAGGTGGGCTTGATGCCCGTGACCCCGCAGAACGCCGCAGGCTGGCGGATGGAGCCGCCCGTGTCGGTGCCGGTGGCCGCCGGCACCAGGCGCGCGGCCACCGCTGCGGCTGAGCCGCCCGAGGAGCCCCCCGGCACGCGATCCAGGTCCCAGGGGTTGCGCGCGGGGGCGAAGGCGGAGTTCTCGTTGGCCGAGCCCATGGCGAACTCGTCGCAGTTGAGCTTGCCCAGCGTCACCATGCCCGCGCCAGGCAGTCGGCCATCGCGCGAGCCCTCGCCCAGGAGGGCCACGACGCTGGCATCGAAGGGGCTGGCGTAGCCGACCAGCATCTGCGAGCCCGCGGTCGAAGGCAGCCCGCTGCGCTCGAAGTCGGTGACGAAGATGTCCTTGTGCGCCACGGGCACGCCCGTCAGCGGACCAGCGCGACCTGAAGATCGCGCCGCATCAGCCCGGCGCGCTTGCGCCAAGGCCTGCTCCTCGTGGGTTGCCAGGAAGGCGCCGTAGCGGTCCCGCGTTGCAATGGCCGCCAGCAGATCGCGCGCCAGTTCTTCACTGGAGAAAGTGCCCGCAGCCAGCCCCCGGCTCAGCTCGGCCACGCCCATGTCACAAGTGCTTGCAGGTGTTGCATTCATTCGATCACCTTGGGCACGAGGAACAGGCCGTCCTGCACCGCCGGGGCGCTGCGCTGGTTGCGCTGGCGCTCGTCGGCTTCGGTGACCAGGTCGTCGCGCAGGCGCAGGGTGACGGCCTGCACCGCCGACAAGGGCGTGTACAGCGGCTCCACGCCGCGCGTGTCCACGGCGCTCATCGCCTCCACGATGCCGAAGAAACCATTGAGCTGGCCGAGCAGGGTCTCGCACTCGGCGGTGGACAGTTCAAGGCGCGCCAGATGCGCGATGCGCTCGACGTCGTGGGGGAGGAGGGCCATGTTGGGCAAGCAGGGGCTGGGGGCTGACCGAGGCGCGGAAAACAGCCCTCGGGAGGCCCGCGGGAAGGGGTTTCCACAGGGGGGTGCGGTATTATCGTGCCTGGCCAAAAACGGCCTCCTGACACCTCGCTGAAAGGCCCAGGGCTGCGACCGGTCTGCCTGATCACCCGCTTGTTTGCCCGCTTGCTCGTCTCGCCGCGTGAGCAGCACCTCCTCGCCACCCGCCTGACGCTCACCGCACGGCCCCCGCCGCCAACGCCCCCGATCATGTTTGCCTTCCTGCGCAGCCACTTCTCCACCGATCTCGCCATCGACCTCGGCACCGCCAACACGCTCATCTACGTGCGCGGCAAGGGCATCGTGCTGGACGAGCCCTCGGTCGTTTCCATCCGCCACGAGGGCGGGCCCAACGGCAAGAAGACCATCCAGGCCGTGGGCCACGAGGCCAAGGCCATGCTGGGCAAGGTGCCCGGCAACATCGAGGCCATCCGCCCGATGAAGGACGGCGTGATTGCCGACTTCACCGTCACCGAGCAGATGCTCAAGCAGTTCATCAAGATGGTGCACCCGCGCTCGATGATGAAGGCCAGCCCGCGCATCATCATCTGCGTGCCCTGCGGCTCCACCCAGGTGGAGCGGCGTGCCATCCGCGAATCGGCGCTGGGCGCCGGCGCCTCCGAGGTCTACCTGATCGAGGAGCCCATGGCCGCGGCCATCGGTGCCGGCCTGCCCGTGAGCGAGGCCTCGGGCTCGATGGTGGTGGACATCGGTGGCGGCACCACCGAGGTGGGCGTCATCAGCTTGGGCGGCATGGTCTACAAGGGCAGCGTGCGCGTGGGCGGCGACAAGTTCGACGAGGCCATCATCAACTACATCCGCCGCAACTACGGCATGTTGATCGGTGAGCCCACGGCCGAGGCCATCAAGAAGAACATCGGCAGCGCCTTCCCCGGCAGCGAGGTCAAGGAGATGGAGGTCAAGGGCCGCAACCTCGCCGAAGGCGTGCCGCGCAGCTTCACCATCTCGTCCAACGAGATCCTGGAAGCCCTGACGGATCCGCTGAACCAGATCGTCTCCAGCGTGAAGAACGCCCTGGAGCAGACCCCGCCGGAGCTGGGCGCCGACATTGCCGACCGCGGCATGATGCTCACGGGCGGTGGCGCGCTGCTGCGTGACCTGGACCGCCTGCTGTCCGAGGAAACGGGCCTGCCCGTGTTGGTGGCCGAGGACCCGCTGACCTGCGTGGTGCGGGGCTGCGGCATGGCGCTGGAGCGGATGGAGCGCCTGGGCAGCATCTTCACCTCCGAGTAACGGAGGCTCGATGCAGCTGGGGACGCTGGACCGCACCCCGCCACCGTTCTTCCGTCAGGGCCTGTCGGCCCTGACGAAGCTGGGTCTGTACTCTGCCCTGGCCGTGGTGCTGATGGTGGCTGATGCGCGTTGGCATGTGGTGGATCCCTTGCGGGCCGCCTTGGCCACTGCCATGCTGCCGCTGCAGCGCGCGCTGGCCGTCCCGGTCGAGGCCTGGAGCGGCGGCGGCGACTATCTGCAGGGGCTGCGCCAGGCCCTGCAGGTCGAGGCGGCCGCGCGTGCTGCCCTGGCGCGGCAGTCGGCGCAGGCGCTGCGCGCCGAGCAGCTGCTGGCCGAGAACCGCCAGCTGCGCTCGCTGCTCGATCTGCGCCCGACCCTGAACGTGAAATCCACGGCGGCCGAGATCCTCTACGAGGCCGCCGATCCCTACTCGCGCAAGGTCTTCATCGACCGCGGCTCCGCGCAGGGTGTGGTGCGCGGCGCGCCCGTGGTCAACGAGCTCGGGGTGCTCGGTCAGGTGACGCGCGTGTACCCGATCACGGCCGAGGTGACCTTGCTGACCGACCGCGACGCGGCCATCCCGGTGATCAACACCCGCACCCAGCAGCGCAGCGCGGCCTTCGGCGGCGCCGGCGGCGGGGCCAACCCCGGCATGGAACTGCGCTTCATGGCGGGCAATGCCGATGTGCAGCCCGGTGACGCCCTGAGCACCAGCGGGCTGGACGGCGTGTACCCGCCCGGTCTGGCCGTGGCCCGTGTCACCGCTGTGGAGCGCCGGGCCGATTCCGGCTTCGCCCGCGTCGCCCTGGTCCCGGCGGCCTCGCCTGACGGTGTGCGCCATGTGCTGGTACTGGAGCCCATCGGCCTGCAGATGCCTGCCCCGCCGGAACCGGCGCAAGCCGCTGACGCACGCGGCGGCAGACCCACCGCGGCTGGGCCGTCCGATGCCTCGCGCCGCAAAGGGCTTGCGGCAGCGCCCGCGGCCGCAGCGTCTGCGCCCGGCGCGGCCGTGGGAGCGTCGCGATGATCATGCCGCGCGGCTCCGACCAGCTGCTGCTGCCGGTCAACCCCCTGTTCATCGCCTTGTCGCTCGCCCTGGCCCTGGCTTTGAACCTGCTGCCGGTGGGCCGCCACGCTGCAGCCCCCGACCTGCTGGCCGTGGTGCTGGTGTTCTGGAACGTGCACCAGCCCCGGCGCGTGAGCGTGGGCCTGTCCTTCCTGTTCGGCTTGGTCATGGACGTGCACGAGGCCGCCCTGCTCGGCCAGCACGCCCTGGCCTACACGCTGCTGAGCTACGCCGCCATCACGGTGCACCGCCGCCTGGCCTGGTTCGGCCTGGCCGAGCAGACCTTGCAGGTGCTGCCGCTGTTCGTGCTGGCCACCCTCGTGTCGCTGGCCGTGCGCATGGCCGTGGGCGGGATGTTCCCGGGCTGGCCGCTGATCTTCTCGCCCTTGCTGGATGCGCTGCTCTGGCCGCTGGCCACCTGGTGCCTGCTGGCGCCCCAGCGCCGTCCGCCCGATCCCGACAAGCACCGTCCGCTGTGAGCCCCTCCATCCCCTGCCTGCCCTGGTCCTGCGATGGCTGAACTGCGCAACCTGCAACGCGACCTGCACCACTTCCGCGGGCGGCTGATCGCGGCCGGCGCGTTTGTGCTGCTGTGCTTTGCGCTGCTGGGCGCGCGGCTGGTGTGGCTGCAGGTGTTTCGCCATGACGAGCTGACCCTGCAGGCCGAGGCCAACCGCATCGCCGTGGTGCCGGTGGTGCCCAACCGCGGCCTCATCGTCGACCGCAACGGCGTGGTGCTGGCGTCCAATTACTCCGCCTACACGCTGGAGGTCGCGCCGCGGCGCAGCGCCGACCTGGACGCCCTCATCGACGATCTGGCGCAGGTGGTGGAGATCACCCCGCGTGACCGCCGGCGCTTGAAGCGCCTGCAAGAAGAGATGAAGGGCGCGGAGTCGCTGCCCATCCGCACCAAGCTCACCGACGCCGAGGTGGCGCGCTTCATGGCGCAGCGCTTCCGCTTTCCGGGAGTGGAGATCAAGGCCCGCTTGTTTCGCCACTACCCGCTGGGCGAGACCGGCAGCCACCTGCTGGGCTACATCGGGCGCATCAACCAGGCCGAGAAGGCGGCCATGGACGATTGGCCGGACGAGCGTCTGGCCAACTACCGCGGCACCGAGTACGTCGGCAAGCTCGGCCTGGAGCAGCGCTACGAGGCCGACCTGCACGGCACCACAGGCTTCGAGGAGGTGGAGACGAGCGCCGGCGGGCGCGCGGTGCGGCGCTTGAAGAGCCATGCGCCGACGCCCGGCGACCGGCTCACGCTGTCGGTGGACATCCGCCTGCAGGCGCTGGTGGAGGACATGTTCGGCAGCCGGCGCGGCGCGCTGGTGGCGCTGGATCCGCGCAGCGGCGAGGTGCTGGCCTTCGTCAGCAAGCCCACCTTCGACCCCAACCTGTTCGTCGACGGCATCGACGTGGACAGCTGGCGCGAGCTCAACGAATCCATCGACAAGCCCTTGCTGAACCGCGCCCTGCGCGGCACCTACCCGCCGGGCTCGACCTTCAAGCCCTTCATGGCCATGGCTGCGCTCACCTCCGGCAAGCGCAGCGCCAGCCAGATCGTCAACGACGGGGGCACCTTCCAGTTCGGCAACCATGTCTTCCGCAGCCATGGCGACAAGGGCCTGGGGCCGGTGGACATGCACCGCTCCATCGTCAAGTCCAGCAACGTCTATTACTACTCGCTGGCCAACGAGATGGGCGTGGACCTGATGCACGAGTTGCTGTCGCCCTACGGCTTCGGCCAGCGCACCGGCATCGACCTGGAGAACGAGGTCACGGGCGTGCTGCCCTCCACCGCCTGGAAGCGGCGTTACTACAAGCGCCCGGAGCAGCAGCGCTGGTATGCCGGCGAGACCATCTCGCTGGGCATCGGCCAGGGCTACAACAACTTCACCATGCTGCAGCTGGCCAACGCCACAGCCACGCTGGTCAGCGGCGGCCGGCGTCTTCAGCCCCGGCTGGTGCGCGAGGTCGATGACGCGGAGTCGCGGCAGCGCCGGGTGGTCGAACGCGAGCCGCTGGAGCCGCTGGCGCTGAAGCCCGAGCATGTGGAAGTGGTGCGCCGTGCCCTGCACGGCGTGACGGTGGAGGGCACGACCACCCGCGTCTTTGCCGGCGCGCCCTACGCCAGCGGCGGCAAGACCGGCACGGCGCAGGCGGTGGGCATCCGGCAAAACGAGAAGTACAACGCCGCCCGACTGGAAGAGCACAAGCGCGACCATTCGCTGTACATCGCCGCCGCGCCCATCGACGCCCCTACCGTGGTGCTGGCGGTGGTGGTGGAGAACGCCGGCTTCGGCGCCGAGGCCGCGGCCCCGATCGCGCGCCGCGTGTTCGACTACCTGCTGCTGGGCCAGTACCCCAGCGAGGAAGACCTGGCTGCCACCCGCGAGGGCCGCTCGGCGGCACCCATCGGCACCCCTAGGCGTGCTGCGGATGTCGTCCTGCCGGGCAATGCCTCGAACGGGGCTCTGGCACCATGAGCGCGCCGCGCGCCGCGCCGGTGCGGCCCGTGAGCGCCGTCGTCCAGCGCCCCTCGCTGTGGAAGCGGGTCCAGCCCGTGATCAGCGGCTTCGACGGCCCGCTGGCCCTGGCCATCGCCCTCCTGGCCGCCATCGGCCTGGTCACCATGTACTCGGCCGGCTTCGACCACGGCACGCGCTTCGTCGACCACGGCCGCAACATGCTGATCGCCCTGGCGGTGATGTTCGTCGTGGCGCAGGTGCCGCCCCAGCGCCTGATGGCCCTGGCGGTGCCGCTGTACGCCGTGGGGGTGGCGCTGCTGGTGGCCACGGCGCTGTTCGGCATCACCAAGAAGGGGGCGACACGTTGGCTCTACCTGGGCGTGGTCATCCAGCCCAGCGAGATCCTGAAGATCGCCACGCCCCTGGTCCTGGCGTGGTGGTTCCAGCGTCGCGAAGGGCAGCTGCGCGTGCCGGACTTCCTGGCCGCGGGCGCGCTGTTGCTGGTGCCCGTGGTGCTGGTGATGAAGCAGCCCGACCTCGGCACCGCGCTGCTGATCCTGGCGGCCGGGTTCTACGTGATCTTCTTTGCCGGCCTGAGCTGGCGCCTGATCCTGCCCGTCATGGCCATCGGCCTGCTGGGCATCGCCGCCGTGGTCTGGAGCGAGCCGCTGATCTGCGCCGAAGGGGTACGCTGGCCGGTGCTGCGCGAGTACCAGCAGCACCGGGTGTGCACCCTGCTGGATCCGACCAAGGACCCGCTGGGCAAAGGCTTCCACATCATCCAGGGCATGATCGCCATCGGCTCGGGCGGCTTGACCGGCAAGGGCTTCATGCAGGGCACGCAGACCCACCTGGAGTTCATTCCCGAGCGCACCACCGACTTCATCTTCGCCGCCCTGTGCGAGGAGTTCGGCCTGGCCGGCGTGCTTGCGCTGATGGCGGGCTTCGGTTTCCTGATCCTGCGCGGGCTGACCATCGCGGCCGAGGCGCCCACCGTGTTCTCGCGGCTGCTGGCCGGCGCCATCACGCTGAGCCTGTTCACCTACGCCTTCGTCAACATGGGCATGGTCAGCGGCATCCTGCCGGTGGTGGGTGTGCCCTTGCCCTTCATCAGCTACGGCGGCACCGCGATGGTGACGCTGGGCCTGGGCCTGGGCATCCTGATGTCGGTGGCGCGCAGCCGGCGCTTGATGCCCAGCTGAAGCCCGCCCCGCGGGCCCGGCCCGGCCTCAGGCCGAGGCGTCCTGCCGCAGCGGGAAGCGCACCGTGAACAGCGCGCCGGGTCCCTGGCCCGGGTGGGCCGGCCGCGGATGCGCCGTCGTCACCAGGATCTCGGCGTCATGGCCCTTGACGATCTCCTGCACGATGGCCAGGCCCAGGCCGGTGCCGTCCACGCCCGTGCCCAGCGCGCGGTAGAAGGGCTGGAAGACCAGGTCGCGCTCGGCCTCGGGGATGCCGGGCCCCGTGTCCTCCACCTGCAGCACCAGCACCTGGCCGAAGGGGTCAGGCAGCACCCGGGCCGTGACGGCGCCGCCGGCGGGCGTGTACTGCAAGGCGTTGTCCAGCAGGTTGCGCACCAGTTCGCCCAGCAGCACGGGCTGGCCCTCCAGCACCGTGGCCAGTCCCGGGTCGGCGCCTTCGTAGCCGATGTCGATCCCCCTGTCCTGCGCCTTGGTGAACAGGTCCCGCATGGCCGCCTGCACCACTTCCGCCAGGTCCACCGGCTGGGTGCGCAGGGCCTGCTGCTGGTCCTCGGCGCGGGCCATGGCCAGCAACTGGTTGACGGCATGGGCGGCGCGCTGGCTCGACAGCGAGATCTGGTGCAGCGCCGCCTTCATGGCCTGCGGGTCGCGTTGCCCGGCGTCGATCTCCCGCACCGCCAGCTCGGCCTGCATGCGCAGGCCCGCCAGCGGCGTCTTGAGCTGGTGCGCGGCGTCGGCCAGGAAGTGCTTCTGCATGGACAGCGACTGGTCCAGGCGCTGCAGCAGATCGTTGATCGAGGCCACCAGGGGCGCCACCTCCTCGGGGGCGGCGCGCCCGTCGATGGGACTCAAGTCGCCGCTGTCGCGCGCCCGGATGCGTTGCTGCAACTCGTTCAGGGGCTTGATGCCCTTGGCCAGCGCCAGCCACACCAGCAGCACGGCCAGCGGCAGGATCACGAACTGCGGCAGGATCACCCCCTTGATGATCTCGGTGGTCAGGCGCGAACGCTTACCCAGGGTCTCGGCGTACTGCAGCAGCACGCCGCGCTGCTCGGGCGCACCCGGAACATCCAGCACCAAGGTGGCCACGCGCACGGGCTCGTCCAACATCTGGTCGTTGCGGTAGGTGATCTCACCGGGCTCCGGCAACGGCCCTTCGGGCACGGGCAGATCGCGGTCACCGGTGACGAACTCGCCCCGCGCGCCCAGCACCTGGAAGTAGATCTTGTCGGTGTCATCCCAGCGCAGCAGCTCCAGGGTCCGCGTGCTGCGCATCGCCACCTGCGGCACGTCCTCGGCCTGGCGCCCGGGCGTGATCTGCACCTGCTTGGCCAGCAACCGGGTGGACTCGCCCAGGTCCCGGTCGTAGGGCCGGTTGGCGATTTCCTGCGCCACGATGCCGGTCAGGCCCAGGCTCATGGGCCACAGCAGCAGCAGCGGGGCGAGCATCCAGTCCAGGATCTCGCCGAAGAGGGAGCGTTGCTCCTTGGGGGCCGACATGAAGGGCGTGCCTGTCCTCGGTTCAGGTGGTGGTCGCCGCAAGGCGGCGCCCGCACGTGAACTGCGGGTTCAACCGGGAATCTTCTCCAGGCAGTAGCCCAGGCCACGCACCGTGGCGATGCGCACCGGGCCCTGCTCGATCTTCTTGCGCAGACGGTGGATGTAGACCTCGATCGCGTTGGTCGACACTTCCTCGCCCCATTCGCACAGCCGCTCGACGAGCTGGTCCTTGCTGACCAGACGGCCGGCGCGCTGCAAAAGTACCTCAAGCAGGCTCAGCTCACGCGCCGACAGCTCGATCATCTTTTCGTCGAAGTAGGCCACTCGCCCGGTGGCGTCGAAGGTCAGCGGCCCGTGCTTGATGAGGGCCGAGGCCGTGCCCAGGCCGCGGCGCGTCAGCGCCCGCACGCGCGCTTCCAGTTCCTGCAGCGAGAAGGGCTTGGCCATGTAGTCGTCCGCGCCCAGGTCCAGACCCCTGACGCGCTGGTCCACGCTGTCGGCCGCGGTCAGGATGAGCACGGGGCAGGTGGTGCCCCGGGCGCGCATGCGCTTGAGCACGTCCAGGCCGTTCATCTTGGGCAGGCCCAGATCCAGGATGAGCAGGTCGAACTCGTGGGACGCGAGCGCCGCGTCGGCCTCCGTGCCGCTGGCCACCTGGTCCACCGCGTAGCCCGCAGCCCGCAGCGAGCGCAGCAACCCGTCGGCCAGCACCTGGTCATCCTCCGCGATCAGAATCCGCATGGCTCGTCTCCTCAAAGTACTGGGTGGGCGTCTGGCGCCCGCCACGGCTGTCGACATCCGGGCCAGGCGTCCCTGGCTGGCCCGTCAGCGCGCCCGGGCAGGCCGGAGCATGCCGCGATTCTCCCGCCCGCAGAACCCGGGCCTGCGGCGTTTTCATCAGCGTTTTCCACAGGACGCCGCCGCCGCGCCCGCCGCGTCAGCGACCAACGCCCAGTGCTCCGCAAGGACAGCCTCCCCCCAAAGAGGGCGACAAAAGGGGGACGTCAAACCACTGTACAGACATCCAGTTTCTGCGATACTGAAGGCACGGTCAGACACCCCCGCTGCACCCCTGGCAGCCACCCCCGCAGACACCCGCAGATTGAACAAGGAGCTCGCAATGGACGCACCCGTGAAGGCACTCAACACCGAAAAAGCCAAGGCCCTGCAGGCCGCCCTGGCGCAGATCGAGAAGCAGTTCGGCAAGGGCACCATCATGCGCCTGGGCGACGGCGAGGTCATCGAGGACATCCAGGTCGTGTCCACCGGCTCGCTGGGCCTGGACATCGCTCTGGGCGTGGGCGGCTTGCCGCGCGGCCGCGTCGTCGAGATCTACGGCCCCGAGTCCTCGGGCAAGACCACGCTGACGCTGCAGGTCATCGCCGAGATGCAAAAGCTGGCCGGCACCTGCGCCTTCATCGACGCCGAACACGCGCTGGACATCCAGTACGCGCAGAAGCTGGGCGTGAACCTGCAGGAGCTGCTCATTTCCCAGCCCGACACGGGCGAGCAGGCGCTCGAAATCGTCGACTCCCTGGTGCGCTCGGGGTCGGTGGACCTGATCGTGATCGACTCGGTCGCCGCGCTCACGCCCAAGGCCGAACTCGAGGGCGAGATGGGCGACTCCCTGCCCGGGCTGCAGGCCCGCCTGATGAGCCAGGCCCTGCGCAAGCTCACGGCCACCATCAAGAAGACCAACACCATGGTCATCTTCATCAACCAGATCCGCATGAAGATCGGCGTGATGTTCGGCAGCCCCGAAACCACCACGGGCGGCAACGCGCTGAAGTTCTACGCCTCGGTGCGCCTGGACATCCGCCGCACCGGCAGCATCAAGAAGGGCGAGGAAGTCATCGGCAGCGAGACCAAGGTCAAGGTCGTCAAGAACAAGGTCAGCCCGCCCTTCAAGACGGCCGAGTTCGACATCCTCTACGGCGAGGGCATCAGCCGCGAGGGCGAGATCATCGACATGGGCGTCACCGGCCGGGTGCTGGAGAAGTCCGGCGCCTGGTACGCCTACAACGGCGAGAAGATCGGGCAGGGCAAGGACAACGCGCGCGAGTTCCTGCGCGAGAACCCCGAGCTCGCGATCGAGGTGGAAAACAAGGTCCGCGCGGCCATGGGCATCCCGCTGCTGCCCGCAGGCGACGGGGCCTGAGGCCGCCGGCGCCATGCCCGGGGTGCGTGCGCCGGCCTCGCTGCGGCAACAGGCCCTGATGTGGCTGGCCCAGCGCGACCACTCGCGCAAGGAACTGCACGACAAGCTGCAGCGCTGGGTGCAGGCCCTGGAGGCCGCCCGCGCCCTGGCACCTGCCGTGCCATGGCCTGATGCCCAGCAGATTCCCGCGCTGCTGAACGAACTCGAGGCCGCCGGCCACCTGTCGGACGCCCGCGTCGTGGAGTCGCGGATCCATGTGCGTGCGGCGCGCTTCGGCAACCTGCGCATCGAGCGCGAGTTGCAGCACCTGGGTGTGGGGGCCGATGAGCCGGCCCGTGCTGTGCTACGCGCCAGCGAGCTGCAGCGGGCGCAAAGCGTCTGGGCGCGCAAGTTTGGTCAGCCGCCGGCCAGCGCCGCGGAACGTGCGCGGCACATGCGCTTCCTTGCCGGCCGGGGCTTCACCGCCGACACCATCCGCACCGTGCTCCGCGGCGTGTCTGAGGACGAAGAACGCGACCTCGACACCTGACGCGCGCCCCTGCAGCCGCGCCGCACCTGGGTGAACGGCAATTGCTGCAGTGCAGCATGCTACATTGGTGGGCTTTTCTGGTCGTCCATGCCCCTTCCGCCCCCCACTTCGCAGCGCCGTCTCAAGCACAGGCGCTCCCTCACCGTCGAGGTGTATGCGCGCGATGATGGCCTGTGGGAGGTGGAGGCCTTGGTCACCGACGTCAAGACCCGTGACGCGCAAATGGTCGGCGGCGTACGGCCGGCGGGCACCCCGATCCACCAACTGATGCTGCGCCTGGTGGTCAACAGCCGGCTGGACATCCTGCAGGCAGGCTCCGCGTCGGAGTGGGCGCCCTATCCCGGCCACTGCAGCGAGCATGGCGACGCCTACGCCGCGCTGGCGGGACTGAACCTGGCCCGCGGTTTTCGCAAGTCCGTGCAAGAGCGCCTGGCCGGCGTGCGCGGCTGCACCCACCTCACGGAATTGGCGCAGGTGTTGCCCAGCGCCGTGATCCAGGGTCTGGTGGGTGAGGTCATCGATGCCCGCGGCGACCGCCCGGGCGATGCCCAGCCCTTCCAACTCGACCGTTGCCATGCCCTGCGCACCGACGGCGAGGTCGTGCGCCTGCACTACCCGCGCTGGCACCGTCAGCCCGGCGCCAACAACAGCGCCGACAATTCCGGCGGGGCGCCCGCGCCGGCCGTGCCCTGAGAGCTTGTGAAACATGCCCTCACACCCGCTCTTGTGCCCCGCATTGATTCGCAGGCCCTGAGCCTTCAGGTCTGACCTGTTCTGACAGACCCCGCCGGCATCTGGACCCACGAATATCCGCCCGACTTTTCGTCCCAAGACCAACCCCACCCCAAGAGCAAGCGCGAGGAGGCCCATGAAGATTCACGAATACCAAGGCAAGGAACTGCTGCGCCAGGCCGGTGTGCCTGTGCCCCGCGGCATCCCGGCCTTCACGGTGCAGGAAGCCGTCGAAGCGGCGCAGAAACTCGGCGGCAGCGTCTGGGTCGTCAAGGCCCAGATCCACGCCGGGGGCCGCGGCAAGGGCGGCGGAGTCAAGCTCGCGCGCTCGATTGACGAGGTCAAGACGCTGGCGGGCGAGATCCTGGGCATGCAGCTCAAGACGCACCAGACCGGGCCCGAAGGCCAGCGCGTGCGCCGCCTGCTGATCGAGGAAGGCGCCGACATCCGCAAGGAGTATTACGTCGCCGCGCTGACCGACCGCGCCACGCAGAAGGTGGCCGTGATGGCCAGCTCCGAAGGCGGCATGGACATCGAGGAAGTCGCCCACAGCACGCCCGAGAAGATCATCAAGGTCTTCGTGGATCCGCTCACCGGGATGACCGATGCGCAGGCGCAAGAGCTGGCCAGCGGCATTGGCGTGCCCGAGGGCAGCCAGGCGCAGGCCCAGGAGGTGCTGCGCAAGCTGTACTCCTGCTACATGGCCACCGATGCCAGCCTGGCCGAGATCAACCCGCTGATCCTGGAAGGTAACGGCCACATCAAGGCCTTGGACGCGAAGTTCAATTTCGATTCCAACGCGCTGTTCCGCCACCCCGAGATCGTGGCCTACCGCGACCTGGACGAGGAAGACCCGGCCGAAGTGGAGGCCAGCAAGTTCGACCTGTCCTACATCAGCCTGGACGGCAACATCGGCTGCCTGGTCAACGGCGCCGGCCTGGCCATGGCCACCATGGACACCATCAAGCTGTTCGGCGGTGAGCCGGCCAACTTCCTGGACGTGGGCGGCGGCGCCACCGCCGAGAAGGTCACCGAGGCCTTCAAGATCATGCTGGGCAACCCCAAGGTCAAGGGCATCCTGGTCAACATCTTCGGCGGCATCATGCGCTGCGACACCATTGCCGAGGGCGTGATGGCCGCGTGCAAGGCCGTCAACCTGACGGTGCCGCTGGTGGTGCGCATGAAGGGCACGAACGAGGAGATCGGCAAGAAGATGTTGGCCGAGTCCGGCCTCCCCATCATCAGCGCCGACACCATGGCCGACGCCGCGACGAAGATCGTCGCGGCCGTCAAGTGACGTCCCCATGACCGTTCGGGCTGAGACTGTCGAAGCCCGGTACCGCCACTCAGCCCTTCGACAAGCTCAGGGCGAGCGCATTAGGCGACCATGAGCATCCTGGAACGGAGTCTGCACACATGAGCATCCTGATCAACAAGAACACCCGGGTCATCACCCAGGGCATCACCGGCAAGACCGGTCAATTCCATACCCGCATGTGCCGGGATTACGCCAACGGCCGGAACTGCTTCGTCGCCGGCGTCAACCCGAAGAAGGCCGGTGAGGACTTCGAGGGCATCCCCATCTACGCCAGCGTCAAGGACGCGGCCGCCGCCACGGGCGCCAGCGTCAGCGTGATCTACGTGCCGCCGGCCGGTGCCGCGGCCGCGATCTGGGAAGCGGTGGAGGCCGACCTGGACCTGGCCGTGTGCATCACCGAGGGCATCCCCATCAAGGACATGCTCGAGGTGCGCAACAAGATGAAGGCCAAGGAGGCCGCGGGCGGCAAACGTACGCTGCTGCTGGGCCCCAACTGCCCGGGCACCATCACGCCCGAGGAAATCAAGATCGGCATCATGCCCGGGCATATCCACCGCAAGGGCCGCATCGGCGTGGTCAGCCGCTCGGGAACGCTGACGTATGAGGCGGTGGCGCAACTCACCGAGATCGGCCTGGGCCAGTCCAGCGCCGTGGGCATCGGCGGCGACCCCATCAACGGCCTGAAGCACATCGACGTGATGCGCATGTTCAACGACGACCCCGATACTGACGCCGTCATCATGATTGGCGAGATCGGCGGACCGGACGAAGCCGAGGCCGCGCGCTGGTGCAAGGCGAACATGAAGAAGCCGGTGGTGGGTTTCATCGCCGGCGTCACTGCGCCCCCGGGCAAGCGCATGGGCCATGCTGGCGCGCTGATCTCGGGTGGGGCCGACACGGCCGACGCCAAGCTCGCCATCATGGAAGAGTGCGGCTTCACGGTCACGCGCAACCCCTCCGAGATGGCCAAGCTGCTCAAGGCCCTGCTCTAAGCCCACCTGTAAGGCCCTGCCCCATGAGAACTGCCCCTTCAGGGGCGGTTTGCGTTGGGGCTGCAGCAGGACGCGGCCTTCAGGCCCGGCAACGCGCCGCTTGTACCTGATACCCCTTCCCCGCGTCAGCCCTAAGGGGCACCCCTACACTGCGCGCCGCCTGAAAACCCCTGGAGCCTTTGATGGATATGTTCATGACCCCCGAGTTCTGGATTGCCGTGGGTCAGATCATCATGATCGACATCCTGCTGGGTGGTGACAACGCCGTGGTCATCGCCCTGGCCTGCCGCAAGCTGCCGGCCAAGCAGCGCGCTCAGGGCATCCTGTGGGGCACGGCCGGCGCCATCGTTCTGCGTGTAGTGCTGATCTTCTTTGCCCTGCAGCTGCTGGCCATTCCCTTCCTCAAGCTGGTGGGTGCGGTGTTGCTGGTGTGGATTGGCGTGAAGCTGCTGCTGCCGGAAGATGGCGACGGACACGGTGACATCGCCGCCAGTGACAAGCTCTGGGCTGCGGTCAAGACCGTCATCGTGGCCGACCTGGTGATGAGCGTGGACAACGTGATCGCCATCGCCGGCGCGGCCGAGTCGGCTGGCGGCAACCACACCATGCCCCTGGTGATCTTCGGACTCGTGGTCAGCATCCCTATCATCGTCTGGGGCAGCCAGCTCGTCATCAAGCTGATGGACCGCTTCCCGCTGGTGATCACGGTCGGCGGCATGCTGCTGGGCTGGATTGCTGGCACCATGGCTGTCACCGACCCGGCGGTCATCGGCTGGATGCCCCGGGAAGCCCCCACGGCCAAGGACCCAACCCCGGAGGTACTGGCCATGGTGCGCTACGCCGCGGGCCTGGCCGGGGCGTTGCTGGTGCTGGCCGTCGGCAAGGTGTTGGCCCGCCGCTACGCGGCCCGGCCGGATTTGCCCGCCTGAAGGTCTGAGCGTCCCACTCCAGTGCACTGCCGCCGCGAAGACGGCCCTCAGGCGCAGGGGTGCGGGTGCGGGCGTGTCCGGCCCGCAAACCGCTGCACAATGCCGTGCTTGTCACCGCTTGCCCCCTTTTTCTCAGCCGCACGTGGATTGCCGCGACCATGCCATGATGCTTGAATTCGCCAGCGCCCTGGACATAGGGCGCATGCGGAGCAACAACGAGGACTCGGTCGCGCTGGATGCCGACGCGCAGGTCGCCGTGCTGGCCGATGGAATGGGCGGCTACAACGCAGGCGAAGTGGCCTCCGGCATGGCCACTTCCCTGGTCTGTTCCACGGTGGTGCAGTGGCTGGGCAGCCATGCCGCGCCCACCGTGCGCGAACTGGGCCAGGCCATGAGCCGTGCGGTGTCGCAGGCCAACCGCGCCATCTTCGACGCTTCCAACGCCAAACCCGAGTTCAGCGGCATGGGCACCACGCTGGTGTTGGTGGCCGTGGCTGGCGGCCAGCTGGTAGTGGGCCATGTGGGCGACTCACGCGTCTACCGCCTGCGCGGCGGGCAGTTGCAGCGCCTCACGCGGGATCACTCTCTGTTGCAGGAGCAGATGGACGCCGGCCTCATCACACCGGCGCAGGCGGCCCGCTCGGCCAACCGCAACCTGGTCACGCGGGCGCTGGGTGTGGGGCCCGAGGTGGTGCTGGAGGCGCGCGACCACAGCCTGGTGCCGGACGACCTGCTGCTGCTGTGTTCCGATGGGCTGACCGACATGGTCGATGACGAGGGCATCTGCGATCTGCTGTGCCACACTCATGTCTCGCTGCAGGCTGCCTGCGACGCCTTGGTGGACGCGGCCAACGCAGCCGGCGGAAGGGATAATGTTTCGGTGGTGCTGGTGCGCGCCGGGCTTGCGCCCGAAGACGCGTCCCCGGCCTTTTGACGCGCTCAGCGCCCAACGGGCGCGCGGGGGTGAGGGCGGGTGCGTACGGCAAAAGGTAGGCTGAATGAGCAAACTGGTGATTTCGCTGGACGGCGTGGTGGTGCGAGAAGCCTCGATCGCCAAGGAAAAGACGACGCTGGGCCGGCGGCCTTACAACGACATCGTCATCGACAACCTGGCAGTCAGTGGCGAGCACGCCATGTTCCACATGATGGGCCCGGAGGTCTTCATCGAAGACCTCAAGAGCACCAACGGCACCTATGTCAACGGGGCTGTGGTCAAGCGCCAGCGCCTGGCGTATGACGACGTGATCGAGATCGGCAAGTACAAGATCAAGTTCCTGGCCGAGGGCCAGCCCCCCGCGCCCCAGGACGACAGCGGCAGCGGCGACGACAAGGACTGGGCCGGGTTTGTCACCGTGCCGGGTTCCGACCTGGGCTTGTTCAGCGCTCCCGCCCCGCTGCAGACACAGGCCAGCATCCGCGTGCTCAACGGCGCCGCTGCGGGCCGCGAGGTACAGCTCACCAAGGACCGCACCACCCTGGGCAAGCCCGGGGTGCAGGTGGCGGCCATCAACAAGCGCGGCGGCAGCTTCTTGCTCACCCACGTGGAGGGCGCACAGCGCCCCACCGTGAACGGCGCCATGGTGACGGATGACGGATTGTCGCTGCGCAACGGCGATGTCATCGAACTTGCGGGCACCCGCATGCAGTTCACCAAGGCCTGAGCGGCCACCAGGAGCGGCGTCATGGCGGTGGCTGGATCTTCGGCCCACACCGCGGACCTGAAGGTTCGGGTGCTGGGCTGCTCGGGCTCCATCGCCGCGGGCTGCCGCACCACCTCGTTCCTCGTCGATGACCACATCCTGATCGATGCCGGCACTGGCGTGGGCGACTTGGCCCATGAGGACATTGCCCGCATCGACCACGTCTTCCTCACCCACAGCCATCTGGACCATGTCCTGGCGGTCGGCCTGCTGGCGGATACGGGGCTGCGCTTGCGCATGGCAGCGCGGCGCCCGCCGGTGCAGGTGTACGCGCTGCGCGAGACGCTGAAGGCGCTGCGCGAACACATCTTCAATGGCGTGATCTGGCCGGACTTCACCGTCATCCCCAGCGCCGAGCAGCCCGCCCTGGCCTTCGTGGAACTGGCGCAGGGCCAGTGCCTGGAGGTGGGCGGGCGCCATATCGAGGTACTGCCTGCCGCCCACACCGTGCCGGCCGTGGGCTACGCCGTGTCCGCCGGCGCGGGCCAGCCGGCCTGGGTCTACACCGGCGACACCGGGCCAAACCCGGCGCTGTGGCAGCGCCTGGCGCAGTTGCCGCTGCACACCCTGGTGATCGAGACCGCCTTTGGCGACGACGAACGGGCTCTGGCCCAGATCAGCCAGCACCTGTGCCCGGCGATGCTGGAGGCGGAACTGAAGTCCCTGCGCCCCGGCGCCCAGGTGCTCATCACCCACATCAAGCCCGGCGAGGTGGAGGCCGTGATGCGCGAAATCGGCGCCCACGGCGGGCCCCACCGGATCCAGGCGCTGGTGGCGGGGGAGAGCTTGAGCGTTCCCGCGCGCATGTGACGACTCGGATGCCTCCTGGCGCGACATGAGCGCAGGGGCGCCGGCTTCCCGGTCCAACCGGATGTACAAAGAAGCCGACCCCGCACTTTGCAGGAGGCTAAGGGCGGGTTCGGTGCCTGCCTGGGGCTCACAAGAAAACGCCGGGCAACCCCAAGTTTTCTTGCGCCCCCGCGGGGGGCCGGGCCGGGCACCGCCCGGACCTGGGGG
>JBAXYD010000020.1:0-72877 GCA_037127635.1 Betaproteobacteria bacterium | reverse complement strand
ACCAGCTGGCGGGTCTGGAAGCAGCTGAAGGCCACGGGTCTGGCACTCTGAGGTCCCAGCGGGTGGGGCGGTACCGCCCCCTCGTGACCTCAGGGTGATGAACGTCATGGGCCGCGACCATCGCGGCCCTTTGTATTGAGTGCCGCGTCTCGGACGCAAGGTCAAGGATTCCATGGAAGTCAAACTCGACAAGCAGTACCCCCTTGAAGTCTCGGTGGAGCAGGCCTGGGCCGTGTTGTCGGACATCCGCGCCGTGGGCGGATGCATGCCTGGTGCGCAGATCACCGAGCAACTGGACGACACCCACTACAAAGGCACGGTCAAGACCAAGGTGGGCCCGGCGTCCATGCAGTTTGGGGGCGAGATCGAGGTGCTGGGCGTCGATGCGGCGGCCTACGCCATGCAGATGGTGGGCAAGGGCGCGGACCGCGGAGGCTCCTCCGCCTCCATGAAGCTGTCCGCCCACATCGAGCCCGGAGCCACGCCCCAGACCTCGGTGCTGGTTGGGCAGGCCACGGTCACGGTCAGCGGCAAGCTGGCGCAGTTTGGCAGCCGCTTGCTGGTGCCGGTGTCGGACGCCATGCTTGCGCAGTTCGCCGACAACTTCCGCGCTGCGGCAGCCGCGGTGCCTATGGTGGCTGGGGCGGCTGCGGTGGCCCCCGAAGCGCTGGCGTCCCCGACCGCAGGGGCGGCAAGCTCGGCCGTTGGTGATGCGCCAGCTGCCCCCTCGCCGGTCGCCGCCGCACCCGTGCGCGTACCGGCGGCCCCGGTCAAGGAGCTCAACGCCCTGTCGCTGATGTGGACCGTGTTCAAGTCCTGGCTGGCCGGCCTGTTCGGCAGGAAGTCCTGATGGACGAGGCCGGCCTGCGTCAACGCCTGCATGCGGCGGGCTACATCGCCGACGAGGCGATGGCCACCACCTTGTGGCTGGCGGGTGAGTTGCAGCGGCCGCTGCTGCTGGAAGGCGACGCTGGCGTGGGCAAGACCGCCCTGGCACTGGCCATGGCGCAAGCGGGCGGCCGGCGCTTGGTCCGCCTGCAGTGTCACGAGGGGCTGGACCTGTCCCAGGCGGCTTACGAGTGGAACTACGGGCGCCAGCTGCTGGCCATACGGCTCAGCGAAGCGGCCACCACCAGCCCGCAGGCGCTGCGCGAGGCCGATCTGTTCTCCCGCGACTACCTGCTCGAGCGGCCGTTGCTGGCCGCCATCGACAGCGAGCAGCCCTGCGTGCTGCTGATCGACGAAGTGGACCGGGCGGACGAGGCTTTCGAGGCGTTCTTGCTGGAAGTGCTGGCCGATTGGCAGATCACGGTGCCGGAGTTCGGCACCGTGCGGGCGCGGCATGTGCCGGTGGTGGTGTTGACCAGCAACGGCACACGCGAGTTGTCAGACGCCCTACGTCGGCGCTGTCTGTACCACTGGCTGGATTACCCCACGCTCGCGCGCGAGATCGACATCGTGCGCCACACCCTGCCCGGTGCTGAGACGGCGCTGGTGGAGCAGGCGGTGGCCTTTGTGCAGCGGCTGCGCAGAGAGGACCTGGGCAAGACCCCGGGCGTGGCCGAGACGCTGGATTGGGTGCGCGCCTTGCACCGCCTGAACTGGCGCGAATTGGCTGATGACCCGGCGGCCATCGTCGCCACCTTGGGCTGCCTGCTCAAGACCCGCGAAGACCGCTTCCAGATGGGCCCCGAGCGCGTGCTGCAGCTGGTCGAAGGCCGCCGCAGCGTGGGCGTGGCGGAGAAGGTGGCCGCGTGAGCGCGCCGGGCCGCTCCCAAACGCTCACTCCGGAGTGCGCAGCACGGAGGATTGTCAAATGACCGCGTCGCCGCTGCAGACCATCGCCGGGTTTGCAGCACTGCTGCGCGACCATGGCATGAAAGTCGGCGTGGCCGAACAGCAGGCCTTTGTGCGGGTGGCGCTGGCCTTGCCGCTGCAGCGCTGCGCCCAACTGGACCCGGCCTGGCGGGCCATCGCCTGCCACGACGCCCACGACTGGCGCCACTGGCCCGAGCTCTTCCAGCGCTACTGGCACCCCCACCGGGTGCAGGGCACGGTGAAGGTCAGCGGGCAGACCCGGCCCTCGCGCGACCTGCGCCATGTGGTGCAGTCCCTGCAAGACTCCCTGGCGCAGGGGCAGCTTCCCGGGGCGGCAGGGCAGGGCCTGGACACCGCGCTGCAGGCCGCCTCGCCTGAAGAGTCGTCGTCACAGGACGCGGGTGTGGAGCGTGCCCAGGGCGGCGCCAGCCGCGCCGAGGCTTTGCACGACCGCAGCCTGTCGCAGTGGCTGCCGCAAGACCTGGCCCAGCTGAACCAACTCGCCGAGCGCATCGCCCAGCGACTGCGCGAACGCCTCACGCGCCGTTGGCGCGACCACCCGCAGGGCCGCCGGCTGGACCTGCGCCGCACCCTGCGTGGCAGCCTGCGCACCGGCGGCGTGCCATTCAAGCCCGCTTGGCGCCAGCCCCGCCGCGAGCGGCCGCGCCTGTTCATCCTGGTGGATGTGAGCCGCTCCATGGAGACGCACGCGCAGTTGTTCCTGCGCATCGCGCGCGCCTTCGTTGGCGTCGCGAACGCCCGGGTCTTCGTCTTCCACACCCGCCTGGCGGAGGTCACTGCGCTGCTGCAGCGCGACGCGGCCGCCGTGCAGGAGAAGGTGAACGCCGTGACCGCTGGCTTCGGTGGCGGCACCCGCATTGCCACCAGCCTGGCGGACTTCCACCGCGTGCATGCGCGCGCTCAGTTGCAGCGCTCGGCGCGCGTGTGGGTGCTGTCCGACGGCTTTGACGCCGACCCCCCGCAGGCCCTGGCCGACGAGTTGCGTGCGGTGCGCCGTCACGGCGCGCGCATCACCTGGTTTCACCCGTCTGCGCAGCCGCCGGCTTCCGAGGCCCTGCGCGAGGCCCGGCCGCTGATCGACCGCTTTGTGCGCCTGAACAGCCTGCGCGATCTGATGCAAGCCGCCGAAATCCTGCATTGAATCCCCTCCCTGCCCACCCCACTGCGTCGGAGCGACCCCTCATGAGCACTGCATCCATCGACTTTCTCCAAGCAGCCTTGCGCCTGCAGCAGCAGGACCGCCCGCATGCCATCGTCACCGTGCTGCGCGTGCAGCCGCCGGCCTCGGCCCGGCCGGGTGACAAGGCGCTGGTCACGGCCGAGGGCATCGAGCTGGGTTGGATAGGGGGTGGTTGTTCGCAGCCGGCGGTGCTGAAGACGGTGCGGCTGGCGCTGGCTGACGGCCGGGCTCGCGTGGTGCGCATCGCACCTTCGTCCGAAGGCGAGGTGCGCGAACTGGACGACGTGCTGGAATTTGGGATGTCCTGCCACTCCGGCGGCACGGTCGAGCTTTTCGTCGACCCCATGCTGGCGCGGGCGCGCCTGACGGTGGTGGGCGATTCGCCGCTGGCGGTGGCCCTGTCGTTCCTGGGCCCGCGGGTGGGCCTTCCCGTCACCGTGGTGGCCCACGCCACCGATGCGGCGCGGTTCCCGGACGCCGAACGGGTGCTCGACAGCGACGACGTCGCGGCTGTCGCTCAGGCGCTGGCGCCCGGCAGCTTCGTGGTCGTGGCCACGCAGGGCCGCCGGGACGTGCAGGGCTTGCGCGCTGCGCTGGCGGCGCGGGCGCGGCAGGTGTTCTTCGTGGCCAGCCACCGCAAGGCGCTGGTCCTCAAGGCGGCCCTGGTCGAGGCCGGCGAAGACGCCGCAGCCGTGGCAGCCATCGTGGCGCCGGCGGGTCAGCCCATCGGTGCGCAGACCCCTGAGGAGATTGCGCTGTCGGTGCTGGCGGCTGTGGTGGCGGCGCGTCGCGGTCAGGAGGCCCCAGTCCAAGCTCCGAACCTGACCCCGACCCCGGTGCAGACTTCGGCTGCCCAGGAGCCATCGCCGCGCGCCGAGCACGCTGCAGCCGCCGCTGCGTCGGCGCCCTCCGCGCTGCCGGCGCAGGCCGAGACCCCAGCCTGCCCCCCGGCTGCGGACGAGGTGCCGGAGTTCGTGGTGCGCGCAGGGCCCATGTCCTGCTGCGGCATGTGACGAAGGAACCCGGCGCGGAGGCAACACACGATGGGATGCATCCTCAAAGGCGGCGGCGGTCTCTACAGCCGCGTGGTGGTGGGGGCCGTGCTGCTGGCTGCCGGCAGCGGCTCGCGCATCGGGCACCGGCCCAAGAGCCTGCTGGAGCTGGGCGGCGTGCCGCTGATCAGGCGCCAGCTCATCGCCCTGTCCGGGGCCGGGGTGGACGAGGTGGTGGTGGTGCTGGGTCACCACGCCGACCTGATCGAGCCGGTGGTGCAGGCCTTTCCGGTAACCGTGGTGCGCAATCCCAGCCCTGACGACGGGCAGGTCTCCTCCCAGCGCATCGGCCTGGCGGCCCTGGCGGGCAAGCTGGATGCCGTTGTCGTGGCCCTGGCCGATCAGCCGCTGATCCAGGCCCAGGACATCAGCGACCTGATCGGCGCCTTCAAGAAGCGGCCGGCCGGCACTTCCGTCGTATTCCCGCAGGTGCATGGAGAGCCCGGCAATCCGGTGATCTTCAGCGCCGAGGTGCGCGATCAGATCCTGACCGGCGGGGCGAACGTGGGCTGTCGTCAGTGGCGAGGCGCCCACCCTGAGGCGGCAGCGCCGTTCGTCACGGACAACCGCCGCTACCGCCTGGACATCGACACCGAAGAAGACCTGGCAGCCTTCCAGCGAGACACCGGACACCGTCTGTACTGGCCGGCCAGCGTGGCGGCGCCCGCGTGAGTCCTTCCGGCGCGACGCCTGGATTCCGCAGCCTGTGGCCCACGCCCTTGGGCGTGCACCGCTACGCCGAGGCCGCGGAACTGAACCCGCTGCTGGTGCGGGTGTTGAGCGCCCTGCGCATTGCTCAGGTGCAGTCGCGGGTGCAAGGAGGTGAGCCGCCACCGGCGTCCGCGTTCTTTGCCAGCGACGACGATCTGGTCGACCGCATCCGGCTGCCCGAGTGGCAGGGATTTCTGCGCTTCGTGGTGGAGTCGCTGCGCGACACGGTCAAGACTGCCAACGCGGGGGTCTGGCCTGCGCAGGGCCTGGACCTGCGCATCAGCCTGGACGGCATGTGGTTCCAGATGTCCAACGGCGGCGCGTTCCACGACGTGCACAGCCACGGCAACTGCTCGTGGTCTGGGGTGTACTGCGTGCAGGTGGACCCGCAAGAGCGCCGGGTCTCCCATGCCACCTACGGGCCCGCCAATGGCGTCACGCGCTTCTTCGGGCCGCGCTTCGAGCGGCTCGGGGGCGCGCGCATCGACCTGGGCAACGCCTATCTGCAGGACGCGCACCTGGACGTTGACCCGGTGCCGGGTCAGTTGCTGATTTTTCCCTCCTGGCTGGCGCACCAGGCGCTGCCCTACGCGGGTGAGCAGGAGCGCGTGATCATTTCCTTCAACGCCAGCGTGCACGCCGCGCAGGGTACCCACCCCTTGCACCGCTACGCGGCCACTTGAGCCCCCGGGCCTGGGGGGCTGTCAAGTTCTCAGGCCAGGTAGGGGCGATTGGGCAGCTCATTGGGGTTGCCCTGCCCCTGCCTCTGAGGAAAGTGCTGGAGCATCAGCGCTTCCACCGCCCCGATGGCCTGCATCAGCCCGGGCTCGAAGCGCCCCGCGCGGAACTCCTGTCGCATGACGTCGACCATGGATTCCCAGTGGCCCGGCGCTGCATGGCGGGCGATGCCGCGGTCGGCCACGATCTCGATCTGGTGCTCGGCCAGCAGCAGGTAGATCAGCACACCGCTGTTGGCCTCGGTGTCCCACACACGCAGCTTGCCGAACATCGCGATGGCGCGCTCACGCGCATGCGCGCCCCGCCAGAGGTAGCTCAGCGGCAGCCCCGCCTCCACACACACACGGATCTCGCCCGAGTGTTGGCGTTCGCTGGCTGCGATGCGCTGCTCGATGCGCGCCAGGGCCTGCGGGCCGAGCGCGCGCTTGGTGTCGGTCTCGTCAAACCAGCGGTGGCGTAACAGGCGGGTCACACGTGTCAGAAGTTGAACCATCACCAATTCCCCCCTGCGCCGCCGCCGCCGAAGTCGCCGCCACCGCCTGAGGAGAAGCCGCCGAATCCGCCGCCGCCGCCGCCGCTCGGCCAGCCACCCTTGCCGGACCATCCGCCGTCGCCGAAGACGACCGGTCCGCCGCGGCCGCCCTGGCTGCGCCGCCCGCCCAGGCCTCGTATGGCTGCGCCCAGACCCAGCACGCCCACTACGAACAGCGCTGCCACGGCGGCACCCAGGCCCAGCAGCACGCTGTGCGTCATCCACCAGACCACCCCGCCAGTCGTGCCCCCCGTCAGCGCCGCGCCGAGCTTGCGGCCGACCAGCGCACTGAGCAGCCCGCCGGCCACGGGCACGGCCACGAACAGGAAGGCCAGCAGGTCTTCGGCCTGCACGCCCTCCGCAGCCGCGCTGCCCGTGCGCCGCTGGGGCTGGGGCAGGCCCTCGCCGCGGATGCGCGTCATGAGCGCGTCCGCGCCCTTGTCCAGGCCGCCGGCGTAGTCGCCGGTCTTGAAGGCCGGGGTGATGATGTCGCGCACGATCTGGCGCGCGGCCAGGTCCGGCACGGCGCCTTCCAGGGCCTTGGCCGGTGCGATCCAGAGGCGGCGGTCGTCTTTGGCCACCACGATCAGCAGGCCGTCTCCGACGTCGCGCCGCCCGATCTTCCAGGCCTCGCCCACGCGCTGTGTGAAGGCCGCGATGTCCTCGGGCTTGCTGCTGGCCACCAGCAGCACCACGATCTGCGGGCCGGCCTGCGCCTCAAAGGCGGCGAGCTTGGCCTCCAGGGCTTCGCGCTGCGAGGTGGACAAGGTGGCGGTCTGGTCGATGACGCGCGCCGTCAGCGCCGGCACGGGCAGCAGGTCCTGCGCCCGCACCGGACCGCTGAACAGGGCCACCAGGCCCCAGATCGTCAACAGCTTGACGGCGACCAGCAAACCCCAGGCCGCCAGCGTGCGCAGCGGCGGGCGCGAGGCTGCGCAGGAGGAGCCGTTGAGGGTGCGCATGGGACGGGTGTTTACTTCGACGCCGCTGGCGCCGGGTTGGCCGGCTTGTCAAAGCTCACGGCCGGCGGCGCCGAGATGACGGCCTCGTTCTGCACCGTGAAGCTGGGCTTGACGGCGTAGCTGAAGACCATGGCTGTCAGGTTGGAGGGGAACTGCCGCACCAGGACGTTGTACTCCTGGACCGCCTTGATGTAGCGGTTGCGCGCCACGGTGATGCGGTTCTCGGTGCCCTCGAGCTGCACGCGCAGGTCCTGGAAGCCCTGGTTGGCCTTGAGGTTGGGGTAGTTCTCGCTGACCGCCAGGAGCCGCGCCAGCGCGCCGCCAAGTTCGCCCTGCGCCTTCTGGAAGCGGTCGAAGGCCTGCGGGTCGTTCAGGGTCTGCGGCGTCACCTGAATGGCCGTGGCGCGGGCGCGGGCCTCCACGACCTTGGTGAGCGTCTCCTGCTCGAAGTTGGCCTCGCCCTTGACTGTGGCCACGATGTTGGGGATCAGGTCTGCGCGGCGCTGGTACTGGTTCAGCACCTCGGACCACGCCGCCTTCGTCTGCTCGTCCAGGGTCTGGAACTGGTTGTAGCCGCAACCTGACAGCAGCGTGGCGGCCGCCAGCAGCAGCCCGGCGAGCCAGCGCCGCGGCAGGGGGGTTTCAAGACGTGGCGACATGGGGGACTCGCTTTCCGGTCTGGCGTTGAACAGATTCTGCAAGATGGGGCCGAAGCGGGAGATTCAAGTCCCGGGCGGCGCTGCGGGTTGCGGATACGGCTTTCATGCCACCCCCAGGCACACGCCCAGGCCGCGCGCAGCCTCTACCAGCGGGTGGCGGGCAGGCACGTGGCGGGTACGTCCAGCCACGTCCGCCAAGGGCACGCTCACGCAGGCATCGGCCTGCAGAGCCACCATGCGGCCGAACTGCCCCTGCACCGCCAGGCGGGCTGCGGCGTGGCCGAAGCGCGTGGCCAGCACGCGGTCGTACGCGGTGGGCGTCCCGCCGCGCTGCACATGGCCCAGCAAGGTGGTGCGCACTTCGGACTGCAGATGCGGCTCCAGCATGGCGCGCAGGCGCTCGCCCACGCCACCCAGGCGTACCGGGTCGGGGCTGTCGGCCAGGGTGTGGGCCACGGTCATCGAACCGCCGGCCGGCGCGCAGCCTTCGGCGATGCAGATCAGGGTGCTGCCGTCGCGCCCGGCCGCGCCCGTGGCGGCCTCGCGTTGCTGACAGCAGCGCAGCACCAGGGCCGGCTCGAAGGGCAGTTCGGGCAGAAGGATCACATCGGCCCCGCCAGCGATGCCGCCCTCCAGCGCAATCCAACCGGCGTAGCGCCCCATGGTCTCCACAATCATCACGCGGCCGTGGCTGCGCGCCGTGGTGCGCAGCCGCCCCAGGGCCTCGGACACCACCGCCACCGCGCTGTCAAAGCCGAAGGTGCGCTCGGTCAGTGCGATGTCGTTGTCGATGGTCTTGGGCACGCCGATCATGGGCAGACCCAGGGCGTCCAGCCGGGCGGCGATGCACATCGTGCCGTCACCGCCGATGGCCAGCACGCCATCCAGTCCCGCCTGCCGGGCGCAGGCCAGCACGCGCGCCGACACGTCGGCACCGCCCAGGGCGAAGTCGTGGAAGGGGTCGGCCCGGTTGTGCGTGCCCAGGATGGTGCCGCCCTGGTCCAGGATGTCGTCCACATCCGGCGCCCTCAAGGGGCGCATCTGCCCGCGCATCAGCCCCAGAAAGCCGCGCTCGATGCCCGTGACCTGCGCGCCGGTGTGCAGCAACTCCAGCGTGGCAGCGCGGATCACGGCGTTGAGGCCGGGACAGTCCCCGCCGCCGGTGAGGATGCCGATGTGCATGCGGGTGATTGTGCGGCGGCCTGCATGTCCGTCGTCCTGACCTGGCGCAACGGGCGCCACGGCACCGTTGCGCCTGTTGCACAGTGCGCTGGCGGCTGTGCCCCCCCTGTGCTATCCCAACTGGGCCCAGTTCGGGCTGATACATCGGGCATCTCAGTGCGCATGGCGATAATCCACGAATGTTTGCACCCCTCCAAAACGACTGCTTTCTGCGCGCTTGCCTGCGCCAACCCACCCCGCACACGCCCGTGTGGCTGATGCGCCAGGCCGGGCGCTACCTGCCCGAGTACTGCGCCACGCGCGCCAAGGCCGGCAGCTTCATGGGCCTGGCCACCAACGTGGACTTCGCCACCGAGGTGACCCTGCAGCCGCTGGAACGCTACCCACTGGACGCGGCCATCCTGTTCAGCGACATCCTCACCGTGCCCGACGCCATGGGCCTGGGGCTGAGCTTCGCCCAGGGCGAAGGCCCGCGCTTCGCCCACCCGGTGCGCGACGAGGCGGCCGTGGCGGCGCTGCAGGTGCCTGACCTTGACAAGCTGCGCTACGTGACCGACGCCGTCACCTCCATCCGCCGTGCCTTGAACGGGCGCGTGCCGCTGATCGGCTTTTCCGGCAGCCCCTGGACGCTGGCCTGCTACATGGTCGAAGGTGCGGGCTCGGACGACTACCGGCTGGTGAAGTCCATGCTCTACGGCCGGCCTGATTTGATGGAGCGCATCCTGGCGGTCAACGCGCAGGCGGTGGCGGCTTACCTCAATGCCCAGATCGACGCCGGCGCGCAGGCGGTGATGGTGTTCGACAGCTGGGGCGGGGTGCTGGCTGACGGCGCCTTCCAGCGCTTCAGCCTGCGCTACACCCAGCAGGTGGTGCAGGCGCTGCAGCGTGAGAAGGACGGCGTGCGCATCCCGGTGATCGTCTTCACCAAGGGGGGGGGGCTGTGGCTGGAACAGATTGCCGGCATTGGCGCCGACGTGGTGGGCCTGGACTGGACAGTCAACCTCGGCGCCGCCCGCGCCAAGGTGGGCGACCGCGTGGCCCTGCAGGGCAACCTGGACCCGAACGTGCTGTTCGCTCCGCCCGAGGCGGTGGCGCACGAGGCGCGGGCGGTGCTGGACAGTTTTGGCCGGCCGCAGCGTGCCGACGGCACCTGGGATGGCCACATCTTCAACCTGGGCCACGGCATCAGCCAGTTCACCCCGCCCGAGCATGTGACGGCTCTGGTTCAGGCAGTGCATCAGCACTCCAGGACGCTGCGCTGAGGCGCGGCCGGCGCCAGCCGCAGGGGAGGGTGTTCTGGGCCGCTTTGGCGCCGTTCAAGGGTGCAGCTGCGGCTCGCAGCGGCTTGAGCTTCAGGCCGAGCTGACACAGCGGCAACTGGCGCCTGTGGCGCATGGATTTGCGCCGTCCGCGCGGTGAGTGAGCACTTAGCATCGCACTTATCCCCAATTTCCGGGCCTTCCCAGGGGGTGGGTTATTCCCAGGCGTCGTGGCGGGGCCGCAGGGTGCAGACTGCGCTAAGTTGTTGATTATTCGAAGGCCTGAGGGCTGCTGAGAAATGAGGCAATCCAGTGGAAGGCCTCATGAATCAAGGGTTTGGCGAGTTCCGCGCCGGGTTGCCCACAAAGTTATCCACAGATTCGGTGGACAGGCCGAAAACCCTATGCAGATCATGAACTTGTGTGCGTATTCTCAATCCGGGACGAAGACCCTGGCGCAAGTTGAGGGTTCGCAATCTTGAACAGCGAGAGGGCTGGCACGGCGGCCGCTGCAGTGTCGGCTCCGGATGTCGAGGTGGCGGCCACCCGGCTGGCGGTGGCAGTGGAGACGCCGCAGCACGCGGGGCTGGGCGGGCTGCTGGATTACCTGGCCACCCCGGCCTTGCCGCCCGGCACCTTGGTGCGCTGCCCGCTGGGCCGGCGCACCGTGCCCGGCATCGTGTGGGGTGCGGCGGCGGGTGGCGACACACCGGCCGAGCGGCTGCGTGGGGTGGCCGAGGTGATGGACAGCCTGCCGCCAATGCCCCAGGCCTGGCGCGATCTGGTGGACTTTGCCGCCGGCTACTACCAGCGTGGCACGGGCGAACTGGCCCTGTCGGTGCTGCCGCCGGAGCTGCGCAAGCTCAGCGCGGTGCAGGTGGCCAAGCGCGTGGCGCGCTTGCTCAAGTCGCCACCGCCCGCGCCGGGGGGGCCGCCGCCTGAGTGGCCGGCCTTGAGCACCGAGCAGGACGCCGCGCTGGCGGGTCTGCTTCAGGTGGGCCCGGCGCTGCTGCACGGTGCCACCGGCAGCGGCAAGACCGAGGTCTACCTGCGCGCCGCCGAGCGCGCCCTGCAGGCCGGGCGGCAGGTGCTGGTGCTGGTGCCGGAGATCAACCTGACGCCGCAACTCGAGGCGCGCTTGGCGCAGCGCTTTCCGGACCGCGTGCTGGTGGCGTTGCACAGCGGTCTGACCCCGGCGCAGCGGCTGAAGCACTGGCTCATGGCCCACCTGGGGCTGGCCGACCTGGTGCTGGGCACGCGGCTGGCCGTGTTCACGCCCTTGCCGCGGCCCGGCTTGATCGTGGTGGACGAGGAGCACGACCCCTCGTTCAAGCAACAAGAAGGCGCACGCTACTCGGCGCGCGACCTGGCCGTCTACCGCGCCCGGCTCGAGCAGGTGCCGGTGGTGCTGGGCTCGGCCACGCCCTCGCTCGAGAGCTGGCAGCGCAGCCTGGAAGGTCGCTACCGGCGCCTGGCCATGCCCACGCGCATCGGCGGCGGCGTGATGCCCGAAGTGCGCCTGCTGGACATGACGCAGCAGCCCCGTGGGCACGGCGAGAACGCGCCGGCCTTGGCGCCCCCGCTGCTGCGCGCCATCGAGGAGCGCATTGCGCGCGGGGAGCAAAGCCTGCTGCTGTTGAACCGGCGCGGCTACGCGCCAGTGCTGCACTGCGGCGCCTGCAGCTGGAAGAGCCAATGCCCGCACTGCAGTGCCTGGCGCGTGTTCCACAAGCTCGACCGCACGCTGCGCTGCCACCACTGCGGCTTCACCGAACGCGTGCCGCGCGCCTGCCCCGACTGCGGCAACCTGGACATCGCGCCCGTGGGCCGGGGCACGGAAAAGCTGGAGGAGCAGATGGCTGCGCTGCTGCCCGGCGCGCGAGTGGCGCGCATCGACGCCGACACCACGCGCGCCAAGGGTGCGCTGGACGCGCAGCTGGCCGCCGTGCACGACGGCGACGTCGATGTGCTGGTGGGCACGCAGATGGTGGCCAAGGGGCATGACTTCCGCCGCATCACGCTGGTGGCCGCGGTCAACCCCGACGGGGCGCTGTTCGCCAGCGATTTCCGGGCGGCTGAGCGGCAATTTGCCTTGCTGCTGCAGGCCGCGGGCCGGGCCGGGCGCGATGCGGCCGCGGCCCACCGCAGCCAGATGTGGCTGCAGACCTGGCATCCCCAGCATCCGCTGTACGCCGCGCTGAAGCGGCACGACTTCGAGGCCTTCGCCGCGCAGCAACTGCAGGAGCGGCGCCAGGCCGGTCTGCCCCCGTTCAGCCACTTGGCGCTGTTGCGGGCCGAGGCGCGCACGCCCGAGGAGGCGCGGGCCTTCGTGGAGGCGGCCGGCGCCGCCGCCGCCGCCCTGGAGTCGGCCGCCGGCGTCACGCTGTACCCGGCAGTGCCGCCGCCCATGGCCCGGGTGGCCGACGTGGAGCGCATGCAGATGCTGCTGGAGTCGCCCTCGCGTGCGGCCCTGCAGCGCCTGCTGGCGCACTGGACCCCCGTGCTGCACGGCCTGCGCAGCGGGCACCGCGGGGTGCTGCGCTGGGCCGTGGACGTGGACCCGCTGGCGATCTGACGCCGTGCCCGCGGCGCGCGGTCGTCAGCCTGGTGGACGCACGTCGAACCACCACACCAGCCCGGACAAGGTGCCAAAGGCTGCCACGGTGCTGGCCAGGATGATGCGGGCCACCCGACTGTTGTCGGCGCCGTAGCGCTCAGCCAGCAGCGAGACGTTGCTGGCGCTGGGCAGGGCCGCCACCAGGGTGAGCACGAGGATCTGGAACCCGGTCAGGGGCACGCCCAGCGCCCGGGCCGCCGCGCCCACGCTGAACACCAGCAGTGGGTGCAGCACCAGCTTGATGGCCGCCACGGGCAGGAACAGCGCCGGCGGAGTGCGGCCGTGGGTGTGCTGGCCCGCGCGCCACAGCACCGCCCCGATGGTGAACAGCGCCACGGGCGAGGCGGCGTCGGCCAGCATGCGCACCACGGTGTCCACCGGCCCGGCCAGGTGCAGGCCGGTGGCTTGGCTGGCCGCGCCCAGGGCGATGGCCCAGGGCAGGGGGTTGGTCAGCGTGCCCTTGAGCGCCTTGACCACGGCCGCGCGTGCGCCCTGGCCGGAGGCGTCATGCGCCTGTGCCAGGCCGATGCACAGCGAACTGGTGATGAAGATGTCCACCAGGATGGTGCAGATGGCCGGCCCTGCCGCGGCCGGCCCCAGCAGCGCCACCAGCAGCGGCACACCCATGAAGCCGGTGTTGGGGAAGGCCGCCACCAGGGCCCCGAAGGCGGCGTCCTTCAGGTGCACCCGCCGGCTCCAGGTCACCGCCACCGTGAAGAACACGAGCAGCAGCGCGCACAGCAACCACACGCCGAACATGCTCGGGTGCAGCAACTCCAGCACCGGCGTGTTCGCCCCGAAGCGGAACAGCATGCACGGCAACGCGAAGTACAGGACGAAGGTGTTCAGCCCGGCGATGGCGCTCTCGGGCAGCACCTTCTGCCGCCCGGCCAGATAGCCGCACAGGACCAGCGCGAAGAAGGGTGCGGTGACGGACAGGATGGCATCCATGTGGTGCTCCCATATTGGCCACAATCGGCTGTCGCACCATACCCGAGGAAAAAGGCATGTCGCAAGAAAAAAGAGGGGGATTCGTCCGCCGTTGGGCCGGCCGCTTGTGGGGGCTGGTGGACGGCACCCGCCGCGCGGTGTTCAACCTGCTGTGGCTGGCCCTGTTGATCGGTGTGCCGGTGGCCCTGCTCACGGGGGGGCCCGACAAGCTCAAAGACAAGACCGTGCTGGTGCTGGACCTGGCCGGGCCGCTGGCCGAGCAAGGCGCCGGCGGCACACGCGACGCTGTGTTGCGGCAGTTGCAGGGCGAAGACCAGGGCCAGGTGCGGCTGCGCGACGTCATCGCCGTGCTGGACGCCGCCGCGCGCGACCCTCAGATCGAGCGTGCCCTGCTGTTGCCGGAAGAGCTGTCGGGCGGAGGCCTGGCGGCCCAGCGCGAAGTGGCCGCGGCCCTGGAGCGCTTCAAGGCCTCGGGCAAGCAGGTGGTGGCCTGGGCCACGGGCTTCGACCAGCGCCAGTACTACCTGGCCGCCCACGCCAGCGAGGTCTACGTCCACCCCATGGGCACGGTCGCGCTGCAGGGCTATGGGCGGCTGCGCAACTACTACCGCCAGGCGCTGGACCGCGTGGGCGTGAGTGCCAACGTGGTGCGGGTGGGCAAGTACAAGAACGCCGCGGAACCCTATTTCGCCAGCGCCCCATCCAAGGAGACGCTGGAGGCCGAGGCCTATCTGTACGACGCGCTGTGGGGCCTGTACACGCGGGGGGTGGAGAAGGCGCGCAAGCTGCCGGACGGGGCCATCTCCCAGGGCATTGCCGCCCTGCCCGGCAGCCTGCAGGCGGTAGGTGGTGATATCGCACGCTTGGCCTTGCAGAGCCGGCTGGTGGACGGCCTCAAGACCCGCGACGAGCTCAGGGCCCTGCTGATCGAGCGCGGCGCCGAGGACCCCAAGGCCAAGACCTTCCGCCAGATCGGCTGGCGCGAGTACCGCTCGCGCCTGAAGCCTGCCACCAGCGGGCCGGCCATCGGCGTGGTGGTGGCCGAGGGTGAGATCGGCGAGGGCAGCGAGCCGCCCGGGCGCATCGGTGGGCGCTCCACGGCCGAGCTGATCCGCAAGGCGCGCAATGACGACGAGGTCAAGGCGGTGGTGTTGCGCGTGAACTCGCCTGGCGGCAGCGCCCTGGGGTCGGAACTGATTCGACGTGAGCTGGAACTCACACGCGCCGCGGGCAAGCCCGTGGTCGTGTCCATGGGCGACGTGGCGGCCTCGGGCGGCTACTGGATCGCCCTGGCCGCCGACGAGGTGATTGCCGACCCTGCCACCATCACGGGCTCGATTGGCGTGTTCGGCATGCTGCCCACCGCGCAAGGCCTGATGGACAAGCTGTCCGTGGGTACGGGGGGCTACGCCACCACCTGGCTGGCCAACGGCTACGACCCGCGGCGACCGCTGGAACCGCGCTTCGAGCAGCTCGTCCAGTCGACCATCGGCCGCATCTACACGGACTTCACGGCCAAGGCAGCGGCGGCCCGCAAGACCACGCCCGACAAGATAGACGCCGTGGCGCAGGGGCGGGTGTGGACGGGCGCCCAGGCGCTGGAGCGAGGGCTGATCGACCGCAACGGCACATGGTCCGATGCGCTGAAGGCGGCGGCTACGCGCGCGAAGTTGCCCGAGGATGCACGTCTGCGATGGATGGAGCGCGAGCCCGGGCGCCTGGAGCAGCTGATGGGCTTCTTCAAGTCCGGCGTGCGCGCCTTGATGCTGCAGGCCCTGGGCCTGGACGTCGCGGCCTCCCCAGTCCAGGTGCAGGCCCTGGCCCTGGGCGTGCCCGGGCTGACAGGAGCCGGCACCCCGGGCGGCCTGCTCGACGCCGGCACCCAGGCCCTTCAGGACATGGTCTGGCTGCATGACCTGGCCCAGCGCCGTCGGCCCTTCGATGCGGTGGTGCACTGCCTGTGCGCTGCCGACTGAGCGCCCAGCCCTGCACCTCAGGCCCGCTGTGGCCCGGGCCGGTCCGCTTCCACCACGAAACGTGCCGCGCTGCGCACCGCGCTGCCCGCCTCGCGCGGGCGCTCCACGGCGCGCAGATCGGCGTGCAGCGTGCGCGCGTCCAGACTGAACAGCACGCTGCCGCGCTGGCGGGCGTTGCCGTAAAGCAGGTGCGGGTTCAGCGGCAGGGCAGCGTCCAGGCGCGACTGCGCCGGGCCGCGGCTGGAGATGGAAGTGCCGCAGAACTCCGCGCCCACGACCGGGCTGCGCGGGTCGTCGTAGTCGGGTTTGAGCTCGCTGACGTAATGCGCGTGCACATCGCCGCCCAGCACCACCAGGCCAGGCACCTGGCGCTGTGCCGCCGTGGCCAGCAGCCGCTGGCGTGAGGGGGCGTAGCCGTCCCAGCCGTCGGTCCAGTAGGTGGGCTCGGTGGGGTCGGTCCAGCTCAGGCGAGACATCAATGTCTGCTGGGCCACCAGGTTCCAGGGGCGGTCCAGGCTCCAGTTCTCAGCCAGCCAGCGCTCCTGCGACGCGCCCAGAAGGCTGCGCCTGGGGTCCAGCAACTCGGGGCAGGCCTTGGGCGAGACCGTGTTGGACCCCAGCAGGCGTCCCGGACGCGGGCAGACCTGGGGGTCGCGGTACTGGCGGTCGTCCAGCAGGTGGATGCGCACCAGCCGGCCCCAGTCCAGATGGCCGTAGATGCGCATGGCATCACCCACGGGGCGGGCTGCCTTCGGGAAAGGCATGTGTTCCCAGTAGGCCTGGTAGGCCTGCGCGCGCTGTTGTCGGAAGTCGCCGAACAGGCCGCCGCCCAGGCCACCCACCCCGGCCGCGTAGTCGTTCTCCACTTCGTGGTCGTCCCACACCAGCAGCCACGGCGCACAGGCGTGGGCTGCCTGCAGCAGCGGGTCGGCCTTGTACTGGGCGTAGCGTTCGCGGTAGCCTTCCAGCGTGGTGACCAGCCCGCCCCGGATGGGTCGTACCGGATCCACTGTCAGCAAGGGGTACTCGTAGATGTAGTCGCCCAGGAAGACGATGAGGTCGGGGTCGGCGGCCGTGATGTCGCGCCAGGCGGCGTAGTGGCCGTACTCCCAGCGCTGGCAACTGGCGATGGCAAAGCGCAGCGGGGTTCGCGCTTGCGGCGCCGGGGCCGTACGGGTGCGCCCTGCCATGCTGCGGTCGCCCAGGGCGCTGAAGCGGTACCACCAGGTGCGCCCCGGGCCCAGGCCGCCGGGCTCGGCGTGCACGCTGTGCGCGGTCTCGGCTTGGGCGATCTCCACGCCGCGCGCCGCAATCTGGGTGAAGGCCTCGTCGTGCGCCAGCTCCCACTGCACCGGCACGTTCTCGGGCAGGCTCGGTCCGGTCAGGCGCGTCCACAGCACCATGCCGTCGGTCCGGGGCTGGCCCGACGCCACCCCCAGTGCGAAGCGGGGAACGTCGGCGGCGCAGGCATGGCGCGTCAAGGCAGGCAGTGCCAAGGCCATCGTACCCAGCATCCAGTCCCGGCGCTTCAGGACGGGCGCCCGCCTGTTGGTCGACAGATCAACAATCAAGCCGCAATCTCATGGAGTGCTTCACCGTCAGATTCCGGATGATGAATGAAGGCAGTCTCCCATCCGTAGCAGCCTCATTGGGCTCGACCGGACTGCTCTGACGTCTGGCGACTGCAGCAGTTCGCGGCAAAACTTCCCTGCCGAGGCAGAGTAGCACGCCCGGCGCTTGCGGGCCTGCGGCCGGGCCTTGTCCAGGCCGTGTGGTCGGGTGGCTATGATCCGCCCCCCATGTCTGTCGCCCCCGCCTCGCTCAACCCCGCCCAGACCCAGGCCGTGCATCACCTGCAGGGGCCTTGTCTGGTGCTGGCCGGCGCCGGCTCAGGCAAGACCCGGGTCATCGTGCACAAGATCGCCAAGCTGCTGCAGACTGGGCTGGAGCCCAAGCAGATCGCGGCCATCACCTTCACCAACAAGGCCGCTGCCGAGATGCGCGAGCGCGCCAAGGCCCTGGTGGGCGCCCGCGCCGCCCGCGATCTGGTGGTCAGCACCTTTCACTCCCTGGGTGTGCGCATGCTGCGCGCCGACGGCACGCGCCTCAACCTGAAGGAAAACTTCTCCATTCTGGACAGCGACGACGTGCTGGGCGTGTTGCGCGATGCCGGCGGCACCACCGACGCCAAGACCGCGCGCGGCTGGCAATGGGCCATCAGCCTGTGGAAGAACCAGGGGCTGAGCGCGGCGCAGGCCGCGGCGGTAGCCAAGGATGACCTGGAACTCACGGCAGCCAAGGTGATGCTGCGCTACGAGGAACGCTTGAACGCCTACCAGGCGGTGGATTTCGACGATCTGATCGGCCTGCCGCTGAAGCTGCTGACCACCAACGCTGAGGCGCGGCAGAAGTGGCAGGGCATGTTCGCCCACCTGCTGGTGGACGAGTACCAGGACACCAACGCCGTGCAGTACGAACTGCTCAAAGCGCTGGTGGGCGAGCAAACGCCCTTCACCGCCGTGGGTGACGACGACCAGAGCATCTACGGCTGGCGCGGCGCCACCATCGACAACCTGAAGCGTCTGCCGCAGGACTTTCCGCGCCTGAAGGTCATCGCGCTGGAGCAGAACTACCGCTCCACCGGTGCCATCCTGCGCGCGGCCAACCAGGTGATCGCCAAGAACCCCAAGATCTTCGAGAAGAAGCTGTGGAGCGAATTCGGCGAGGGCGAGCCGGTGCAGGTGGTGGAGTGCGACGGCGAGGAGCACGAGGCGGAGCGCGCGGTGGCCCGCATCACCGCACTGCGCGCGCGCGGGGGCGCGGTGAAGTTCAGCGACTTCGCCATCCTGTACCGCGCCAACCACCAGGCGCGCGTGTTCGAGCAGAAGCTGCGCGCCGCGCAGATGCCCTACAAGGTCTCGGGCGGGCAGAGCTACTTCGACCGCGCCGAGATCAAGGATCTGTGCGCCTGGCTGCGCCTGCTGGTCAACCAGGACGACGACCCCGCCTTCCTGCGCGCCGTCACCACGCCCAAGCGCGGCGTGGGCCACACCACCCTGGCCTCCCTGGGCGAGTTTGCCGGCAAGTGGAAGACCAGCCTGTTCGAGGCGCTGTTCTCGCCCAGCCTCAGCACCATGCTCAAGGGCAAGGCGGTGGAGGCGCTGCAGGACTTTGGCCGCGAGGTCAATGACCTGGAACACCGTGCGCGCCAGACCACAGGGGCTGAGGACGCCAAGGCGCTGTTGCTGGCCTGGCTCAAGGCCATCGGCTACGAGCAGCACCTGTACGACGGCGAGGACAGCGAGAAGCTCGCGGCCGCGCGCTGGAGCAACGTGCTGGACTTCGTCGACTGGATCGCGCGGCGCTGCGGCGGCGAAATCACGCAGGAAGGCGGCACTTTCGAGACCGAGAAGCAGAGCGTGCTGCAGGTGGCGCAGACCATCAGCGTCATCATCAGCCTGGCCGAGCGCGGCGACGAGCAGGACGTGGTGACCTTGTCCACCCTGCACGCCGCCAAGGGCCTGGAGTGGCCGCACGTGGTGCTGGCCGGCGTGAACGAAGGGCTGCTGCCCTTCCGCTCGGGTGACGATGACATGACGCCCGAGCGCCTGGAAGAAGAACGGCGCCTGATGTACGTGGGCATCACCCGCGCCCGCACCACGCTGGCCGTCAGCACCTTGCGACGGCGAAAGCGCGGGCGCGAGACGGTGGCCGGCGTGCCCAGCCGCTTCATTGCCGAGATGAAGCTGGGCGAGGGCGTGGCGAAAGAAGACCCGCGCGAGCGCCTGCGCAAGCTGCGCGAGCAGTTGGCTGCGCGCCCGGCGGTGGTGGTGGACCGGGGCTGAGCGGCGCCGCAGCCCGGCTCCGCGTCACGCCTGGCTTGCGTCGGTCAGCGTGTCCATGTCGGCGTCGCTCAGCGCCAGCTCGGCGGCGGCGCACAGCTCCGTCCACTGCGCCAGGGAGGTGGCGCTGGCAATCGGTGCGGCAATGCCCGGCTGGCGCATCTGCCAGGCCAGGGCCAGCTGCGCCGGGGTGGCCTGCAACCGTGCCGCCATTTCGTCCAGTGCCGCCAGCACGCGCCAGCCGCGGTCGTTGAAGTACGCCGTCTGCACGCCGGCACCGCGCGGACTCTGGGCCACGTCGGCCTCGCCGCGGTATTTGCCGGTGAGAAAACCGCGCGCCAGGCCAAAGAAGTTGATGACCCCCAGGCCTTCGCGCACGCACAGCGCCTGCAGCTCGGCCTCGTAGGCGCTGCGGTCCAGCAGGTTGTACAGCGGCTGCAGCGTCTCGTAGCGCGGCAGGCCCAGGCGCGCGCTGGTGTCCAGGGCCAGCTGCAGCCGCGCCGCGCTGTAGTTGCTGGCACCGATGGCGCGCACCTTGCCGGCCTGGATGAGGTCGGCAAAGGCGCCCAGCGTGTCCTCCAGCGGCGTGTCCGGGTCGTCCATGTGGGCCTGGTACAGGTCGATGCGGTCGGTCTGCAGCCGGCGCAGCGAGTCGTCCACGGCCCGGCGGATCCAGGCCGGCTGCAGGCGCCGGCCGGGATCGTCCGTGGGGTAACCCACCTTGGTGGCCAGCACGATGCGCTCGCGTATGCCGCTGCCCTTGCGCGCGGCCAGCCAGCGCCCGATCACCGTCTCGGACTCGCCGCCCTGGTGCCCGGGCACCCAGCGCGAGTACACGTCGGCGCTGTCTATGAGGTTGAAGCCGGCCTCGACAAAGGCGTCCAGCAGGGCGAAGGAGGTGGGCTCGTCGGCCGTCCAGCCGAAGACATTGCCGCCCAAGGCGATGGGTGCGGTGGAAAGGCCGCTGCGGCCCAGGGATTTCATCTGCATGGCGGGGGTGTCCTGATCATGAAGGAACTTGGCGGGATGCGCGTAGCAGCCTACCTCAGGCGCTGCACCGCGTCGCGCAGCGCCTGCCCTGGCGCCAGGCCCAGCGCCTGGGCGGCCACATTGACGTGGGACAGCACGCCGTGGTCCCAGGTGTCGCGCGCATCGCCGATGCGCGCACTGGTGTGCGCCACCGTGACTGCGGCGCAGCCGCGTGCCTGCAGCATGGCCAGGGCCGCGATGCCGGCACCCTCCTTGCCCACGCCGGCGTCATTGAACACGGCCAGCTTCAGAGGGGCCGTGAGCGCGAAGTGGCCGGAACTCGTGCCGCCGTGGGACCCCGACACGACCACCGCCCCGGCGTCTTCTGCGGCCACCTTCGTGATGGTGTCCATCAGCCAGACACGGCAGCCTGCCTGACCCGCTGGCGCAGCCTGTTGCGCCGGCATGCCATCACGCAGGGGCCAGCGCACTTCCTGTCGATCGATCATGTGCTGCCTCCAGGCTGGCTTGGTGTCATGCGCGCCGGGGCACGGGTGCGGGCGCAACCGCAGCCTGGGTAAAGACCTCGTCCAGCCGCGCGCGCCAGGCGGCCTTGGCGGACTCGTCCGCGAAACTGGCCTCCAGGCTGTGCCGCGCCAGTTGCCAGGCCTCGCGCGGCCCCATGTCCGGATGGGCTGCGAACAGGGCCCTGAAGTTCTCCCCCACGTAGCCGCCAAAGTAGGCGGGGTCGTCGGAGTTCACGGTTACGCACAGACCGGCCCGCAGCAGATCGGGCAGGGGGTGCGCCGCCATGCTGGGGTACACGCACAGCTTCACGTTGGACAGCGGGCACACGGTCAGCGGCATCTGGCGGCGGGCCAGTTCGGCCACCAGCGCAGGGTCTTCCAGGCAGCGCACGCCGTGGTCGATGCGCTGCACCTGCAGTTGCTCCAGCGCGGTGCGGATGTAGGCCGGGGGGCCTTCTTCGCCCGCATGGGCCACCAGGTGCAGGCCCAGGCTGCGGCAGCGCTCGAAGACGCGCGCGAACTTTTCCGGTGGATGGCCGCGCTCGCTCGAATCCAGGCCAATGCCGATGAAATGTTCGCGCCAGGGCAGGGCGGCCTCCAGCGTGGCGAAGGCGTCGTCTTCGCTCAGATGCCGCAGGAAGCACAGGATCAGCGCACTGCTCAGGCCCAGCGCCCGCTCAGCCTCCTGTCGGGCCCGGGCCAGCCCCCGGATCACCGTGCCCATGGGCACGCTGCGGGCCGTGTGGGTCTGCGGGTCGAAGAACACCTCGGCATGCACCACGCCATCGGCTGCCGCCTGACGGAAATAGGCCATCGCCATGTCGAAGAAGTCCGCCTCCTGCAGCAGCACCGAGGCCCCGGCGTAGTAGAGGTCCAGGAAGCTCTGCAGGTCGGTGAAGGCGTAGGCCTGCCGCAGCGCCTGCACGCTGGCGTGAGGCAGGCTCACGCCGTTACGGCGCGCCAGCGCGAAGATGAGCTCTGGCTCCAGCGAGCCCTCGATGTGGATGTGCAGCTCGGCCTTGGGCATGCGCTGCAGCAGGCCGGGCAAGCGGTCGCGGGAGATGCGCTCCAGGATCAGCGGGTCCATCATGGGCCTCCGTGGTGTCGAGCAGGTGGCGGGTGCGTCTTCGTCCACCTCCAAAGCGTACCCTGGCTTGCCTCGGGCACGGCAAGCTCCCCTGTGCAACAGGTACGATTCGTGATCTTCTCAGAGGCCAGACCCCCCCAATGAAGCGACAGGACGAGCGCATCGATCTGCGGTTCAACATCACCCTGTTCGCCTTTTTCGCCGTGATCGGCGTCCTCGGCTACCTGGGCTTTGCCAGCATCCGCGCTGAGTTGCTGAACGAGCAGATCTCCATCCTGCAGGAAAAGACCAATGGCGTGGCCCACCGCGTGGACCGTTGGCTGCTCACCCGCAAGACCGAGATCTCCACCCTGGCCAATACGCCTGTCATCCGCTCGATGGACTGGAAGGAGGCCGGCCCCTTCCTCAAGGCCAAGCACGAGCAGATGCCCTGGTTCTACATCTTCGCCCACATCAACCCCGACGGCACCTACTACAACTCCAAGGTCGATTTCGCCAAGGGGCAGAACCTGAGCGACCGTGCGCACTTCAAGGCCGCCATACAGGGCCGCGTCTACGCCTCCGACCCGGTGAACTCCCGCACGCTGAACGCCGACATCGTGGCCGTCACCAGCCCCATCTACCGCAGCGACACCAAGGGGGCCGACATCATCGGTGTGTTCGGCGGCATGATCGACACCACCACCATCGTGGAGGAGTTGTCCCGGTTCTCCAACGGGCCCAAGAGTTACGCCTTCGCGGTGAACTCCACCGGCATCGCGATCTCCCACCCAGACCCCAAACGCCGCGGCAACATCAACACCAAGGCCGTGTCGCTGCTGCAGGACGGCGACCCGGGCTTGAAGGCGCTGGTTAATCAGATGGTCACGCAGAAGACCGGCTGGCTGGATACCACCGTCGACGGGCAGCCGGTGTTCGCGGCCTTCACCCCCATCTCCGAGTCCGACTGGACCATCGCCACCATCACCGACGCGCCTTACGTGCGGGCGTATCTGCGCTTCATCGACTATGTGGGAGCCTTTGCCTTCCTGCTGCTGTGCCTGGCGGTGTGGCTGGTGCTGCGATTCAGGCGACAGGAGTTCCAGACGCTGAACCAGCGGCGCGAGATCTCCGAGGAAAAGAGCCGGGCCAAGAGCGCCTTTCTGGCCAATATGAGCCACGAATTGCGCACGCCGCTGAACGGCATTCTGGGCTACGCGCAGATCCTGCTGCAGCGCGACGGCCCTGACGCCACGGTGCACCGCCACTTGCAGGCCATCCTGTCCTCCGGGCAGCACCTGCTGAGCATGATCAACCGGATCCTGGACCTGTCCAAGATCGAGGCGGGTCGCATCGAACTCGAGCCGCGGCCGGTGGACCTGCCCAGCCTGCTGCAAGATCTGGTGCGCCTGTTCGACATCGAGAAGTCCAAGCATGGCGCCACGTTCAGCGCGCAGTTTTCCCTGGGCAACCACTCGGTGGCGGTGCTCGACCCGGAGCGCTTCAAGCAGATCCTCATCAACCTGGTGGTCAACGCTTTCAAGTACGGCCGGCAGTCGCTGGTGCAGCTGGAGGTGGCCGTGCGGGAGGGTCAGCCCAAGCCCGTGCTGGTGGTCCAGGTCAGCGACGGCGGCATCGGCATGAGCGCCGAGCAGGTAAGCCAGGCCTTCGTCCCCTTCGAGCAGGTGAACAAGACCTCGGAAGGGGCGGGGCTGGGGCTGGCCATCGTGAGCCAGCTCGTCAGCCTGATGGGCGGCACCATCGCCATCGACAGCACGCCGGGGCAAGGCACCACCGTCAGCATCACGCTTCCCTTCGAGGAGGCGGCGCCCGACATGGCGGTGCTGATGTCTTCCGAGCGCGGCATGCCTTGTGGTCTGCGCGCGGGCAGGCCGCGCATCCTGGTGGTGGACGACAACCCGACCAACGTGCAGTTCCTGGTCGACCTGTTGCAGATGGTGGGTTTCGAGGTGCACAGTGCGCTCGGTGTCACCGAAGCCCTGGCGGCACATGCCGAGCGGCCCTTCGACCTCGTGATCACCGACCTGCTGATGCCCGAGCGCGACGGTTTCGACCTGATCCACGCCATCCGCGCCGGGGTCCATGCGCCGCAAACGCCCATCATCGTGGCCTCGGCCAGCGCGTTCGCGGGTGACCAGGTCCGCAGCACGGCCGCCGGGGCCGATGCCTTCGTGCCCAAGCCGGTGGAAAGCCTGACCTTGCTGCAGAAAATGGCCGGTCTGCTCAAGATCGAGTATGTCTACAAGCAGGGGGAGGGTCCGGGCCCGTCCGCCCCGCAGGGCGGGGTGAGTCTTCGTGAGGCGGTCGGCCAGGCCGACGCGCGCGCGCGGGTGGAGGAGATCCGGGCCGCAGCGGAGCTGGGCCAGATCCGCCGCGTCGAGGCGCTCATTGGCCAGCTCAGCGACGCCGCACTGCAGCGCACCTTGCTCGACGAGCTGGGCCCGGGCTTGCGCCAGCAGGACTCCGAGCTGGTACTCAAGCGCCTGGAGCAGGCGCTGGGCGAGGCGGCTTGATGGACAGGGCGCCTGTGCCCCCTGGCGGCGACCCGATTCGGGTGCTGGTGCTGGACGACCTGGCGGACAACCTGCGTCTCATGGGCGAGCTGCTGTCGGGTGTTGCGGTGGAGGCCTCGTTCGCCAAGTCGGGCGCCCAGGCCTTGCGCATCGGCGCCCGCGCGGACTTCCAGCTCGCGATCCTGGACCTGAACCTGCCGGACATGAACGGCTTCGAGGTGGGCCAGCGCCTGCATGCGCTGCACCCCCAGTGCGCGCTGATCTACTGCTCGGCCCACAACGAACGCAGCCACCGCGATCGCGCCTTCAACGAAGGCGCCATCGACTTCATCGAAAAGCCCTTCGAGGTCGGCGCCACCCGCCAGCGGCTGGCCACCCATCTGGAGCGCCTGGCGCTGCGCGCCCAGATCCGTCAGGAGATCGCCAAGCTTGACAAGATGGTGGCCAGCATTCCGGATGCCGTGATCTCCACCGATCCGCAGCACCGGGTCGTGATGTGGAACGTGGCTGCCGAGAAGATCTTCGGCCTCCCGGCATCGGCCGCCCTGGGCCAGACCTTGGACGCCTTCGTGCCCGAGGCTGTCGCGATCATCGGCAAGGCGCACCAGCGCGTCGGGCTGGCGAGCCCGCAGCAGGCGCCAGCCCCCGGCGCTTGGCCGCAACAGACCACGGCGGTGCGCGCCGACGGCCGCGCCCTGCAGGTGGAGATGAATGTCTCCGAGTGGATGCAGGAAGGCCAGACCTACTTCACCGTCATCGTGCGCGACGTCAGCGAACGGGCGCGCCTGATGGAGGAATTGAGCATCGCCAAGGAGGAGGCCGAGCGCGCCAGTCGTGCCAAGTCCACCTTCCTGGCCAACATGAGCCACGAGATCCGCACGCCCATGAACGCCGTGCTGGGCATGGCGCATCTGGCGCTGCGCCAGGCCACCGACACGCGCGGGCGCGTCTATCTGGAGAGAATCCAGCAGTCGGCGCAGCACCTGTTGGGGATCATCAACGACATCCTGGACTTCTCCAAGATCGAGGCCGAAAAGCTCGGCCTGGAGCACATCGAGTTCTCGCTGGCCAGCGTGCTGGAGAACTTCTCGAACCTCATCGCGGACAAGGCGGCGGGCAAGGGTCTCAAGCTGACCGTGGAGATCGACCCGGACGTGCCCGATGCGCTGGTGGGCGATCCGCTTCGCCTGGGCCAGATCCTGATCAACTACGGCAACAACGCCGTGAAGTTCACCGAGCACGGCGAGATTCACCTGCGGGTGGTGGTGCTCGAGCGTGGGCCGGACGGCGTGCTGCTGCGCTGGACCGTGCGCGACACCGGCATCGGCCTGAGCGAGGAGCACCAGCAGCGGCTGTTCCAGAGCTTCCACCAGGCCGACCTGTCCACCAGCCGGCAGTACGGCGGCACGGGTCTGGGCCTGGCCATTGCCAGCCGGCTGGCGGATCTGATGGGTGGCGCCGTGGGGGTGGACAGCCGGCTGGGCGAGGGCTCGAGCTTCTGGTTCTCCGCCCGGTTGGGCTTGGCGCCGGCGGAGCCGGCCTTCGCGCTGCGCTCCGCGCCAGAGGCGCTCGCCCCTGGCCCTGCCGCTGCTGCAGTCTCGCTGCAGGGCGTACGCGCGCTGGTGGTGGATGACAACGAGGTCAACCTGATGATCGCCTGCGAGTTGCTCGGCCAGGCAGGTCTGGAACTGAGGACCGCGGAGAATGGCGCGTTGGCGCTTGAGCGCTTGCAGGCCGAGGATTTCGATCTCGTGTTCATGGACATGCAAATGCCGGTCATGGACGGGTTGGAGGCCACCCGGCGTGTCCGCAGCCGCCCTGGCAAGGCCTACGTGCCTATCGTGGCGATGACGGCCAACGCGATGGCCGCCGACCGTGATTTGTGCCTGCAGGCCGGCATGGACGAGGTGCTGACCAAGCCCATCGACCCAGACCGTCTGCTGCAGGTGGTGCGGCGCTGGGCCCGCAACCCTCCGGCGCGGGCTGCTCACGCCGGACATGCCGACGCCGCCGGGGTGCTGGCGCCCCCCACCAGCCCCGACCTCACTGGAGCGTGACATGCAGGCGCCTGCCCTTCCTCATGACGAGCGGCTGCGGCTGGACGCGCTGCAGCGCCTGCTGATCCTGGATACCCCGCCCGAGGAGCGCTTCGACAGCCTGACGGTCTACGCGGCCTCGCTGTTCCAGGTGCCCATTGCGCTGGTGAGCCTGGTAGACGCCGAGCGGCAGTGGTTCAAATCCCGCTGCGGCCTGGGCGTCACCGAGACCGGGCGCGATGTCAGCTTCTGCGGCCACGCGGTCCTGTACGACGAAGTCTTCGTCGTGCCCGATGCACTGAAGGATCCGCGCTTCAGCGACAACCCCTTGGTCACGGGCGACCCCAGCATACGCTTCTACGCAGGCGCGCCATTGAAGCTGAAGAACGGGCAGCGCCCGGGCACCTTCTGCCTGATCGACCGCAAGCCGCGCAGCCTGGATGCCTGGGAGCGCCAGCACCTGCAGGATTTGGCGCGTGTGGCCTCGCTGGAACTGGAAGGAATCCTGGCCAGCGGCGAGTTCTTGCGGCGCCACACGGCGTCGCCTTGAACCGCTGACGTGTCTGCTCATCGGGCTGCTGTTGGTCGTCGGTCAGCCGGTCCCGACGGCTGGGCCGATATGCTGCTACGATCAAGGTGTAGGCGTGCTCTAGATCTTCTCTCAGTCGGTTCTTTGTTCTCGCCCGCCGGCCAGGCTGGCGGTTCGGCCAAATCTTCCATCGGTGAGTTGCGGGGTGTTTCTGCATGGCGTCCGCATGTGTGGGCGTCTCACTGAAAGGAAATGAAAAATGGCCAAGGAAACGGGTATCGTCAAGTGGTTCAACGAGGGCAAGGGCTTCGGCTTCATCGCCCCGGACGGTGGCGGCAAGGATCTGTTCGCCCACTTCAAGGAAATCCAGGGCACGGGCTTCAAGACCCTGCAGGAGAACCAGCGCGTGGAGTTCGAGGTGACGCAGGGCCAGAAGGGCCCGCAAGCCTCCAACATTCGCGTGATGGAGTAACCCTCTGCGTCCCGGGCCCCTCGGGGTCCGGCGCACGAGCCGCGGCGGGTCCGCGGCTTTTTTTCGTCCCTGCTGACCTGTGCGGCGGCGTGCCGCGGCCACCGACAATCTGTTGATGTCCGAACTACAAGATCGCCGCGTATTGCGCCTGCAAGGGGCTTCCAACTTCCGCGATCTGGGGGGCTACCGGGGGCACGACGGGCGCACCGTGCGCTGGCGCAGGCTCTTTCGCTCCGACCACCTGGGCCGGTTGACGCCAGAGGATGAGGCGGCTCTGTCGGCGCTGGGCCTTCAGCGAGTGCTGGACTTCCGCGGTGAGCATGAGCGCGCGGCCATGCCCAACCGGCTGGCCGCAGCGGCCCAGCATGCGCTGGGCATCGAGCCCACCGTGGTGCAGCGCCTGCAGGACCTGGCCGCCGCCGGGCAGCGCCTGTCGGCCGCCGTAGCGGTGGAGTTGATGAAGGAGCTCTATCGCGCCTTGGTCAACGATCAGGCGCACCGCTTTGCCGAACTGTTCGAACATCTGCTGCACAGCGACACGCCGCTGGTGTTCCATTGCACCGCCGGCAAGGACCGCACGGGCTTTGCCGCGGCCCTGATCCTGCACGCCCTGGGCGTGCCGCGCGAGGTGGTGGTGCAGGACTACCTGCTGACCAACTCGCTCTACCAGCCCCCGCCCGTGCCGCACAGCGACACGCCGGCCGAGGCGCTGGCCGTGCTGTGGCGCGTGCAGACGGGTTTCCTGGCGGCCGCCTTCGATGCGCTGCAGGCCGACCACGGCGGTATCGAGCGGTACCTCGAGCAGCGCCTGCACGTCGGGCCGGCTGCGCGCAAGGCCCTGGCCGAGCGCTATCTGGAGCCTGCGCTTCCCGCGAGTTGACCCCCGCCTCCAGTGGCCCGACCCCCGGGGTTCCCCTGCCTTGCCTGTCGTCTCCGCGTGCCTCATGCTTCGCCTCATCAGGCCCCGCCGGGGCTTGCCCCAGCACCGAAGGAGGGCGCCGTGTACACCAAGGTACTGTTGGCCTATGACGGCTCCGAGGCCGGGCAGAAGGCGCTGCTGGACTGCCGCGAGATCGTGCAATGGAGCCAGGCTGAACTGCGCCTGATCGCGGTGATGCCGCGCCCCGTGACCTCGGTGGCCGCCGAGGGCTGGGTCTACACCCAGGAGGCTGACGTGGCCCAGCGTGACCGCTACCAGGCGGTGATGGACAGCGGCCTGCAGCGCCTGCGCGAGGCTGGCCTGAAGGCTGAGGGCGAGCTCGTGCAGGGCGACTCGGTGGAAGAGATTGCGCGTTGTGCCAGCCGCATCGGCGCGGACCTCATCGTGGTGGGCCACAAGCACCTGGACAGCTGGGCCGAGCGCTGGTGGCGGGGATCTGTGTCCAAGGCGCTGATCGAGCAGGCGCCCTGCAGCGTGCTGGTGGCCATCACCCGGTGATCAAACGCTGATCAGGTGGGGCCCATGCGGTGAGGCGTCGCTGGCTCGGGCCGGTCAGAACAGCACGGTCAGATTCAGCCAGCCCTCGGGCAGCCAGGCGTTGACCCTGGCCTCCAGCCACTTGTCGGCACCGGTGAGGATGGCCAGGCCCATGGCGCCCAGCAGAACGGCAAAGGTGTTCTTGATGCGGGCGATGCGCACCAGCACCCAGCCGCGGGCGCGCGCGAAGCCCGCGCGCGAGGCGTAGGCAACGGCCACCAGCGGCACGGCCGCGCCCAAGCCGAACAAGCCCAGGATCACCCCTCCGCGTACGGCGCCGCCCTCGCTGGCCACCAGGGTCAGGGCCGAGGCCAGCAAGGGGCCGGAGCAGGGGCTCCACACCAGGCCCAGCACGGCGCCCAGCAACAGCGCGCTGCCCAGCGAGCCGCCCGACAGGCGCGAGGAGGCGGCCTGCGCCCCGCTGGCCAGCGGCGTCATCCACTGCGTGAAGCGCTCGTTCCAGGCCGGCACCAGCATCACCAGGGCAAAGGCAATGAGCAGCCAGCCCCCGGCCATGCGCACCACGTCGCCGTCCAGCCCCACGGCCTGCCCCACGGTGCCCAGCAGTACGCCGATGACCCCGAAGGACAGCGCCATGCCCAGGCCCAGGGCCACCGGGGCCAGACGATGGTTCTGCAGGGCGCCGCCCAGCACCAGCGGCAGCAGCGGAAAAACGCAGGGGCTCAGCGTGGTGAGACTGCCAGCGGCCAGGCTCAGGCCGACTTCGGGGAGGGTGACGGCCACGGCGGTCCTGCAATGCCGCTCAGAGCGCGGCCCTGAAGGCAGCGCGGAACTTGGCGGGGTCGGTGTCGCCGCCCAGGCGCGCCTTCTCCTCCTTGCCCCGGAACACCACCATGGTGGACTGGCTGCGCACCTTCAGCGCGCGGCGCAGGTCCTTCTCCTTGTCGTAATCGGCCACGAGCAGGGTGAGGTCCAGGCCGGTCTCGGTCTTGAGCTGGGCCAGCACCTTCTCCTGCTGCTTGCAGGTGGTGCACCACTCGGCATGGAAGTGCACGGCCACGGGCTGGCCCGCGGTCTGCGCAGCGGCCAGCGCCTCAGTGGTGTAAGGCTTGATCTCCAGGGCGTGGACAAGTGGCGCAGCACCCAGGCTCAACAGGGCGGCGGTGGCGATCAGCAGGCGGCGGGTGGGGTGGTTCATGGCGGTTGGGGTGTGGGAAGGGGACGTGGTCTCGGGCAGAATGATCACGGGATGGTCAGGACACGGTGAGCCGAGGCGCGCCGCTGGCGGCCACGCAACGCCCCACCACCGCCGCGGCGTCGAAGCCGTGGCGGCGGAAGGTGGCGAGCACGGCGTCCACCGCGCTGGGCTCGCAGGCCACCAGCAGGCCGCCGCTGGTCTGCGGGTCGGTCAGCAGCGCGTGGTCCTCGGGTGCGAAGCCTGGGGGCAGCGCAACGTCCTGGCCGTAACCGGCCCAGTTGCGCCCCGAGGCGCCGGTGACAAAGCCCCGCGCTGCCAGTTCGCGCACGCCGTCCAGCAGCGGCACGCTGTCCCAGTCGATCTGCACCTCGCACTTCGCGCCCCGCGCCATCTCCAGCGCGTGGCCGGCCAGGCCGAAGCCGGTGACGTCGGTCAGCGCGTGCACGTCGGGCATGGCCGCGAGGTCGGGCCCCGGGGTGTTGAGCTTGGTGGTGTTGGCGATCATCTGCGCGTAGCCGGCCTCGCCAAGCTCGCCCTTCTTCAGAGCCGCGCTCATCACGCCCACGCCCACAGGCTTGCCCAGCACCAGCACGTCGCCGGGTCGCGCGTCGGCGTTGCGCTTGACGTGGTCGGGGTGCACCAGCCCCAGGGCCACCAGGCCGTAGATGGCCTCCACCGAGTCGATGGTGTGACCGCCGGCAATCGGGATGCCTGCGGCGCGGCACACCGAGGCGCCGCCTTCCAGGATGCGGCCGATGGTGGCGGTGGACAGCACGTTGATGGGCATGCCCACCAGGGCGAGTGCCAGGATGGGCCGCCCGCCCATGGCATAGACGTCGCTGATGGCATTCGTGGCGGCGATGCGGCCGAAGTCCAGCGGATCGTCCACGATGGGCATGAAGAAGTCGGTGGTGGCGATCAGCGCCTGCTCGTCGTTGAGCTTGTAGACGGCGGCGTCGTCGGCGGTCTCGATGCCCACCATCAGCTCCTTGGGAATGGGCATGGCGGCGGTGCCCTGGAGGATTTCCGCCAACACGCCGGGGGCGATCTTGCAGCCGCAGCCGCCACCGTGCGACAGCGAGGTCAGGCGGGGTTCGGCGGCGGGCGGGAGCTTGTCGGCGGCGTTCATGGAAGTCTCCTCATGGCGGATGCGGTGTGGGTGTTCGGGTGGCGGGTCACATAGGCCCGCGGATGCTTGAACGATACGCCAGCGCGGCGGATCAGGGCTGCGCCGTTGCGGGATCGTGCGTGGTGCCGGACAGGCCTCAGCGGCCCTGGCGGTGCAGCAACTCGTCCACCAACCGCTGCAGCGTGCCGGCTTCGGCTTGTGGCGCGAACCGCGGGGCGCGCCAGCCAATCTGGCGCTGCAGGCCTTGCAGCATATCGGCATCGTCACGAGCTTGCTCGAGCAGGCGCGCCAACCCTGCGCTGTCCCCAGGCTCGAAGTATCCGGCGTAGTCCGGCCCGAGCAGGCCGACGTTGCCATCGATACGCGAGGCCATCACGGGCGTGCCGCTGCGTACGGCCTCGATGACCACGTGCGCGCCGCCTTCCATGCGGCTGGGGTGCACCAGCACATGGGCCGCCTGGATGCGCCTGCGTGTGGCCTCGTGCGGCAGGCCACCCAGCCAACGGTATTGCGGCTGACTGGCGGACAGGGCCGCGGCGCGCTCACCCAGGGCCGGGTCCAGCGCGCGGCCCACGTGATCGAGCAGGATGTCGCTGCGGCCGTGCAGACGTTGCGCCGCGTCAAAGAAGGTCTGCGGATCCTTCTCACCGCGCAGGTGGCCCACCATCAGCGCGCGCAGGTGCCGGCCGGTGCGGGGCCGAGGCTGGCGCGCGCTGCAGGACTGCAGCACCACGCGGCACTTGGGGCGCAGCGTGCGGGGCAGGCGCTGCGCGCCCAGTTCGTTGAGTACCACCAGGGCATCTGCCATGGCGAGAGAGTGCTGGGTGGCGGCGTCGTGGTCGATGTCGCGGTACAGATCGGTGCCGGTCAGCGCCACGATGAGTGGTGCGTCGGGCCGTGCCTGACGCCAGGCGGCGATGGAGGCGGCCGAGCGTCGGGCGTGCAGCGCGATCATGAGGGCTGGCTCGGGCTGCTGCCCCACGGCCAGCGGCCAGCTCGCCGTCAGCACCACCGGGTGCAGGGCTGCCAGCATGCTCTTCCAGCGCCGGGCGGTCTGCCAGTTACCGTTGTTCGCATCGGCCAGCGCTGGCGTGACGATCACAATCGGTGGCTGATGCATGCGCCTAGCGTAACCGCCTTCACCACCCCGCGCCGTACTTCGGACCTCACCGGCCGCCAGGGCGGCGCCGGCGCGCTGGCGGCCGCGCTGCAGGACAGCCGACGCGACACACTGGCCACCTTCGCGGCCTGCGAGCAGGCGTTGCCGGATCTTCAGGTGCAGCAGGCGCCGCACCTGAACCCGCCCTTGTGGGAGCTGGGGCACATCGGCTGGTTCCAGAACCATTGGCTGGCGCGCCAGCCCCCGGTGCAGCGCGGGCGTGGCCGCGGCGCCGACCCGCTGGTGCCCCGGCTGGACCGTGCGCCCGGACACCGTGCCGGCGACGACGCCCTGTACGACTCCAGCCGCGTGACGCATGCCCTGCGCTGGGGACTGACGCTGCCCACTGCGCAGGCCACGCGTGACCAACTGGCCGAGGGCCTGGCTGCCACGCTGGCGCTCTTGCATGAGGTGGGAGGCCGTGAGGGGGGTGGCCCGTCACCCTCGGCTGATGCATCCCGCGCGGTGGAGGCCTGCGCCGCGGTCGAAGGTTGCGAGACAGGCGATGCCGACCCCGACCCCGGCACCGAGCCTGATCCGCTCTACTTCTTCCGCCTGGTGGTCCTGCACGAGGACATGCACCATGAGGCCGCGCTGTACATGGCGCAGAGCCTGGGCGTGCCGGTGCTGGACGCGCGCTGGCGGGCGCAGCCCCTGCCCCCGCGCCCGCCGGCGCTGCCGCTGGAAGCCGCCGTCTGGCGCGCAGGGGTGGTACCGGACTTCCCTGGCTTCGCTTTCGACAACGAATGTGGTGCGCTGGCGGTGGCTCAAGGGGCTTTCGAGATCGACGCGCAGGTGGTGCGCTGGGCCGAGTACCTGCCCTTCGTGGAAGCCGGGGGCTACGCGCAGCCCCGCTGGTGGAGCCCGCAGGGCTGGGCCTGGCGGCAGGGCCGCCCGGAGGGGCCGCGCTATCTGCGGCGCGACAGCGGGCCGGGCCGGACATGGTCGGTCTGGCGCCAGGGTGCGTGGGGCCCACTGGACCTGGCCGAACCTGCCTGTCACCTCACGGTCCACGAGGCCCAGGCCTGGTGCACCTGGGCGGGCCGGCGCCTGCCCACCGAGTGGGAGTGGGAGCGCGCCGCGCTGAGCCGCCCCGAGGCCTTCGCCTGGGGCGAGGTCTGGGAGTGGACGGCCAGCGCCTTCGCGCCGCTGCCGGGCTTTGAGCCCCACCCTTATCGCGACTACTCCGCGCCCTGGTTCGACGGACGCCCGGTGCTGCGCGGCGCTTCTTTCATGACCCAGCCCCGCATGCGCCATCCGCGCTACCGCAACTTCTTCGAAGCCCACCGCAGCGACGTGCCGGCGGGGTTCCGCAGTTGCGCGGTGGAACGCCCGCCCGGGGGCGCTGGAATACTTCACAAGCTCTGAGCTCGTCGAAGCCCTTCGCCCCACTGGGCTTGCCCAGCCTCAACCCCAGGCCAGGAACACACCGAACCACTCGTGCGTGTCGCTCCAGCGGCGCACCTGGCTGTAGCCGGCCCGGGCCAGCAGGGCCTGAAAGCCTTCGGGCGTCCATTTGTAGGAGTTCTCCGTGTGAATGCGCTCGCCGGCTGCAAAGCGCCGCTCGCCGCCGGGCCAGCGCACCGTGAGGCTGCGCCGGGCTTCCAGGTGCATCTCGATGCGGGACTCGGCGGCGTTGAACACCGCCAGGTGCTGCCACTCACGCAACTGGAAGTCAGCGCCCAGCAAGCGGTTGAGGTGGTTCAGCAGATTCAGGTTGAACGCGGCCGTGATGCCCAGTGTGTCGTCATAGGCGGCCTCCAGCACTTCCACGGGCTTGACCAGGTCGACCCCGATCAGCAACGCACCGCCCGGTGCTGCGGCGCGGGCCTGGTGCAGCAGGGCGCCGGCCTGCTCGGGGCTGAAGTTGCCGATGCTCGAGCCCGGGTAGAAAACCACGGCCGGCCCCTGGACCAGGCCCTCAGGCAGCGTGAGGGCGGTGGAGAAGTCCAGCCCCACGCCAGCCATGCGCATGTGCGGGTGCTCGCGCTGCAGGCACAGCAGCGACTGCCGCAGGAACTCCACCGAGATGTCCACCGCCACGTAGTGCCCAGGGTGCAGCAGCGGGAAGAGTCGTGAGGCCTTGGCGCAGTTGCCTGCGCCCAGGTCCACCAGCGCCGGCGCAGGGCCGGTGACGGCCAGCGCCGCCTGGGCTATGGACGCACCCTGAGCGGCAAAGAGTGCGGCCTCGGTGCGGGTGGGGTAGTACTCGGCCGTCTCGGTGATGGCGTCGAACAGGCGTGATCCCAGGGCGTCGTAAAAGAACTTGGGCGAGGCGTGCGCAGGTTGGGCCCACAGGCCGGCGGCGGCCTCGTCGGCCAGTGCTCGGGCGTCACCGTCATGCAGCTGTATGAAGTCAGGCGTCATCGTGAAACAGCTCAGCGTTCGGGCGCCAGTGCATGCCCTTCCAAGTCACTCTAGCAGCCGGCGCGGGCTAGAGTCCGGCCAGGGCGGGCGAGTGGTTGACCGCGTGATCTGCGGGCCCGTACTTTGTCATCCCTTCCACCCTGCTTCGGAGTTCACCATGATCAGCCTGTCCCCCTCCCGCACTCTCAAGGCCCTGATGAGCTGCGCGCTCATCGCCTTCGGCTCCTTGCCATGGACCTCACTCCACGCGCAGCAGGTGTTTCGCGTCACCACCATCCCCGAGGAGGCGGCCACCGAGCAGGTGCGCAAGTTCACGCCGCTGGCGTCCTACCTGGAGAAGAAGCTGGGCATGAAGGTGGAATTCACCCCCGTAAGCGACTACCCTGCGGCGGTGGAGGCTCTGGTGAACAAGAAGGTGGAGCTGGTCTGGTTCGGCGGCTTCACGCATGTGCAGGCGCAGCTGCGCTCGGGCGGCAAGATCGTGCCCATCGCGCAGCGCGAGGAGGACACCAAGTTCCAGTCGGTCTTCATCGCCAAGACTGACTCGGGCATCAAGACGCTGGCCGACCTGAAAGGCCGCCAGGTCAGCTTCGGCTCACAAAGCAGCACCTCCGGCCACCTGATGCCGCGGCACTTCCTGCTGCAGGCGCAACTCAACCCGGAAAAGGATTTCAGGCGCATTGCCTACAGCGGCGCGCACGACGCCACCATCGCCTCGGTGGTCAGCGGCAAGGTGGATGCGGCCGCCCTGGACATCACGGTGTGGCGCAAGTTCGTCAGCGAGAACAAGGTCGACACCAAGGCGGTCGACGTGTTCCACACCACGCCCCCCTACTTCAACTACAACTGGTCCATGCACGCGGACTCCCCCGCCGACCTGCGTGAGCGCGTGAAGAAGGCCCTGCTGGACCTGGACCCCGCCACGCCCGAGGGCAAGGAGATCCTGCAGCTCAACCGCGCCACGCGCTACATCCCCACCACGCCTGAGAACTACAAGGGCCTGGAGTCGGCGGGCCGCAGCGCCGGGCTGATCTGAGCGGCGCAGCGCTGATCTGAACTGATTCAAGACCAGCACCGTGAAGCTTGAACTTCGCGAGGTGGCCGCGCGCCACCCGATGGCGCGCGACGGCGCCGCACCCGCATTGCAGGGCCTGTCATGGAGCGTGGCCGCGGGCGAGCAGCTTGCGGTGATCGGCCCGTCCGGCGCGGGGAAGACCACGCTGCTGCAGGTGCTGGCTTGCGCGATGCCGCCGGCCCAAGGCCGCTTCACGCTGGACGGGCGCGACCCCTGGGCCCTGCCGCGCCGTGAACTGCAGCGCCTGCGGGGCCGCCTGTTCCTGGCGCCGCAGGTGCCCCCGCTGCCGCCGCGCCAGCGCGTGGTGACTTCGGTGCTGGCCGGCCGGCTGCCAGCCCTGGGCCTGTGGTCCAGCCTGCGCAGCTTGTTCTACCCCTCGGACATCCCGGCCGCGTATGCGGCGCTGGAGCGTTTCGGGCTGGAGGACAAGCTCTTCGAGCGGGTGGACCGCCTGTCTGGTGGCGAGCGCCAGCGCGTGGGCCTGGCCCGCGCCCTGGTGGCGCCGGCGCGCCTGTGGCTGGTGGACGAGCCGCTGTCGGCCCTGGACCCCACACGCTCGCAGCAGGCCGTGGCCACTCTGGTGGAGCAGGCCCGGCAGGCCGGCGTCACCCTGGTGGCCACGCTGCACCAGGTGGACCGGGCGCTGGAACACTTTCCGCGCATCGTGGGGCTGCGCGACGGTCGGCTGATGTTCGACCTGCCTGCGGCGCAGGTCACGCGCCAGCGTCTGGCGCAGCTGTACGCGCAGCACGAGCACGAATTGGTGGCGCCGGCGGCGGCCTTGCCGTCGGACGATCCCGCGCCGGCGCTTGTGCCGGTGGTCATGCACTGCCGCTGAAGAGGCGCTCGCGCAGTTCCGCCGCATGGCCGCCACCCTGACCACGCCTCCAGGCGCTCGCTCGCGCATCGGACCGCCCTCTCGCGACCCGGCCTGGCTGGGCCGCGTGTTCTGGATGGGTGCCGGCCTGGTGCTGTTGTGGCCCTTGCTGGTGGCCACCGAGTTCAGGCCCTGGATCCTTTTCGAGGCTCAGAACCTGAAGGTCACGGGCGGCTTCCTGGCCGGCTTTCTGCCGCCGGCACATTCGCCGGAATTTCTGGCCCTGGTGGCGCGCGAGTCCTGGCGCACCGTGGCCATCGCCACCGCCGGGCTGACGCTGGCGCTGTTGGTGGCCGTGCCGCTGACCCTGATGTGCACCAGCGTGCTCTCGGTCTCGGCCCTGGGTGGGCGCATGGCGGTGGGGCCTCGCTGGTTGCGCCGCGCCGTACGGGCGCTGCTGGTGCTGCTGCGCAGCGTGCCCGAGCTGGTCTGGGCACTGGTGTTCGTGCGCGTGGTGGGTCTGGGGCCCACCGCCGGCGTGCTGGCGATTGCGCTAACCTACGGCGGCATGCTGGGCAAGGTGTATGCGGAGATCCTGGAAAGTGGCGAGCCCCACGCCACGCAGACCCTGCTGCGCAATGGCAGCTCGCGCCTGCAGGCCTTCTGCTTCGGGCTGCTGCCGCAGAACGCGGCCGAGCTCACGAGCTACACGGTCTATCGCTGGGAGTGCGCCATCCGCAGCTCCGTCGTGCTGGGCTTCGTGGGAGCGGGCGGGCTGGGCCAGCAGATGGACAACTCCATGAAGATGTTCAACGGCGGCGAGGTGCTCACCATGCTGGTGGTGTTTGTGGCCCTGGTGGCCCTGGCCGACCGCGTGAGCGCCGGGTTGAGGAAGGCCCTGGGATGAGCGGGCCCTGGAACGATCGGGCCACGGCCGCCAACACCCCGTACCGGCTGCCCCCGCCGCTGTTCGACGCGCGCTGCAAGGCCTGCTGGTTCACAGTGGCGTTGCTGGCGCTGGTGGTGGCGAGCTTCTGGTCGCTGGACCTGAAGTGGGGGCAGTTCCTGTCGCTGGAGGCGGCGCGCAGCATGGCGCGTTTCGTAGGCGAGTTCTTCCCGCCCGATGTCTCGGCGCCCTTCTTGCACAAGGTACTGGTGGGCACCTGGGAGACGCTGGCGATGTCGGCGCTGGGCACGCTGCTGGCAGCCGCCGGCGGCCTGGTGCTTGCACTGCCGGCCAGCCGGCTGCACGCGGGTGACGCGGCGCGGGGCCGGGCGCCCACGCGGCTGCTGCTCAATGCGCTGCGCTCGGTGCCTGAACTGGTGTGGGCGGCGTTGCTGCTGATCGCCGCGGGCCTGGGGCCTTTTGCCGGCACGCTGGCGCTGGCCTTCCACACCGCGGGCGTGCTCGGGCGGCTGTTCGCCGAGGCCATCGAGAACGCGCCGCCCGGCCCGGGCGATGCGCTGCGGGCGCAAGGGGTAGGCAACCTCCGTGTCTTCGTCTACGCCACGCTGCCTCAGGTGCTGCCGCAACTGATGAGCTACGCCCTGTACCGCTGGGAGAACAACATCCGCGCCGCCGCCGTGCTGGGCGTGGTGGGCGCGGGCGGGCTGGGCCAGCTGCTGGCCTTTCACATGGGGCTGTTCCACATGGGCAAGACGGCCACCATCCTGGCAGCCATGATCGCGCTGGTGGCCCTGGTGGACATGCTGAGCTTCGGCGCACGCCGTTGGCTGACGCGATGAACGCTGCACCCCGCGCGGGCTGGCTGTTTGCCTATGACTGGGACGGCCGCGCGCGTGCGCAACTGCAGGCGCAGGGCCGCGCGCGGTTCGACCATGCTGGTTTCGACCTCTTCAGCTTCCCCAGCAACGTGGGCCTGGCCCTTTACGATCACGAGCGCTTCGCCCAGCGTCAGGCCCAGCGGGGCCGCCGCCTGGGCTGGCGCGCGGTGCTGTCGCACCAGGAGCACTTCGGCGCCGTGGCCGCCGCGCTGGTGGCCGAACGCCTGGGCCTGCCCGGCGCGGCGCCTGAGGCGCTGCTCGCGGCGCAGCACAAGCTGCATGCTCGGCGCGTGTTGCAGCAGGTGGCCCCCGAGGCCAACCTGCTCTTTGCCGAGCTCGACGCCGAGTACGGCGACGACATTCCGCAAGGCCTGGCCTACCCGGCCTTCGTCAAGCCGGTGAAGGCGGCCTTCTCGGTGCTGGCGCGCACCGTGCACGACCGGAATGCGTTGCAAGCGCACACACGCTTCGGCCGCCGCGAGCTGTGGGTCATCCGCCACCTGGTGGACCCCTTCGACCGCCTGTGCCGCGCCCGGTTGCCTCAGGCCGGCAGCGCCCACCGCATGCTGCTGGAAGCCCCCGTGCCCGTCGACGTACCCCAGTACAACCTGGACGGCTGGGTGGCCGACGGCCAGGTGCACGCGCTGGGCGTGGTGGACGCCGTGATGTACCCCGGCACCCGGGCCTTCATGCGCTGGGAACTGCCCAGCCGCCTGGCCGCGCTGGTGCAGGCCCGTGCGCTGGATGTGGCTCGGCGCTTCCTGGGCGCCATCGGCTACCGGCATGGCCTGTTCAATCTGGAGTTCTTTCACGACCCGGCCACCGACCGGCTCAGCGTGATCGAGTGCAACCCGCGCCTGGCCTCGCAGTTCGGTGACCTGTACCAGCGCGTGCACGGTATCGACCCGCACGCCATGGGCGTGGCGCTGGCCCTGGGCGAAGACCCCGCCGCCCTGCCGCGCAGCGAACCGACGGCCGGCGTGGCGGCCAGCCTGGTGTACCGGGCCTTCAGCCCCGCCGAAGTACCCCGGGCGCCCGGGCCCGCGCAGCGCGCCGCCTTCGCGCAGGCCTACCCCGATGCGCTGATGTTCAGCTTCCCCAAGACCGGCGCCGCCCTGGCGCGCGACTTCAAGTGGACCGGCAACCATCACCACGGTTTCGTCCACCTGGGCGGGCGCGACCGCGAGCAGATGCTGGGCCGTGCCGAGCACGCCAGCGCCCTGCTGGGCTGGCCGGCGCCCTGCCTGTACCGTGACCCACCAGCTTGCGTCTCACCCCAGCTCACAAGGAAACGCGCATGAAGCTTCACCCTCTCGGCGCCGGTTGGCGCACACCGCGCCGCGCTGTGGCGACATCTCTTGCTGGCATCTCCTCGCCAGCCCATGGGCGTAAGCCCGTCAGCCTCGGTCTGCGCCGCGCCGTGCTGGTGGCAGGGCTGGCGGGCACTCTGGTGCTGACGGGCTGCTCGGCCCTGGTGGCGCAGAACCCTTCAGGCGCGCTTCGCCCGGTCAATGCGGTGGCCGATGGCGCTGAAGAGCGCCTGATGCTCAAGGGCGCCGACGTGGTGGCCTACTTCACCCAGGGCCGCTACGTGCCCGGCGTGCCGGCCCACCGCAGCGTGCACGAGGGCGTGGCCTTCCGTTTTGCCAGCGCCGAACACAAGGCGCTGTTCGACGCCGCACCGCAGAAGTACCTGCCGCAGTACGGCGGCTACTGCGCCAATGGCATCGTCTACGGCATCCCCTGGGGAGGCGATGCCGATGCCTTCCGCATGATCGACGGCAAGCTCTACATCTTCGGAGGCGCCGCCAGCCGCGACGCCTTTGCGCTGGACGTGCCCGGCAACCGCGCGCTGGCCGACCGCTACTGGGCCCAGGAAGTGGCCGGCGCCCACAGCTTTGTGCAGCGCGCCTGGCGCCTGGTGTGGCGCGTGCCGCATTACCAGAGCGGCTCGCAGCTGGCCGAGGCGGTGGCGCGGGCGCGCGCCGGCACGCCGAAGTGAACCACGCGCCCTGACCCTCTTTCCGGTCTTTCCGGTCCGTCCGGTACCCGTCCCGGCCCCGCGAGCCTGATCACCGCGCGTTCATCGCCGCGTGTGCATCGCGTCCTCAGGGCGCCTTCAGGGCGTCTTCGGGCGCCCCCACACGATCGCGCTCGGGTGCTGCTCCAGCAGCGTGGCCAGAGCGCGCAGCGCGGCGGCGGCCTGGGTCACCTCCTGCAGGGCGGCTTCCGTCTGGCGGCGCACGGGCGATTCCGGCGCGGTGGCCTCGCGCAGCGTGGCCGCGGCGCGCGCCAGTTCGTCCGCGCTGCGCCGCAGATCGCCCACCAGGGGCTGGGCGGCCCGGGCCAGGGCGCTTGCCTGAGCGGCCGCGTCCCCCACCTGGGAGGCCGCCGCTGCCACCTGTGATGCGGCCGCGCCTGCGCTGCGCAGCGCAGGCGCGGCTTGCAGCAGCAGCGGCTCCACCTGCGCCAGGGCGAGGCGCGTCTGGGCCAGCGTGTCCTGTGCCGAGCGGGCCAATGGCCCGGCGTCGCGCTGCAGCGCCCGGGCCAGCTGCTGCAGCGCCTGCGCGGCCTCGGCTGTGCGTGACAGGGCCTGGCGCGCCTGTGGCGCGGCGAGCAATTCGCGGGTGGAGGCCGCCACCGCCGCCAGATCGCGCCCGATCTGCCCCAGGTCCAGGCCTTCGAGCTGCGCCTGCAGGGTCTGCAGGCGGGTGGGCAGGGTGGGGATCAGGGGCAGGCCCTCAGTCGTGGCCCCTGACGCAGGTCCGGACCCTGGCGCCTCAGTCAGGTCCAGGTCCACATAGAGCAGGCCGGTCAGCAGGCTCTGCGTGGCCAGGCGGGCCACCAGGCCATGGGCGATCAGGGCTGGGAGCGCCTGCCTGGGTTTGCGCAAGACTGAAGGCGCCGCGCCCGGGTCCGCAGCGGCGGGCGCTTCCAGCAGCGGCCGCAGCAGGGCGACATCGAACTCCGCCGTCACCGGCAGGGTCAGGCCCGCACCGCTGCCTGGTGCCAGGCCGATGGCGGTGACCTGGCCCACCTGCACCCCGCGCAGCACCACCGGGGCGCCGATCTGCAGGCCGTAGACCGAGGTCTGGAAGTGCATCACGGCGCGCTCCTTGGCGCTGAACCAGCGCCCACCGGCGGTGGCCAGGGCCAGGCCCAGCAGCACCAAACCGGCCAAGGTGAACAGGCCCACGCGCAGCGCGGCCGGCCTCATGGCGGAACCTCGCAGCCGCCCGTCGGCAGTGCACGGGCGTTGCGAGCCGGCGCCAGAAACCTCCGCACGGCCGGCGGACCCTTCAGCAGCAGGTCTTGCGGGGTGCCCAGGGCGGTCATGGTCATGGCTTGTTCGTCGAGGTAGAGCGCGCGGTCGGCCACCGCGAACACGCTGGCGATGTCATGCGTGACCATCACCACCGTCTTGCCCAGATGGTGCCTCAGTTCCAGCACCAGCTCGTCCAGGCGGGCCACGTTCAAGGGGTCAAGACCCGAACCGGGCTCGTCCAGGAACAGCAACGGCGGGTCCAGGGCCAGGGCGCGCGCCAGCGCCGCGCGCTTGCGCATGCCGCCCGACAGCTGCGCGGGCATCAGGTCAAAGCTGTCCTGCAGGCCCACCAGCGCCAGCTTCTCGCGCGCCCGCTGTTCGCGTTGTGTGCGGTTCAGTGGCGTTAAAAGTCGCATGGGCAGCATGAGGTTCTCGCCCAGCGACATCGAACTCCACAGCGCCCCAGCCTGGAACATCACGCCAAAGCGCCGGCGCAGCGCGGCCAGTGCGTCCTCGTCACCATCGTGCAGGCTCTGTCCGTACAGCAGCACGCGCCCGGCCAGCGGGCGCTGCAGGCCCACCAGATGGCGCAGCAACGTGCTCTTGCCGCAGCCGCTGGGCCCGACGATGACCAACACCTCGCCGGCGCGCACCGTGAAGTCGATGTCTCGCAGCACGGTGCGGCCGCCCGCCTGAACGGCCAGGCCCTGCACCGCCAGCAATGCGGGCGGGCCGGCGCCGGCATCGCCCTCGGCAGCGCCGCAGCGCAGGGGTGTTGGGGCGTCTGGCGGCATGGGCATCAGGGTCTGCGCTCAGAGTCAGGGTTCACAGGCATCTCAGTAGCCCAGCGCCGTGAATACCACCGTGGTGGCACAGGCCGCCGCCACGATCCACACCAGCGCCTTGACCACGGCAGCCGTGGTGGCCTCACCCACGGCCTGCGCGCCGCGCCCGGCATGCAGCCCCTCGCGGCAGCCCGCCAGCGCCACCAGCGCCACGTACAGCATGCACTTGAACAGGCCGATCCACAGGTGCGTGAAGGTCAGCGCGCGCAGGCACTGGTGCAGGTACTCGGCGCTGGTCACGCCGTAGACCAGCACGGCCGCTGGCCAGCCCGCCACCACCCCGGCCAGCGCGCCGAAGGCGTAAAGCGCCGGGGCCACCAGCAGCAGCGCCAGCAGGCGCGGCAGCACGAGGTGGGTCACCGGGTCCACGCCCAGCACGCGCAATGCGTCGATCTCTTCACCGGCTTCCATGGTGGCCAGCTGTGCGGCGAAGGCCGAGCCCACGCGCCCGGCCAGGATGATGCCGGTCATCATGCCGGCGAGCTCGCGCACCATGCCCACGGTGACCACGTCGGCCAGGAAGTTCTGCGCCCCGATGCGCCCGAGCTGCGCGCCGCCCATGTAGGCCAGCATCAGACCGATCAGGGCGCAGCTCAAGGTGACGATGGGCAGCGAGCGCGGGCCGGTCAGGTCCAGCTGGTGCAGCAGGTCGCGGCCCGCCGGGCCGCCCCGGCCGCGGGCCCAGCGCCCCAGCGCGATGAGCACCTCGCCCAGGAAGGCGAGCGTGCGTCCGGCTTCGGCCAGAGGCCGGAGCCATGGAGGGTTGTGGGCGGTGGACACGACCGCATCATGCCGTGAGGCGCCACCGCTGCGCCATCGGCCGCTTTCAAGAAGACGTTGCTGCCGGATCCAAGAAGCCGTTCGCACTGAGCCCTTCGACTTCGCTCAGGACAGGCCCGTCGAAGTGCACGCGAGGGCTTCGACGAGCTCAGCCCGAACGGCTTTTTCGCGAACGCCGGGCGCGGTCATGTGCCTGGGCCTGGGGGTGAGGCTGGGGCTGGGATGCTCACATGAGAACGCCGGGCCGTTCCCAAGTGTTCCCGCCCCCCCCAGGGGGGCAGTCCGGGCACCGCCCGGACCTTGGGGGTCCTCACATCCCCTTGAACAGCCCCGCGTAGCTGCGGCTGACTTCCAGCTTCTCGCCGTGGCCGCGCACGCTGACGATCTGGCGGCCGCGGTCGTCGCGCGTGACGCTGTCGATCTCGCGCACATTGACGAGTGTGCTGCGGTGGATCTGCCAGAACTGGTGCGGGTCGAGCTCTTCCAGCAGCTCCTTGATGGGCTTGCGGATCAAGGCCTCGGTGCGCGCCGTCTGCACCCGGGTGTACTTCTCATCGCTGACAAAGAACAAGACCTCGTCCACCGGGATCATCTGTATCGTCGAGCCCATGCTGGCCTGAATGCGCGTCAGGCGTGGCGGCGCGGCGCCGGGGTTCATCCTGGCGGCGAGCTGGTGCAGCAGGTGTTGCAGCGGCGGTGCGGCGGTTTCCTCGGCGGTGCCGCGCGAGTCCAGCCGCCGGCGGATGCGCTCGACGGTGATGCCCAGCCGCTGGGCTTCTGCGGGCTTGAGCACATAGTCGGCCGCGCCCTGCTCGAAGGCTTCCACCGCGTACTGGTCATAGGCGGTGATGAAGACCACCTCGGGCAGCAGTTCGTCGTCGGCCAGCGGCATCTGTGCGATCTGCCGGGCGGCCTCCACGCCCGTCAGGCCGGGCATGCGGATGTCCAGAAACACCACCTCGGGCCGGTGCTGCGCCACCAGCTCCACCGCCTCCAGCCCGTTGCGCGCTTCGGCCACGATCTGCAGCTCTGGCCACACCTCGGCAAGGCGGGCGCGCAACTGGTCGCGCATCAAGCGCTCGTCATCGGCGATCAGGGCACGCGTGGCGGCCTGTGGGCGGCGGGTCTCGGTCATGTCGTGGGCCTGTCAGGGGTGACGGATGGTGTCCCGCCGGCTGGCGGACTTTGACGCTTGAAGATCCACAAGGCCAGGGCCCCCATCAGGAGCAGCGGCGACAGCGCCGCCGCCAGGCTCAGCACCCCGGCGGCGGCGCTGAACGCCAGGGCCAGCAGCACGACCAAGGGCACGATCAGGAAGACGAGCAGCATCACCAGTGCAATGCCCGCCGTCAAGGGCAGCCAACCGACGTCCTGGCCGATGTGCAGGTGAACGGGCTGCCCGTCGACGATCAGCCGCACGGCATCTTGGGTGGACAGCCACTGCAGGGCGCCCACCAGCGTCACCGTGGCCAGCGCCGCCAGCAGCAGGGCCAGCAGCAGGAAGAGTCGCACCGCAGTTTTCATGCCGCCCCCCTTTCACCGGCGGTGCCGTGGGGGCCTGTCGCACCGGCCGTTGGGGTAGGTGGGGCAGGTGGGGCCACATGCGCCCGGTAAGGCAACGTCATCCGGGCCTGCGTGCCGCCCCCTTGGGGCGTGCTGACGTCCAGCCGCGCGCGCTCACCGTACAGCAGGCGCAGTCGCTCGCGGATGTTGGCCAGGCCCGTGCCCGTCCCAGCGGTGGGGGCCTGGCCAAAGCCCACGCCCGTGTCGGTGACCGTGACCACCAGCTGCCCGTGCACGATCTCGGCCTTGACGGTGAGCGTGCCGCCCTCCGGCTTGGGCTCCAGGCCGTGCTTGATGGCGTTCTCCACCAGGCCCTGCACCATCATGGGCGGGAACTCGGCCGAGCGCAGGCCCTCGGGCACGTCCACATGGGTCTCCAGGCGCTCTTCCATGCGCACCTTCAGGATCTCCAGGTAGGGCTCGATGACCGCGATCTCCTGGCCGAGATCTCGCACACCATTGACCGTGCCTTCGCGCATGGCGGGCATGGTGGCGCGCAGCAGGGCGATCAGGCTCTTCTGCATGCGGCTGGCGCGCGGTGGGTCGGTCTCGATCAGGTGGTCGATGGAGGCCAGCGTGTTGAACAGGAAGTGCGGTTCCACCTGCGCCTGCATGGCAGCCATGCGGGCTTCCACCACCTGGCGCTTGAGCTGCTCGGCCTCGGCCGTCTCGGTGGCCTGCGCGGCGGCCGCACGGGCCTGCAACTGGCCTTTGTAGGTGATCTTGATGATGACGGAGGAGATGATCCACAGGGCGGCCAGATCGGTGAGGAAGTCACCGAACTTCACCACCCGGATGCGGGTCTGCAGACTGGCGTTCTGCGCCTCTTCGGCGGCGTCCCGGGCGTCCTCTGCGGCCTCGCGTGCAGCGTCACGAGCTTCCTGTATCGCTTCTCGGATGCCCTGTTCAGCTTCGCGGACCGCCCTGCGCACCTCTTCGGTGTCCACGCCTGCAGGTACCGTGATCTGCACGGTCGGGCCGTTGTGCGAGCCGTCCTTCCAACCGTCCTTCGCGCCGCGGACGACGTCTTGCCACACGGTGCTGGAGGCGGCGCGGGCTGGTGCGGGGGCGGACGGTTCGGGGGCGCCAGACGGGGCCACTGTGGCGGGCGCCGACGCGGCCCGGGGCGTGATGCGGATGCCCCGTTCGTCGATGGAGATGTCCACTCCCTCGGTCTTTGCTCCCGGGGCGGGCTTGTCGATCTTGATCGACGGTTCTCGTGGGGGCTTGGGCGGTTTGGGCGCGGACGGTGTCGGCGACTCGATCACCTCGCTGATGCGCCAACTGAAGGGGGGAATCGACTCCAGGATGGCCGCCGTGATCATCAGCAGAAGCGCCAGCAGGAAGAACCGCTTCCAGCTGATGCCCACCAGCCAGCTGGCGTAGCGGTGGAAGGCGATGATGCTGGCGTTGCTGAAGCGCTGCCAGCGGGTGCGCCAGTCGGCAGCGTTGGTGCGGGTGGTGGGCGTGTTCATGGCGACCAGGGTGCGCTAGGGGCGATGCGCCCACTGTAGACATCCTCCGCTGCCCCAGCTAACGCCGTGCGACGGCCGGCGCGGCACAGTCGATGAACTGCACCACCGGGCGACGCGCGACAGGCTTGAGGCAGCCCGCCGCGCGCCTGACGCTACTTGTACAGCAACTGTGGCAGCCAGAGCCCGATGCCCGGGAACTGGTACAGCAGGATGATGGCCACCACCTGGATGCCCATGAAGGGCATCATGCCCGCGAAGATCTGGTTCAGCGTCACGTGAGGCGGACTCACCCCCTTCAGGTAGAAGGCCGCCATTGCCACCGGCGGGCTCAGGAAGGCCGTCTGCAGGTTCAGCGCCACCAGCAGGCCGAAGAACAGCGGGTCCACGCCGAAGTTGTCCAGCAGCGGGATGAAGATGGGCATGAAGATCACGATGATCTCGGTCCACTCCAGCGGCCAGCCCAGGATGAAGATGATGACCTGGCTCAGGATCAGGAACTCGGTCTTGGTCAGGTTCATCGACATGACCCACTTTTCCACCAGTTCCTGCCCGCCCAGCAGGGCGAAGGCGGCGGAGAAGATGGCTGAGCCCACGAACAGCCAGCACACCATGGCGCTGGTCTTGGCGGTGAGGAACACCGACTCCTTGAGCACCGACATGTTGAACTGCTTGTAGGCCACCGCCAGCACGAAGCCGCCGAAGGCGCCCACGGCCGCGGCTTCAGTGGGCGTGGCCAGGCCGAAGACGATGGAGCCCAGCACGGCCAGGATCAGCACCAGCAGCGGGAAGAAGCTGCCCAGCAGCATCTTGAAAATCTCCAGCCGCTGGAAGCTCAGGATGGCGTAGAAGGCCACCATGGCCAGCGCGCCCACGCCCGCGCCGATCCACCAGCCCGTGGTGGGCGGGGTGCGCTCGGCCGGCGCCTGGGGGGATGAGGCATTCGCGCCCGTCGCACCCGCGGCGCCCGGGGGCTCCTGGACGCCTGCCGAGGCGCCTGGCGGTTCCTTCACGCCCCCGCTGTCTGCGCCGGGCGGCTCCTTGACCCCTGTGTCAGCCCCGGGTGGCTCCTTCACGCCTGCGTCGGATCCAGGAGGCTCCTTGACGCCTTCGCTGGACGACGGCTCCTGCAGCCCACCGCTGGTCGACGGCCCCTCGCTGGCGGCCCCTGCGGGCACCGCCACGCCGCCGGCGGCCGGTGCTGCCGCGACCACCTCCTCCTCCACCGGCGAGGTGTTCAGGTGCCAGCTGCCGGTCAGCGCCAGCAGGAAGATGGCCAACGGTATCAGCGCCACGCCCAGCTGCTTGACGAGGTAGCCGGAGGGGACATCGACATTGCGGCGGCCCTTGAGCGCCTTGAGCAGGGCCGGCAGCGCCGTGTTGGACACCGCATCCGACACCTTCTGCGTCAGGGGCGGCAAGGGCACGAAGCGGTCCTTCGCCGACAACGGCGGCATGAGGTGGGGCTTGAACTTGGCCAGCACGATCACGTAGACGATGTACAGGCCGGCCAGCATCAATCCAGGGAAGAAGGCGCCGGCATACAACTGCACCACCGACACGCCCGCGGTGGCGCCATAGACGATCAGCATCACGCTGGGCGGGATGAGGATGCCCAGGCAGCCGCCAGCCGTGATGGCCCCGGCCGAGACGCGCACGTCGTAGCCGCCACGCAGCATCTGTGGCAGGGCCAGCAGGCCCATGAGCGTGACCACCGCGCCCACGATGCCCGTGGCGGTGGCAAACACCGCACAGGTGAAAAGGGTGGCCACGGCCAGCGAGCCCGGCACACGTGCCATGGCCAGGTGCAGGCTCTTGAAGAGCTTCTCGATGAGATTGGCCCGCTCGACCAGGTAGCCCATGAAAACGAACAGCGGGATGGAGATGAGCACGTCGTTGCCCATCACCTTGTAGGCCGACTGCACCATCAGCGTGAGCGTCTTGGAGGTGTTTTCCTCGTAGGCGATCCAGGTGAAGATCATGCCCATGCCCATGAGCGTGAACGCCGTGGGAAAGCCCAGCATGATGGCCACCACCACCAGTGACAGCATCATCAGGCCCAGGTGGCCGTTGGTGATCTTGGGTGCCGATATCAGCATCACCGCCGTGCCGGCGATGATGAGCGCCATCAAGATGAAGCCGAACCAGAGTTCCTTGCGGATCTTCATTTCTGGCCTCCTGTGGTGTGGCCGGAGCCGGCCGGTGCGACGAACTGGTCGAGCGCAGCGATGTCCTCGTCCTTGACCTTGACCATGGCCTTGAGCTTGTCGACGTCGACCTCCTCGACGTCCTGCTCACGCGAAGGCCACTCCCCGTCCTGGATGCACTGGATGCAGCGCACGATCTCCACCAGGCCCTGCAGCAGCAGCATGCCGCCGGCGATGGGAATGACGAACTTGAAGGGGTACACCGGCAGCGGAGTGGCTGAGAAGGTGCTTTCCCGGATGGCCGCAGACTCCGAGGCGAAGATCCAGCCGGCCCAGGTGAGTGCCACGATGCCCGGCAGGAAGAACAGGATGTACAGGATCAGGTCCAGCGTGGCCTGGGTGCGCGGCATGAAGAAGCCGTAGAGCACGTCGCCACGGACATGGCCGTTCTTGCTCAATGTGTAGGCGCCGGCCATCATGAACAAGGTGCCGTAGCCCATGATCTGGGCGTCGAGGTTCCAGTCGTGCGGGTTGTTCAGCACATAGCGGGAGAACACCTCAAAGGTGATCAGCAGGGTCAGGGCGACGATGGACCAGGCGAAGATCTTGCCCAGCAAGGTGGACGCCCGGTCCACGAGCAGCAGGAGGCTTTGCATCGGGAGAGTTCCAGTCAGAAGATCGACATCCGGCGAAGCGGGCCAAGCTTGGCGCCTGGAGCCTGCAGCCGCCGTGCAAGCCATGAGTATTCAACAAAAAAAGGCCACCGGCATCAACCGGTGGCCCGATGGGGCGTGACCCCTGGACTCAAGCCTTCTTGGCCGGGGCGCGGAAGTAGTGGTTCCACGCCATCTTGAAGTCCACCATGTAGTCGTTCTGCCACTCGCCGGCGCGCTGGGCGAAGGCCTTCTGTGACTCCAGCACCTTCTTGAACAGCGGGTTCTCGCCTGACTTCGCGGCGATCACCTTGTCCCAGGCGGCCAGCTGCGCACGCAGGATGGCATCCGGTGTCTTGTAGAACTTGACCTTGTCCTTGGTCTTGAGCTCGATGTAATCCTGCGAGTTGCGCTGGATGGCCTTCCAGCTCATGTCGGCGCTGGAAGCTTCCACCGCATGGGTGATGACGTTGCGCAGTTCAGCCGGCAGGGCTTCCAGCTTGCCCTTGTTGAACAGGATCTCGAACTGCTCGCCGCTCTGGTGGAAGCTTTGCAGCATGCAGTTCTTCACCACGTCGGGGAAGCCCAGGATACGGTCGGACGAGGCGTTGTTGAACTCGGCCGCGTCGATCAGGCCGCGGTCCAGCGCAGGCACGATCTCACCACCGGGCAACGGATTCACGGCCGCCCCCAGCTCCTTGAACACATCGATGGCCAGGCCCACGGTGCGGTACTTCAGACCCTTGATGTCCTCGACCTTGGCGATCGGCTTCTTGAACCAACCCAGGGGCTGGGTGGGCATGGGGCCGTAGATGTAGGACACCACATCGATGTTCAGGCTCTTGTAGATTTCCTCCAGCATGGCCTTGCCGCCACCGTAGTAGTGCCAGGCCAGCACCATGTTCGGGTCCATGCCGTAGGCCGGGCCGGATCCCCACAGAGCCAGGGCGGTGTTCTTGCCGTAGTGGTAGGCCAGCACGCCGTGACCGCCGTCCAGCGTGCCCTTGTTGACGGCGTCCAGCAGTTGGAACGCCGGCACCACGGCGCCGGAGGGCAGCACCTCGATCTTCAAGCGCCCGCCGGCCATGTCGTTGACCTTCTTGGCGAAGTCGTTGGCGTACTCGTGGAAGATGTCCTTGGCCGGCCAGGTGCTCTGGAAGCGCAGGCCGACGGTCTGCGCGTTGCTGACCATCGGCGCGGCCATGGCCGCGGCGCCCACGGCACCGGCCGATGCGTGCTTCAGGAAGTGGCGGCGTTGCGGGGCGGCGGAAGTTTTGGTCGTCATGAAGGACTCCTTGAGGAACTGGGGACAGAAGGGTGGTCTGTCGCTTTGAAGGCTTGGACGGATTCTTGGAGTGTCCAAGACAGTTGACCCTCAGACTATGGTCTAACGCGACAGCCGATACAACTGGGTGTAACCCGAGTTGCGACGACAGTTTGTCGGTCCTTGCAAGGCCCTGCACGCGTTGGGGCAGATTTGTGGCCCCGGTGGTCGGTCTGGGCCATGCGCTGGCGCACCGTTGCTCACAGACAGTGCCAGATGCTCAGGTGTCAGCCCCGTGCCTGCCTTGCGGCGCCGTCAGCGCAGACAGGCGCTGCGCCAGTGCCCGTGAGGCGCCGTCCAGCAGCCCATGCCGCCACAGGAAGTCCAGCGTCACCAGGGAAGCGTCCACCGTCATCTGGCTGCTGGCAGCCGCTGGCGCAACGTCCTGAACCGGCCACAGGTGCAGTTCGCCCACCTCCCCATCCTGGTTGATGGGGGTCTCGCCTGGCAGCAGTTGCAGGTCGAACGCATGCAGCCGCTCGAACTGCCGGCCCTCGGGGATGTCGCGGTCCAGTTCGATCACCCGCCCGGGCACGGCACGCGCCATCTGCGCCGGGCTCAGGCCCGCCTCCTCGAAGCCTTCACGCACCAGCGTCTCCCTCGGCGTCTGGCCATGGGGCACGCCGCCGCCGATCAGGTTGTCCAGCAGGCCCGGGTCCGTGGCCTTGGTCATTGAACGACGCGCGATCCACATCTGCGCCGGCCGCCCGTCGGGCCCGGCCACCCAGCCGTTGCAATGCGCGCCCAGCGTCAGCGTGCCCCAGAAGCGCGCCGAGGCGCGCTCAAACACGGTCAGCACACGGCCCGTGATGGGCGAAAGCAGCGCAAAGGGCTCGTCGCGCCAGGCACGGATCAGGCCTTGCTCGCGCAGTCGGGCGTTGATGTCGGTGAACACGGCCTCGCGTTCGGTGGGGCCTGCGGTCAGCACCACCGCTAGCGCGCGCACCTCGAACCAGCGCGCCCAGGGTTGCAGCGCCCCCAGGTGCGCCTCGTCCACACTGCCCACGCACTCGCCGTCCACTACGAAGGCGCGCCGCGCCCGCGTCTGGCGCCGGGCTTCGGTCAGGGCGTGCCAGCCCAGCTCCGCCCCGACGGCAACAGGTTGCGGGCAGGCGGGGTCAGTGGCGGTGTTGACGGTCATCAGGCTGCCTCAAGCTTGCCGAGCATCTGCGTGGCCAGGCTGCGGAAGCCCCGGCTCATGTCAGCGCAGGTGGTGGCCGCGGCCCAGAAGGCGTGGGCGACTGGCAGCGCCGCGCTCTGCAGGTCCACCGGTTCCGGCGAGAAGGGCCACAGGTCCAAGGTGCCGGCCTGGATGTCGGGCCGCCAGCGCATGGGCAGCATGTCGTACACCGGGGCCAGGGTGAAGCGCCCTGCCGCCGCATCACCCGGCTCTACCAGCAGGCTCAGGTTGCCGAAGTGCATGTCACTGTTGCCGATGAGCCGGCCGAACCGCAGCAGCGCCTCCACCTGGGCGGCCGCTTCGGCGGGCAGGCGCCGCTGCCGTACCAGCGCCTGCGCCGTGGCGGCCCAGTGTTGGCGTGGCCCACCGACGAAAGCCTCGTGTACCGCGTGCAGCGGCACGGCGTGGCGCCTGCCCTCGAAACGTTGGCCGCCCGTCGCGCGCAGGCGGTCAAAGCGTTCGGACACCAGGTACGTCCGCGCAGGCGTCTGGACCACCCCGCTTTGCGCCACCGATACACCGTGCGCCTGCAGCACCCGCAAGGCCAGGGCCTCGGCATGCAGCAGGTCGTGCCAGCGCTCGCCAAAGGGCGTGCCGCGCGGCGGAGAGAACTTCACCAGCACGGCCTGGCCATCGGCGCGGCGCGCCAGAAACTTGGCCTGTTCGCCGCCTGCCGACGAGCCTGCGGGCAGCGTGGCGGCCACGTCGGCCGCCAGCGCGTCCAGGTCAGCGGGCGCGTGCCATGGCGGCAAGGCGCTGGTGCGCGGTTCGCCCAGCACCAGCGCGCCGGGCGCGTCGGGCTGCGCGCAGGCTGCAAACAACTGCTGCGCCACCGACCACCGCTCGGGCTGACGGTCCAACCCCTGCAGCGCCAGGCGCTGCGCCAGCATCCGGCCGAGGAAGCCCTCCGCGCGCAGCGGCGCCAACAGCCAGGGCAACTGGCCTTGCGTCAACAAGTCCAGGCCCGGTGCTTTCAGATGGACGCGCTGACCGGTGGCCACCGACACGCTGCCCCAGGGCTCGATGCGCCCGTCGGTGTGCACCCAGTGCAGGGGCAGGCGGGCGGGCATGGCAGAGAAGGGTTCCGCCAGCGCATAGCGGGTGCTTCGACCCTGGCCCAATACCACCAGGTCAGGGCCCAGTGCCGCGAGAAGACGCGACACGGTCGGCTGGCTGCGGACCAGGGCTGCTTGAAGTTGTGCCGCCGTGGCCACACCCAGGCCGGCGAGGGCCTGTCTCAGTTTGGATTCGAGCGCGGTGTCGTTGATTTCCATGAATACAAGCCGATGGCCATAAAAGTCCGTCCCATCAAGGACTTGTGGTTCATGAAGAATATCAGATGAATAGAAAAAGAATGGAAATCAGACGCTTCTCCACTTCACCATCAGACCATCCCATTTGGCCCGCGCGGCCTTCGCATGACGCTCCTTCACGTGACCGTAGCCGCGGATCTCCTCGGGCATGCGGGCGATCTCGGCGGCCAGGGGCAGCCGGTCGGCGCTCAGCCCCTTGAGCAGCTCGGCGATGCAAGCCTCGTAGTCGGCGAGCAACTGCCGCTCCATGCGGCGCTCCTCTGTCTTGCCGAAGACGTCGAAGGCGCCGCCGCGCAGGCCCTTCATCCGCGCCAGCAGAGGGAACACCCGGCGCACCCAAGGCCCGAAGGGTTGCTTGACGAGCTCGCCCTTGTCGTTGCGCTTGGCGATCGCCGGCGGTGCGAGGTGGTGCACTATTCTGAAATCGCCTTCGAACATGCTCTCGATCTTGCGGGCGAAGGCCGGGTCGGTGTGCAGGCGGGCCACCTCGTATTCGTCCTTGATCGCCATCAGCTTGAACAGGTAGCGCGCCACGGCCTCGGACAGCGCCGCGCCCTTGCCCAGCGGTGTCTCTGCTGCGCGCACGCGTTCCACGGCCTGGCGGTAACGCTCGGCGTAGGCCGCGTCCTGGTAGCCCGTGAGGAACTCCACGCGGCGCTTGACCAGCTCGTCCACCGAGGGCTTCTTCACGATCTCGATCACCTGGCGCGCGGCGAACAGCGCCTGCACCGCGGCCAGGTCGTGAGCGCAGCGCCGTCCCCATTCGAAGGCCGCCTGGTTGTTGGGCACCTGCACGCCGTTGAGCTCCATGGCGCGCAGCACAGCCGCGCGGCTCAATGGCACGCGGCCCTTCTGCCAGGCGTAGCCCAGCATCAGCGGGTTGGTGTAGATCGAGTCCCCCAGCAACTGAACCGCCACCTCCTCGGCATCGAAGGCGCCCAGGCCTTCGCGGCCCACGGCGTCGGCAATCGCCGCCTCGCAACTGGCCTCGGGGAACTGCCAGTTCGGGTTGTTCACGAAGGCCGCCGTGGGCGTGCCGTGGCTGTTCAGTGCCACGTAGGTGCGCCCGGCATGGGCCACGGCGAGCGTGGCCTTGCTGGCGGTGACGATGGGGTCGCAGCCGATCACGAGGTCGGCCTTGGCCATGTCCACCTTGCTGGTGAACAGCGCCTCGGGCCGGTTGGCGATCTGCACATGGCTCCAGGTGGCGCCGCCCTTCTGCGCCAGGCCGCCGGCGTCCTGCGTGACCACGGCTCGCCCGTCGATGTGCGCGGCCATGCCCAGCAGCTGTCCGATGGTGATGACGCCGGTGCCGCCCACGCCGCCCACCACGATGCCCCAGGCCTGCTCGGCCACGGGCAGCACCGGCTCGGGGATGGTGGGCAGGGCGGCAAGGTCGCCGCGCTGCTCCTTCTTCGGCTTTTTCAGCGTGCCACCCTCCACCGTGACGAAGCTGGGGCAGAAGCCCTTGAGGCAGGAGAAGTCCTTGTTGCAGGTGTTCTGGTTGATGCGGCGCTTGCGGCCGAACTCGGTCTCCACCGGCTCCACGCTCAGGCAGTTGCTCTGCACCGAGCAGTCGCCGCAGCCCTCGCACACCAGCTCGTTGATGACCACCGTCTTGGCCGGCGTCACCATCGTGCCGCGCTTGCGGCGGCGGCGCTTCTCGGTGGCGCAGGTCTGGTCGTAGATGAGGATGGTGCAGCCTTCCACCTCGCGCAGCTCGCGTTGCACGGCGTCGAGCTCGTCACGGTGGCGTACGGTGACGCCCGGCGCCAGGCGGGCCTTGATCTCGGCGTCGTCGTACTTCTGCGGCTCGTCGGTGACGACCACGATGCGCTTGGCGCCTTCGGCGTCGAGCTCGCGCGTCATCTCGGGCACCCGCAGCGTGCCGTCGATGGGCTGGCCGCCGGTCATGGCCACGGCGTCGTTGAACAGGATCTTGTAGGTGATGTTGACCTTGGCGGCGATGGCCTGGCGCACGGCCAGGAAGCCCGAATGGAAGTAGGTGCCGTCGCCCAGGTTGGCGAAGATGTGCTGGTCCTGGCTGAAGGGTGCTTGGCCGACCCAGCTGGCACCCTCACCGCCCATCTGGCTGAAGGTGACGGTGCTGCGGCCCATCCACACCGCCATGAAGTGGCAGCCGATGCCCGCGGCCGCGCGCGAGCCTTCGGGCACGCGCGTGCTCGTGTTGTGCGGGCAGCCGCTGCAGAACCAGGGCTGGCGGTCGATGCTGCGCGCATCGATGGCTGCCAGCGAGCGCTCCTTGGCCTCGATGATGGCCAGCCGCGCATGCATGCGCTGCTCGATGTCGGCCGGCACGCCCAGCTTCTTCAGCCGCTTGGCAATGGCCTGGGCCACGATCGCGGGCGTCAGGTCGGCCTTGGCGCGCAGCAGCCAGCGGTTGCTGGGGTTGGGTTGGCTCCACTCGCCCCCGGAGAGGTCGCCTTCGGGTTCGTCGAACTTGCCCAGCACGTTGGGGCGCACGTCGTCGCGCCAGTTGTAGAGCTCTTCCTTGAGCTGGTACTCGATGACCTGGCGCTTTTCCTCCACCACCAGGATCTCCTGCAGGCCACGCGCGAACTCGCGTGTGGCCGTGGCCTCCAGCGGCCACACCACATTCACCTTGTGCACGCGGATGCCGAGCTGCCGGCAGGTGTCGTCGTCCAGGCCCAGGTCGGCCAGCGCCTGGCGGGTGTCGTTGTAGGCCTTGCCGCTGGCGATCAAGCCGAAGCGGTCGCCCTGACCTCCATTGCGCCCCTCGATCACGTTGTGGTTCAGCCGGTTGGCGCGGATGTAGGCCAGCGCCGCGTACCACTTGTAGTCGAACAGCCGCGCCTCCTGGTCCAGCGCGCCGTCGGGCCAGCGCATGTGCACGCCGCCTTCGGGCATGACGAAATCTTCCGGCAGCACGATCTTCACGCGCCCCGGGTCCACCGTGACGCTGGAGGACGACTCCACCACCTCCTGGATGGTCTTCATGCCGGCCCACACGCCGGAAAAGCGGCTCATGGCGATGGCGTGCACGCCCATGTCCAGGATGCCCTGCACGTCGGAGGGGAAGAACACCGGCAGCCCGCAGGCCTTGAAGATGTGGTCGCTCTGGTGCGCGGCGGTGGAGCTCTTGGCCACGTGGTCGTCACCGGCCACGGCGATCACGCCGCCGTGCCGCGAGGTGCCGGCCATGTTGGCGTGCTTGAACACGTCGGAGCAGCGGTCCACGCCCGGGCCCTTGCCGTACCAGATGCCGAACACGCCGTCGAACTTCTTCGACTGCGGGAACAGATCCAGCATCTGCGTACCCCACACCGCGGTGGCGGCCAGCTCCTCGTTCACCCCAGGCTGGAAGACGATGTGCTGGCCCGCCAGATGCTTCTTGGCCTGCCACAGTGCCTGGTCATAGCCACCCAGCGGGCTGCCGCGGTAGCCGCTGATGAAGCCAGCGGTGTTCAGCCCGGCCAGCGCGTCGCGCTGGCGCTGCAGCATGGGCAGGCGCACGAGCGCCTGAACCCCGCTCATGAAGGCCCGGCCGTGTTCCAGCGCGTACTTGTCGTCGAGCGTCACGCTCTCCAGGGCTTTGCGGACGTCTTCGGGCAGCGGTGCGTTCATGGTTCTCTCCAGTTGCTCGGCTGCGGGCCTGTGCCGCGGCGGACGCAGGGTTCGCCGCGCCGGCGGCAGGTGCGGCCGATGGTGGTCAGTTTAGGGGCTCGGGTTCAGGAAGTGCTTGCTTTCTCATGCCCTTACAGGGGTACCTGGCGCAACAATCGAGCACCGACATGCAGTTCCGAGAAACGATGACGCTGAAGAGTCGAAATTCAGGGAAAACCCGGCCAGCAGCGCCTGCTGCGGCCGCTGCTTCCGCAGAAGTTCACAGGCCAGACGGCGAACCCGGCATGCTGGACCGTTACGACCTGGCCTTGTTGCGCGAACTCCAGGCCGACGCGCGCCTGTCCAATGCCGAACTGGCCACGCGGATCGGCCTGTCGCCCGCGCCCACCTGGCGCCGGGTGAGAAGGCTGGAGATGCAGGGCTACATCACCGGCTACCGCGCCGAGATCGACCGGCGCAAGGTGGGGCTGGGGGTGCTGGCCTTCGTGCGGGTGGACGCAGAGCGCAACAACGCAGCGGCCACGCAGGCCCTGGAGGACCGCATCCGCAGCCTGCCCGAGGTGGTGGCTTGTCACTACATCAGCGGCGCGGGCACCTTCGAACTGCACGTGGTGGCCACCGACCTGGACGCCTATTCGCGCTGGGCGATGGAGACCTTGTTCAAGCTGCCCAACGTGAAGGACATGCACACCAGCTTCTCGCTGGGCGAGGTCAAGGCTGGCGGCGTCTTGCCGTTGAACCACCTGCACCCGCCCGGCGCCAGACGCTGAAACCGCCGGTCGCCCGGCTTGGGTGGTTACAGGCCTTGCAGGGTTCTGCATAGGCGTTGTGGCGCCCCCGCCACGCTCTCGGTTTCATGCGGGTTACGCTTGCGAATTGCGAATTGCGCATCAGGGCTGCCCCGGCCCCGTCGCGCCGCCCATGAACCTCCAAGGCATTACGGACTGGCTGCTGACCACCGACCCCGCCCAGCGGGGCCGGTTGGCGCAGTCTGGCCGCGCGATGGTGGTCATGGGGTCGGCCGTGGCCGCAGTGCACTATTTCGTGGCCATCGGCATCGCCACGGTGCCCTCGGTTCGGGCCTGGACCGTGGTATCGCTGGCCGGATTGGCCGGGGCCTTCCTGATGATCCGCACTGGGTGGTCGCGCCGCTGGTCAGACCCCTCGATGACGCTGGCCCAGATGCTGTACGCCATCACCATGGCGGCCTGGGCTTACGCCATGCTCGGGCCGGCGCGCGGTGCGGTGTTCCCCACTGTCATGGTGATCTTCATGTTCGGCCTGTTCGCGGCCAAGCCGCGCCAGATGGCCTGGGCCAGCCTGTTCGCCGTCGTGATGTTCGGGCTGGCCATGGCCGTGATGGCCTGGCGCTTGCCGCAGGTGTATCCGCCTTTGGTGGAACTGGGCCACTTCATCATGGTGGCCACCATGCTGCCGGCGGCCTCGATGTTGGCCGCGCGCATCTCCTTGATGCGGTACCGCATGCGTGCGCAGCGGGTGGAACTCAAGCAGGCCCTGGTGCGCATCGAGGAACTGGCCACCTGCGACGCCCTGACCGGCCTGCTCAACCGCCGCCATCTGGAGGAGGTGCTGGAGCGCGAGCGCCAGCGCAGCGTGCGCTCGGGCCAGGCCTTCTGCATCGCGGTGCTGGACCTGGACGGCTTCCGGGAGGTGAATCGCCGCCACGGCATCGCCACGGGTGATCAGGTGCTGCTGGCGTTCGCGCAGGAAGCGCAAGCCGCGGTGCGCATCGTCGACCGGGTGGGCCGCTGGGGCGGCGGCACCTTCGTGCTGCTGCTGAGCGACACCCGCAGCCCCTTGGGCCGCTTGGGCGTGGAGCGCCTGCGCGAGCGCGTGGCGGCCATGGCCGCGGCCCCGGGGGCGGCGCAGTCGGTGCGCATCAGCGTGTCGGGCGGCTTGACCGAGCACCATGCCGGCGAAACCATCGAGCAAAGCATGACCCGGGCCCTGGCGGCCCTGCGCGAGGCCAAGGCCCAGGGGCGTAACCGGGTGGTGGTGGCATAGGGCTCGATACGGACTTGCGTTCGTCCGATCACAAGCATCCCCGTTCGCCCTGAGCTCGTCGAAGGGCTTCGACAAGCATGCCCTGAGCCAAGTCGAAGGGGGTCAGCCCGACCTGCTTGCGGTCGTTGAGCGCGATGTCGTATGAGAGACACTTGGGGTGCATTGGCGCCTGCCCCCGCACCCGCTGTCCGTAGAGAGACCCCCACCCCATCATGTCCGACCTCTCTTCCACCGAGCCGCTGATCGAGCGCCCCGCCAGCCTGCGCGTCCACCAGTTCCACGGCCTGCGCCCCGGGCCGCGCCTGATCGTGCTGGGCGCCGTGCACGGCAACGAGGTGGCGGGGCCGCTGGCCATCAGCCGCGCGCTGGCGGAACTGGACGCCGGGCGCTGGCGCATCGAGCGCGGCTGCGTCACCTTCGTGCCCGTGACCAACCCGCTGGCGCATGCACGGGGCCAGCGCACGGGCGAGCGCAACCTCAACCGCAACCTGCGCCCCACCGCGGTGCCGCAGGACTTCGAGGACCGTGTGGGCAACGTGCTGTGCCCGTTGCTGGCCGCACACGAGGTGCTGCTGGACCTGCACTCCTTCAACGGCCCGGGCGACGCCTTCACGCTGTTCGGCCCCGAGGACAACACGGGCGACCTGGAGCCCTTTGCCCACGCCGCGGACGAGGCCCGCCTGGCGCGCCACCTGGGCCCCAAGCGCATCGTGGAAGGCTGGCTGCGCACCTACGAGGCCGGCGTGGCCCGCCGCAGGGCACGGGCGCATAGCGCCGGGCAGAGCCTGGACACCGACGCCAATTACGGCGTGGGCACCACCGAGTACATGCGCTCACGCGGCGGCTGGGGTGTGACGCTGGAGTGCGGCCAGCATGCCGACCCGAAGGCGCCGGACGTGGGCTTGCAGGCCATCCGCCAGACCCTGGCTCTGCTGGGCCTGGTGGACTGGACGCCTGACGCCCCGGCGCAGGACCACGAGGTGCTGCGCCTGGAGGAGGTGACCGACCGCCTGCACCCCGAGGACCGCTTCGTGAAGGAGTGGACGAGCTTTGACGCCTTGAAGGCCGGTGACGTGATTGGCCTGCGCCACGATGGCACAGCGGTCACCGCCCCTGCCAACGGCCGCATCGTCTTCCCCAACGTGCGGGCCGAGCCGGGGCATGAGTGGTTCTACTTCGCGCGCCCGAGCGCAAGGCGCCTGGGCTGAGGGGTTCGCCCGGGCGGTCTGTTCATGACGCCGGCCGCAGAGCTTTGGTATCAGTCCAGGCGGCTGCGGTTTGCTTCAATCGCCGCCCGTATGACCTTGACCGTCCTTGGACGGATGGCATGTTGCCCAGCGCGCGCGGTCAGCGCGCCCGCCACCTTCAGTGAGCGTTCCAGCGCTTCTTGAGCGAAGGGCAAGTCCACCCCGCCCAGCCGCGCAAGTTCCAGCATCTTCTCGCGCCCGATGTGGCGAGCTTCGCCGCAGACATCCATCTGGTGTTCGCCGTTGGGTCCAGTGCTGAAGGTCAGGTCATAGGCCGGCGCCAGCCGCCACGCGCGGTCACGGCCCAGTCGATAGGAGACGTTCTTCGCGTGGTCGTCCCGGTTGTTGAAGACCACGTTGAACACCGCCCGTCCATAGGCCTTGTGCACCTCCACCTGGCTGCGCGTGAGGAACCGGGTAGCGCGCAGGAAGGTCACGTAGTCCACCGAAGACGGCAGGCGAAAGTCTGCATGCAGCAGCCCCGCCAGCGTGTGCACGGGCACCCGCAGGCCGCCATCGACGTCGAAGCGCTCGATGCCAAACCCTGCCAACTTCCTGTCGAGATCGAAGTGGCGCGTGGCCGGCATGTCCAGGCCGCAATCGCGTGCCAACTCGGCATAGAGCGTTTCGATGGCGCAGACTTCCCGGTGCTCGCCCTGCGCCTGGAACTTGACGAGCCAGGCGGTCGAGCCCGGGAAAGCACGTGTGCTCATGAACTCCGCGGTGGGGTCGTAGTGCACAGCGACCTTGGGCCGTGCGCCATGGGGCGAGCCGCCCATGAGCGCCAGAAGTCGAAGGGCCTCGCTGTCCCGGCCCGCCACGATGGCTTGAGCCTGTTGCGCCAGAGTCAGCAGTTGCACGCCTTCCATTGGCAGATCCCACTCCTGCGACGGCTGGAAGGTCAACGCGCCCAAGGCGCGCTCGCCGATGAAGGTCAGGCGGTCCAGGGGCGATACGGTGGCGGGGTCCACACCACTCCTGCGAAACATCCGGTCCATCAGGAGCATGCCCCAGCCGTCAGGCAAGGCGTCAGCCATCAGTCCTGGCAGGCGCCACTGGTGGGCGGGAAAGCCGCCATAGGCCGCAGCGCGCAGGGCCAGGTGCCTTGGCGAGAGTTCCAGGCCCTGCCGCAGGGCCTCGGCCGAGTACTCGAACAGCAACTGTTGACCATCATCGGCCAGGGTGCCCAGCAGCCACCGCTCACCCCAGCCCTCGTAGAAGACTGCGGTCTTCTTCACGATCAAGCCTTGTGGCCTGAAGAGTTTGCGGCGCCTGGCCGCCGAGGGGCTCGACGCCGCGCCGCCTGCTGTGCCTGTTCCATCTGCGCAATCGAGTGCACCTGCAGCACGAAGGCCCGCTGCAGATCCTGGGTCAGACCCAGCGCCTGAACCACGCGTATGAGGGAGGACAGGGTGCTCTGACCCTTGTTTTCCAGCGCTTTGACAGTCCCGACCGACAACCCGGCACGCAAGGCCAACTCCGGCTGCTGCAGGCTCTGGGCCAGCCGCGCCGCCTTCAGCCGTCGCGCAAGCTCGCGCGCGATTTCATCTGGGCTGGAAAAGCTGAAGTCCAAATTTCTGTCTCTTGGAATGAATAAATTCATTCTACAGGCAGAAAAGTGCCTCTTAAGAGATTGGTCGTGGCGATTTTCGACCCGGATAGGGCCTGTGCGGAGGATTCCTCCGCACAGGATTGCGTAGCGGACTGCAGCCCAGCCCATGGGGCTGGGCTGGGCCCGTGTCTCAGAAGAACTTGTAGTCGATGCTCAGCACGAAGGCGCGGCCGCGCGGGTCGGCCACGCGGGGCTCCCACGAGCTGCCGGAGCCGAAGTTGCTGTCGTAGGTGACGGCAAACGGCGGGTCGCGATCGAACAGGTTCTTCACCAGGCCCGTGACCGTCAGGTTCTTGATGCCGGTGTACGAGGCTGACAGGTTGTAGCTGGTGTAGCTGTCGACCTTCGCCTTCCAGTCAGGGGGCGTGACGGCGCCAGCTGCGACGCCAGGCAGGACCTGGTCGTTGTAGCCGCTGCGATAGACCTGCGCGATCGTGCTGCTCCAAGGTCCGCGCGAGTAGGTCAGGAAGGCGCTGTGCTTCCAGCGCAGGCCCAGGTCCCCAGCGAAGCTGAATTGGCCGATCTCGCTGGCGCTCCAGGCTGCCGAGGGCACCACGCGGGAGCGTTTCTTCATCAGGTAGGTGCCGTCCAGGCCTGCTGTCCACTTTGCGTTCAAGGCCGAGAACCCGCCGCGCAGTGTCACCTCCACGCCCGAAGTCTCGGTCTCACCAGCGTTGATCCAGCGCTGGTCCACGGCGGTGATCTTGCCCGCTGCGTCACGGATGAAACGCTCGGGGAACAGGTTGTAGTTGTCAATCAACTGGGTCAGCGAAAGGATCTGGATCGTTCCCTGCCGCTTGATCGTCCACCAATCCATGCCCATGCTGAGGTTGGAGGTGGGTTCCCAGATGAAGCCCAACGAGGCCATCTTCGCTTCTTCGGGGCCGAGGTCCAGCTTGCCGCCGTTGATGATGTTGGCTGCCCGGTCGATGAAAGTGCAGCCGGGGTCCGTGGTGTTCGGTCGGCCAGCTGGGCAGGTCTTGGGGTCCACCAGCGCTGTGCCGGTGTACAGCGACTCGGCTGAGCCGTTGTAGAGCTGGTTGAAGGTGGGAACTCGGAAACCTGAGCTGTAGGACCCTCGCATCAGAAATTGCTCCGCAGGCTTCCAGCGGGCCGACACCTTGGGGTTGGTGGTGGCGCCAAAGCCCGAGTAATCATCCTGTCGGACCGACAGCGTGGTCTCGAACTGCTTGGTCAGCGGCAGCAAGATTTCGCCATAGACCGCCTTCACTTCACGCTCTGCGCCCGCCAGCACGTTGGTCTGGTCAAACGGCGCGGCGATGATGACGCGCTGCGCAGCCAAGTCACGCTCGTCGCCGTTGAAGCGGTACTTCTCGGTGCGAAGGTCCACCCCCACGGCAGCCATGATGTCGCCCCCAGGCAGCTTGCCCACTGCGCCAGAGGTGGCGAAGTCGAACTGCTGCATGGTGAACTTGCCGCCGTAGAGCACCACCCCCTCTGCCGAGGCTTCACGCAGCGCGGCCAGGCCGTCCGCACTCTGCGTCTGCCCCGGGAACAGGAAGACGTTGATGCGGCCACTGTTGAGTGCCGGGATGATGCCCGCACCGCCATCGGATGCGCCCGTGGCCGTAGTGCCACGGTAGTAGTAGCCCGTACCCAGGCGCGACTTGGCCTCGCTGGTGGCCTGGATGAGGCCAGCCCGGTAGTCCCAGCCGCGCCATAGGGGACCTTCGGCAGTCAATGCCCAGCGCTGTGTCTCGGTGTCGGTGGCAATCTCGCGCGGGCCGCACTCCATGCAGCGCCAGCGGTAGGCGAGTGACTGGCCCCGTTGCGCCTCGGTGATCTGCCCGGGGAAGGCCGCCAGCAGCTGGTTGAAGACGGCGTCATAGGCGGCTTGCGAGGCCGTGTTGCGCGGGAAGCGCAGCTGCTGCGTCGTCGTGTTGGGCGTCAACTGCACGTTGGAGAAACGCTTGGCAGACTCAGACTGGCTGGCCGTCAACTCAGCCGCCACCTGGTGCTCACCCAAGCGCACGGTGGCCCGTGCCACGAGATTGGTGTCGGTCAGCGGCTGTTGCAGCACGGCCGCACGCCCCGTGTCCCACGCGCAGGACAGGGCCGCCGTGGGCGTGTTCCAAAGCAGCTGGTCGTAGGCGGCCTGCCCGTCGATGGAGGCACAGCCTTGGGCGCCCGGCAGATCCAGCACGTTCAGGCCGCCTGAGGCCCTCACCGTGGTGCTGCCTGGCAGCAATGGTGCCGAGGCGTTGGTGGGGAACAGCGTTCCCGCCAGCGGGAAGATCGTTGCAAACGGCGTGCCTCGGGTGTCCACGCTCAGGCCCCGATTGGGCTGGAAGGTGTTGACGAAGTCACGCTCATCGCCTCGCAGCGACTTGTGATCTCGCATGGCAAGCGTGGCCATCACGTTGAAGCGGTCCTTGTCCAAGTCGCCGAAGCCTGCAATCACTGAGGCTCGTTGGATGTTGCCCCCGCCCGCTTCGGTCACATCGGTGGAGGCCTGCACCGCGGCGCCACGGTAATCCGTACGCAGGATGAAGTTGATGACCCCGCCAATGGCGTCGGTGCCGTAGATGGAGCTGGCCCCGTCCTTGAGCACCTCGATCCGCTGGATGGCAGCCATCGGGATCTGGTTCAGGTCCACCACGCCACCGTTCAGGCCGTGAGCCGCCACGCGGCGCCCGTTCAAAAGGATCAGGGTGGCGTTGCTGCCCTGCCCACGCAGGTTTGCGCTGGTGGCGCCGTTGTTGCCGCGCTGGGCGCCGCCGACCACGTCTGCGTTGGATGCGAGGTTGTCCAGGCCGTTGCCGTTGGTGGACAGCCAAAGAACCACCTGTTCGGCGCTCGTCAAGCCCTGCTTCTCGAGCTCGGTGCGGGTGATCACCTGGACCGGCAGCGCGCCCTCGGCGTTGATCCGTTTGATGATCGAACCGGTGATCTCCACCCGCTGCGTAGCGGGAGCGGTTTGGGCCAGCACCGCGGTGCTCAGGCCCAGCAAGGTCAGGGCGGATGCCAAGGGGGTCAGCTTCAAGGGGACTTCTCCTGGGTTGGGGCTCGCGCAGGCGCACGGGCGGTACGTCTTCACAAGACGTTGACAGTAAGAGGCTAGGCCTCGCTCGGAGTGCCTGCTAATGAAAACCCTTGGTGGAGGCATAACCCGTGCTCATGCCCTGCCTCTTGCAGGGGCCCGAGGTCTGCTGTTTCCTGGGGCACAGGCCAGCGGCAGCGCGGCGGCCCCTGCGTAGACTTCAGGGTGCGCGGGTGCTTTCCCGCCGGGGCCCAGGACGCCAAGCGTTGTGCGGACCCCACGTTTTCACCCTTCCACCCTTCCACCCCTCCACGTTTTCACGCTCTGGGAGCTCTTGATGTCAAGCTGGCGGCTGTTGGCGGCCTTGATCTGTGCCGTCGCTGGCCTGGCGGCGGCCCAGCCTGTGGTCGCGCCTGCGGCCGCCCAGCTCGTGCGGGCGGCCCCGTTGCCCCATGTGGATGCCTCGGCCTTGGAAGTCGAAGTCCAAACCTTGGCGCGTGCGGCGCAATTGCCGCTGGAGGCCGTCGCGGTGGTGGTGGCCCCCCTGAGGCCTGAGGCGCCGGGCCAGCGCTTTGTGGCGATGAGCGCTGAGCGCGCGCTGCAGCCCGCCTCCACGATGAAGGTGCTGACCACCCTGGCCGGCCTGGAACTCCTGGGCCCCACCTGGCGCGGCCGCACGCGGCTGTTGGCGGCCGGCCCCGTGGACAGCGGTGTGCTGCATGGCGATCTGGTGCTGGAGGGAGGCGCCGACATGGACCTCAGTGCTGACGCCCTGCAGGCCTTGCTGCGCAAGCTGCGGGAGCGCGGCGTAGAGGTGATCCGGGGCGACTTGATCCTGGACCGCTCGGCCTTTCGTCCCACGAGGTTCGACCTCGGCCTGACGCCCTTCGACGACGCCCCGGAGTTTGAGTACAACCTGATTCCCGATGCGCTCACGGTGGACTCCAACCTCCTGCGCATGGACCTGGCTTTCGATGCCGCAGGAACGCTGCAGATCCACCACCATCCGCGCTTGCACGGCCTGCGCGTCCGGCACGAGTTCAGCCTGGTGGATACCCCGTGCGCACGCTGGGGCGAGGGTTGGAAGACGCCGGAGGTGAGGCCGCGCTGGCTGGGCCAGACCGAGGTGGTGCTGCGTGGCACCTGGCCCAGGGGATGCGAGCGGTCTCTGGCGCTCAACCTGATCGATCGCGACGAGTTCATCGGCCGGCTGGTGCGCCAGCAGTGGGCTGATCTGGGCGGGCACTGGCACGGTCGCACGCGAGAGGCCGTGACGCCAGCGGGCGCCGTGGTGCTGGCCGAGCGCCAGTCCCGCCCGTTGTCGGAGTTGGTGCGGTCCATCAACAAGGTCTCGGACAACGCCCGCACGCGCACGCTCCTGCTCGCTATCGGCCGCCAGGCCCCTGGTGCCCACGACGAGCCGACGCTGCAGCGCGCTGACCGGGCCGTGCGGGCCTGGATGGCGGGTAAGGGGATTGCGGATGCAGGCCTGGTTCTTGACAACGGCTCGGGCTTGTCACGCACCGAGAAGATCAGTGCCGGTCAGCTCGAAGCCGTGCTGCGCGCCGGCATGACAGGCCCCTGGGCCCCGGAGTTTCTGGCCAGCCTGCCCATCGTGGGCGTGGACGGGCTGATGCGTTGGCGCCAGGCTGACGGTGGCGTGCCCCTGCAGGCCCGGCTCAAGCCCGGTGGCCTGCGCAACGTGGTGTCGGTGGCCGGCACGGTGAACGACGCTGCGGGTCAACCCATGATCGTCGTGGTCATCCTCAACCATGACAACGCCCGCGCAGCGGTGAGCCGGCCCATCATTGACGCGGTGCTGCAGTGGGTGTCCAAGACGCGGTTTCCGCCCCCAGGGAACCCTTGAAGAGCTTCGTCGAGCCGATCACCACTGGCCAGCACTGGCCACCACTGGCGTATGCGTTCCCATCACACGACGGGTTAGTAGACGATCAGACGATCACACGATCAACCGGTAGCCCTCGCGCACGGCAGCGCGGTCGCCACAGTCGAAGTGCCACCACTCGGTGGTGATGCCCTGCCAGCCGCCTTGCTGCATGGCGTGGCGCAGCAGGGCGCGGTGTTTGAGCTGCTCGGGCCGCAGCCGTCCCTCGGCCGCGAAGCGGTCTTCCAGTGCGGGGTGCGACAGCTCGGTGGTGTCGTCAAAGCCCGTGCCCATGTCAAGCTCATGCCCCTGCGCGTCCAGCAACGTCAGGTCCACCGCCATGCCGAAGGAGTGGATGGAGCGGTGCGCCGGGTCGGCAAAGTAGCGCTGCATGGGAGTGCCCTGCACATGCTCCCAGAAACGCTCCTGCACCCGGTGCGGGCGCGCCGCGTCCAGCACGCACAGGCGCAGCGTGGGGTGCGCGTCGGCCAGCCAGGCGGCCGAGTGCTGCAGCGCCGCGGCGGCCTCCGCGTGCAGCCAGGCGCAATCGTGCGGGTTGTAGAGGTCCTGGCCCAGCAGGTTGCGGGTGCTGGCATAGCGCAGGTCAACGGCAATGCCAGGTATGCGGCCCAGGCTGCGGAAGGCCGGGTCAGACGCCAGGGCGTCGACTGAGATCGTGGCGGTGGAAGGGCTCATGCGGTCAAGCCCTCCGGCAGGGCGGGCTGGTGCGCGGCCGAGGTCCGTGGCTCGGCGCTCGGGCCCGGGGCCCGGTGGTCACGAGCTGCGCGGCTGCTGGCTTCATGCCAGTTCCGCCAGGCAGGCGCGTGCCTGCGCCGCCACCTGCCGCACCAATTCACGCGCCCCGTGCGACAGCGGGCTCTGGCTGGCGCTCAGGGCGTACAGGCGCACGGGCATCGCAGGTTCCACCGCGCGCGTGTCCAGGCCCTCGGGCCGGGGCCAGCGGGCGGTGAAGGGGTCTACCAGCGTCATTCCGCCGCCGGATTCCACCAGCCCGCGTGCCAGTTGGTAGGTCTGCACCACGGTGCGGCACATCGGCGTGCAGTCTGCGGCGTCGAAGGCGGCGGCGATCAACTCGCCCAAGGGGTCGTGCGCCTGCAGGCCGATGAACCCGGCCTGGGGTGTGGCCAACTCCTGCAGCGCCAGCGGCTTGCGGCGCTGCGCCGGCGTCCAGGTGCCGGCACAGGCGATGGCCACCAGCGCCCCTTCGGCAATCGGCTCGGCCACCACGTTCGGGTGGCGCGGGTCACGCAGCGACAGCGCCAGGTCGGCCTCGCCGATGCGCAGGATGTCCACGATGGCCTCGCTGTGCTGCGTGGCCAGCTCGCACTGCGTGTGCGGGAAAGCCGCGCGCCAAGCCACCAGCGCCGGCGGCAGCAGGCTCAGTGCCAGTGACGGCGTGGCCACCAGGCGCACGGTCTCCACCGAGCGCGCCTTGAGCGTGGCGGCCAGGCGGCGGATACCGGCCAGATCGCGCGTGAGCCTCTCGGTCTCGGCAAACAGGCGGTGCGCCTCGGGCCGCGGGTACAGCTTGCCGCGGATGCGTTCGAACAGTTGCAGCCCGAGTTGCAGCTCGCAATGCTGCAGCACCTTGGTCACCGCGGGCTGCGAGATGTGCAACATCTGCGCTGCCCCGCTGATGGTGCCGGCCTGCATCACGGCGTGGAAGATTTCAATGTGACGCAGGCGCATGGGGGTAGGCTGGAGCGGAAGCGGATTCTAGGGAGCCGCCACGGCTCAACTCGAACGGTTCTGGCGAAGCCCGAACGGTCATGCAGGACCATTGAGGCCGGACGCACAGCATCCACGACACCGGGTGGTGCCCGCTCACGGCGAGGTCAGCGCCGCCAGCAGGGCCGCGCACTCGGCGTCGGGCTCACCATCGAACTTCGCCGGCCGGAACCGCATCTGGAAGGCCACCATCACCTGGCGCGTGGCGGTGTCGAGTTCGCCCCCCAAGGGCACGAAGTAGCCCAGCCGCGCCAAGCGCTGCTGAAACCAGGCCACGTCCGGCAGGGCCTGTTCGTACCCGGGCCTGAGCGATGCAGCGCGTGCTTCGTCCGGCCACAGCGCCAGGCCCGCCTCCCCCAGCCGCTTCCAGGGGAACAACGGGCCGGGGTCTGGCTTGCGGCCCGGGGCGATGTCGCTGTGGCCCAGCACCCGCTCGGGCGGGATGCGGTGGCGCTGGACGATGTCGCGCACCAGGGCCACCACGGCGTCGATCTGCGCCGGCGGGTAAGGAAAGTAGCGCCGGCCCTCGGGCGTCTCTACGTAACCCAGGTTGACGATCTCGATGCCGATGGATGAAGGGTTGAGCATGTGGCGCCGCCCCCAGAAGCTCACCCCGGCGTGGTTGGCGCGCTGGCTCTCGTCCACAAGACGGTAGATGGTGGGCGGATCCACGGCCACCAGGTAGTGGCTGCTCACCTCCTGCTGAGTCAGCACGCGAAGAGAAGTGGGGAAGTCCAGCGCCGTGTAGTGCAGGATGAGCGTCTCCACCCGGCTGCCCTGGCTGACGGCGGTGTAGGAGGTGTCGATGCGCGGGCCCACGGCGCAGCCGCTGAGCAGGGCGGCCGCCAGCAGGCCGCAAAGGCGTGCCGCCGTTCGAAGGTCCAGGCCGGGCCTGGCGCTGCCGATGGCCCGGGACGTTGTCATCGCGGCGCTTCCGTGGTGACGGCGCCGGCGTTCATGCGCGCGGCGATACGCGCTGCGGCATGGTGGCCGCAGCTGATGCGCGTGTGCACGGCGATGCCGGACGGGATCTGCGCCCGGCACGCCTGCTCAATCACCGGGTGCAGCTGAAACACCCGCCCGGCCAGCGCCACCGGCCGCGCACCGAAGCGCTGCACCAGGATGCGCGCCAGCCGTCCCAGCTCGGCCCCCGCCTGCTCCAGCAGGCGCAGCGCAGCGCCGTCGCTGGCGGCAGCGGCTGCCACGGCCAGCGCCAGCCGGCCCATTTCGCCGCGGTCCACGCCGTAGAGGAAGCGGCGCGTGTGCGCCCAGTCGCTGCCGCCCACGTGCTCCAGCACTTCCCGCGCCAGGGCTGAGCCTTGCCAAACGCCGGGCGACTCGTCTTCCGCGCGCCAGATCACGCGCAGGGCCTCGCGCGCGATCCAGTAGCCGCTGCCCCCATCGTCCAGCAGGCCGCCGCGGCCGCCCACCCGTTCGAAAGCACCGTCCTCGCCCAGAAAGCCGCCAATGGAGCCCGTGCCGGCATAGACCAGATAGCCCTCGCCGGGCTCGAAGACGTCCAGGTAGGCTACTTCGAGGTCGGTGCTGAGCGCCACGCGGCGGGTCGGCACTCCCAAAGGTGTGCCGATCAGATCGCACAACTCGACCGAGGCGCCACCAAAGCCGGTCAGCCCCGCGCGCACCACCCCCGGACGGCCCACCTCCAGCACCTGCGCGGCCAACTCGGCAAAGCCCTCGCGCAGCGCCTGCTGCCCGCTGCGTGTGCCCATCTGCACCGCGCTCAAGCCCGCCACCTGCCCTTCGGCCACGATTTCGCCCGCCGGCGAGGCCAGCGCCCAGCGCGTCTGCGTGCCGCCGGCGTCGATGCCCAGGCCGAGGGGCGTGGCCGGCGCGGCGGCGCGGCGCGGGCTCGAGACTTTGTTCGCGAGAGGAGTGATGGCTGTGCTCACGGCTGGGTTGGGCATGGGCAAAGGAGGAGCCAGCAGCCGAGGAAGCTGAAGGAGGCTGACTCAACCCCTCCGCAGCGTAGAGGGCGTCGCCCCATGTGTGCCAATGAAAGCCTGTGGCGGCACCATAACCGCGCGGAATGCGCGGGGGCGACGGGATGCGCAAGGCAATGGCATCGGTACCAGGGCGGGCAAGCACTGCAGCGGCGCGGCTATCGAACCTGTCCATCCCGGACCGTTGGAACTGCCGCGGCAGGCGGCCTGCGGCGCCCGCCGAGCCAGACGCAGTCAGGCCGGCCTTGCCGTGCCTACGGCCCGAAGCCGAGGTCGCTCACCGCGATGCCCGCCTTGTTGGTCAGCACGGCGATCAGTTCCACCTGGAACGCTGTGCCGGTGCCGTCCGCGTCAAAACTGAGGTTGCCTGTGCTGGTGTCATACAAGAACACGGGCCCGGTTCCTTTGACCGGCCCGTTGACCACCAACTGGAACGGGCTTGTGGCCTTCAGGCCGAACGACGCAGCACTCAGCCAGATCTTGTCGCTGCCCTTGACGAAATCCACGATCGTGTCCCGCCCCTCGCCTCTGGAGAAGAGGAAGGTGTCGGCGCCGGCTCCACCTTCGAGTCGGTCTGCGCCAGCGCCCCCGATCAAGGTGTCGTTGCCCGCGCCCCCGATCAGCGTGTCGGCACCGGCGCCCCCCGTCAGGCGGTTGGCACCTGCGTTCCCGGTCAGCAGGTTGGCAAGGTCGTTGCCGGTGCCTGCGAGGTCAGCCGCCCCGGTCAGGACAAGGTTCTCCACGAAGGCCGACAAGGCGTAGGAGGCGCTGGCGTTGACGATATCGACGCCCTCGTTGGCGAGTTCCACCACCGCGTCTGTGGAATTGCCCACGAAGTACGTGTCGTTGCCGGCGCCGCCCAGCATCGAATCCGATCCCAGGCCGCCATCCAGCGTGTCGTTGCCCGCGTTGCCGATCAGTGTGTCATTGCCACCCAAACCGGTAAGGCTGTCAGCACCCGTGCTGCCGATGATCTGGTTGTTCGAGCCGTTGCCTGTTCCTTGCAGGCCGAGTGAGCCGACGAGCACCAGGATCTCGACCTCGGCACTCAAGGTGTAGCTCAGGCTGGCTTCCACCCGGTCTGCGGTGCCGCCATTGGCGCTCTCCACCACCACGTCGAGGGCGCTGTCCACCAGGTACAGATCGTTGTCGGCCCCGCCGACCATGGTGTCCGCGCCTGTGCCGCCGTCCAGTGTGTCCGCACCCGCACCTCCCACCAGGGAATCCGCCCCCGCACCGCCCTTCAGGCTGTCATGGCCTGCCAGGCCGTTCAGGGTGTCGTCACCGCTGCCGCCAGACAGCGTGTCCTGGCCTGCGGTGCCTGTCAGGGACTTGGGCGCCTGCGGCGTGACTGCCGCGGTCGCTGCGCTGGTGATGCTCTCGTTGGTTCCCCAGACATCCTTGTAGCTCACCACCACGCTGATCTTCTTGCCGACCATCGACTCGCTGACGGCCAGGGTGGTGCCCGTTGCGCCCGAGATTGGGGCCACCCCCAGCAGCCACTGGTAGGTGAGGGTTCCGATCCCATCAGGGTCAGCCAATGTCGATGTCACTGCGGTGAGCGTGCTGCCGTCCCTGGCCGTCCCGGCGATGGAGACGCTGCCCGTGGGGGCGTCGTTGACGTTGGCGATGACCCGCCCTGCGCCTGCAAACTCCGTGGTTCCGGCCAGGATGTCGGTGGTGGTGGCCACCACGCGCACGGTCTTGCCCACCAGGCTCTGGTCGCTCGGGATGGTCAGCGCAGCCGCGTTGGCGCCTGAGAGGTTGACCCAGTTGCCCGCCACCTGCTGCTGCCAGCGGTACGCGGTGGTGGTGGCGCCGTCTGCATCGGCCACGTTGGTGAGGTTGGCTGTCAGCTGCCCGCCCTCGGCAGCAGTTCCCGTCACGCTCAGCGTGCCCGTGGCTTCGTCGTCGATGTTGACCACGGCCCCCGTGGCGGTGCTCGTCACGCTCTCGGCCTGGCCGAAGTTGTCGGTGTAGCGTGCGGTGACGGTGATGGCCTTGCCCACCTGGGCCTGGGTCAGCACCAGGGTGCTGGCAGTGGCCCCGGAGATGGGGGTGCCCCCCGCACTCCACTGGTAGGCGATGGCGCCGGTGCCCGTTGTGGGAATGCCGTCCACGTCCGCCAGGGTGTTGGCTGCGGTCAGCGTCTTGCCCTGGGTGGCGGTGCCGGTGATGGTCACCGCCCCGGTGGGCGCGTCGTTGACGTTGGCCACGGCCCCCGTGGCGGTGCTCGTCACGCTCTCGGCCTGGTCGAAGTTGTCGGTGTAGCGTGCGGTGACGGTGATGGCCTTGCCCACCTGGGCCTGGGTCAGCACCAGGGTGCTGGCAGTGGCCCCGGAGATGGGGGTGCCCCCGGCACTCCACTGGTAGGCGATGGCGCCGCTGCCCGTGGTGGGAATGCCGTCCACGTCCGCCAGGCTGTTGGCCGCGGTCAGCGTCTTGCCCTGCATGGCGGTGCCGGTGATGGTCACCGCCCCGGTGGGCACGTCGTTGACGTTGGCCACGGCGGTGGTGGCGCTGCTGGCGACGCTCTCGGCCTGGCCGAAGTTGTCGGTGTAGCGTGCGGTGACGGTGATGGCCTTGCCCACCTGGGCCTGGGTCAGCACCAGGGTGCTGGCAGTGGCCCCGGAGATGGGGGTGCCCCC
>JBAXYD010000019.1:0-74856 GCA_037127635.1 Betaproteobacteria bacterium | reverse complement strand
AACAAACTGGCCCACGCCTGGATTTACGGCTCCGTGGCCAAGCAGCAAGACACCTCGGACAGTGATGTGGATGTGATGCTGGTGGGCGTGGACTTGAGCTTGGCCGAGGTACTGCAGTATCTGCAACCCGCCGAGCAGGCTTTGGGCCGCAAGGTCAACCCCACCTGCTACACCTTGAAGGAATTCATGTTCCGCCGCGCTGAGCCTGATTCCTTTGTCAACAAGGTGCTGGCGCAGTCGGTCATTTCCCTGCTGAAGGGGGGCGACCATGCCACCTGAGCATTTGGCCAACCTGGCCCGGGTCGGCCTGTTGCAGGGTCTGATCGCCGATGTTGAAAATCTGACGCAAACCGCCTGAAACCATATGGCCTCGAACCTGAACGACACCATCTACGTCGCCGGCCACCGCGGCATGGTGGGCAGTGCCATCGTGCGGCGGCTGCAAGCACTGGGCTACAAGAACATCGTCACCGCTACGCACGCGGAACTTGACCTGACGGACCAGGCCGCTGTGCGGGCCTTCTTTGCGCGCCAATACATTGACGTGGTGGTGCTGGCCGCAGCCAAGGTGGGCGGCATCCATGCCAACAACACCTACCCGGCCGACTTCATCCTGGACAACCTGCTGATGGAGTGCAACGTCATTGGCGCGGCCCACGCGGCCGGCGTACAACGCCTGCTGTTCCTGGGCTCCAGCTGCATCTACCCGCGCATGGCCCCGCAGCCCATGCGCGAGGACGCGCTGCTGACGGGCACGCTGGAGAGCACCAACGAGCCCTACGCCGTGGCCAAGATTGCCGGCATCAAGCTGTGCGAGAGCTTCAACCGCCAGCACGGACGGGATTACCGCAGCGTGATGCCCACCAACCTCTACGGCCCGGGCGACAACTTCCACCCCGAGAACAGCCATGTGATCCCGGCGCTGCTGCGGCGCTTTCATGAGGCGGTGCAGGCGGGGGCGAAGGAGGTCACCATCTGGGGGAGCGGCACGCCCATGCGTGAGTTCCTGCACGTGGACGACATGGCCGCGGCCAGCGTGCACGTGATGGAGTTGCCGCTGGAGGTGTACCAGGCCCACACCCAGCCCATGCTCAGCCACATCAACGTGGGCACTGGGGTGGACTGCACCATCCGCGAGCTGGCCGAAACCATCGCGCGGGTAACAGGCTTCACCGGCCAGCTGGTGTGGGACAGCACCAAACCCGACGGCACGCCGCGCAAGCTGATGGATGTGTCACGCTTGGCGGCGCTGGGGTGGCGGGCGGGCATATCGCTGGAAATCGGGCTGCGAGATGCTTACGGGTGGTTTCTTCGAAACGAAAGTTCCCGCCGCCAATGATCCACGTGCACTTGCAACCCGTCATCATGGCTGGCGGCTCGGGCACGCGGCTGTGGCCGCTGTCGCGGGCGGGCTATCCCAAGCAGTTTCTGGTGCTGCAAGGCAACAGCAGCTTGCTGCAGCAGGCGGCGCAGCGGCTGATGGCGCTGAAGGGCGCGGCCGCGCCCGTCGTGGTGGGCAACGAGGCGCACCGCTTCCTGATCCTGGACCAACTGCGCGAGGCCGGCTGCACCCCTGCGGCCTTGATGCTGGAGCCGGCCGGGCGCAACACCGCGCCAGCCGTAACGCTGGCCGCACTGCAAGCCGCTCTTGACGGGGCCGACCCTGTGCTGGTGATCACGCCCGCTGACCAGACGGTCACGAATCCTGCCGCCTTCACCGCCGCGCTGGAGCGCGCCGTGCAGCAGGCCGCGCAGGGTACGGTGGTGATCCTGGGCATCACGCCCGACCGGCCCGAGACAGGCTACGGCTACATCCAGGCGGGCGCAGGCCAGCAAGCCAGCGCAGCGGAAGACACTGCGGCCCACGAGGCTGCGCAAGACTTGCAGCTCCAGGCCCGCCCAGTCCAACGCTTCGTCGAGAAGCCCGACGCCGCCACCGCGGCCGCCTATCTCGCCGAGGGCGGCTACTTCTGGAACGGCGGCATCTTCGTGCTGCGCGCCAGCACCTGGCTGCAGGCGCTGGAGCGCTTCCGCCCGGACATCCTGGCGGCCACGCGCGCCGCCTTCGAGGGCCGCAGCACCGACGCCCTGTTCGTGCGCCCCGGCAAGGCGGCCTTCGAGGCCGTGCCGGCCGAGTCGGTGGACTACGCCGTGCTGGAGCGGTGCCCGGGCAGCGGGGTGGACATCCGCATGGTGCCGCTGGACGCGGGCTGGAACGACCTGGGTGCCTGGGACACCGTGTGGCAGGTGGCCCCGCAGGACGCCCAAGGCAACGCCGCCACGGGCGACGTGCTGCTGCACGACAGCCAGCGCACGCTGGTGCACGCCACGCACCGCCTGGTGGGGGTGATCGGCCTGCAGGACGTGGTGGTGGTGGAAACCGCCGACGCCGTGCTGGTGAGCGACCGCGCACGCAGCCAGGAGGTCAAGGCCATCGTGCAGGCCTTGCAGCTTCAGAAGCGGGAGGAACACAGCGCCCACCGCAAGGTGCACCGCCCTAGGGGCTTGTACGACAGCATCGACACGGGTGAGCGCTTTCAGGTCAAGCGCATCGGCGTGAGGCCCGGTGCTAGCTTGAGTCTGCAGAAGCACCACCACCGGGCGGAGCGCTGGATCGTCGTCAAGGGCACGGCCGAGGTGACGTGCGGCGACAAGAAGCTGCTGCTGACCGAGAACCAGAGCACCTACATCCCCCTGGGCGAGGCGCATCATCTGACCAACCCGGGCAAGGTGTGGCTGGAGATCAACGTGGTGCAGTCCGGCAGCTACCTGGGCGGGGACGACATCGTGCGGTTTGAAGACACGTATGGCAGGTCGTGAGGCCAGACAAGGGTGTCCCTCACTCCAGCTCTGATGGACAGACCATGATCAACCGCAAAGGCATCATCCTCGCCGGGGGCTCCGGCACCCGGCTCCACCCGGCCACGCTGGCCATGAGCAAGCAGTTGCTGCCGGTGTACGACAAGCCGATGGTGTACTACCCGCTGACCACGCTGATGCTGGCCGGCATCCGAGACATCCTGATCATCAGCACGCCGCAGGACACGCCGCGCTTCGAGCACCTGCTGGGCGACGGTGCGCAGTGGGGCTTGAACCTGAGCTACTGCGTGCAGCCCAGCCCCGACGGTCTGGCGCAGGCCTTCATTCTGGGCAAGGGCTTCGTGGGCGGCCAACCCAGCGCGCTGGTGCTGGGCGACAACATCTTCCACGGCCACGACCTGCAGCCCATGCTCAAGCGCGCGGCCGCGCGTGACGCGGACGCCACGGTCTTTGCCCATCACGTGCACGACCCCGAGCGCTACGGCGTGGTGGAGTTCGATGCCAAGAAGCGAGCACTCAGCATCGAGGAAAAGCCCAAGGCGCCCAAAAGCAACTACGCCGTCACGGGCCTGTACTTCTACGACCAGCAGGTGTGCGACATCGCCGCCGACATCAAACCTTCAGCCCGCGGGGAGCTCGAGATCACCACCGTGAACGAGCGCTACCTGCACCAGCAGCAGCTGAGCGTGGAGATCATGGGCCGCGGCTACGCCTGGCTGGACACCGGCACGCACGACAGCCTGATGGAGGCGGGGCAGTTCATCGCCACCCTGGAAAAGCGCCAGGGCCTGAAGGTGGCCTGCCCCGAGGAAGTGGCCTTCCGCGCCGGCTGGATCAGCGCGGAGCAACTGGAGCGCCAGGCCCAGCCCATGCTGAAGAACGGGTATGGGCGGTATTTGATGCAGGTGGTAAGGGAGAGGGCGTACTGACCCAGGCCGGCGAGGCCTGCGAGGCCAGCGGGGCTGTTGGGTGTCTTGCATCGGGGTCGCACGTGGTCACACACCCCTTTTGAGGGTGGCGGGTCCAGCCTTGGGGGAGTGGTCGAACGCCCGATGGGTGCGTAGAGTAGGGGCGATCGTCGCATCACAAAATTGGTATCATGGTTTGGCGATTTCGCGCGTACGTCAGCGCCAGCGGTAGAAACGACGTGCAGAAGACCATCGACAGCTATGACCGCTATGGCCGGGCGAAGTTCGAGCGGGCAGTTGCTCACTTGGCGGTATCGCCCAAGTCACAGTGGGACGAGCCTCACGGAAGGAAGCTGAAGAATGAAGACCCCCTGTATGAAATCCGCTATCAAGCGTTCAATCGCCAGGAGCGGGCCCTTGGCTTCTTCGACGACGCCGAAGAGGCCTTTGTCATCGTCCTCATCTGCCACCACAAAGGCCGTGTCTATGCGCCAGCTGAAGCCATTGCGTCCGCACACCGCCGCGTTGCAGACATCCGTCACCGCTTGGCCACGACAACTCCTGTCCAAGTCAATGGAGAAGTCTTTCCGCCGGCTCAGTAGCAGCCTGGACGAGCGGGACGCCTACGTCCAGGCAGAAGTGGCCGCGGCGTTGGCGCACCAGATTCGCGCCATCCGCATGCAGCGCGGGTGGACGCAGGCCGAACTGGCGCAACGCATGGGCACCAGGCAGCACGTGGTGTCGCGCCTGGAAGATCCAAGCTACGGACGCTACAGCTTGCATACCCTGTTGCAACTCAGTCGCGCCTTTGACACGGGCTTGCAGGTGCAGTTCGTGCCCTTTGTCACGATGTTCAAGAACACCTTCACGCCGGTACATGCCGAGCGGGCCGTGCCTTCATTTGATGAGGAGGCTGGTGACGTGGCCTTTGAAAGCGAAACCGAGACGGGGCCGGCGCAACTTCGGCCGCTGGTTGCAGTCGGGTAGCCGTCGGCGGGCGGCCCTGTGCGCTGGTGCTGGGCGACAACATCTTCCACGGCCCGTGTTGCCTCACCAGTAAATGTTACCGACTGGGTTGTTGTCGCTCTGTGGCTCTTCTTGGGATCGATTCTGCCCGCCGCCTCATGGCCGGGGAACAGCCGCCGTAGCACTTGCGCCATGAACCACACAGGACTGACCATCAGGCTGAGCGCACGCGCGGGCGGATGCCAGTGGCATCAGCGATCCGACCGATCATCGCGATGGCGGCGAGCTCCGTGGCTTGCGATTGCGGCGCCGTTACGGGCGCGATCTGCGCCATGGCGTGCTCGGCCAGTGCAGTGATCGTCAGCGAAGGGTTGACGCCGGGGTTGGCCGGCATCGCGGCGCCGTCGCAGACCAGCAGATTGCGATAGCCGAAGACGCGCAGCTTGTGGTCGACGATTGCCAAGACGCGATCGCTCCGACGGCTGCGGCATTGCATCTGGCTGCTGCGCTACCGAACGCCAAGCTGGTGATCGCCGACGGAGCCGGCCATGTCCCGACGACCACCCTCCCGCTATGGGTCGCCGAACAGATCGCAGAATTCTTTGCAGGCAGATGAGGATGCCCGAAGCAGCCGGTGGAGTTTGGAAAGTTGTGGCCGAAAGCGGCTTCTTCGCCGATGTGCGATTCCGCGCACCTACCCAGCCTTCGACCTGCACTCACCGCCCGGAAACCCGCATGAATCCTAGGTGTCGCCTCGGGACAGTCCTGAGCCAGGCAGAGAACAGAGAGACTCTCGGCGCCGCAAACGGCTGAATTCGGCGGCACGGCGCTCGCAGCAGTCCGGAGGCAGGACCCTCTTTCCCCCTGGGAACAGGCAAAAAAAGGGCCCAGAGAGGTCTCTGGGCCCTTGGTACTTGGTGGAGCCGGCGGGAATCGAACCCGCGTCCGCAAGCCTTTGCCGGCCAGTTCTACATGCGTAGCCGTCTGATTTGGATCTCACCCCTTGCGCCGCGCAGCGGCACGCTGCGCAAGGTGCCAGTCACTTGATCTTGTCGACCACCGAGTGACCCGATGGCCGACCAGCCGATGTGAATGACCTCTCAGCTATCGGACCTTGCGGTCTTCAAACCCGGCCCATCGGCCTGCCGTTGAGAGGCTCACCGGTGTTAAGCGGCGAGGGCGAAACGTTCGTCGTTCGCAGTTACTTTGTTTCCAGTGGATTTACGAGCGTACTGGTGCTCGGCATGCCCTGAACCGACGCCGTACCCACGTCGAAACCAGGTCGGCCCCTGAACGTCACATCTTAGGGCAAGTCCAGCCATTGCAAGAGGCCGTCGGGCTGCGCGAGCAGAGAATCCGCACCCCACTCATGAATGGGCTCACCCTGGCCGAGGTAGCCCCAGCCGGCCGCCAGCGTGGCCATGCCCGCAGCCCGGCCGGCCTGGATGTCGCGCAGGTCATCGCCCACATAGGCGCAGGTGGCCGGGTCGGCCTGCAGGCGCCGGCAGGCCTCAAACAGCGGCTCCGGGTGGGGTTTGGTGTGCGGCGTGCTGTCGCCGCCAATCAGCACGCCGGCGCGGCTGTGCAAGCCAAGCCCTTGGGTCACCGCCAGGGCGAGGTGGTGGGCCTTGTTGGTGACGATGCCCCAGCCCAGGCCCCGGTGTTCCAGCAGGTGCAGCACCGGCCAGATGCCGTCAAACACCGTGGTGTGCACCAGCAGACGCTGCGCGTACAGCGTAAGAAACCGGGCTTTCAGGTCTTCGTACGGCGGGTCGGCAGGCTTGACACCAAAGGCCACGCCCACCATGCCACGCGCGCCCGCCCCCGCCATGGGCCGTAGTTGCTCATAGGGCAGGGCAGCGCGACCATGCTCTTGCAGCAATGCGTTGGCGGCGCTGGCCAGGTCGGGAGCGCTGTCCACCAGGGTGCCGTCCAGGTCGAACAGCACGGTTCCCACGGCGCGCTTCATGCGGGCCGCCGGCACGCCAGCAGGTAGTTCACGCTGGTGTCGCCAGACAACCAGTAGCGCCGGGTCAGTGGGTTGTATTCCATGCCCTTGCTGCCTTCCAGCGTCAGGCCGGCGTCTCGTGCCCAGCGCGCCAGTTCGCTGGGGCGAATGAACCGGGCGTACTCGTGCGTGCCCTTGGGCAGCAGGCGCAGCACGTACTCGGCGCCGATGATGGCAAACAGGAAGGACTTGGGGTTGCGGTTCAAGGTCGAGAAGAACACCCAGCCACCGGGCCGCACCAGCGTGGCGCAGGCGCGTACCACGGAGGAGGGGTCGGGTACATGTTCCAACATCTCCATGCAGGTCACGATATCGAAGCGCCTGGGGGCCTCGGCCGCCAGCGCTTCGGCCGCGATCTCGCGGTATTCGATGTTCTCCACGCCCGCTTCCATCGCGTGCAGTCGGGCCACGCCCAGTGGGCGGGTGGCCAGGTCGATGCCCGTGACGTGGGCCGCTCGCCGGGCCATGGCTTCGGCCAAGATGCCGCCACCGCAGCCCACGTCCAGCGTGCGTTGTCCTTTCAGGTGCGCCAGTGCGTCGATCCACTCCAGGCGCAGTGGATTGATCTGGTGCAGGGGGCGGAACTCGCTGTCCGGATCCCACCAGCGGTGAGCCAGTTCACTGAACTTGGCCAGTTCTTGAGGGTCGACGTTGGTCATGGCCTGAGATTGTGCTTTCAGAAACGAAAAACCCCGCCGAAGCGGGGTTCAGACTGAGGGGCCTTCAGACCCCAGCAGTACAAGGGGTTTACCTCGTGGAGCGGGTGCCCACCACCTCGACTTCAACGCGACGGTTCTTCGCGCGGCCTTCAGCGGTCTTGTTGTCGGCTACAGGCGACTTCTCGCCCTTGCCCTCGGTATAGACCCGGTTCTTCTCGACACCTGCCTTGACCAGGAACGCCTTGACCGCTTCGGAACGAGCGATTGACAGCTTCTGGTTGTAAGCGTCGCCGCCCACGGCGTCCGTGTGGCCCACGGCGATGATCACTTCGAGGTTGACGCTCTTGGTCTTGGACACCAGATCGGTCAACTTGGCCTGAGCTTCAGGCTTGAGCACCGACTTGCCGAAATCGAAGAAAGCATCTGCAGCGAAGGTCACCTTCTCAGCGGCCGGCGCAGCAGGCGGGGGCGGCGGAGGTGCTGGCGGGGGCGGCGGTGGAGGGGCCGGCGGCGGGGGCGGCGGGGGAGGGGGCGGCGGAGGAGGGGGCGGCGGAGGCGGCGGCGGCGGAGGTGGCGGAGGCGCCACACGCGGTGCCGGGGCCGGCGGTTGCAGCGCACCGTCGCAGGAAGCATCTGCCGTGGCAGGCGTCCAGGTGCCATCACGCCAGCACAGGTTCGTGCTGTTTCTCCAGGTGGTGCCGTCTGCGGCACGCCAGTTGTCGTTGCTCTTGGCCTGGGCAAACGCGGCCATGGGCACGGCAAGCGCAGCCGATGCGAAGAGCACGGCTACCTTGTTCAGTTTCTTCATGTTTCTCCTCTCTAGGAATGCCGCAGTTGCCTGCGAAACGTTCAAATCGGAAGCCCATTGTGCTAGGCCAAGCCCAGCCACGCGGCGGGTGTTTACCCCGACCACTTGATTGTGCCATAGGGGTTCGGGCGCTTTGCCTTGCAAGTCCTCTCTTTAGCTGCCTCAGCACAGCGGCGTTTGCACAGATGTTGCGCCTTCGCTACACACCCTCGCGGCTTAGAATGGGCGTGGCTTTCCTGCAACTGGAGAGTCTGTGGGATGGAGGGCTCTTCATCCTCGTTTCGATCGTCCACTGCAGCCGTCCAGGCTGGCCCGCATGACCCAGTTCGCCAAGGAAACGTTGCCCATCAGTCTCGAGGAGGAGATGCGGCGGTCCTACCTCGACTACGCCATGAGCGTGATCGTAGGGCGCGCACTTCCCGATGCCCGCGACGGACTCAAACCCGTGCACCGGCGCGTGTTGTTCGCCATGCACGAGCTGAACAACGACTGGAACCGGCCCTACAAGAAGTCGGCCCGCATCGTGGGCGACGTCATCGGCAAGTACCACCCGCACGGCGACACCGCGGTGTACGACACCATCGTGCGCATGGCCCAGGACTTCTCGCTGCGCCACATGCTGGTGGACGGGCAGGGCAACTTCGGCTCTGTGGACGGCGACAACGCTGCGGCCATGCGCTACACCGAGATTCGCTTGTCCAAGATCGCCCACGAGATGCTGGCCGACTTGGACAAGGAAACGGTGGACTTCGGCCCCAACTACGACGGCTCGGAGAAAGAGCCGCTGGTGCTGCCTACCCGGCTGCCCAACCTGCTGGTCAACGGCTCGGCCGGCATTGCCGTGGGCATGGCCACGAACATTCCGCCGCACAACCTGAACGAAGTGGTGGACGCCTGCCTGCACCTCTTGAAGGCGCCTGAGGCCACCATCGAAGAGCTGATGGAGATCATCCCGGCGCCTGACTTCCCCACCGCCGGCATCATCTACGGCCTGAATGGCGTGCGCGAGGGCTACCGCACCGGTCGGGGCAAGGTGGTGATGCGCGCGCGCTGCCACTTCGAGGACATTGACCGTGGTCAGCGCCAAGCCATCATCGTCGACGAGATTCCCTACCAGGTGAACAAGAAGACGCTGCTCGAGCGCATCGCCGAGCTCGTCCACGAAAAGAAGATCGATGGCATCAGCCACATCCAGGACGAGAGCGACAAGTCCGGCATGCGGGTGGTGATCGAGCTCAAGCGCGGCGAAGTGCCCGAGGTGGTGCTGAACAACCTGTACAAGCAGACGCAGTTGCAGGACACCTTCGGCATCAACATGGTGGCGCTGATCGATGGTCAGCCCAAGTTGTGCAACCTGCGCCAGCTGCTGGAAATCTTCCTGGAGCACCGGCGCGAGGTGGTGACGCGGCGCACCGTGTTCGAGCTGCGCAAGGCGCGTGAACGAGGTCATGTGCTCGAAGGCCTGGCCGTGGCGCTGGCCAATATCGATGAGTTCATCGAGATCATCAAGACCTCACCCACGCCGCCCGTGGCCAAGGCGGCGTTGATGGCCAAGAGCTGGGATTCGTCGCTGGTGCGTGAGATGCTGGCGCGTGCCGAAGCCGACACGCCGGGCGGCCGGGGGGCTTACCGCCCCGAGGGGCTGCCCGCCAGCTACGGCATGCAGCCCGAGGGTCTGTACCGCCTGTCGGACGACCAGGCGCAGGAAATCCTGCAGATGCGCCTGCAACGCCTGACGGGCCTGGAGCAGGACAAGATCATTGGCGAGTACAAGGAGGTGATGGCCGAGATCTCCGACCTGCTGGACGTGCTGTCCAAGCCGGACCGCGTGACCACCATCATTCGCGAGGAACTCACGGATGTGCGCCAGGAGTTCGGCCAGACCAAGGTGGGCGCGCGCCGCAGCACCATCGAGCACAACGTGCAGGAGTTGGGCACCGAGGACCTGATCACCCCCACCGACATGGTGGTCACGCTCAGCCACACAGGCTACTTCAAGAGCCAGCCGCTGGCTGAATACCGCGCGCAGCGCCGGGGCGGCCGCGGCAAGCAGGCCACGCAGACCAAGGAAGACGATTGGGTCGACCAGCTCTTCATCGCCAACACCCACGACTGGATCCTGTGCTTCAGCGACCGCGGCCGGGTGTACTGGCTGAAGGTGTGGGAGGTGCCGCAGGGCGGGCGCGCCAGCCGCGGCAAGCCCATCGTCAACATGTTCCCGTTGCAACCCAGCGAGAAGATCACCGTCGTCCTGCCCCTGACGGGCGAGTTCCGCAGCTTCCCGGCAGACCACTACGTCTTCATGTCCACCGCGCTGGGCACCGTGAAGAAGACGGCGCTGGACGAGTTCAGCAACCCGCGCAAGGCCGGCATCATCGCTGTTGATCTGGACGAGGGTGACTACCTGATCGGGGCAGCACTCACCGACGGCAAGCACGACGTGATGTTGTTCTCCGATGGTGGCAAGGCGGTGCGCTTTGACGAGGACGATGTGCGGCCGATGGGCCGCCAGGCGCGTGGCGTGCGCGGCATGATGCTGGAGGACGGCCAGAGCGTGATCGCCATGCTGGTGGCCGAGGACGAGACCCAGAGTGTCTTGACGGCGACCGAAAACGGTTTCGGCAAGCGCACCAGCATCGGGGAATACACGCGCCATGGCCGCGGCACCAAGGGCATGATTGCCATCCAGCAAAGCGATCGCAACGGCAAGGTGGTGGCGGCCACGCTGGTGCGCCCGGCCGATGAGATCATGTTGATCACGGACAAGGGAGTGCTGGTGCGCACCCGGGTCAGCGAGATCCGCGAGCTGGGGCGCGCCACGCAAGGCGTGACGCTGATTGCGCTGGACGCCGGCTCCAAGCTGAGCGGCCTGCAGCGCATCGTCGAAAACGACGCCGGCAGCGATGACGAGGCAGATGCCGAGCGCAATGCCGGGGATGCGGCCTGATGACGACCCGCGCCTTGCTGGCGCTGCGCGAGCAGATCGACGCCATTGACCGTGAACTGCTGGCGCTGCTGAACCGCCGTGCCGGGTTGGCCTTGGAGGTGGGCGAGATCAAGAACCGGGAAGGCTCGCCCGTGTTCCGGCCCGAGCGTGAGGCGCAGGTCATCGAGGCGCTCAAGCGTGACAACACCGGCCCGCTGAAGAACGTCAGCGTCGCGCCCATCTGGCGCGAGGTGATGTCGGCCTGCCGATCGCTGGAGAGCGTTTCGCGTGTGGCTTACCTCGGGCCTGCCGGCACTTTCAGCGAGCAGGCGGCGTTGGGCTACTTCGGTTCCTCGATCGAGCGCGTGCCCTGCGCCAGCATCGACGAGGTGTTTCGCGCGGCCAGTGCCGGGGCGGCGGATTTCGGTGTGGTGCCGGTGGAGAACTCCACCGAGGGTGTGGTGGCGCGGTCGCTGGACCTGTTCCTGCACACCCCGTTGACCATCGTGGGCGAGACCAGCCTGCTGGTGCGCCACAACCTGATGCGCACCAGCGCGTCCCGGGAGGGCATCACCGCGGTGCTGGCCCACCCGCAGGCCCTGGCGCAGTGCCAGGCCTGGCTGTCGCTGCATCTGCCGCTAGCTGAACGGCGGCCCGTGGCCAGCAATGCGGAGGGCGCGCGGCTGGCGGCGCTGGACGACTCACTGGCGGCCATCGCCAGTGAGCGTGCGGCCACCGAGTTCGGGCTGCATGTGGTGGCCCCGGCCATCCAGGATGACGCGCACAACCGCACACGCTTCGCTATCGTGGCGCTGCCGCAGCGCAGCCCGGCGCCTGGCGCCAGCGGCAACGACTGCACCAGCCTCGTGGTGTCGGTGCCCAACCAGCCCGGTGCGGTGCACGACATGCTGGTGCCGCTGAAGGTGCACGGCGTGTCGATGACGCGTTTCGAGTCCCGGCCCGCGCGTTCAGGCCAGTGGGAGTACTACTTCTACATCGACGTTGCGGGCCATCCGGACGACCCGCGGGTGGCCACGGCGATGGAAGAGTTGCGCAGCACCTGCGCTTTCTTCAAGGTGCTGGGCACTTACCCCGTCGACGTCCACTGAACATGATCGAGCGGCTGGGCATCATCGGCTGCGGGCTGATGGGGGGCAGTTTTGCGCTGGCCCTGCGACACGCCGGGCTGGTGCGGCACGTCGCAGGCTACAGCCGCTCGCCAGCCTCGAGTCGCCGGGCGGTGGAACTGGGCGTGATCGACGAGGCCTGTGCCAGCGCTGCTGATGCCGCGCGTAGGGCTGACGTGGTGCTGCTGTCGGTGCCCGTGGCCTCTACCTGCGAAGTGCTGGACGCGATACGTTCCACGCTGGCGCCCGAGGCCCTGTGCATGGACGTGGGCAGTACCAAGCGCGATGTGGCGGCCGCGGCGCGGGCCGCTCTGGGGCCTCAGGTGGCGGGGTTCGTGCCCGCCCACCCCATCGCCGGCAAGGAGCGTGCGGGGGTGGACGCCGCCGAGATCGGGCTGTATCGCAATTGCCGGGTCATCCTCACGCCCCTGGCTGAGACCGACCCCGCCCGCACGCAGCGCGCCCGCGCCTTGTGGCAGGCTGTCGGCGCCGTGGTCAGCGACATGACGCCCGAGGACCACGACCGCATGTTTGCGGCCATCAGCCATCTGCCCCACTTGCTGGCCTTTGCCTACATGGCTGCGGTGGTGCAGCCGCCGCACGGTGCACAGGCGCTGCAGCTGGCCGGCCCCGGTTTCCGGGACTTCACGCGCATTGCCGCTGGCGACCCTGCCATGTGGCGCGACATCCTGATGGCCAACCGCGACGAGGTGCTGGCCCAGGCTGGCAGCTTTCGCCAGGCGCTGGCCGAGATCGAGCACTCCATGATCGCAGGTGACGCCCAGGCCTTGATGGCCAAGATCGCCGCGCCATCGGCCTTGCGCGGCGCCTGGCGAATGGGCGGCGGGGGCTGCGGGATGGGGGCGGTGATTGGGGCGGAGATGGGCGCCGAGGTGGGCGCCGAGGTGGGCGCCGGGATGGCCTCGGGCACGGGCGACTATTCAGGCTCTGCTCCCGCAGACGAGGCGGCCTGAGCATCCTTTCAGTCAAGCAGCGCCACCGAGGGCAGACCAAGCGATGTATTCGATCCCCTTCCTCGACCTCCCTCCCATGAATGCGGCGGCAGGCAAGGTACGCCTGCCCGGCTCCAAGAGCATCTCCAATCGTGTGTTGTTGCTGGCTGGCCTGGCCGAAGGCACCACGGTCGTCCATGACCTGCTGGCCTCAGACGACACGAGGGTGATGCTGGACGCGCTGCGCACCCTGGGCTGCGGCATCGAGTCCCGTGGCGATGAGTGGCATGTCACGGGTCTGGGCGGGCGGCTGAAGGTGCACCAGGCCGAGCTCTTTCTTGGCAACGCGGGCACGGCGATGCGGCCCTTGACGGCGGCGCTGGCGGTGCTGGCCGCCACCCAGGGCGGGGATTTCCGCCTGTCGGGCGTGGCCCGCATGCACGAGCGCCCCATCGGCGACCTGGTGCAGGCGCTGCGCCCGCTGGGCTGCGAGGTGGTGTGCGAGGGCCAGGAGGGCTACCCGCCCCTGCGGCTGAAAGGGCAGGCCGGCGGGCTCTTGCGACTGGCGCAGCCGATCCGCGTGCGCGGCGATGTCTCGAGCCAGTTCCTCACCGCGCTGCTGTTGGCGCTGCCGCTGGTGGCCGCAGATGCCCCCGTGGCCATCGAGGTGGCGGGCGAGCTGATCTCCAAGCCTTACATCGAGATCACGCTGAACATGCTCGCGCAGTTCGGCATTGCGGTGCAGCGTGAGGGCTTCCAGCGCTTCACCCTGCCGGCGGGCAGCGCCTACCGCACGCCTGGGAATGTGCACGTCGAAGGCGACGCGTCCTCGGCCTCCTATTTCATTGCCTTGGGGGCGTTGGCAGCCCAGCCTGGGGCGCCGGTACGCATCGAAGGCGTGGGCGCGGCCTCCATCCAGGGCGACCTCCGCTTCGTCGAGGCAGCGCAGGCCATGGGGGCCGTGGTACGCAGTGGGCCGAATTGGCTGGAAGTGGAGCGCGGCGCCTGGCCGCTGAAGGCCCTGACCCTGGATTGCAACCACATTCCTGATGCGGCCATGACGCTGGCCGTCATGGCGTTGTATGCCGACGGCCCCACGCGGCTGACCAACATCGCAAGTTGGCGTGTCAAGGAGACTGACCGCCTCGCGGCCATGGCCACCGAGCTGCGCAAGACCGGTGCGGTGGTGACCGAGGGGCCGGACTACATCGAGGTGGCCCCGCCAGTGCAGTGGCGGGCGGCCGCGGTGCACACCTACGATGACCACCGCATGGCGATGTGTCTGGCACTGGCGGCGTTCAACCCGCTGGCCGCGCCCGCTGCGGTGCCCATGCGCATCTTTGAGCCCGCCTGCGTGGCCAAGACCTTTCCGGACTACTTCGAGGCCCTGTTCGCCCTGGCCCGGGCGCCGCTGGTCGAGGTGCCCGTGATCGCGGTGGACGGCCCTTCGGCCTCAGGCAAGGGGACGCTGGCGGGACGATTGGCCGCGGCGCTGGGCTACCACCTGCTGGACTCGGGTGCCATCTACCGCGCCGCGGGCGTGGCGGCGCAGCGCGCGGGGGTGGACCTGACGGACGGTGCCGCCGTGGCGGCCCTCTGCCGCAGGTTGGACTTGCGCTTTGAGGGCGATTGCATCTTGCTGGACGGCGTGGACCGCACCGATGAAGTGCGCAGCGAGGCCGGGGGCCTGCTGGCCTCCCAGGTGTCGGCCCATCCTGCCGTGCGCCAGGCCCTGCACGACCTGCAGCTGTCGTTCAGGCGGTTGCCCGGGCTGGTGGCTGACGGGCGCGACATGGGTACCGTGGTCTTCCCGGACGCGGCGCTCAAGGTGTTTCTCACCGCCAGCGCCGCGCAGCGTGCGCACAGGCGGCATAAGCAATTGATTTCAAAGGGTATTCAGGCTAGACTTGAAGACCTTCGCGCAGACCTTGAGCGGCGTGACGAGCAGGACCGTGTCCGCAGCGCGTCACCCCTGAAGCCCGCCGAAGATGCGTTGGCTCTGGACAATTCCGACATGGGCATCGACGAATCCGTCGATCTCGTGCTGGGCTGGTGGAGCCAACGCAGGCCCTTCTGAGAGTGGGCTGGCGCGCAGGCGCTGGCCGCTGGAGGCAGGGCGCACCGCCCACCGGGCTCCCCTTCCGGCCGTCAGGCCACCGGGCCCGGTGATCGTCATCATCGCAACCCCCGCAACACCTGTTGCACACACTGCCGGCTTTCACCACTCCTGATCGGGCCGGCGCAGGAAACCACATGTCCGAAATCCAAGCCGCCGCTGGCGGAGAGTCGTTTGCCGCCCTCTTCGAGGAATCGCTGAAGCGCAGCGAGATGCGCACGGGCGAGGTCATCACCGCCGAGGTGGTGCGCATCGACTTCAACCACGTCGTCGTCAACGCGGGGCTCAAGAGCGAGTCCTACGTGCCCATCGAGGAATTCAAGAACGACCAGGGCGAGCTCGAGGTCCAGGTCGGCGACTACGTCTCAGTGGCGATCGACGCGGTCGAGAACGGCTATGGCGACACCATCCTGTCGCGTGACAAGGCCAAGCGCCTGGCCTCGTGGCTGTCGCTGGAAAACGCGCTGGATTCCGGCGAGTTCGTCACCGGCACGGTCAGCGGCAAGGTCAAGGGCGGTCTGACGGTGCTGGTCAACGGCATCCGCGCCTTCCTGCCCGGTTCGCTGCTGGACACCCGCCCGGTGAAGGACATGTCGCCCTTCGAGGGCAAGACCATGGAATTCAAGGTCATCAAGCTCGACCGCAAGCGCAACAACGTGGTGCTGTCTCGCCGCGCGGTGGTCGAGGCCTCCATGGGCGAAGAGCGCGCCAAGCTGCTGGAAACGCTGCAGGAAGGCGCCATCGTCCACGGTGTGGTCAAGAACATCACCGAGTACGGTGCGTTCGTCGACCTCGGCGGCATCGACGGCCTGCTGCACATCACCGACATGGCCTGGCGCCGCGTGCGCCACCCCAGCGAGGTGGTGCAGGTGGGCCAGGAGCTCACCGCCAAGGTGCTGAAGTTCGACGCCGAGAAGAACCGCGTCAGCCTGGGCATCAAGCAGCTGGGCGACGACCCGTGGCACGGCGTGGCCCGCCGTTACCCCACGGGCACGCGTCTGTTCGGCAAGGTCACCAACATCGCCGACTACGGTGCGTTCGTCGAGATCGAGCCAGGCATCGAAGGCCTGGTGCACGTCTCCGAGATGGACTGGACGAACAAGAACGTGGCGCCTGCCAAGATTGTGTCGCTGGGCGACGAGACCGAGGTCATGGTGCTGGAGATCGACGAAGACAAGCGCCGCATCAGCCTGGGCATGAAGCAGTGCAAGGCCAATCCCTGGGAAGAATTCAGCTCCACCGTCAAGCGCGGTGACCACGTCAAGGGCCCCGTCAAGTCGATCACTGACTTCGGCGTCTTCATTGGCCTGGCTCAGGGCATTGACGGCCTGGTGCACCTGTCCGACCTGTCCTGGCACGAGCCCGGCGAGGCCGCAGTGCGCAACTACAAGAAAGGCCAGGAAGTCGAGGCCATCGTGTTGGCCATCGACGTGGAGCGCGAGCGCATTTCCCTGGGCGTCAAGCAGCTGGATACCGACCCGTTCACCACCTTCACCACCGTCAACGACCGTGGCGCCGTGGTGGCAGGGAAGGTCAAGACGGTGGACCCGCGTGGCGCCGAGATCCAGTTGGCCGATGAAGTCACAGGCTACCTGCGTGCCAGCGAAATCAGCCGCGACCGCGTCGAGGATGCGCGAAACGTGCTCAAGGAAGGCGATGAGGTGTCTGTGATGGTCATCAACGTCGACCGCAAGGCCCGTTCGATCCAGCTCTCCATCAAGGCCAAGGACGTGGCGGACCAGCAGGATGCCATGCAGCGCCTGTCGCAGAGCAACGAGCGTGAGAACGCCGGCACCACCAGCCTGGGCGCCCTGCTGCGCGCCAAGCTCGACACCAGCAGCAACGGCTGAAGCCCATGACCCGTTCGGATCTGGTGCTTCGTCTGGCCGAGCGGTTCGCGCAGCTCACGCAGCGCGACACCGAGTTCGCGGTCAAGACGATGCTCGATGCGATGTCCGACGCCCTGGCGCGCGGGCACCGCATCGAGATCCGCGGGTTTGGCAGTTTTTCGATCAGCCGCCGGCCGCCGCGCGTGGGGCGCAACCCCCGCAGCGGCGCGCAGGTGACGATTCCCGAAAAGCTGGTGCCGCACTTCAAGCCGGGCAAAGCGCTGCGTGAGTCGGTGGACGCCCTGCCGATGCCGCCCGAGCAGACGGTGCGCGAACTCAAGGCCCCCGTCAGGGCCTCCTGACACAACGGCCCCTTGCAAAGCCGCCTTCGGGCGGCTCCTTTCCTTCTGGGGCTAGAACAAGAAGTAGCGCTGCGCCATCGGCAGCGACACGGCCGGCTCGCAGGTCAGCAACTGACCATCGGCGCGTACGCTGTAGGTCTGCGCATCGATTTCCATCACCGGCAGGTAGCTGTTGTGCACCATGTCGGGTTTGCGCACCTTTCTGCAGCCCGTCACGGCTGACAGCGTCTTGCGCAGGCCCAGGCCTGTGGCCGCGCCGTTACCCAGCGCCGCACCGCTGACGAAGGTGATGGACCCGTTGCTCAGCGCGCCACCGAAGCTGCCGAACATGGGCCGATAGTGCACCGGTTGCGGCGTGGGAATGCTTGCGTTGGGGTCACCCATGGCCGCCGCAGCGATGAATCCACCTTTGAGGATGAGCGAGGGCTTCACGCCAAAGAAGGCAGGCTTCCAAAGCACCAGGTCGGCCCATTTGCCCACCTCGACGCTGCCCACCTCGTGGGCGATGCCGTTGGCCAGCGCCGGATTGACGGTGTACTTGGCCACGTAGCGTTTGACGCGGAAGTTGTCATGCCGGGCACCGTCCTGGGGCAGGGCGCCGCGCTGCGCCTTCATCTTGTGCGCCGTCTGCCAGGTGCGGATGATGACCTCGCCCACGCGGCCCATGGCCTGGCTGTCGCTGCTCATCATGCTGATCGCCCCCAGGTCGTGCAGCACGTCCTCGGCGGCGATGGTCTCGCGCCGGATGCGGCTCTCGGCAAAGGCCAGGTCCTCGGCGATGGCGGCATCCAGGTGGTGGCACACCATCAGCATGTCCAGGTGCTCGTCCACCGTGTTGGCGGTGTAGGGCATGGTGGGGTTGGTGCTGCTGGGCAGGAAGTTCGCCTCACCCACCACCTTCATGATGTCCGGGGCATGCCCGCCGCCCGCACCCTCGGTGTGGAAGGCGCACAGCGTGCGCCCCTTTGTGGCGGCGATGGTGTCCTCGACGAAGCCCGACTCGTTGAGCGTGTCGGAGTGGATGGAGACCTGCGTGTCGGTGGCGTCGGCCACGCTCAGGCAGCAGTCGATGGCACTTGGCGTGGTGCCCCAATCCTCGTGCAACTTCATGCCGATGGCGCCGGCCTCGATCTGCTGCTGCAGCGCCTCGGGCCGACTGGCGTTGCCCTTGCCGAGGAAGCCCAGGTTCATGGGGAAGGCCTCGGCGGCCTGCAGCATGCGTGCGATATTGGCTGGCCCCGGGGTGCAGGTGGTGGCGAAGGTGCCCGTGGCCGGGCCGGTGCCGCCGCCGAGCATCGTGGTCACGCCCGACATCAACGCCTCCTCGATCTGCTGCGGGCAGATGAAGTGGATGTGGCTGTCGATGCCGCCGGCGGTGACGATCATGCCCTCGCCGGCGATGATCTCGGTGCCTGGGCCGATGACGATGTCCACGCCGGGCTGCACATCCGGATTGCCGGCCTTGCCGATGCCGCAGATGCGCTGGCCGCGCAGGCCGATGTCGGCCTTGACGATGCCCCAGTGGTCGATGATCAGCGCATTGGTGATCACGCAGTCCACCGCGTCACCCGCTCCGGGGCCGTTGCGGCGCTGGCTCTGGCCCATGCCGTCGCGGATGGTCTTGCCGCCGCCGAACTTGACCTCTTCACCGTAGCCGCCGGCGCGCAGCGTCAGGTCCTGCTCCACCTCGACCACCAGACCGGTGTCGGCCAGGCGGACGCGGTCACCCACGGTGGGGCCGTACATCTCGGCGTAGGCGCGTTTGCCAATCGTGGCCATCACAGTTTTCCTTGTACGAGACCGCGGAACCCCCAGACCTCGCGGTCGCCGGCGTAGTCCACCAACTCCACCGTGCGCTGCTGGCCGGGTTCGAAGCGCACGGCAGTGCCCGAGGCGATATTCAACCGCATGCCGCGCGCGGCATCGCGATCAAAGCGCAGGGCGCCATTGGTCTCGGCGAAGTGGTAATGCGAGCCCACCTGGATGGGGCGGTCACCGCAGTTCTCCACCACCACGGTGTGGGTGCGGCGCCCGGGGTTGAGTTCGAGCTCGCCGTCGTCGGTGAGCAGTTCACCGGGGACCATCACTTCTTCCCCCGCCACCACAGCAGTGCCGCGATGGCGACCGCACCGATGACGAAGCCCGCCACATCGGTGGCGTGCCAATGGGCGCCAGGCAGGCCATGGCCTTCGTGGGCCTGGGCGGCGGCCGCGGCCGTCAGCAAGAGCAGGGGCATGGGACGCTTCATGGTGGGGCGGCTCCGATGAAAAGCAAAGGCGCAGGCCGGGATTGGTGCGCGCAGGTGCGATCAGACGATGGGTTGGTGCACGGTCACCAGTTTGGTGCCGTCCGGGAAGGTGGCCTCGATCTGAATGTCGGGAATCATCTCGGCCACGCCGTCCATGACATCCGCACGCCCGAGCACCGTCTTGCCCTCGCTCATCAGCTGTGCCACGGTCTTGCCGTCGCGTGCGCCCTCCATGACGGCGGCCGTGATCAGCGCCACCGCCTCGGGGTGGTTGAGTTTCAGGCCGCGCGCGCGACGGCGCTCGGCCAGCAGGGCCGCCGTGAAGATCAGCAGCTTGTCTTTCTCGCGGGGGGTGAGGTCCATGGTGGGGCTTAAAGCAGGTTCGATGCCATCGTAATGCGGTTGGGCGCCAATGCCCAGACTGTTGGCACGGTCATTGCTGATGGAAACCCCGGGATCGACCTCATCAACCTGTCAGGAGCATTCATGACCTTTGCCAATCCTCTGCGTCGCGCCGGCCTCAAGGCGCTGGCTTCCGCCCTCGTAGCCGCCGGGTTCGCCGCGCCGGCCCTGGCCCAGAACACCATCAAGGTGGGGGTGCTGCACTCCCTGTCGGGCACGATGGCGATTTCGGAGACGGTGCTGAAGGACACCGTGCTGATGGCCATCGAGGAGATCAACGCCAAGGGTGGCGTGCTGGGCAAGAAACTCGAGCCGGTGGTGGTGGACCCCGCGTCCAACTGGCCGCTGTTTGCCGAGAAGGCCAAGCAACTCATCACCCAGGACAAGGTGGCAGCGGTCTTCGGCTGCTGGACCAGCGTGTCGCGCAAGTCCGTGCTGCCGGTGTTCGAGCAGACCAACAGCCTGCTGTTCTACCCCGTGCAGTACGAGGGCGAAGAGCTCAGCAAGAACGTCTTCTACACCGGGGCGGCGCCCAATCAGCAGGCCATTCCCGCGGTGGAGTACCTGATGAGCAAGGATGGCGGCTCGGCCAAGCGCTTCGTGCTGCTGGGCACGGACTATGTCTATCCGCGCACCACCAACAAGATCCTGCGTTCCTTCCTGAAGAGCAAGGGTGTGGCTGAGGCCGACATCATCGAGGAATACACCCCCTTCGGCCACTCCGACTACCAGAGCATCATTGCCAAGATCAAGAAGTTTGCGAGCGAAGGCAAGAAGACCGCAGTGGTGTCCACGATCAACGGCGACTCCAACGTGCCTTTCTACAAGGAACTGGGCAACCAGGGCCTCAAGGCCACCGACGTGCCCGTGGTGGCGTTCTCGGTGGGTGAGGAAGAACTGCGCGGGGTGGACACCAAGCCGCTGGTGGGCCACCTCGCAGCGTGGAACTACTTCATGTCCATCAAGAACCCGTCCAACGACGAGTTCACCAAGAAGTGGGCCGCCTACGCCAAGGCCAAGAACATCCCGGGCCACAAGGACAAGCCGCTGACGAATGACCCGATGGAGGCCACCTACATCGGCATCTACATGTGGAAGCAGGCGGTCGAGAAGGCCAAGAGCACCGACACCGACAAGGTGATCGCCGCCATGGCTGGCCAGACCTTCAAGGCGCCCTCGGGCATCACGTCCAAGATGGACGAGAAGAACCATCACCTGCACAAGAGCGTGTTCATCGGCGAGGTCAAGGCCGATGGCCAGTTCAACGTGGTGTGGAAGACGCCGGGCCCGGTGCAAGCCAAGCCCTGGAGCCCTTACATCCCCGAGAACAAGGGCAAGAAGGACGAGCCGGAGAAGAAGTGATCGTCTGATGACGATGCTTCACGGGGGCCGGGCGTGGCTCGGCCACTTCTGCGCGGTGATCTTGATGCTCTGTTCGGGCTGGGCGCAGGCGCTCAGCCCGGAGCAGGCGTTCAAGATTGCCGCAGGCGAGTCTGATGACCGCATCGCGGCCCTGACCAGCGCCGCGATCGCCGTCGACCCCGGCCTGCTGCCCTTCGTGCAGGCGCTGCTGGCGGACGAGGTCAAGCTCGCCGGCGGCAAGGCCTTCGTGGTGCGTGAGGGCAAAGCGGTGGTGGCGGGCAGTGGGGTGCCTGCGGTTTTGCCTGAAGGCGCGGAGGATGTGGTCAACAACAATCGCCTGCGGCGCGAACTCGAGTCGGTGGTCGCGTCGCTGCGCTTGTTCTCGACCGACCGGGCCGAGCGGGCCAAGGCCATCGAGGACCTGAAGGAGCAGGCGGACGCTCGCTTGCTGGCGCTGCTGGAGAAGGCCCTGGCGGCCGAACAAGACGCGGCCTTGCGGGCGCGTCTGGACGGCCTGGTGGCAGCGGCGCAGGTGAGCGCGCCCGACAAGGCTCTGCGGCTGCAGGCCGCCCAGCGTCTGGCCGGCAGCGCCGACCCGTCTACCCGGTCGCTGCTGCTGGACAGGCTCCGCAGCGAGGCCGACCCGCAAGTGAAGGTGGCGCTGGAGCGCTCGCTGGCGGCGGTGCAGGGGCGGCTGGCCTGGGGTGAGCGCCTGGGGGTGCTCTTTACCGGAATCAGTTTGGGCTCGATCCTGATGCTGGCCGCCCTGGGCCTGGCCATCACCTACGGGCTCATGGGCGTCATCAACATGGCGCACGGCGAACTGATCATGATCGGTGCCTACGCCACCTACGTGGTGCAGAACCTGTTCCGCCAGTTCCTGCCGGCCTTGTTCGATCTGTATGTGCTGGCTGCCATGCCGGCATCCTTTCTGATGGCGGCCCTGGTGGGCGCTGCCATGGAACGCAGCGTGATCCGCTGGCTGTACGGTCGGCCTCTGGAAACGCTGCTGGCGACCTGGGGGCTGAGCCTCATCCTCATGCAGGCGGTGCGCAGCATCTTCGGCGCGCAGAACGTGGCGGTGGAGAACCCGGCCTGGTTGTCCGGTGGACTGCAGGTGCTGCCCAACCTCACCTTGCCCTGGAATCGCGTGGCCATCATCGTCTTCGCTGCGGTCGTGCTGGCCGGTGTGGCCTTGCTGATCGGGCGCACGCGACTGGGTCTGTTCGTGCGCGGCGTCACGCAGAACCGCCGCATGGCGGCCTGTGTGGGCGTGCACACGGCAAGGGTGGATACCTGGGCCTTCGCGTTGGGCGCGGGCATCGCGGGGCTGGCCGGCTGTGCGCTCAGCCAGGTGGGCAACGTGGGGCCCGATCTGGGCCAGGGCTACATCGTGGACTCGTTCATGGTGGTGGTGCTGGGCGGCGTGGGCCAACTGGCCGGCACGGTCTACGCCGGCCTGGGCCTGGGCCTGCTCAACAAGCTGCTCGAAGGCTGGCAGGGCGCCGTACTGGCCAAGATCATGGTGCTCGTGTTCATCGTGGCTTTCATCCAGAAGCGGCCGCAGGGCCTGTTTGCCCTCAAGGGTCGGAGCGCCGAGGCATGAGCACCCGATTGGGAGCCCGCGGCTGGACAGCGGTGCTGCTGGTGCTGCTGATGCTCACGGTGGCGGTGCCGCTGCTGCACCTGGCGGTGCCCGCAGGCAGTGCGCTGCACTTGAGCGAGTTCTATGTCAGCCTGTTGGGCAAGATCCTGTGCTACGCCATCTGCGCGCTGGCCATGGACCTGATCTGGGGCTACACCGGCATCCTGTCGCTGGGCCACGGCCTGTTTTTCGCCCTGGGCGGCTATGCCATGGGCATGTACCTGATGCGCCAGATCGGCCGTGACGGCCAGTACAAGGCGGACATGCCGGACTTCATGGTCTTTCTCGATTGGAAGACGTACCCCTGGCACTGGGCGCTGAGCGACAGCTTTGTGGCGCAAGCCGTGCTGGTGCTGGCGGTACCGGGGCTGCTGGCCTTCGTCTTTGGCTGGTTCGCCTTCCGTTCCCGCATCAAGGGGGTGTATTTCTCCATCATCACGCAGGCCCTGACGTTCGCGGCCATGCTGCTGTTCTTCCGCAACGAAACGGGCTTTGGCGGCAACAACGGCTTTACCGACTTCAAGCGCGTGCTGGGCCTGCCGTTGGCCACGCCGGGCATGCGGGTGACCTTGTGCGTGCTCAGCGGCCTGGTGTTGCTGGGCTTCTACCTCCTGGCGCGCGCTCTCGTGCACAGCAAGTACGGCCGTGTGCTGCAGGCCATCCGCGACGCCGAAAGCCGGGTGATGTTCACGGGCTACGACCCGGTGGCCTACAAGCTCAGCATCTGGACGCTGTCGGCCGTGATGTGCGCCGTGGCCGGGGCGCTGTACGTGCCCCAGGTGGGCATCATCAACCCGGGCGAGATGTCGCCGGCAGCGGGTATCGAAATCGCCATCTGGGCGGCGGTGGGCGGGCGTGCCACGCTGATCGGGCCCATCGTCGGCGCCTTCTTCGTCAACGGCGCCAAGAGCTGGTTCACGGTGGCCTTCCCGGAGTATTGGTTGTACTTTTTAGGCGCGTTGTTCATCGCAGTCACGCTGTTCCTGCCGCAAGGCCTGATGGGCCTGTGGAGCCGCCTGCGGGGCCGGACACGGGAGGGCCGCGCATGACACCGGAGCTGATGGAAGCCGGCGCCCAGGCGCGCGCCAGCTATGAGCAGCGGCGGGCCGAGCAGGCCGGCCGCACCGAGTCTGGCGGACGTGAGGCCTCGTTCGGACGTCTGCTCACGCCCGGCGAGCCTGACTTCACCCACGGCGTGGCCTTGTATCTGGAAGACGTGACGGTCAGCTTCGACGGCTTTCGGGCGCTGAACCAGTTGTCGCTGAGCGTTGACGTGGGCGAGCTGCGCTGCATCATCGGCCCCAACGGCGCGGGCAAGACGACGATGATGGACTGCATCACCGGCAAGACCCGCCCGGACGCGGGGCGGGTCTTCTTCGGCTCCACCATCGACCTGCTGCGCCTGACCGAGACGCAGATCACCCAGGCCGGCATCGGACGCAAGTTCCAGAAGCCTACCGTCTACGAGGCGCTGAGCGTGTTCGACAACCTGGAGCTCGCCCTGAGCGCCGACAGGCGCGTGCGCGCGACGCTGCGCTCGAGGCTCAGCGGGGCCCAGCGTGACCGGATCGACGAAGTGCTGGGGCTCACGAACCTCGAGGACGAGGCAGCGCGGTCGGCCGGCTTGCTCAGCCATGGCCAGAAGCAGTGGCTGGAGATCGGCATGCTGCTGGTGCAGGACCCCAAGCTGCTGCTGCTGGACGAGCCTGTGGCGGGCATGACCGATGAGGAGACCGAGCGTACGGCCGAACTCTTCCTGTCGCTGGAAGGTCAGCACTCGCTGGTGGTGGTGGAGCACGACATGCACTTCGTGGACCAACTGACCCAAGGACACAAGAAGGTGACGGTGCTGCACGAGGGCAGCGTGCTCGCCGAAGGCTTGCTGTCGGATGTGCAGCGCAATGAAAGGGTGGTCGAGGTCTACCTCGGCCGCTGATGTCACATCCCATGCTTGAAGTCCAGGGCCTGAACCAGTTCTACGGCGGCAGCCACATCCTGCGGGACCTCGCCTTCACGGCCCGAGTGGGCGAGGTGACGGTGGTGCTGGGCCGCAACGGCGTGGGCAAGACCACGCTGCTGAAGAGCCTGATGGGGGTGGTGCCGGCCAAGGCGGGCTCGGTGTCGCTCAATGGGCACGACATCACCCGCGCTGCGCCGTATGAGCGCGTGCGCGCCGGCATGGGCTATGTACCTCAGGGGCGCGAGATCTTCGGCCGCCTGACGGTGGAAGAGAACCTGCGCATGGGCTTGGCCACCCGCCCCGGGAGCATGGCCATTCCGGCCGAGTTGTTCGAGCTTTTCCCCGTGCTGCAGCAGATGCTGCACCGCCGCGGCGGCGACCTCTCAGGCGGGCAGCAGCAGCAACTGGCCATTGCGCGCGCATTGGCCGCGGGGCCCAAGCTGCTGATGCTGGACGAGCCCACCGAGGGCATACAGCCCAGCATCATCAAGGACATCGGCCGCGTCATCCGCATGCTGGCCGACCGCAAGACCATGGCCATCGTGCTGGTGGAGCAGTACTACGACTTTGCCGCTGGCCTGGCTGACCAGTACCTGGTGATGGAGCGCGGCCAGATCGTGGCCCGCGGCCCGGGCGCCGACATGGAAGCCGACGGGGTGCGCCAGCGCATGTCCATCTGAACCTGTGACGCGCGGCAACACCCTCTTGTCGTGGCCGTTCAGATCTGCCGGGCCCCACGCACACTGGGGCCGGGGTGGCCCGTCCACAATCCAGGCTTTGCACCTCCATGCCGCCTGGCCCGATGTCCGAACCCGCCGAACTCCTGCGCATCCGTGACTTGCAGTTTGCGTGGCCAGGAGCGTCCGCCGATGTGCTGCACCTGCCCGCCCTGCACCTTCGCGCGGGGCGCAGCTACTTTCTGCACGGCCCCAGCGGTTGCGGCAAGAGCACGCTGCTGGGCCTGATGGCGGGGGTGTTGCTGCCCCGCCAGGGACGGGTCGAACTGCTGGGCCAGGACTGGGCGGTGCTGCCGGCTGGTCAGCGGGACCGCCGACGGGCGCAGCACGTGGGCGTCATCTTCCAGCAGTTCAACCTGCTGTCCTACCTGTCCTGCCTGGACAACGTGCTGCTGCCTTGCCAGTTGTCGGCCGTGCGTGCCTCCCGATGCAGCGGCTCGCCGCTGGACGATGCACGCCGCCTGTTGCAGCGCATGGAACTGCCCGGGGAACTCTGGCAGCGGCGGGCGGACGCGTTGTCCATCGGCCAACAGCAGCGCGTGGCCGCAGCCCGCGCGTTGATCGGCCGGCCCGCATTGGTCATCGCGGACGAGCCCACCTCGGCCCTGGACGAACCGCTGCGCGACGCCTTCATGGCCTTGCTGATGGGCGAGTGCCGCGCGGGCGGCAGCACGCTGGTCTTTGTGAGCCACGACGAACGCCTGGCCCCGCACTTTGACGAGCGGCTGTCCCTGCCGACGCTGCTGGCCGTGCAGCCAGTGCCGGAACTGGCGGCATGACCTTCCTGCTGCGCCTGGCCACCCGCAGCGCCTGGAACCGGCGCGGCACGCTGGCCTTGGTGCTGGCCTCGATCGCGCTGTCCACGGCCTTGTTGTGGGCGCTGGAAGGTTTGCGGCGCGACCTGCGCAGCAGTTTTTCGCAGGCGGTCAGCGGCACGGATCTGGTGGTCGGCGCGCGCGCCGGCCCCGTCCAGTTGATGCTGTACGCCGTGTTCCGGGTGGGCGGGGCGACCCATGGCATCTCCATGGACGGCGTGCGCGCGGTGGCTGCGCACCGCGCCGTGGCCTGGACCGTGCCCATCGCCCTGGGCGATTCCTACCGCGGTTTCCCGGTCATGGGCACCACCACGGGCTACTTCCAGCACTTCGCCTACGGTGACCGCCAGCCCCTGGCGTTGGACACGGGCCGCGCGTTCAGCGGGACGCTCGACGGCCTGTATGAGGCCGTGCTGGGTGCGGAGGTGGCGCAGCGGCTGGGGCACCGCCTGGGCGACCGCATCACGCTGGCGCATGGCCTGGCTGCGGTTCCAGGGGCCGAGCATGCGGACAAGGCCTTCACGGTGACCGGCATCCTGCAGCGCACCGGCACGCCGGTGGACCGCACCGTGCACGTGAGCCTGCAGGCCCTGCAGGCGCTGCACCTGGACTGGGTGGCCGGGGCACCGATGCCGGGGCTGCAGATCTCGGCCGAGGACGCGCGCAAGTTCGACCTGGAGCCCAAGCAGGTGACCGCCGCCTTGGTGGGCTTGAAGAGCCGGGCAGCGGTGTTCAACGTGCAGCGGTTCGTCTCGGACTACCGCGGCGAACCCTTGATGGGCGTGCTGCCCGGGGTGGCGTTGGACGAATTGTGGGAAGCCGTGGGCCTGGGCGAGCGCGCGCTGCAACTGGTGTCCGCACTGGTGGCCGTTGTCAGCCTGGCCGGGCTGGTGGCCACCGTGCTGGCCGGGCTGAACGAGCGCCGCAGGGAGCTGGCGGTGCTGCGCGCCATGGGCGCCGGGCCGCGGGACGTGCTGTGGCTGCTGGTGCTGGAAGGTGCCGTGGTCACCGCTGCGGGTGCCTTGTCGGGGGTGTTGCTGGCGCTGGTGGGCCAGGCTGTGGCCGGGCCGCTGCTGCAGCAGCGCTTGGGGATTGCGTTGCAGGTGGGATGGCCGGCGGTGACACAGTGGGCGGTGCTGGCGGCCGTGCTGGGTGCGGGTATGCTGGCCAGCTTGTTGCCGGCTTGGCGCGCCTATCGCCTGTCGCTGGCCGACGGCCTGTCGCCACGGTTGTGATCCCCGCCTGACCTCCGCTCCACTTCTGTCTCACTTCTGCCTCACCTTCGCGTTCAACCCGACATGCCCCGACCCCACGTCCTGCGCTCCAAGGCTGTCATCGCAGCTTTCACCCTGGCGGCGGTCTGCCTTCAGCCGTCCGGGCTGGGCGCCCAGCCCGTCCCCGGCGTGCCCACCATGGCCCCGCCCATTGCCCCTGGCAGCACGGGTGCCGCCAAGGTGGTGCCGCCCGCCAAGGCCGCTGCAGGCACGGCAGCGGCCACACCTGTCGCACCCGCCGCCACCCCGGGCACGGCGAGCACGCGCACCATCGGCTGGGATGCGCTGGTGCCCGCAGACTGGGACCCGATGAAGGACCTGAAGGGCCTGAACCTGTCGATCCTCAACGATGCCGACCCGCGCGCCACGGCAGCCCTGGCCAAGCTGCGCGAAGCCTGGGACAACGCACCGATCAATGCTGCGCTGGTGGGCCAACTGGTGCGCCTGCCAGGCTACCTGGTGCCGCTGGAGGAGACCAAGGACGGCTTGAAGGAGTTTCTGCTCGTGCCCTATTTCGGTGCCTGCATCCACAGCCCACCGCCGCCGGCCAACCAGATCGTCCACGTGCTGCCCAAGACCGCAGCCAAGGGCCTGCGCTCGATGGACACGGTCTGGGTCACGGGCGTGCTGACGGGCACCCGTACCGACTCGTACATGGGGATGTCGGGCTACCGCATCGAGGCCACCCAGGTAGTGCCGTACGCCGAGCGTCCCCCGCGCTGAGCGTCTGCGCGGGGTCCCCCGCCGTGCCTCAGCCAGCTGGCAGCATCAGGTCTCACACGAAAACGCCGGGCCGGGCACCGCCCGGACCTTGGCGGTGCTCAGAACGAGATGCCTACGCTGAAATGCAGCCGCGCCCTGCGCACGGCCTCGCCGTAAGCCAGATCCAGCCGCAGGGGCCCGACGGGGCTGCGCCAACGCAGCCCGACGCCTGCCCCCACCACCGGGCGCAGGTCGGAGAAGCGGTTGGCGGCCTGGCCGGCGTCGATGAAGACGGCGCCCCAGAACTGCGGCAGGCTGTCACTCAGCGGGCGTGCCAGCTCCACGCTGGTGGTCAGCAAGGCCTTGCCGCTGTCTACCGTGCCGCCGCTCGTCGGGCCCAGGGACCGGTAGGCGTAGCCACGCACCGAGTCGTCACCCCCGGCACGAAACCGCAGTGTGTCCGGCACGTCCAGCCCCACCGGGGCGACGACCTGGCCGGCCTCCAGCCGGGCCTGGGCGTACCACTTCGCGCCCAGCGGCAGGTAGCCCGTGACCCGGCCCCAGACCCGCCCGAAGGCGCCGTCGAGACCCGTGCTGTCGCGGGCCTGGCCCAGGCCCGCCTGCAGGCTTGCCGTCAGGCCCTGGGTGGGCAGTACCGGGTTGTCCACGTCACGCCAGGCCCAGTGCTGATTGGCCGACAGGGCGATGGCGGAACTGTTCTCGGTGACCGTGCTCCGGGCTGACCGGTCGACCTCGATGAACTGGAAGCGCTCTATCTTTGGCGAGTCCTGCGTGCGCCCGGCGCGCAGGCGCTGCGTGAGCACCACGTCGGTATCGGTCTTCAGCCGCTCGATCGTGCCCCCGGCCAGCCAGCGGTACAACTGCGGGCCGGTGTGGGTGCTGACCTCGCCATCCCAGGCTTGCCGTGCACGGCCCCATTCGGCCTTGTTGCGCGAGGTTGCTGCGTGGCCGAACAGTCGCCGGTCGATGTGCTCCACGGTGGCTCGAGGCCCAGTGTTCGCGCTCACGCCCACGCCCAGCACCAGTTGCTGCCGCTGCGTTTCCTCCACCTGCACCAACACGGGCGCGGCGGCGGCCTGTTCCGGCGAGGCCTCCACGGCGACCGTGGCCCGCTCGAACAGGCCGGACTTCTGCAGGCGATCCTGGAAGTCCAGCAGCAGGGTCTCGGTCAAGGGGGTGCCCGGCCCGAAGTTGGCCAGATGGCCCACGGTCTGCCGGTCGTGCAGCCGCAGACCCTCCACCCGCAACTCCCCACTGAGGAACAGCGGCCCGGGGTCGGCGGCAAGCGACAGTCGGGCCTGCCGCTGGTCGGGGTCGATGTCGGCGGCGGTGCTGCCCCAGGTGGCGGCCAGGTGTCCCGTGGCCCGCAACCGCGCCAGGCTGGCGGTCTTGGCCTCGGCCCAGGCCGGATTGCGGAACGGCGCACCGACCTTCATGGGCCAGTGCTGGCGCAGACTCTGCAGGGCCTGGACGGCGTCTTCGCGTCCGGCCTGGGCCGCTTCGCCCCAGGTGCCGTCCAACTGCAGATCGACCTGGGTGACCACTGTCCGGAGCCCAGGCTGCAGTTGCAGGCGCAGGCGTGGTGGGCCGTCAGGGGTTTCGGGCGTGCGCCGCTGTATCTGCATCTCGGGCTCGAAATAACCCTCGGTCTGCAGCAGCTCGCGCGCCTGGGCGGGCGCAGCGTCGATCAGGCGCGACAACTCGCTGTCGCCCAGCCGTTCGCCGCGCGCCACCGTGGCCAGCCGCGCCAGGTCCAGATGGCGCTCCAGCAAGGTCCGCAGAGCCGGCGGCGCGTCGATCTCGATCTCCAGCGCGGCCGGCCCCGCTGGGGCGGCGGTTGTGTCCATCGCCTGCAGCGGCCGGCCGCCCAGCAGGGCGCAGCCGCTGCCGGCCAAGGCCGCTGCCGCCAGCAGGAGGCGGCCCAGCCAACGGCCGGGTCCAGGGCTCATTTGGTCAGCAACCGCATCGCCCCTTCCAGCCCCGCCAGCGTCAGCGGGAACATGCGCTGGCTCATCAGTTGCTGGACGACGGCGATGCTTTGCCGGTACTGCCACACGCCCTGGGGCTCGGGGTTGATCCAGGCGAACTTCGGGAAGGCGTTGGTCAGGCGCTGCAGCCACTCGGCCCCCGGCTCCTCGTTGTTGTATTCCACGCTGCCGCCGGGCTGCAGGATTTCGTAGGGGCTCATGGTGGCGTCGCCCACGAAGATCAGTTTGTAGTCCCTGTTGTACTTGCGGATCAGGTCCCAGGTGGGGAACTTCTCGCTGAAACGGCGGCGGTTGTTCTTCCACATGAAGTCGTAAACGCAGTTGTGGAAGTAATAGAACTCCAGGTGCTTGAACTCGGTCTTGGCGGCGCTGAACAATTCCTCCACCCGGTGGATATGCTCGTCCATGGTGCCGCCCACGTCCATGAGCAAGAGCACTTTCACGCGGTTGTGGCGCTCGGGCACCAGCTTGATGTCGAGCATTCCCGCGTTGGCCGCCGTGCTGTGGATGGTGTCGTCGAGATCGAGTTCCTCGGCGGCGCCTTCGCGGGCGAAACGGCGCAGGCGGCGCAGTGCCACCTTGATGTTGCGCGTGCCCAGCTCCTTGGTGTCGTCGTAGTCCTTGTAGGCGCGCTGGTCCCACACCTTCACCGCACTGCGGTTGCGGCTCTTGTCCTGGCCGATGCGGATGCCCTGCGGGTTGTAGCCGTAGGCACCGAAGGGGCTGGTGCCGCCCGTGCCGATCATGCGGTTGCCGCCCTCGTGGCGCTCCTTCTGCTCCTCGAAGCGCTTCTTCAGCGTCTCCATCAGCTCGTCCCAGCCCATCTTCTCGATAGCGGCCTTCTCCTCGGGCGAGAGCTCCAGTTCCAGCGTCTTGCGCAGCCACTCCAGCGGCACGTCCTGCGTGAAGTCCGTCAGCAGCTCCACACCCCTGAAGTAGGCCGAGAAAGCGCGGTCGAATTTGTCGAAATTCGCCTCGTCCTTGACCAGGGTGGTGCGTGACAGGAAGTAGAACTTGTCCACGCTCGGGCCACCCTCATCGTCGATGACGCCGGCCTTGAGCGCCTCCAGCAAGGTGAGGTACTCCTTCACCGACACCGGCAGCTTGGCCGCGCGCAGCGTGTAGAAGAAGTTGATCAGCATGTTCAGCCCCGCTTGGAGGTGGCCGCGCGCGGCGCCTTGCGCCCAGCCGCATGGGCCGGATCGTAGGCCTGCAGCCAGTCGAAGAACTCGCCGTACCACTGCTGGCTGTTGCGCGGCTTCAAGATCCAGTGGTTCTCGTCCGGGAACCACAGCAGCCGGGCGTCTACGCCACGGGCCTTGAGCGTGTTGTAGTACGCCAGGCCCTGGGCGTCGGGCACGCGATAGTCCAGGGCGCCGTGGATCACCAGCGTGGGGGTGCGCATGCCGGCGGCATGGGCATGCGGGCTCTGGCTGTGGACCTTGGCCATGTCGTCCCAGTACCAGGCCCCCAGTTCCTTGGAGTGCCAGTAATAGGCGTCGTCGGCGAACATGCCGGTCCAGTCGAAGCAGCCGGCGTGGCAGATGTAGGCCTGGTAGCGGCCGGGCGCCACATGCGCGTTCATCCACGCCACCATGTAGCCGCCATAGCTGCCACCGGTGGCAAAGACGCGCTTGCGGTCGACCCAGGGCTTCTTCAGCAGTACATCCGTGGCGGCCTCGATGTCCTGCAGCTCGAGCTCACCCCAGCGGTGGGTGATGCTGTCCAGGAAAGCGTGGCCGAAGCTGGAGGAGCCGTGGTAATTCACGCTGGCCACCACGTAGCCCTGCGCCGCGAAGGCGTGGGTGTTCCAGCGGTAATGCCAGGTGTCGCCCGCCGCGGTGTGCGGCCCGCCGTGGATGTTGTGCATCAGCGGGTGCTTGCGCTTGCGGTCAAAGCCGGGCGGGAACGTCAGCCAGACCTGCACCTGCTCGCCCAGGGCCCCGGTGATCCAGGTTTCCTCGGTGGTGCCGAAGTCCAGCGTGGACAGCAGCTTGTCGTTGAACTGTTCGATGCGCCGGGCCTGCAAGGCCCCAGAGGCTCCCGGGTTATGCGCATGGACGCGCCCTGGGTATTGCGCCGAATCCGCCAGCGTCACCAACTGCCCGGCGGCCAGGTCGTAGGTGTGAACGCAGCCGCCCTCCACGGCCACTTCGCTCTGACGGGCGCCAAGGTCGAAGCGCCACAGGTGGCGCCGGCCCTGGCGCTCGGCGCACAGCAGCACCGCGTCGGCCTCCTCGGTCCAGCGCAGCGGCGCGTGCACCTCATGGTCCCATTCGGCGCTGACGACATCCCAGCGGCTGCCCTGTCGCTGCCAGACCGCCAGCTGTCCCGGCATGGTGTGCTTCAGGCCTTGATGGCTGGCGACGAAGGCGATGCGTTGGCCGTCGGGGCTGTAGCTGGGCGCGGCGAAGTCCCAGGCCGCGTCTTGCGCCAGCACCTGGATGCGCCCGGTCTTCAGATCGATCTCGGCCAGGGCGTAGCGGCCATCGCCCCGCTTTTGCGAAGCAGGATCGAAGGCGAAGACCAGCCGCCGCCCGTCGGGCGAGATGTCGAAGCACTGGGCATCGGGCTCGGCGCGGTTGAGCTCGTAGGCCGTGCCTTCGAACAGGTCGCGCACGCGGCCCGTGGCCACGTCCATCAGGTGCAGGCGTGCCACCCGGCCCATGGGGATGTGGTGGTCCCAGTGACGGTACTGCGCCTGGCTGGTGGCGTAGCCGCTTTCCTTGCGCTTGCTGAACTCGGCCTGGCGCTTGGCCTGAGCGGCCGTTCCCTTGAGATCGGGCCAGACCCAGGAGACGAACACCACCTGGCGCCCGTTCGGGCACCAGCGAAAAGCCTCCACGCCCGTGGCCACTTCGCCGGCGCGCTGCGCCTCGCCGCCATCCACCGGGATCAGGTACAGCTGCGGCGTCTCGTCCTTGTGGCCCTCCTGCTCGCGTTTGGCGATGAAGCCGATTCGGTCCCCGGCCGGGCTGAAACGCGGCTGCCCGTCCTTCGCGCCGCACGAGGTCAGGCGGCGCGGCTGGCCGCCCAGGGTGGACAGCAGCCACAGGCTGCTGGCGGTCTTGTTGTCCTGCATGGCGTACGACGTCACCGCCGCCACGGCCTGCGCCCCGTCCGGCGACAGGCTGGGGGCGCCCAGGCGCTCAAGCTGCCACAGGTGCTCCACCGTGAACCGCTTCTTCTTGGACTTGGCCTTTGCCTGGGGCGTCGTCTTGGTCTTGGTGTTCATGGCTCAGCGGCTGCGGGCGAGTTGGAAGTCCAGGTGGGTCTTGACGACCGGCCATTCAGCGGCGGTGATGCTGTAGACGGCGGTGTCGCGCAAGGTGCCGCCATGGCCGATCTGGTGGGCGCGCAGCACGCCGTCGAGCTGCGCGCCCAGGCGCTCGATGGCGCGGCGGCTCTGCGTGTTCAGGCGGTGGGTGCGGAACTCCACCGCGATGCACTGCAGGCTCTCGAAGGCGTGGCCTAGCAGCATGCGCTTGCACTCGGTGTTCAGCGCCGAGCGCTGCGTGCTCTGTGCGTACCAGGTGCTGCCGATCTCCACGCGCCGGTTCGGTGCATCGACGTTCATGTAGGTCGTCATGCCCACGACGCGACCGGCCGCGTCAACCACCGTGAAGGGCAGCATCAGGCCTTGGGCCTGGAGCTTCAGGCGCCGCTCGATCTCGGCCGTCATGCCTTCAGGCGAAGGCACGGCGGTGTACCAGAGCTTCCAGAGCTCGCCGTCCTTGACGGCCTCGCACAGCGCGGCCGTGTGGTCAGGCGAAAGCGGCAGCAGCCGTGCATGTTGGCCGGCCATCTCCACCGGCTCCATCCAGGTGTTGCTCATCGGTGATTTCTCTGCATGAAGACGAGTTTTTCGAACAGCGTGACGTCCTGCTCGTTCTTCAGCAAGGCGCCCACCAGCGGCGGCACGGCCACCTTGTCGTCTTTGCTCTGCAGCACCTCCAGCGGAATGTCTTCGGCCACCAGCAGCTTCAGCCAGTCCAGCAGCTCGGAAGTGCTGGGCTTTTTCTTCAGGCCCGGCAGGTTGCGCACGTCGTAGAAGGTCTTGAGCGCCGCGGCCAGCAGTTCCTTCTTCAGCCCCGGGAAGTGCACGTCGACGATGGCCTGCATGGTGGGCGCGTCGGGGAACTTGATGTAGTGGAAGAAGCAGCGGCGCAGGAAGGCGTCGGGCAACTCCTTCTCGTTGTTGGAGGTGATGAACACCAGCGGCCGGTGCCGCGCCTTGATGAGCTCGCGCGTCTCGTAGACGTAGAACTCCATGCGGTCGATCTCGCGCAGCAGGTCGTTCGGGAACTCGATGTCGGCCTTGTCGATCTCGTCGATCAGCAGCGCCACCGGTTCGTCGGCCGTGAAGGCCTGCCACAGCACGCCGCGCAAGATGTAGTTCTGGATGTCCTTGACCTTCTCGTCACCGAGCTGGCTGTCGCGCAGGCGGCTGACGGCGTCATATTCGTACAGGCCCTGCTGGGCCTTGGTGGTGCTCTTGACATGCCACTCCAGCAGCGGCATGTTCAGCGCCTGCGCCACCTCCTCGGCCAGCATGGTCTTGCCCGTGCCGGGCTCGCCCTTGACCAGCAGCGGGCGCTTGAGCGTGAGGGCCGCGTTGACGGCCAGCATCAGGTCGTCGGTGGCGACGTATTGGTCTGAACCCTTGAATTTCATGGTGGCAGGAGCCCCTGGGTGGTCTGTTGGCGAGGTCTGGCGGTGCAGGCCCTGCTCTCGGGTGCAGAGCTTGTGGGCTGCGGTCCGGGAGAGGGCCCGCGGTGTGGGCCTGACGGGTGGGCATGACCCCCGTTTCGGGCCCTGTCCAGGCGAATTTCAGTATAAAGGCCGACCCTATAATCTGAGGAGCTGCGAAGGCCTCGGTGCAGCGGTATGGCGCACCTCGGAAGGTTGCCCTTCCGCCGCCAGCCTTCGGTGGGCAGACCAAGAGATCCCGAGGGAACCTTTCATGATCAGAGCGTTGACTGTGTCGCTGGCAATGGCCGGCATGTCCCTGACGGCAGCAGCCCAGGATGCCAAGGCCGGCGAAAAGCTCGCGGCCATGTGCATCGGCTGCCATGGAATCGTGGGCTACCAGGCCAGCTTCCCCGAAGTGCACCGTGTGCCCATGATTTCGGGCCAGAACGCCAAGTACGTCGTGGCCGCCCTGGCAGCCTACCAGAAGGGCGACCGCAAGCACCCCACGATGAAGGGTATCGCCTGGTCACTGACCGAGCCGCAGATGGCCGACCTGGGTGCCTACTATGAACAACACGGCAAGAGCAGCGTGGTCTCTGTGACGCAGACTGTCAAGGCGCCTTCCGCAGAGGTCAAGGCGCTGCTGGACAAGGGGGCCTGTGTCTCCTGCCATGGGGCTGACTTCAACAAGCCCATCGATGGCGCCTACCCGAAGATTGCCGGCCAGCACGCCGACTATCTCTACGTGGCCCTGAAGGCCTACAAGATTGATGGCATGGCCACGCTGGGCCGCGGCAATGCCATCATGGCCGGTCAGGTCAAGGCCTTCAAGCCCAGCGAACTCAAGGCCATGGCCCAGTACATCGGCTCACTGCCGGGCGATCTCAAGACCGTTCCCCAATCGAAGTTCCGTTGAGCGGAGCTGCAGAGCCTTTCCAGCGCCGCAGCGTCAACGCGTTGGTGATGACGCTGACGCTGGAAAGCGCCATCGCGGCGCCTGCCACCACGGGGCTGAGCAAGCCCAACGCGGCCAGCGGGATGCCCACCACGTTGTAGGCAAACGCCCAGGACAGGTTCTGGCGCAGCTTGCGCCGGATGGCCCATGAAAGTTCCCACGCCTCCACCACGGCGTTCGGGTCGCCTCTGAGCAGGGTGAGCCCGGCGGTCTCGACGGCCACATCGGTGCCTGCGCCGTCTGCGGCCATCGCCAGGCCCACGTCGGCTGCGGCCAGCGCGGGGGCGTCGTTCACCCCATCTCCCACCATCGCCACGCCCTCGCCCGCGGGCAATCCGGCTTTCAACTCGCCCACCACCCGGGCCTTGTCTCCCGGCAGCACCTCGGCCCGAACCTCGTCGATGCCAAGCGTGCGCGCCATGGACTGCGCGGCCCCCTGGTTGTCCCCGCTGACCATGACCACGCGCAGCCCGTGCGCCCGCAGACGCGCGATGGCCTGCGCCGCGCCGGCCTTGGCCTGGTCGCCAAAGGTCAGCAGCCCCAGCACCTGGGCCCGTCCCAGCTCTGCTGCATCGGGCTCGAACAGCCAGGACACCGTTTGGCCCGACGACTCGGCTTGCGCCGCAGGTGCCTGCAGCGGCCCTGGGTCCAGACCGCTCTCGGCCAGCCAGCGCGTGCTGCCCAGCCGCAGCAGGCGGCCTTCCACCCGGGCCTCGACTCCGCGGCCGGCCACCACCTGAAGGCCGCTCGCTGCCTGCCCTGCTGCGGTGTCAGGGCCGTGCGAGGCCTGCATGGCATGGGCGGCATCTGCAGCCTGGGCGGACGCGTGGGCGGCAGCGGCCTCCAGCACCGCCCGGGCCAGAGGATGATCATTGCCGGCTTGCAGTGCAGCGGCCCAGCGCAGCAGCCAGGCGTCGTCTTCGGCCAGGCCCGACACCGAAGCCCAGGCGGTGAGCCGCGGCCGGCCCTGGGTGAGGGTGCCGGTCTTGTCGAAGGCCACGATGCGTACCGTGCGCAGCGTCTCCAGCGCCTGGGCGTCGCGCACCAGGATGCCGCGGCGCGCGGCCATGCCGGTGCCCACCATCAGCGTGGCCGGGGTGGCAAGACCCAAGGCGCAAGGGCAGGCGATGACCAGCACCGACACGGCGTTCAGGATGGCGGCCACGGCGTCGCCGTTCAGCAGCCACCAGGCCAGGCCCGTGCCCACCGCGATGACGATCACCGTGGGCACGAACACCGCACTGACCTTGTCCACCAACTGCTGGATGGGCGCCTTGCGCGCCTGCGCAGACTCCACCAGGCGCACGATGCGCGCCAGTTGCGTCTCGGCCCCGATGGCGGTGGTGCGCACCACGATCAGGCCCTCGAGGTTGAGAGCGCCGCCGGTGACCTGTTGCCCGGTCTCGCGCGCCACGGGCAGGCTCTCGCCCGTGAGCAGCGATTCGTCCAGGTGACTGCGGCCTTCGATGATGAGGCCATCGGAGGGCAGGCGTTCGCCCGGGTGCACCACGACCTCGGACCCCAGGCGCAGCGCCGACAGCGGCACCTCGGCCTCCACCCCATGGCGGCGGATCCGGGCGGTTTCGGGACGCAGGCGCCGCAGTCCCTCCAGCGCGGCCAGCGTCTGGCGCTTGGCGCGGGACTCCATCCACTTGCCCAGCATCACCAGCGTGATGACCGTGGCCGCACTTTCAAAGTACAGGTGCGCCATGTGGCCCTCAGGCGACTGCCACCACAGCGCCAAGCTCAGGCCGAAGGCGGCCGTGGTGCCGATGGCCACCAGCAGGTCCATGTTGCCGGCCCCGGCCTTCAGTGCCGCCCAGCCGGCGCGGTAGAAGCGCGCGCCCAGCCAGAATTGCACGGGTGCGGCCAGCAGCGCCTGCACCCAGGCCGGCCACATCCAATGCTGGCCCAGCAGATCGCCCAACATGGGCACCATCAAGGGCAGCGACAGGCCGGCGGCCACGGCGACTTTCCAGCCTTCGTCATGCGCGCGGCGCTGCGGTTCGGCCAGCACGTCGGCGCCGGGCTGCACCATGCTGGCCTCGTAGCCGGCACGTTGCACGGCTGCGAGCAGTTGCTGCGCATCGATGCCGACCTCGGTGCGGACCTGCGCCTGCTCTGTGGCCAGGTTGACGCTGGCCACCTGCACGCCCTGTACCCGGCCCAGGGCCTTCTCCACCCGCGCCACGCAAGAGGCGCAGGTCATGCCGTCGATGTTCAGGGTGTGCTCGGTCATGCGCATACTCTAAGCTTGGGGCACCCGCTGTCTTCAGCGCCAACCTTGACGAGGAACAAGATGACCATAGAACTGACCCTGCCTGACATGACGTGCGGCCACTGCGTCAGAACTGTGACTGCCACCGTGCAGCAAGTGGACCCGGCGGCGCAGTTGACGATCGACCTGCCCACCCACAAGGTAGCCATCGAGTCCAGCCAACCCGAACAGGCCTTCGCCGCGGCTTTGACCGAAGAGGGTTATCCCCCTGCCTGATGGCCCCAGAGCTGTGTCATCGTGGAGGACAGCAACCCTTCCGCCTCAGAGAGCGCGTCTATGAGAAGTCTTGTGTGCCTGATGATCCTTGCCGCCAGCCTGGCGGCCCCGGTGGCTGCGCCTGCCCAGGCCCAGACCCTGCGCTGGGCCAGTCAGGGTGACCCGCAGACCATGGACCCGCATTCGCAGAACGAGTCCATGACCAACATGATGAACGGTCAGGTCTACGAGACCCTCATCAAGCGTGACCGGCAACTCAATTTCGTGCCGGCCCTGGCCACCGAGTGGGCACAGACCGGCCCGTTGACCTGGCGCTTCAAGCTGCGCCCGGGCGTCAAGTTCCACGACGGTTCGCCCTTCAGTGCGGAGGACGTGGTCTTCTCGGTCAATCGCGGCAAAGATCCCACGTCGCAGATCAACGTCTATGCCAACGCCGTGGGCACGCCCGTGGCGGTCGACCCGCTGACGGTCGAGTTCCGCATGGACAAGGTCAACCCGGTGTTTCTGCAGCACCTGGGCTCGCTGTGGATGATGAGCAAGCCCTGGGCGGAGAAGCACAAGGTGCTCAAGCCGCTGGACTTCAAGAACAAGGAAGAGAGCCACGCCAGTTTCAACACCAATGGCACGGGCCCGTTCGTCCTGGTGAGCCGCCAGCCAGGCATCAAGACCACCTACCGTCGCAACCCCAACTGGTGGGGCAAGTTTGACGGCAACGTGCAGGAGATCGTCTACACGCCCATCAGCAATGACGCCACCCGGCTGGCCGCGCTGGTGTCGGGCGAGATCGACTTCGTGCTCGATCCCGCCCCGCGTGATGTGGCCCGTCTGCGCAACACCGCAGGTGTGAAGGTGATCGACGGGCCTGAGAACCGGGTGGTGTTCATTGGCTTGGACCAGCACCGCGACGAGTTGCTGCATGGCAGCGTCAAGGGCCGCAATCCGTTCAAGGACGTACGGGTGCGCCGCGCGCTGTACCACGCCGTGGACATCGAGACGATGAAGACCAAGCTGATGAACGGCCAGAGCGTGCCCACTGGCGGCATGACGCCCTCGCCACTGGGCTACTTCAACGACCCGGAGATCGACAGGCGTGCGCCGTTTGACCTGCCGCTGGCCCGCCGCCTCATGGCCGAGGCCGGTTATGCCGACGGTTTCGAGGTCACGCTGGACTGCCCCAACAACCGCTACGTCAATGACGAGGAGATCTGCATCGCGCTGGCCGGAATGTGGGCGCAGATCAAGGTCAAGATCAAGGTGAACGCCATGCCGCGGGCCACCTACTTCCCGAAGATCGAGAAGTTCGACACCAGCTTGTACATGCTGGGCTGGGGCGGCGCGGTCACCGACGCTGAGACCACCTTGACACCCGTGATGCGCAACCTGGGTGACAAGGGCGTGGGCCTGTACAACTACGGCCGCTCACGTAACGACCGTTTCGACGCGCTGGCCGCGCAGTCCAGCGTGGAGGCCGACGTGAAGAAGCGCGAGGAACTCATCAAGGCGGCACTGCGGGAATGGAAGGAGCAGATGCATACCATTCCGCTGCACCGCCAGGTCATCCCTTGGGCGGCGCGCAGCAACGTGAGCGTGGTGCACCGCGCCGACAACTGGCTCGAGGTGCCCTGGATCACGGTCGCGAAGTAGCGCGGCGCCGCACCGCCTCGATGTAGGCGGGGCCGTCAGGCGGCAGACCGCTGCGCTGCGAAGCCCAGATCATCTCGCCCAGGCACTCCATCACCTGGTGATGGGCCTCGTGCAGAGAGCCCAGACGGCCGGCCAGCAATTGCACGGCCTGGCGTATGCCGCTGGGCTGGTCGATGGACACCTGCTCGGCAATGCTCAGGTGCATGCTCAGGTGCAGGAACGGGTTGGTGCGGCCATCCTCCACCGTGTAGACCGCCGCCAGTGCCGAGTCCAGGTCGCGCAGGTCGGCGGCGTACTCGGGATGTCCGGTCACCCACGGGGCGGCCTGGGACTCCATGGCGTCCAGCGGCAGGCCTTCGGCGTGCTTGCGCCACACCTCGCAAAAGAAGCGGCGCACATCGTGCTGGGAGGGCTGGAACACGCCAGAATTGTCTACGCCCCGGGCGCTGTGCTGCGTCGAGCCGAAGAATGTGCTGAAAATGTCCCGAAGAGTGACCCGAGGAATGACCTGTTGATCACCGCCTGGTGGGCTCAGTTGCCGCTGCTGACCGACCCGTTTTTCTATGCCGTGGCCGTGCCCGCTGTGCTGCTCGTGGGCCTGAGCAAGAGCGGCTTTGCCAGCGGGTTTGGCTCCCTGGCCACGCCGATGATGGCCCTTATCATTCCCGTACCCCAGGCCGCGGCCATCCTGCTGCCGTTGTTGATCGTCATGGACGCGGCCACCCTGCAGCAACTGTGGCCGCACCGCGACCGTTTACTCGTGCGTCGCATCATCCCGTGGGGCATTGCCGGCACGGCGGTGGGCTGGGCCATGTTCGAGATCTTGTCGGCCCCCGCCGTGGCGGGCCTCACTGGCGCGCTCACGCTGGCCTTCCTGGCGCAGCGGCTGCTGTTCCCACCCAAGCAGGATGCACCGCCCGCCCACCGATGGGTGGGGTCGGCCTGCGCCACGGTGTCCGGTTTCACCAGTTTCGTGGCGCACGCCGGCGGCCCGCCCCTGGCGGCCTACATGCTGCCGCAGAAGCTCCCCCCCCTCGCCTACAGCGGCACCATGGCGGTCTTCTTCGGCGCCATCAACCTGGCGAAGTGGGTGCCGTTCTCGGCGCTGGGTCTGATTGACCTGCGCAACATGGCCACGGCCTTCATCCTGCTGCCACTGGCGCCGGCTGGTGTGTGGCTGGGGGTGCGGATGACGCGCCATGTCAGCAACACCTGGTTCTACCGACTGGCCTACACAGGCATGTTCCTCACCGGGGTCAAACTGCTCTGGGACGGCCTGCGCTGACGGTTTGCCCGGTGGTTGCGGGGTTTCACCGAGGCCGCGCTGCAGACAAGCGCCTTTAACATCCCGTCTGGAGTCTATAGATCCGCTGGGAGGCCCCCATGAAGGTGCTGCTGATCGATGACCATCCGCTGATCCTGGCCGCGTTGCAGGCGGTCATCGGTGGCCTGGGCGAAGACATCGCCGTGACCGGTGCGCAAAGCGCCGAGCAGGCGCGCGGCTGTCTGCGCAGCGGCGGCGATGCCTATGACCTCGCCCTGCTGGACCTGGTGCTGGGCGATGCCGACGGGTTTGAGTTGCTGGCCGAGATGCGTCGCGATCACCCCCACGTGCCGGTGGTCATCCTGTCGGCCTCCGAGAACGCCGGTGACGTGGTGCGTGCCCTGGACCTGGGCGCCATGGGTTTCGTGCCCAAGCGCGCCTCCACCCAGGCGTTGGTGGAGGCCTTGCGCATCGTGATGTCGGGCGGGCTGTTCATTCCGCAGCATCTCTTTGGCCCCAACCGCGGCCGCCCCCCAGAGGCGGCTGGCCTGCCAGAGCTTCCAGGAGGCGTGCCGAAGTCGCTGGAGCACCTGGGGCTCACCCCGCGTCAGCACGATGTGCTGTCGGGCCTGCTCAAGGGCCTGCCCAACAAGCTGATCGCACGCGAACTCAGCCTGTCGGTGGACACCGTCAAGGATCATGTGGCCTCGGTCCTGCGGGCCCTGAACGTGACCAGCCGCACGCAGGCGGTGCTGGCGGTTAGCCGGATGGCCCAGGGGCAGCCGGGGTCGGTCTCCTGGCGGCGCGGTTTCCATGGCTGAGGAGGCGGCGTCTGAATTCGCGCAGGGCGATATGCAGGAAGCCTGGCGGCTGCAGCACCATGCGCTGCGCCAGCCGCTGAACGCCTTGGGTCTGTTCTGCGAGGCCCTGAAGATGCAGCCGCTGAGCGCGTCACAGCAGCCGCTCGTGGCGGGCATTGCCGATGCGGCCGTGGCCATCGAGCATCTGGTGGACGAGCACTTCGCGGGCCTGCGCGGGCTGGCTGCGGCGAGTGCCGAGCCTCTTTCGGCCGCGCCGGTGCTGGCGTCGCGCCCGACTGGGCTCTCGCCTGCTGCGCCCGGCCCGGCCACCGATGATTCCCGCCCGGCGGCCTGTCGCATCCTCGTGGTGGACGACGACCACGCTGCCCGCACCGGGCTCGTGCTGTTGCTGGAGGCCTGGGGCGCGTCTGTCCAGGCCTTCGCGGACATTGATGCCCTGGCGCGTTGGCTCGAGGGGCCCGGCGTGGCGGCGCCAGACCTGCTGATGCTGGACTACCACCTGCCGCGTCCCGGTGATGGCTTGATGGCCTTGCGCCTGGTGCGCCAGGCGTGGCCGGTTCGGCCGGTGCACGCGCTGCTGATCACGGGCGATGAGCGCGCTGCCAATGCGCTGAGCGACGGCTCGCTGGAATGCATGATCAAGCCGGTCACGCCTGAGCCTCTGCTGGCGGCGATACGTCGCCAGGTGGGCGCTCAGTTCGGCACGTAGGAAAGCCGCACGTAGATGGGGGCGAAGGCCTCGGCCTGCGTGACTTCGAGCAAGCGCTCCCGGCACAGCTCCAGCATCGCGATGAAGGTCACCACGACGACCGCCTGCCCTCGGGTGGTGTCGAAGAGCTCGTGGAACTCCACGAAACGCCGGCCCTGCAGACGCTTGAGCACCAGGCTCATGTACTGGCGCACTGAGAGCTGTTCCCGGGTGATGCGGTGGTGCTGGTTGAGCTTGGCGCGCTGCAGGATGTCGGCCCAGGCCGCGCGCAGGTCAGCCGGGTCCACGTCTGGCAGGCGCGGCGTCTGGGTTTGCTCGACCACCACCTGAACGCGCAGGAAGTCGCGGCCCAGCACGGGCAGGCTGTCCAGCTGCGCGGCAGCGAGCTTGATACGTTCGTACTCCAGCAGGCGACGCACCAGTTCCGCGCGCGGGTCCTCGGCTTCCTTGCCGTCCTCGCTCTTCCGGGGCGGCAGCAGCATGCGCGACTTGATCTCGATCAGCATCGCGGCCATCAGCAGGTACTCCGAGGCGAGCTCCAGGTTGTGCTTGCGGATCTGCTCTACATAGGTCAGATACTGGCGCGTCACGTCGGCCAGCGGGATGTCCAGGATGTTGAAGTTCTGCTTGCGGATCAGGTACAGCAGCAGGTCCAGCGGGCCTTCGAAGGCCTCCAGGAAGACCTCCAGCGCATCGGGCGGGATGTACAGATCCTGCGGCAGCTGGAATAGGGGTTCGCCGTACAGGCGGGCCAGGGCCACCTGGTCGATGACCTGGGGTCCGGCCGAGGCCTGCGGAGGCGGCGGCAGGGGCGCGCCTTCGGGCGTCAGCTCACGGCTCATGTCGGCCCGACGCGTGCGTTGGTCAGGTCTTGGTCTGATAGACGTAGGGCTGCTGTGCGACGCGGGACTCGCTCCATTCGCCCTGGGCCTCGCGGTCCACGGGGCGGTCCCACAGCAGGGCACGACCGCTGCGCTGCTCTTCTTCCAGGCTCGGGCGCTGCGCCTTCAACTGCTCGATGAACTGGGTGACGTCGGATTGGTAGGGCTTCCAGAACAGCGGCATGGCAGGTGGGCAGGTTCGGTTCAAGGCGACACTGCAGTTTACGCGTCACCGCCTGTGGAAAGCTGACGGGCTGGCGCCTGGTCAGCCGAGTCCGGCACCTGCGCCAGTGCCGACCAGTCGGCCACGATGCGTTCAGACCCCAGGGTGGCTTCAAAGCCGGAGCGGCGGATCAGCGACAGCGGCTGTTCGTTGACGTCCACCAGGCTGAGCGTGGCGCCCTGAAGCTGCAGGCTGCGGTGCAGTTGCTTGAGCGATTCCAGGCCCGAGGTGTCCATCGAGATCAGGCGGTGCATGTCCAGCACCACGTGCCGTGTGCCGGGGAGCATGCGCTGGGGCAGGTCTTCCACCTGGGCCACGGCCCCGAAGAACAGCGCGCCGTAGAGGTTGAAGACCTGCGTCTGCGGCGCCAGCCCTGCGGGCAGGCTCTCGCCGCTGCGCGCTTCCACCCGGAACAAGGTGCCCATGCGCCAGATGAAGAACACGCAGGCCAGCACCAGCCCCACCTCCACGGCCACGGTGAGGTCGAACACCACGGTGAGGATGAAGGTGCCGAACAGCACAGTGCGGTAGGGCAGGTTGAAGCGCCAGGCGTGTGCGAATTCGCGCCATTCGCCCATGTTCCAGGCCACGAACAGCAGAATGCCCGCCAGCGCCGCCAAAGGCACATGCAGCGCCAGGGGTGCCCCCGCCAGCACCACCAGCAGCACGGTCAGCGCATGCACCATGCCGGCCACCGGGCTGGTGGCGCCGGCGCGCAGGTTGGTGACGGTGCGGGCGATGGTGCCGGTGGCTGGCATGCCGCCGAACAAGGGGCTGACGACATTGGCCACGCCCTGGGCCATCAGTTCCTGGTTCGGGTCGTGCCGGGGCTGGTCGCTCATGTTGTCGGCCACGCGCGCGCACAGCAGTGATTCGATGGCGCCCAGCAGCGCAATCGTCAGGGTAGGCATCAGCAACTGCTTGACACCGTTCCAGCTGAACTCGGGCATGGCAAAGCGGGGCAGGGTCTGCGGGATGCCTCCAAAGCGCGAGCCGATGGTCTCCAACGGCAGCTGCAGCATCGTGGTGGCCAGCGTGGCGCCGGCCAGGGCCACGACCGTGCCGGGCACGTAGGCGGCCATCCGCTTGACCCGCGCCCAGGCCCCCTGGGGCGTGGGTTCCATGGCGTAGGACTTGGGCCACAGCACCACCACGGCCAGGCAGGCCAGCCCCATCAGCAGCGCAGCCGGGCTGAAGGAGGGCAGGTGCGCCGCCAGCACACCCAGCTGGGTGAAGAAGTCGGCCGGCAGCTTGTCGATCTGCAGGCCCAGCAGGTCCTTCACCTGTGACAGCCCGATCAGCACGGCAATCCCGTTGGTGAAACCGATGACGATGGACACCGGGATGTAGCGGATCAGCGCGCCCAGGCGCAGCCAGCCCATCAGGAACAGCAGCACCCCGGCCAGCGCGGTGGAGATAAGCAGATTGGCCAGCCCGTAGCGCTCCACGATGCCGTAGACGATGACGATGAAGGCCCCTGCCGGCCCGCCAATCTGCACATGCGAGCCGCCCAGGGCCGAGATCAGGAAGCCCGCGATGATGGCGGTGACCAGGCCCGCCTCGGGCTTGAGCCCGCTGGCGATGGCAAAGGCCATGGCCAAGGGCAAGGCGACGATGCCCACGGTCATGCCGGCGCCGACGTCAGCCGCCAGACGGCGGCGGTCGTAGCCGCGCAGGCTGCTCAGCAGCCGGGGCCGGAAGGGGTGGAGCGGCAGGTGCATGTGACAGCCCGCTCCTTGTGTTGCGGCCCTTCAGCGCACCCGCATGCCGGGTTGCGCGCCTGGTCCGGGTTCAAGCACGAAGATGCCGGGGTGCGCCTTGCCATCGGCATGGCTGGCGGCCAGCACCATGCCCTCGGACACGCCGAACTTCATCTTGCGTGGCGCCAGGTTGGCCACCATCACGGTGAGCTTGCCCTGCAGCTCTTCGGGCTTGTAGGCGCTGCGGATGCCGGAGAACACGTTGCGCAGGCGGCCTTCGCCCACGTCCAGCGTCAGGCGCAGCAGCTTGTCGCTGCCTTCCACCAGCTCGGCCTTTTCGATCCTGGCGATGCGCAGGTCCACCTTGGCGAAATCGTCGATGCCGATCTCCGGCGCGACGGGCTCGCCGCCTGGGGGCGCAGCCAATACGGGCTGCTCGGGGGTGTCGAACAGCTTCATCACCTGAGCCGCGTCGGCGCGCTGCATCAGGTGCTGGTAGGGGGCGATGGTGTGGTGGCCCAGGGCGCGCCTGGCGTCCGCCCACTGCAGCGGCTCGATCTGCAGGAAGCGCTCCACCTGCTCGGCCAGCGCGGGCAGCACCGGCTTGAGGTAGATCGTCAGCAGCCGGAAGGCCTCGATGCACACCGAGCACACGTCGTGCAGCGCCGCGTCCTGGCCCGGCTGCTTGGCGATCTCCCAGGGCTTGTGCTGGTCCACGTACTCGTTGACGCGGTCGGCCAGCGCCATCACCTCGCGCAGCGCCTTGCCGAACTCGCGCTCCTCGAACAGTTGGGCGACGGTCTCTTGCTGCGCGCGCAGGGCGTCCAGCAGCATGCGGCCCTCCACGCCCAGGTCGGCCGACAGGCGGCCCGCAAAGCGCTTGGTGATGAAGCCCGCGGCCCGGCTGGCGATGTTGATGTACTTGCCCACCAGGTCGCTGTTGACCCGTGCCACGAAGTCCTCGGGGTTGAAGTCCAGGTCTTCCACCCGTGCATTGAGCTTGGCGGCGATGTAGTAACGCAGCCACTGCGCGTTCAGACCGAGTTCCAGGAACTTCAGCGGCGAGATGCCTGTGCCGCGGCTCTTGCTCATCTTCTCGCCCAGCACCGTGAGGTGGCCGTGCACGAAGATGTGGTTGGGCACCTTGCGCCCGCTGAAGTGCAGCATCGCCGGCCAGAACAGCGTGTGGAAGGTGACGATGTCCTTGCCGATGAAGTGCACCTGCTCAACCTTCGCATCGGCCACGTAGGCGTCGAAGCCCGTGCCCAGGTGGGCCTTGAGCGAGGCGAGGTAGCCCACTGGCGCATCCAGCCAGACGTAGAAGTACTTGTCTTGCGTCCCCGGGATGCGGATGCCGAAGTAGGGGGCGTCGCGGCTGATGTCCCAGTCGGCCAGCTTGGGTCTACCGTCCTCCTCGGTGCCGAACCACTCCGAGATCTTGTTCAGCACCTCGGGCTGCAGCCGGCCGGGGGTCTGCGTCCACTCCTTCAGGAAGGCCTCGCAGCGTGTGCTGGAGAGCTGGAAGAAGAAGTGCGAGCTCGACTTCATCACCGGCGTGGCGCCCGACAGCGCCGAGAACGGGTTCTTCAGGTCGGTGGGCGCGTAGACGGCGCCGCAGGCCTCGCAGTTGTCGCCGTACTGGTCTTTCGCGCCGCACTTCGGGCATTCGCCCTTGATGAAGCGGTCGGGCAGGAACATGCCCTTTTCGGGATCGAAGAACTGCTCGATCGTGCGCTCAGTGATCAGGCCCTGGTCTTTCAGCGCCAGGTAGATGGACTGCGCCAACTCGTGGTTTTCCGGCGCGTCGGTGGAGTGCCAGTGGTCGAAGGCGATGTGAAAGCCGTCCAGGTAGGGCTTGCGTCCGGCGGCGATTTCCGAGACGAAGGCTTGCGGCGTCTTGCCGGCCTTCTCGGCGGCGATCATGATGGGTGCGCCGTGGGCGTCATCGGCGCAGACGAAGTGCACCTGGTGGCCCTGCATGCGCTGGAACCGCACCCAGATGTCGGCCTGGATGTACTCCATGATGTGGCCGATGTGAAAAGGCCCGTTGGCGTAGGGCAGGGCGGTGGTGACGAACAGCTGGCGGGTCATGCATCGATTCTAGGGAAGCCCCGCCGCGCGCAGCCGGCTGGCTGGCCCGATAGACTCCGGGCCGTTGCGCATGTCCATCCTTTTCCCCTCTTCTGCCCACCCCGCCCCGCCATGAGCCTGACCGAAGCCGCCCTGCAGGAAGCCCTGAAGGCTGTTGTCGACCCCAACACCGGGCGCGACCTCGTTTCCACCAAGTTGCTGCGCAACCTCAAGATCGAGGGCGGAGACGTCTCCTTCGAGGTGGAGTTGGGCTATCCCGCCAAGAGCCAGGTGCCGGCGCTGCGCAAGGCCCTGATTGCCGCGGCGCGCAGCCTGCCGGGGGTGGAGAACGTCAGCATCCAGATCGGCTGGAAGATCACCGCCCACGCCGTGCAGCGCGGGGTGCAGCTGCTGCCGCGGGTGAAGAACATCGTGGCCGTGGCCTCGGGTAAGGGCGGTGTGGGCAAGAGCACCACCACCGTCAACCTGGCGCTGGCCCTGGCCGCCGAAGGCGCCAAGGTGGGCATCCTGGACGCCGACATCTACGGCCCCAGCCAGCCCATGATGATGGGCATCACCGGCCGGCCCGAGAGCGAGGACGGCAAGTCCATGATGCCGCTGGCCAACTATGGCGTGGAGGTCATGTCCATCGGCTTCCTGGTGGATGAAGACCAGGCCATGATCTGGCGCGGCCCCATGGCCACCCAGGCGCTGGACCAGCTGCTGCGCCAGACCAACTGGGGCGACCTGGACTACCTGCTGGTGGACATGCCCCCGGGCACCGGCGACATCGCGCTCACGCTGTCGCAGCGCGTGCCGCTGACCGGCGCGGTGATCGTCACCACGCCGCAGGACATCGCGCTCATCGACGCCAAGAAGGGCCTGACGATGTTCGAGAAGGTGGGCGTGCCCATCCTCGGCATCGTGGAGAACATGGCGGTGTACTGCTGCCCCAATTGCGGCCACACCGAGCACATCTTCGGCGCGGACGGCGGCAAGCGCATGGCCGAGCAGTTCAAGGTGGACCATCTGGGCTCGCTGCCGCTGAACCTGTCGATACGCCAGCAGGCGGACGAGGGGCGGCCGACTGTGGTGGCCGATCCGGACGGCGAGATCGCCGCGCTCTACAAGACCGTGGCGCGCTCCGTGGCCGTGAAGATCGCCCAGCGGGCCAAGGACTTCAGCGCCAAGTTCCCGACGATCACGGTGTCCAAGGGCACCTGACGAGGCCCGCGCGGCAAGCAGAGGTCAGCTGGCCCGGGATCCGGAAAGCTTGTTCAGTAGCGGTGCATCATCACCTTTCGCCAGCGGCTTGCCATCCTGCCAGGTGATGGCGTACTGCCCCAGGCGTCGCTTTCGCTCCAGTGCATTGGCAACGGATTGCCTCAGACTCTCGAGCAACTCACGCCCCTCTTTGGAGGGTTCTTGCTTGACGGTCGTGTTCATCGTTGAGCCTCTTCGGTCAAGATTTGGTACCAGTGTTCGTCGACGATGTCGCGTTGAAGGCCGTGCTGCTCGAATACCAGCACCGGGTTTTCACCGTCGTTCATGAAACATGTGCAGCGATCAACCCGATGACTGAAGACGTTCAACAGATGGAGAAAGTCCTGCCGCAATCAGATCGGCATTGATGAAGTTTTGGCACCCCGCCATCCTGGGCAGGTACTCCAGCGCGAAAGTCGTCTTGCCAGCACCATTGGGGCCTGCCACGATCCAGCAGGTGGGCTGCATGCGAGCTGCCTGTTGCCTCGGGTCGACTGTGCTGGTGTCCATGCGGATACGTTAACCCAAGGCCGGCATCCGTCGCTGCGCATTCATTTAGGTGCGAGCAGTAAGGCGGCGCCGAATCCCGGCGGAGAAATCGCCGTGCAGACTCACACCGGCAGGCGCACCGTGAACACCGCCCCGGTCACCCCATCGGTTCGGGGGCCGGCCTCCAGCGTGCCGCCGTAGCGCTCCACCAGGCTGCGGCTGATCCACAGGCCCAGGCCGGTGCCGTCCTTTCGCCGCGTCACGAACGGCTTGAACAGTTCGGCCAGCAGTTCCGGGCTCAGCCCGGCGCCGGTGTCCTGCACCGACCACTCCACCGCCGGCCCGGCTGGCGTGCGCACGTCCTGGCTGCGCAGCGTGAGCGTGCCGCCCTGCGGCATGGCCTGGATGGCGTTGACCAGCAGGTTCACGATCACTTGCTGCATCTCCCCACGGTTCACGGCCGGCTGCCCGGTGGCCTGCAGCTCCCGCTGCACGGTGATGCCGCTGCGTGAGAGCTGGTGGCTTGCCAGCACCAGGCTGTCCTCGATCAGGCGGTTGGGGTCCAGCGGTTCCAGGTAGCCGGCGAACTCCGCGGGCCGCGCGTACTGCAGCAACTGCGTGACGATCAGGCGCATGCGTTCGATCTGCTCGTCCACCAGGCGCATCTCGGCCCGCACCTTGTGCGCGTCCGACCCGAGCAGCTCGCGCATCAGGTCCAGGTTGCCCTGGATGACGGCGATGGGGTTGTTCACCTCGTGCGCGATGCTGGCGGTCAACTGGCCCACGGTGGCCAGCTTTTCCGAACGAACCAGCTGGCCTTGTGCCGCTTCCAGCTCACGCGTGCGCTCGGACACCTTCGCATCCAGCTCGGCGTTCCAGCGCTGCAAGGCGCGGGTCTTGTCGTCGATGGTGTCCAGCAGGTGGTCCAGGTGCCCCGCCAGCTGGCCGATCTCGTCGCGCCGGCCGGTGCCGCCCACCCGGGCCTGCAGCTCGCCGTCCTCCACGCGCCGCATGGTCGCGGCCATGGTTTCCAGCGGCGCGAAGATGCGGCGCGCCCAGCGCAGGCTGACCCAGGCGCCGACGGTCATCACCAGGAAGCTGGTGACGCCAATGGCCAGCAGGACCGACACCTTGATCCAGCGAAAGGGCTCCTCGGTGAAGCCCACGTACAGCATGCCCACCCGGCGGCCGGCACCGTCCTGGATGGGCTCGTAGGCCGAGACGTACCAGTCGTTGACGACGAAGGCCCGGTCCAGCCAGGTGCGGCCCGAGCCCAGCACCACCTCGCGCACCGCCTGCGACACGCGCGTGCCGATGGCGCGCTCGTCCTGCTCGGTACCGAACAGGCGAACGTTGGTGGAGATGCGCACGTCGTCCAGGAACAGGGTGGCCGTGCCGCGGCTGCCGTAGGGCAACGAGCCCTCGGGGTACACGATCTCGTTGATGTGGTCGATGAAGGGCAGGTTGCGGTTGAGCAGCAGGCCGGCCTGCAGATGCCCCAGCGGGCGACCGTCCGCGCCCTGCACGGCCCGGGTGGACAGCAGCACCATGGCCCGGTCTTCGCGTGCGCGGTCGGTGGGGGCGGCATTGCGCGTGTCCACCAGCGGCACGGACACCCGTGCGGCCAGCGAGGGCCCCAGCACCGCCAGTTGTTCCGGCGTCAGCACTTCCACGCTGGTGCCGCCCTGGGCCACCGCAGTCCGGGCGGGGGACGGGGGGCTGGTGGGCTCCATGCCGCGGGCCGGGCCGCTGTCGCCCAGCCACAGGCTGCCGTCGGGCCGCCGCAACTGGATGAAGTCCAGCCCTTCGCGCTCGCGGAGGGCCTGCAGCAGGGCCACCAGCCGGCGTTCGTCCGCCCCCTCGATGGCTTGGTGCAGCGCATGGGATTCGGCCACGGCCACCGTGCTGCCGCCCACCTCGCCCATGACGCGGTCGAAGTAGCCGTGGGCCACCGCCAGGTCGCTGCGGATCTTGGTGATCAGCAGCTGGTCCAGCGCGGAGTTGCCCCAGGCCAGCAGCACCACACCCAGTGCCGGCAGCACCAGCAGCAGCGGCACCAGCAGCAGCGCGAGCAGCTTGTGCCGCACCGACAGCTGGTCGAAGCGGCCCGCCAGGTGCAGACGGCGGGGCGGCTTCAGCGCCGCGGCGCCAGCGCCGGGGAGGGTGGCCTCGGCCTGGTCGCTGGGCTCAGCCGCCATGGCTCCATTCCGCCACCCGCCGCTCCAGCGTGCGCCGCGACACACCCAGCAGGCGCGCCGCCTGCGACTTGTCGCCCGCCACGGATTCCAGCACCGCCAGCATGTGGCGCCGCTCCAGGCTCTGCAGGTCGGTCGGGCCCTCGGTCAGCCCCGCCTTGGGGGCCGACGCCGCGGCCCCCAAGGCCGCCAACCCTTGGCCCGCAGCGTTTGCGGCGCGGGCAGCGGACGCCAGGTCGCGGGTCCGGTTCAAGCCCTGGTACAGCGCCGAGACGTTGAGCGCCCCCAGGATCAGCGAGCGTTCGATCAGGTTGCGCAGTTCGCGCACGTTGCCCGGCCAGTCGTACTCGGCCAGGTAGCGCAGTTCGTCGGCGGTCACCTCAAAGGGCGGCACCCCCAGTTGCGGCGCCAGCGTGGCCAGAAAATGCGCCACCAGGTCCGGGATGTCCTCTTTGTGCGAGCGCAGCGGCGGCAGCGTGATCTCCACCACCTGCAGTCGGTAGTACAGGTCCTTGCGGAAGCGCCCGGCCTCCACCTCATCGGCCAGCCGGCGGTTGCTGGCGGCCACGATGCGCACGTTCACCGGGATCTCCTGCTCGCTGCCCACGGGCCGCACGCAGCGGCTCTCCAGCACCCGCAGCAGCGTGGCCTGCAGCGGCAAGGGCAGCTCGCCGATTTCATCCAGAAACAAGGTGCCGCCCTGGGCGTAGACGAACAGCCCGTCACGCCGCTGCGCCCCACCGTGGGTGCCGAAGAGCTCCTGCTCGATGAGGGCGGGCGAGAGCGCGGCGCAGTTCACCGGCACGAAAGGCGCATCGGCATGGGGGCTCAAGGTGTGCAGCGCCAGCGCGGCCAGCTCCTTGCCGGTGCCGGACTCGCCCGTCAGCAGCACCGTGCTGTCCACCGCGGCCACCCGCTGCAGCGCCGTCTGCAGCCCCTTGATGGCGATTGAGCGGCCCACCAGGCCGCTGGCGCTGGGGGTGCGCTGCTGCAGCGAGCGGCGCAGCACCCAGTTCTCGCGCTTCAGCCGTGCGCGGTCCAGCCCCTGGCGCACGGCATTGAGCACCTGGGTGACCCGAAAGGGCTTGAGCAGGAAGTCCCCGGCGCCCGCGCGCAGCGCCTCGATGGCGGTGTCCAGGTCGGCGAAGGCGCTGATGAGCACCACCTCATGCGCGTTGCCCTGCTCGCGCAGGTCCCGCAGCAGTTCCAGCCCGCTCTTGCCCGGCAGCGTGATGTCCACAATCAACAGCCCGAAGCGATGCTTGTCCATCAGTGCTTCGGCCTCTTCCGCCGAGGCCACGGCCATCACCTGGCCGACGCGCGGCTGCAGCGTCTTGAGCAGGAAGTTGCGCATGCCGGGCTCGTCATCGACCACCAGCACCGTGGCGAGCGCCCAGTGCGCCGGTGCGGCGTCGTCGGCGCTGCGGATGCGCTGGGCGTTTGCGGAAGGGGCGGGCATGGTGGGCTGGATTCTAGGAAGCCGTGGCCTGGCGAAGATCGCGTGCTCCAGCGCCCCTTGGTTTACCCTGGCGCCTCATGAACCTCATCGACGCCTACCGCTACCTGGCTGCGCTGGAGCACCACCGCCACTTCGGCCGTGCGGCCGATGCCTGCCACATCACGCAGCCGGCGCTGTCCAACGCGCTGCGCACGCTGGAGTCGCACCTGGGCGTGGCCATCGTGCGCCGGGCCCGGCAGTTCGAGGGCTTCACGCCTGAGGGCCAGGAGGTGCTGGCCGCCGCCCACCGCATCCTGCGCGAGCAGGAGACGCTGGTGCAGGACCTGGCCAGCAGCGCCGGCCAGCCGCGCGGCCGCCTGGTGATCGGCACCGTGCCCACCGCGCTGCCCATCGCCGCGCGTTTTGCAGCCTGGCTGGTGCGCCACCACCCGGGGGTGGCGCCGCAGCTGCGCTCGATGTCGTCGCAGGACATCGAGTCCGGGCTGGACGACCTGTCGCTGGACATCGGGCTGGGGTTTGCCGAGCGGGCGCAAGGCCGGGCCGGTGTGGGCCTGCTGGCGCAGTACGAGGAGCAATACCACTTGTTGTGGCGCTCTCTTGACGATGCGGTGCCCGCAGCAGGCGGGGCCCGGGCCGGTGCGGCGTCGGCTCTGAGGGCGCCAGGGGCCCTGCTGGGCCTGGGGCCGCCCATGACCTGGGCGCAGGCGAGCGAGCGTCCGCTGTGCCTGCTGACCCCGGAGATGCACCACCGCGCCTTGCTGGACCGTGTGTTTACCGGCCTGGGCCTCAAGGTTCAGCCGGTGCTGGAGACCGACTCGGTGCTGGCGCTGGTGGTGGCCGTCCAGGCCGGACCGCTGGCGGCCGTGCTGCCCGGTGCCCTGGTGGCCACAGTGGCGCCGCAGCCGGGGCTGTGCGTCAGCCCGCTCACCCAGCCGGACTTGCGCACGCCCATTGCCTTCCTGACGTCCACGCGGGTACGGCCCTCGCGTGCGCTCGAGGCCGCCCTGGGTTTGGCGGTGCGCCCGGACTGGCTGCAGCATGTGCAGGCGTTCAGCGGCGCGCTGGCGGCGGCGAAGGGCTGAATCTTTCGGGCGCAGCCTTCATCACTGACCTGAATCAAGCCGTTTCGAGAAGTGATTGGACACAGCCGGGCCCACCCGGAATGATCGCGCCTGCCCGTCGGGCCGGTGTCGCGCGTTCTGCGCAGGCGGCGGCCCAGTCGGGCATTGCATGTCAGGGTCGCCGTGTCTGTTGCTCTTCGTACCGTCATTCCCATCGTGCCCGTCGCTGCCGCGGGTGCGTCCTCGTCCACCGCCTTTGATGACCCGCAGCGCCAACGCAAGCGCCAGGCGCCCAAGGGCCGGCGCGTGCAGCCCGCGGCGCTGGCCGACCTTCAAGCCTTGTGGGGCGATACAGACCTTTCGGTGCGGCGCGATCTGTTGATCGAGCACCTGCACGCTTTGCAAGACCGCTTCGGGCAACTCGGCACCCCACACCTGGCCGCGCTGGCCCAGCGCATGCGCCTTTCGCAGACCGAGGTGTATGAGGTGGCCAGCTTCTATCACCACTTCGACATCGTGCGCGAAGGCCCGGACGGCGCCGTGCCCGCAGCACCCGCGCTCACCGTGCGGGTGTGCGACGGCCTGTCGTGCGAGATGGCCGGCGCGCGCGACCTGCTGGCGCGCCTGCCGCAGATGCTGGGGGCTGCAGTGCGCGTCATCCCCGCACCCTGCGTGGGCCGGTGCGAGCACGCGCCGGTGGCGGTGGTGCACCAGCGGCCGGTGGCTGGGGCGTCTTTGGCCTCGGTGGAAGCGCTCGCGCGGGCGGCCTTGGGCGCCATAAGCCCTGAAGGAGCTGATGGCGAGCCAGGGGGCCATGCGTCGCGGGCGGCCCGTGCCCGCACCGACGACATCCCTGCGGCGATCGACCTGGACGACTACCGCGCGGGCGGCGGCTACGCGCTGCTGGCGCAGTGCCTGCGCGGCGAGCGCTCGGCGGAAGCCGTCATCCAGACGCTGGAGCACGCCGGCCTGCGCGGCCTGGGCGGCGCGGGCTTTCCGGCGGGGCGCAAGTGGCGCATCGTGCGCGGCCAGAGCGGCCCGCGCCACATGGCGGTGAACATCGACGAAGGCGAGCCCGGCACCTTCAAGGACCGCTGGATCCTGGAGCGTGACCCGCACCGCTTTCTGGAAGGCATGCTGATCGCAGCCTGGGCCGTGGGCATTGACGCGATCTGGATTTACCTGCGCGACGAGTACCACGGCATCCGCGCGCTGCTGCAGCGCGAGTTGCAACGCCTGCGCGAGGAACTGGCCACCTCGCTCGACCTGACTGGCCTCTCGACGGGGCTTTCGCAGGGGTCGCCGCCAGGGTCGAACCCGGGCGCTGGCTCGCCTGCCTGGACAATGCCCACCATCGAACTGCGCCGAGGCGCGGGCGCCTACATCTGCGGCGAGGAGTCCGCGATGATCGAGTCCATCGAGGGCAAGCGCGGCCTGCCACGGCTGCGCCCGCCTTACGTGGCCGAGGTGGGCCTGTTCGGCCGGCCCACGCTGGAGCACAACGTCGAGACCCTGCACTGGGTGCGCGAGCTGGTGGAGCGTGGCCCCGAGTGGTTTGCCTCGCAGGGCCGGTACGGGCGCAAAGGCCTGCGCCGCTTCAGCGTCAGCGGCCGGGTGCGCGAGCCGGGTGTCAAGCTGGCGCCGGCCGGCATCACGTTGCGTGAGCTGGTGGAGGAACACTGCGGCGGCCTGCCCGAGGGCCATGAGCTGTATGCCTTTCTGCCCGGCGGCGCCTCGGGCGGCCTCTTCCCGGCGGCGCTGGCCGATGTGCCGCTGGACTTCGACACCCTGCAACCGCACGGCGGCTTCATTGGCTCCGCCGCGGTGGTGGTGCTCACGCGCAGCGCCACGCACTGGGACCGCGCCGTGGACGCGGCGCGCAACGTGATGCGCTTCTTCGAAGACGAATCCTGCGGCCAGTGCACGCCCTGCCGCGTGGGCACGGCCAAGGCCGGGGCGCTGATGGAGCAGCCGGTGTGGGACGCGCCGCTGCTGGCCGAGCTGTCGCAGGTGATGCGCGATGCCTCCATCTGCGGCCTGGGCCAGGCCGCGCCCAACGCGTTTGACCTGGTGTTGCGCTACTTCCCCGAAGAAGTCGGTGCCTCACCGGCCCCAGCGACGCCGCCTGTGGAGCCCGCTAGCCCGAATCTTGGGCGTTCCGCGCCCAGCCCTGCCCCTGCGCGAGTCTGAACCGGAGCCCCGCGATGTCTGCCCTGAACCCCCCCATCGCCTTCACGCTCGACGGCCGCGCCGTGGCCGCCCAGCCTGGTGAAACCCTCATCGAAGTGGCCCGGCGCGAGGGCGTGGACATCCCGCACCTGTGCTGGACGCCCGGTCTGGCGCCGGCCGGCAACTGCCGCGCTTGCATGGTGGAGGTGGACGGTGAGCGCACGCTGGCCGCTTCCTGCTGCCGCCAGCCCACCGCCGGCATGAAGGTGCAGACCGCCAGCGCGCGCGCCCGCGCCTCGCAGCGTTTGGTGCTGGAGCTGCTGCAGTCCGACATGCCCGAGGCGCGCCATACGCGCCACAGTGAAGTGGACCAGTGGTCCGCCCGGCTGGAGGTGGGCCTGCCCCGGTTTCCGGCCCGCCCGGCGCAGGCCGAGCCTGCGGCGGACCTGTCGCACCCCGCCATCGCCGTCAACCTGGACGCCTGCATCCAGTGCACCCGCTGCCTGCGCGCCTGCCGCGACGAGCAGGCCAACGACGTCATCGGCCTGGCGCTGCGCGGCCCGCACGCCAGGATCGTCTTCGACATGGACGAGGCCCTGGGCGCCTCCACCTGCGTGGCCTGCGGCGAGTGCGTCCAGGTGTGCCCCACAGGCGCGCTCAGCCCGGCGCGCGATGCGGCGCTGCAACCCGTCACGCGTCAGGTGGACAGCGTCTGCCCCTACTGCGGCGTAGGGTGTCAGCTCACCTACCACGTGGCTGATTCGCAGGACTCCGCTCACCTCGAACGGAACACCCTGCACCCGTTCGCCCTGAGCTTGTCGACGGGCCGGCTTGAGTCTCAGGGACTTCGACAGGCTCAGTCCGAACGGGAGGATTGTGCTGACCCCGTACCCAACGAGTCCGTTCATCCCGAACGGAACACCCTGCACCCGTTCGCCCTGAGCTTGTCGAAGGGCCGGCTTGAGTCTCAGGGACTTCGACAGGCTCAGTCCGAACGGGAGGATTGCGTTGACCCCGAACAGAGCGAGTCTGCTCGTCCCGAACGGAACACCCTGCACCCGTTCGCCCTGAGCTTGTCGAAGGGCCCGCTTGAGTCTCAGGGACTGAGGCAGGCTCAGCCCGAACGGCAGGCGCGCGGTCCGGCGCCGCTGTTGCCCACCGACCGCATCGTCTTCGTCGAAGGCCGCCAGGGCCCGGCCAACGACGGGCGGCTGTGTGTCAAGGGCCGCTATGGCTTCGACTACGCGCGCCACCCGCATCGCCTGACGGTGCCGCTGATCCGCCGCGCCGACGCCCCCAAGGAAGCCAGCGCCGCGCTGGACCCCGCCACCGCCCGCGCCTGGTTCCGCGAGGCCACCTGGGAGGAAGCGCTGGACGTGGCCGGCCGCGGGCTGCGCCGCATCCGCGACCGTGACGGCCCCAAGGCCTTGGCCGGTTTCGGTTCGGCCAAGGGCAGCAACGAAGAGGCCTACCTTTTCCAGAAGCTGGTGCGCGTGGGTTTCGGCAGCAACAACGTGGACCACTGCACGCGGCTGTGCCACGCCTCCAGCGTGGCGGCGCTGCTGGAGGGCATAGGCTCGGGCGCGGTCAGCAACCCGGTGAAGGATGTGGCCAAGGCCGAGGTGGTCATCGTCATCGGCGCCAACCCAGTGGTGAACCATCCGGTGGCGGCCAGCTTCATCAAGAACGCGGTGCGCCAGGGCACCAAGCTCATCCTGATGGACCCGCGCCGCACGGACCTCTCGCGCCACGCCCACCGCGTGCTGCAGTTCCGCCCCGACACCGATGTGGCGCTGCTGAATGCGCTGATGCACGTGATCGTGGAGGAAGGCCTGGTGGATGCCGACTTCATCGCCGCCCGCACCGAGGGCTACGAAGCCCTGCGCGACAACGTGCGCGCCTTCAGCCCCGAGGCGATGGCGCCGGTTTGCGGCATCGACGCGGCCACCCTCCGCGAAGTGGCGCGCCTCTATGCCACCAGCCGCGCCTCCATGATCCTGTGGGGCATGGGCGTCAGCCAGCACGTGCACGGCACCGACAACGCCCGCTGCCTGATCGCCCTGGCGCTGATGACGGGCCAGATCGGCCGCCCGGGCACGGGGCTGCACCCGCTGCGCGGCCAGAACAACGTGCAGGGTGCGTCAGACGCTGGCCTCATCCCCATGATGTATCCGGACTACCACCGCGTGAGCGAGCCCTGGGCACGTGAACTGGTGGCCCGTGCCTGGGGCGTGGCGCCCGACCGGCTGGACCCGGACCCGGGCCTGACCGTGGTGGAGGTGATGAAGGCCGCGCTGGCCGGGCAACTCAAGGGCCTGTACATCATGGGCGAGAACCCCGCCATGAGCGACCCCGACGCCGACCACGCCCGCCAGGCCATGGCCGGCCTGGAGATGCTGGTGGTGCAGGACATCTTCCTGACCGAGACCGCCTGCCTGGCCGACGTGGTGCTGCCGGCTTCAGCTTTTGCCGAGAAGACCGGCACCTTCACCAACACCGACCGCACCGTGCAGATGGGGCGCCAGGCGCTTTCACTGTCGGGCCAGGCGCGGCAAGACCTGTGGATCCTGACGGCGATGGCGCAGCAGCTCGGCCTGGACTGGAGCACCTACGGCGCCACCCCCACGGACTGCCGGCAGGCCGTGGCCCGGGTGTTCGACGAGATGCGCTCGGTGATGCCCAGCATCGGCGGCATCACCTGGCAGCGGCTGGAGCAGGAAGACGCCGTCACCTACCCCTGTGAGCACGACGGGGACCCCGGCGAACACGTCGTTTTCACCGACCACTTCCCGCGCCCTTCCGGCCGCGCGCGCTTCGTGCCGGCCGACATCATCCCGGCCGACGAGCGGCCCGATGCCGAGTACCCGCTGGTGCTGATCACCGGCCGCCAACTGGAGCACTGGCACACCGGCAGCATGACGCGCCGCAGCGCCGTGCTGGACGCCATCGAGCCCGACCCCGTGGCCCTGGTGCACCCGCTGCAACTGGAACGCCTGGGCATCCAGCCCGGCGAGCTGATGACCGTGGCCACCCGCCGCGGCCATGTGAGCCTGTACGCCCGCGCCGACGAAGGCACGCCCGAGGGCGCGGTGTTCGTCGCCTTCTGCTGGGCCGAAGCCGCCATCAACCGCCTGACCAACCCGGCGCTGGACCCCGTGGCCAAGATCCCGGAGTTCAAGTACTGCGCGGTGAAGGTGACGCGTGGCGGCGAGGCCCTGGCCGACGGCAGCTTCGGGCATGGGCATGTGATGGCGGATGTGGCGGTGGCGTAGCTCTTGATGGGGCAGGCGTCGCGTCCCGTGTCAACGGCGACAATCCGACCAGACATCCCCACCGGAGCACGGCAATGGAGTTCACCGCTGTCCTGACGCCCGCGGAAGAAGGCGGCTACATCGCCCTCAACCCCGAGACGGGCACCACCACACAGGGAGAGACCGTCGAGGAAGCGGTGGCGAACCTTCGCGAAGCTACTGCGCTGTACGTCGAAGAGTTCCCCATGGTCTCCCGTGGTCATCCCCTGGTCACCACCTTCAGCATCCCAGCGCATGCCTAAGTTGCCGCGCGTCTCAGGCGCCGAGCCGCTCAGGGCATTGCAGCGACTCGGCTTCGAGAAGGTACGCCAGAGCGGCAGCCATGTGGTCGCTCGCAAGGGCTCCAAAGGTTGCGTCATCCCGATGCACAGCGAACTCAAGGTCGGCACACTGGCAGGCCTGCTCCGCCAGGCTGATGTAGCGCCAGAAGATTTCGTCGCAAACCTGTAAGACGAGGCCCCGGCCTCCCGGTGCAGCTGCGCGGTCGATACGACGGCACGCGCGGAACGCTACGCCTTGAACGGGTTGAGCAGCGGAACGCCGAAGGCCTTGAAGTCGGCAACGTTTCGGGTGGCCCTCGGGGACCCGGAAATGACGTTGGTGTCCAGCAGAACCATCCCCCTCACCTTGCGGGAGCAGGAGCGCGCCGTCGAGCATAGCCACGGCTCGGCAGCACCAGCTCGGCCCGCGCTTGATCTGCCATAAGCAGTTCCTTCAGCGATGGCCGAACAGCCGCCTGCAGGCGCCGCCACTCGTCCACGGGCACAAGCAGAGCAACCTCTGCGCCTCTCTTGGTCACCATCTGGGGCCCCTGCGCCAAGCACGTCGCAAGGAACTCGCTGAATCGGGCCTTGGCTTTCCGAACAGGCCATGTTTGCATACGGCACCTCATGCTGGCCAGTGATCTGACCGTATTGCCATCAAACCCTGCAGCGGTCCCTTTCTACCTGCTGCGGGCTTGCCAATGTCGGCTAACCTCCGGCCTGAAGCAACCCCAGGCGTCGTGTTTTCTCCGGCACTCGATCTGAGCTGTATGCCCAAACGACCATCAAGCCGCACCCCCACCCACCCTTGCTTGCTGGCCACGGTGGCTATGGTGGCAGCGGGCCTGTGCCAGCCTGCAACGGCTCAGGGGTCTGTGGAGCCGGGCTACCTCAAGAACCGGGCTGACCCGGTTCAGGAAATCTATTCACGTGCAGTGCTCGGGTACGCACTGAATCAGAAGTGTCGGCAGTTGGATGCCGCAGCAACTGAAACCTACGAACGACACCTGAATCAAGCGACGGTGATCTTTCAGGGCTACGTCGTCGCACAGAAGTTCGTGCCCAACCCCAGCGACGCGATTCCGTACACGCAAGGGCTGCTTCGTGGTGCCGCCCGGTTTGTGGGTTCAAGCGACTGCGATGCGCGAGCCCAGGACAGGGTGCGGCAGGGCTACCTGACCGCGCAAAACTTCATGCACTTGGTGCGCGAGCTATTTTCAGCCCCAGCCCCCAAGCCATAGCGGCGGCGTCCGAAGACATTAGTCAGCCCTACGCACCATGCTTTCTCAACCTCACCAACATGTCCCGTCGGAACTTGACCACTCCGTCAGGGCGGACTCATGACCAGCCGAACTATCTTCGCCCTTGCAGTGGCTGCCATCATGGTCGGTTGTGATTTTGGGGGCACAACCTTCACTCTGTACCGCAACAGTACCCATGATGAAACCATGCGAATTCATGTTGCTTCCTTTGACGCTACTGCCAGCGAGAAGTACAACCGCGGCAACTGCGAGCAGGCAAGGGACCTCTTTCAGGCTCAGAGCGGCGCGAAGATACGGTTCTGGTGTGAGAAGGGTCCCTACAAGAAGTGACCCCCGTCGAACGTCTTGCCTGTGCCGGGGGACCTGCCCCCAACTGGAGGTCCTGTAGTCGCTCAGCGCCCCAGAGCTTGCAGAGCCCGGTCACCCCAACCTTCGCAACTCCTCCACCGTATTCGCATTGAAGAACGCCGCGCTGTCGTCAAAGACGACAGTGGCGCAGCGGTGCTGGGCGGTCCAGCGGTCGATCTTGCGTTGGCCGCTGTCCAGGAAGGCTTGCAGGCTTTCCAGCAGGCTTGCCTTGAGCAGGCAGAACACGGGTTGCACCTGCACCACGGGCTGGCCCTGGGCGGCGGCGTTCGCATTGGCGTTTGCGTGGGCGTTCGTGCCGGCGTTCGCACCGGCCTCTAGGGCCGGTTCACGCGTCGCCGCCATGGCGATGTCGGCGCCTTCGGCCTGGGCGGCGGCGGCCAGGCGTTCCACCAGGTCAAGCGGAAAGTTCGGCGTGTCGCAGGGCACGGTCACCAGCCAAGGGGTTTCGCAGTGCTCCAGGCCCACCAGCATGCCGGCCAGGGGGCCGGCGAAATCGGCCTGGGTGTCCGGCCACACGGGCACGCCCATGGATTCATAGGCGCCCAGGTTGCGGTTGGCGTTGACCATGGCCGAGCCCACCTGCAACTGCAGGCGCAGCAGGCAGTGCAGCGCCAGGGGCATGCCCAGGTGGTTCTGCAGGCCCTTGTCCACGCCGCCCATGCGGCTGCCCCGGCCGCCGGCCAGCACCAGGCCGGTGATGTCTTCCGTGGGGACGGCGCGGGTGCCCATCAGGCCTCCAGCATGTCGAAGGCCTGGGTTTCCACCTGCACGAAGGCGCGCGTCATGGCGGCCACGGCACGCCAGGTGTGGGCCTGGGGGTGGGCTTCCACGGCGTCGCACAGGGCTTCCAGCCAGGTCTGCACATGGGCGCGGAAGAAGCGGCGTTGCTGTTCCAGGTTGCACACGCTGGCGTCTTCGCCGGCAATCAGGTAGCGCATCACCTCCAGCACGAAGGACACGTGGTCCTCGGTTTCCAGGCGGTCGCGGTCGCGGTCCAGGCCCAGGGCGGCCAGGTCGGTGCGCAGGGCGGCCAGCGGCTTTTCGTTCAGAAAGCCGCTGAGGTAGTAAGAGCCGTAGGCGAAGACCTCGGGCTTGCCCACGCCGTGGAAGAGGGCGTCGTGCTCGGCCCGGGCCTCGGCCACGGTGGTGGCGCGCAGGGCTCCCACCAGTTGTTGCCAGGGTTCCTGCAGGAAGCCACCGGCCTGCGGAGCCTCGGTCACGGCCACGCGGAACTCGGCCATCAGCGCGTCGTCCGGGGCCTGCAGCCACAGCCGGGCCAGCAGGCCGTACAGCTCGGCGCGCTGCAGTTCCTCGGCCTCGCCGCTGCCCAGGGCGGGGCTGAAGTGGACGGCGGCCACGGGCGCGGTGGCGTTGGAGGTGGGGTCAGCGCTGGGGTCGGAGGTGGGGGGGGACGCACTCATGGCCGGTTCCTCAAAGATCGGTGATCCGCACTTCGTTCGGGTTGCTGAACATGTCCACCACGCGGCAGTCGCTGCACATCTTCAGGCGCTCCGCCCCGGCGCCCTGGAAGGCGGCGTGGCTGCCCAGCTTTTCGATCATGTTCTCGATGGCGCGCAGGGTGCCAAAGGGCTTGGCGCAGCGCACGCAGTGGAAGGGCGCGGCCTCGTGCAGCACGCGGGCGGCCTTGCGCGCCTTGCCGCCCTCGGCCAGCCACAGCCGGGGCTGCAGCGTGATGGCCTGCTCAGGGCAGGTGGTGGCGCACAGGCCGCATTGCACGCAGTTCTTCTCGGTGAAGCGCAGTTGCGGCTGCTGCGGGTTGTCGGCCAGGGCCGATTCCGGGCAGGCGCCCACGCAGCTCAGGCACAGCGTGCACTTGGCCGGGTCCACCACCAGGCTGCCAAAAGGCGAGCCGGCCGCGGGAAGGGCGATGGCTTCGGGGAGGGCGGTGCTGGCGGTGCCTGCCTGCGCGGCGGCGGCCGAGCCGACGGCCGCGGTGGAGACTGCCGTGCCGGAAGCGGCCGCAACGGCCGCAGGGCCCGCTGCGGGGCTGGCCTTCAGCGGCGCCTGGGCCAGCAGGTGGTCCAGCGCCAGTTCCAGCGTGGCGCGCTTGTCGGCCTGCACGGCGAAGGCGGCCGGGCGGGCCACGGTGCGGGCGGGGGTGCTGCGCAAGGCGGCGTCCAGGCGGGCCAGGGCGGCGGGGTCGGGCGTGGTGTCCGTGCCGCTGGTGCTGTCCGTTCCACTGACCCCGGCCTCCACCAGCCGCAGGTGCGTGCCCTCATAGCCCAGGCCCGTCAGCAGCGCCTGGGCCACGGCCATCTGTTCGGTCAGGGCCTGTCGGTACTCGGGCGCTTCCTCCTCGGTCAGCAGCACCAGCACCTGGCTCGCGCCCAGGGCCAGGGCCGAGAGCCACAGGTCCAGCCCGACGCTGGCGGTGTGCCACACGGGCACCGGCAGCACGCGGGCGGGCACGCCCTGGATGCTGGACTGGGGGCCGGACTTGGAGCCGGGCTGGACACCGGGCTTCAGGCGCGCGGCCCGGCCCAGGGCGTTGACCGCGCGCTCGCCCGCGCCTTCGCTGTGGATCAGCAGGGCGGCGTCACGTCCGCCCGCCGCGGCGTAGGCGTTCAGCATGGTGCGCAGGCGCCGGCCCTGGTCTGTCGTGCCGGGGTAGGTGAAGGACAGGGCGCCGCTGGGGCACACGGTGCTGCAGGCGCCGCAGCCCACGCACAGGTGGGGCTCCACGATGATGCCGCCGCCGTCATGCACCACCGCTGCCACGGGCCGGCCTTCGGCATCGGGGCGGCGGCGCGGGCCGGCGCTGGCCTTGCCCTTGCGCGAGGCATCGCTGCGGATGGCCTGGGCCGAACACACGTCGATGCAGGCGGTGCAGCCGATCTGCTCGTTGCGGCTGTGGGCGCACAGCTTCTGCTGGTAGCGGAAGAACTTGGGTTTCTCGAACTCGCCTTCGCTTTCGCGCAGGGCCAGGGCGGCCGGCACCAGATCAGCGCCCGGGGGCACGTGGCGGTAGCCCTGCGGCGGCTGGTGCTGGGCGAAGGCCGGGGCCTCGCGCAGGTCCAGCACCAGGTCGAAGGTTTCCTCCACGGCCTGCGGCTCACGCGCGAAGTCGATGGCGCCGGCGGCCTCGCACACCCGCACGCATTCGCGGTGGCTCTTGCAGGCCGCCAGGTCCACCTGGTAGTCCAGGCCGATGGCGCCTTCCGGGCAGGCCTGCACGCAGGCGTTGCAGCGGGTGCACAGGTCCAGGTCGATGGGGTTGTCCTGCGTCCAGCGCGCCTGGAAGGCGCCCAGCCAGCCCTGCAGCGAGGCCAGTTGCCCGCGGTGCACGGGTTGGGTGCGCGCCTGGGGCAGGGGGGCGGGGCCGCTGTCGATCAGCAGCGTGAGGTTCAGCTTGTCGGCCAGCAGTGCCGTGGCCTGCTGCACGCGCGCGGCCGGCCCCACCACCAGGCAGCGCCCAGCTGAGCGGTAGGTGACGGTGGAGACAGGCTCGGGCGCGGGCAATTGCGCCGCGGCGATGAGGGCGGCCAGCTTGGGCGCGGCCTGTGCGGCGTCGCGCGACCAGCCGCCGGTCTCGCGGATGTTGACGAAGCGGATCGGCCGCTCCTGCACCGGGGCGGCGCCCTCGGTCTGCTCGTTGAGTTCCAGGAACAGGCGCTGCTCCTGCGTGCAGGCCACCAGCAGCTCATCGCCTTCGCGGCCGGTCTGCACCGCGGCGCGCTGGAAGGCCTGCGCCTCGCGCCGGCACAGCACCGAGTGGACGGTCTCCAGGCCGTCAGCGCTGGCGCCCGGGGTCTTGCTCAGGGCCTGCCGCACCGTGGCCACAAGGCCCTGGGGGTTCTGCGGTTCCAGCGGCATCGTGCGGTTGCAGTCGCAGATCAGGGTCTTCATGGGCGCGGGCCTCTGGGGGTGGCCGAGGGGGGTCGGCGGGGGTGTCGGCGGATGTGTCGGACGCGGGGTGGGGCGCTGTGTCGGAGGGTGCGTCGAACGCGGTGTCCGGGAATGGGGCGGCGTCTGCTGGGGCCTGGGGGCCGGCGGCCGGCACGGCGGGGTTGTCCGCGGGTTCGGGTGTCTTGGTGAACAGCCCCAAAGCCTCGGACTGCACCATCTTCTCCAGCATGCCTGCCGGCAGCGGATCGGGCCGGCCGTAGTCGTCGATGTAGGTGTCCAGGCCGTCCATCACGTTGAAGTGCGGGTCGGCGAAGAGCTTGTGCAGCGCCGCGTTCTTCACGCCGGGGTCGACGCCGCGGCCGACGAAGCGGGAGTAATCGGAGTCATGCGTCAGCCGGGCCACGTCTTCCATGGTCGGCGGCGGCGGGGCCGGCGGGGGCGCAGCGGCGGGGCTGGGAGGGGCGCCCTGGGCCTGGGCCGAGGGGGGGTCGGGCGTGAGCCGCGCTGCGTCTGGGGCGGCTGATGCCGACGCCGCGCCAGATGCGGCGGGGCCCTGGGCGGCGTGCAGGGCGGCGGGGGCCGTGGGGGAGGCGCCGGGCGTCTCGGTCTGCGCCTGCCCGTCGCGCGCCTGCACCTTGCGCCGGGACCAGCGCGACAGGAAGCCGTCGTCGGTGTCGCCCATGGGCCCTAGCGCTTGTCGGGGTCGACGAAAGAGGCCGGCCGGCGCCGCTTCTTCGGCTCGGGCCGGTAGTGCAGGTCCACGAAGGACTGCAGCCAGGCCGCCACCTCGGCGGGCAACGGCAGGTTGTCCACGCGCTCCTGGGCGTCCAGCAGGCGACCGGCCTCGTGGTACGACAGCGTCACTTGTTCCGGCCAGGCCCTGGTGGGGTCTTCGTCCGACACGCGCCACATCACGAACCACACGGGCGCACCGGAACTGAGGTTCAGGTAGTAGCCTTCGGCCTCGTCGCGGTGCAGGCGCACCTGCAGCCCGGGGTGCAGGAATTGGGCCGTGCGCCCATCGTCGCGCAAGGTGCGCGCCGCTTCCCCGAAGCCGCCATCGTCCTGCACCACTTCCACCGGCAGGTGGCGCCAGTCCTCCCAGGCGCTGGGCGCTTGCTGCCGCTCGAACACGACGGCGACTTCCAGGGTGGGCGGATGGTCCATGGTCGGTGGGATCAGGGCGGCGGATTCTAGGGTCCGGCCCGGCGTGGCAGCGCGGGCTTGGCGCCATGCCCCCGCACATTCGAAGAACCAAGCGACAAGAAGCCATGCGATGCGACAACTTGTCGCACAAAACCCGGGTGCCTACTGATTGCACCCGGGTTAACGCCGAGTCCTAATTCGAGGCGCAGATATGAAGCGGCGTTCATGCCCTTCCTGTTTTATGAGGTCCCCGCCATGAGCAAACCCTCTCAACCATCTCTTGCCCGGCGCACCCTGTTCGCCGGTGCTGGCACGGCCGGCGCGCTCGCTGCTGCGGCCACCCTGCTGCCCGGCACGACTGCCGAGCGCCCTGTAGTGGCCATCGAGCCTGCCCTGGAGGGTGGCGAGGACGGCCGTTACCGCGCCACCGCCCATGTCATGCGCTACTACCAGACCGCCAAGGTCTGAACGTCGCCGCACCCTGCTGCCCCATCGGAATGTGCCGACCTCGGGTTTGTCCTGAGGAATCTGCCTAAGGAAGTTCCATGCTGCTCACCCGCAAATCGTCATCTGTCGGCGCCTCGTCCTCCGGCCTGGTCGCCAGCCTGTCCCGCGGCGTTTCGCGGGCCATCCCCACCATGGACCGCCGCGCCTTTCTGCGCCGCTCGGGCCTGGGCGTGGGCGCTGGCTTGGCCGCATCCCAACTGACGCTGGTCAAGAAGGCGCAGGCGGCCGATCCAGCCAAGGCTGGTGCCGGCACCGGCAAGGTCGAGGTCAAGCGCACGGTGTGCGGCCACTGCTCGGTGGGCTGCGCCATCGACGCCGTGGTGGAGAACGGCGTTTGGGTGCGCCAGGAGCCCGTGTTTGACAGCCCCATCAATCTGGGCGCCCACTGCGCCAAGGGCGCGGCGGTGCGTGAGAACGGCCACGGCGAGTACCGCCTGAAGACGCCGATGAAGCTGGTGAACGGCAAGTACGAGCGCATCAGCTGGGACCAGGCGCTGGACGAGATCAGCAAGAAGATGCTGGAGCTGCGCAAGGAAAGCGGGCCGGACTCCATGTTCTTCGTCGGCTCGTCCAAGCACAACAACGAGCAGGCCTACCTGCTGCGCAAGTGGGTGTCGTTCTGGGGCACCAACAACACCGACCACCAGGCGCGCATCTGCCACTCCACCACGGTGGCCGGCGTGGCCAACACCTGGGGGTATGGCGCGATGACCAACTCCTACAACGACATGCAGAACGCCAAGGCGGCGCTGTACATCGGCTCCAACGCCGCCGAGGCGCACCCGGTGTCGATGCTGCATGTGCTGCATGCCAAGGAGGCGGGCTGCAAGATGATCGTGGTGGACCCGCGCTTCACCCGCACGGCCGCCAAGGCTGACGAGTTTGTGCGTATCCGCTCAGGCTCGGACATTCCCTTCCTGTTCGGGGTGATGTATCACATCTTCAAGAACGGTTGGGAAGACAAGAAGTACATCGAGGACCGCGTCTGGGGCATGGACAAGGTCAAGGAAGAGGTGATGGCCAAGTGGACACCCGACAAGGTGCTGGAGGCCTGCGGCGTGGACGAGGCCACCACCTTCAAGGTGGCCAAGATCATGTCGGAGAACCGCCCCAGCACCATCGTCTGGTGCATGGGCCAGACCCAGCACACCACCGGCAACGCAGTGGTGCGCGTGTCTTGCCTGCTGCAACTGGCCCTGGGCAACGTGGGCAAGAGCGGCGGCGGCACCAACATCTTCCGCGGTCATGACAACGTGCAGGGCGCTACCGACGTGGGCCCCAACCCCGATTCCCTGCCGGGCTACTACGGCCTGGCCGAGGGTTCGTGGAAGCACTTTGCCAACGCCTGGGGCGTGGACTTCGAGTGGGTCAAGAAGCAGTACGCCGCCGGCATGATGGGCAAGCCCGGCATGACCGTGTCGCGCTGGATCGACGGCGTGCTGGAGAAGAACGAGTTGATCGACCAGGACAGCAACCTGCGCGGCCTGTTCTTCTGGGGCCACGCGCCAAACTCTCAGTCCCGCGGCCTGGAAATGAAGCGGGCCATGGACAAGCTGGACCTGCTGGTGGTGGTGGACCCGTTCCCCAGCGCCACGGCGGCCATGGCCGCCATGCCGGGCAAGCCCGAAGACCAGAACGCCAAGCGCGCGGTGTACCTGCTGCCGGCCACCACGCAGTTCGAGACGGCCGGCTCCTGCACCGCGTCCAACCGCTCCATCCAGTGGCGCGAGAAGGTGATCGATCCGCTGTGGGAGAGCCGCACCGACCACATGATCATGGCGCAGTTGGCCGACAAGCTGGGCTTCGGCAAGGAACTGGTGAAGAACTACAAGATGGTGCAGGGCAAGGGCGGCATGGAGCCCGAGGCCGAGTCCATCCTGCGCGAGATCAACAAGTGCGTGTGGACGATTGGCTACACGGGGCAGAGCCCGGAGCGCTTGAAGGCCCATATGCGCAACATGCAGGTCTTCGACGTCAAGACCCTCAAGGCCAAGGGCGGCGTGGACAAGGAAACCGGCCTGAGTCTGGACGGCGAGTATTTTGGCCTGCCCTGGCCGTGCTGGGGCACGCCCGAGATGAAGCACCCGGGCTCGCCCAATCTGTACGACACCTCCAAGCACGTGATGGAGGGTGGCGGCAACTTCCGCGCCAATTTCGGTGTCGAGCGCGACGGCAAGTCGCTGCTGGCGGCCGACGGCTCGCACTCCAAGGGTGCAGACCTCACCACGGGCTACCCGGAGTTCGATCACCTGCTGCTGAAGAAGCTGGGCTGGTGGGACGAACTGACGGATGACGAGAAGACCAAGGCCGAGGGCAAGAACTGGAAGACCGACCCCACGGGCGCCATCATCCGTGTGGCCATGAAGAGCCACGGCTGCCACCCGTTTGGCAACGCCCGCGCCCGCGCCGTGGTCTGGAACTTCCCTGATCCCATTCCGGTGCACCGTGAGCCCTTGTACAGCAACCGCCCGGAGCTGGTGGCCAAGTACCCCACCCACGACGACCGCAAGACCTTCTGGCGCCTGCCCACGCTGTTCAAGACGGTGCAGGAGAAGAACAAGGACATAGGCAAGACCTACCCGCTGATCATGACCAGCGGACGTCTGGTGGAGTACGAGGGCGGCGGCGAGGAAACCCGATCCAACCCGTATCTGGCCGAGTTGCAGCAGGAGATGTTCGTCGAGCTCAACCCCAAGGCCGCCAACGACCGTGGCATCCGCAACGGCGACTTCGTCTGGGTCAAGACGCCGCCGATGCAGGCGCTGCCCGAGTTCAAGGGCATCCGCGTCAAGGCCATGGTCACCGAGCGCGTGGACGCGGAGACCGTGTTCCTGCCTTTCCACTTCTCGGGCCGCTGGGGTGGTATCGACCTCGCACCGTATTACCCCCAGGGCGCCAAGCCGGTGGTACGCGGTGAGGCGGTCAACACCGCCACCACCTACGGCTACGACAGCGTGACGATGATGCAGGAAACCAAGACCACGGTCTGCCAGATCGAGAAGGCCACGGCCTGAGGGCCCCGGCCCTTGGCTCAGCGTCCATCGCCCGAACATCCTGAAGAACCACCAATGAGGAAGGCTTCACCATGGCCCGCATGAAATTCATCTGCGACTCCGAGCGCTGCATCGAGTGCAACGGTTGCGTCACCGCCTGCAAGGCCGAGCACGATGTGCCCTGGGGCGTGAACCGCCGCCGCGTGGTCACGCTCAACGATGGCGTGCCCGGCGAGAAGAGCATCTCGGTGGCGTGCATGCACTGCTCTGACGCCCCCTGCATGGCGGTGTGCCCGGTGGACTGCTTCTACCGCACAGACGACGGTGTGGTGCTGCACGACAAGGACGTGTGCATCGGCTGCGGCTACTGCTCTTACGCCTGCCCGTTTGGCGCGCCGCAGTTCCCCAGCAACGGCACCTTCGGCCTGCGCGGCAAGATGGACAAGTGCACCTTCTGCGCTGGCGGCCCCGAGGCCAACGGCAGCGCGGCCGAGAACGAGAAGTACGGTCGCAACCGCCTGGCCGAAGGCAAGCTGCCGGCGTGCGCCGAGATGTGCTCGACCAAGGCGCTGCTGGGTGGCGACGGCGACGTGGTGGCCGACATCTTCCGCACCCGGGTGCTCACCCGCGGCAAGGGCAGCGAGGTCTGGGGCTGGGGCACGGCTTATGGCAAGCCCGCAGGCGGCGCCACCGGTCAACCCGCCAAGGGCGCCAAGTCATGAGCCGCTCAGGTGCTGTGCTGGCCGGCGCGGTGGCCCTCGCAGCCGTGGTGCTGCTCGCCGGCTGCGACAAGCCCCAGGTGTCGCAGCAGACCAAGCGCAAGCCCGACGTGGCCGCCTATCAGGGCACGGACAACGCCTTTGCCGACACCAGCTGGAAGCGGGGTGACTCAGCGGCCTGGGAAGAACAGTTGCGCAAGCGCTCCCAGGGTCAGAACGAGTACTCGCGCGCCAGCCAGCCCTGAGCCGCAGGCTTGAGGACAAAACCCATCCCCGACCGCCGCACTTCATGGCCCTGCGCCAGGATTGCGACCCAGGAGACACGATGCGAACGCTTTCACCACTTGCTCGCCTGATGGCTGGCCCGGCCTTGGTGGCCGCGCTGGCGCTGTCCTTGAGCCTGTCCGCTGCGGCCCAGCAGCCAGCACCGGTGCCGGCCGCCGCCCCGGCCACGGCGGCCAAGGGCCCGCCGGCGGGCTTCGTTGCCCCGGCCGAGCCCAAGCCCGAAGAGACCAACGCGCAGCGCGCCACCACCCAGCCCGGCAACAACGCGCCGTTCTGGCGCGATGTGCGTGACTCCGGCCTGAAAGAAGGCACGGTCAGCACCCCCATTCCCGAAGGCGGCGTGCTGGTGCAGAGCTTCGTGCAGTACCCGGGCTCCAGCTTCACCACGGCCGGCGAGGCCTGGCGCCAGGTGCGCAACCGCTGGATCATTCCCTACGGCGGCTCCTTGCTGCTGATTGCGGCCCTGGCGCTGGGGCTTTTCTACTGGCGCAAGGGCCCGCTGGGTGGGCATGAGCCCGACACCGGCCGGGTGATCGAGCGCTTCACGCCGCTGGAGCGCGCCGCCCACTGGACCAACGCCATCGCCTTCGTGGTGCTGGCGGTGTCGGGCATCGTCATGGCCTTCGGCAAGTTCTTCCTGCTGCCGGTGCTGGGCTCCACCTTGTTCGGCTGGCTCACCTATGCGCTGAAGAACGCCCACAACTTTGCCGGGCCCTTGTTCGCTGTTTCCCTGGTGATCGTCTTCGTCACCTTCGTCAAGGACAACCTGCCCAGCAAGGAAGACATCACCTGGTTGCTGCGTGCCGGCGGCATGTTCGGCGGCGCCGAGGTGCCCTCGCACCGCTTTAACGCGGGGGAGAAGGGCATCTTCTGGGCGGGGGTGTTCGTGATGGGATTGGTGGTGGTGGCCTCCGGACTGGTCCTGGACAAGCTCATCCCCGGCATGGCCTACCTGCGGGGCGACATGCAGATCGCCCACATGATCCACGCTGCGGCGGCGATGTTGATGATGGCGATGTTCGTCGGGCATATCTACATGGGCACCATCGGTATGAAAGGCGCCTACGGCGCCATGCGCACCGGCTATGTGGACGAGGGCTGGGCCAAGGAACACCACGCTCTGTGGTACCAGGACGTCCAGGCCGGCAAGATCCCGGCCCAGCGCAGCGCCCCGGCCGGAGCCGCGGCCCCCGCAGCCGCCACACCCCCGCAGGCGGCTTGATTCCCCAGGAGCACACATGAACCGCATCGCCGCCTTCACTCTGGCCAGCCTGCTGCTGTCTTCTTCTGTGGCCTGGGCCAAGCTGCCCCCGTTGTCGGACGAGGCCAAGGCAAAGGCCGCCGAAGCCACCGCCAAAACGGCGCATACCGGCAAGGTGGACAACTACAAGCTTTGCAAGTCCATGGACGGCGTGGCGGCGCGTTACGCCGCCGAAGCCAAGAAGCAGGGCAAGCCCGTCAAGCCCACAGCGGGCCTGGCACCGTGTGCCGACCCTGGCGCCTTCGTGTACCCGCCTCCTGCCACGGTGGCGGCAGCCGCCCCTGCCGCGGCAGCACCTGCCAAGGCCGTGGCGGCCGCTCCTGCTGCGGCGCCGGCCAAGAAGTAAGCAGCCCCAGGCGGGCAGCTCACCCTCATGCCGCCACCTGTGCACTCGGGCGTGGGCCCGGGCGAACTCGGCCATTGGTCTGGCGTGAGCGTGCCCGGCAAACTCGACGGCCTGCACCCCGGCGCTGAATGGGCTTCCGGGCTAGAGTCCGTCCCTATGCCCTCTGCTGTCTTGCCGCCTGCGCCCATATCCGGTGCACCTCGGCTCACCGAGGCACGCTGCGAGTTGCTGCGCGAGATCCGCATCGTCGATGAGCACGGCGAACCGCGCAGCATCCACATTCCGGCCGAAAGGCCGCTGACCGTGTTCGTGGACAAGCGTGAACTGGTCACGCTGATGACTCTGGGCGCCATGCCCGAGCTGCTGGTGTTGGGTTATCTGGCCAACCAGGGCCTCATCGAGCGGGCGGACGAGGTGCACTCGATCACGGTCGACTGGGACGTGGGCGCGGCCGCCGTCAAGACCCATTCGGGCATCACCGACCTGGAGCGCAAGACCGCCACCCGGGTGGTGACCACCGGTTGCGGGCAGGGCACCGTGTTCGGTGATCTCATGTCGCAAGTGGGTGCCATGCACCTGCCCGATGCAGCAGTGGCGCGCATCAGCCAGTCCACGCTGTACCGCGTGCTGGAGACCATGCGCCAGCAGGACAGCATCCATCGCAAGGCCGGTTCAGTGCATGGTTGCGCGCTGTTCCAGCAGGGCCGCATGCTGATGTTCGTGGAGGATGTGGGCCGCCACAACGCCATCGACACCATCACGGGCTGGATGGCGATGCACGGTGTGCCGGGTGAGGACAAGATCTTCTACACCACGGGCCGGCTGACCAGCGAGATGGTGATGAAGTCCGCGCGCATCGGCGTGCCCATCGTGGTGTCGCGCAACGGCGTCACCGCCATGGGCCATGAGATGGCCGAGCGCCTGGGCATGACCCTGTTCGGCCGTGCCGCCAACCGGCATTTCCTGTGTTACACCGGCTTCGAGCGGTTCGACGCCGAACCAGAGCCCCGGCGTGCCGCGATGAGGGTGGTGGCTGGTTGACAGAGGCCGAACTCGACGTGTTCGGAGCAGCCCTGGCCCGTAGAGTGTGCGCTGCGGCCCCCGCAGGAGTACAGGAACGCCTGGGAGGGCCTGGCGTATTCTTGAGGTTTCCAGGAGACCTCTGATGAGCCGACCCCCTTTTCGTGCCGACCAGGTTGGCAGCCTGTTGCGCCCGGCCTGGCTGGCACAGACCCGCGCCCGCTGGAAGGCGGGTGAGATCGATGCAGCCACCTTGCGAGATGCCGAGGACCGCGCGGTGGCCGAGATCGTGCAGCGCCAGCGTGACATCGGCTTGCAGTCCATCACCGATGGTGAGTTCCGGCGCGATTGGTGGCACCTGGACTTCCTCGGCCAGCTTGATGGCGTGACGCTCAAGCACAACGAGGGCCCCAAGTTCAAGATCGAGGGCCAATCGGAGCAGCCGCCGATTGCCACGGTGACGGGAAAGGTGGGCTGCAGCCGGCCCATCATGGCCGAGGACTTCGCCTACCTGAAAGCGCAGGTGGATGCGCTGCAGACGGGTGTGGCCGGTGCGTCCGGTGCCACCGGCGTATCAGGCCGCAGCCCGGGCCCGGTGGCCAAGATGACCATTCCCTCGCCGTCCATGCTGCACCTGCGCGGCGGGCGTGCCGCGGTCTCGCGCGAGGCCTACCCGGACCTGGACGCCTTCTGGGACGACGTGGCCGCGGCCTACCGCGCCGCCATTGCGCATCTGGCGGCCGCGGGCTGCCGCTACCTGCAACTGGACGACATCACCTTCG
>JBAXYD010000018.1:0-80628 GCA_037127635.1 Betaproteobacteria bacterium | reverse complement strand
CCACCAGCCGCGCGAGGATGTCGTTGGCGCCACCGGGCGCGTAGGGCACCACGATGCGCACGGCCTTCTGGGGCCAGGCCGCTTGAGCGCTGGCACTCAGCGGCGTCAACGCCGCCCAGGAGGGAGCGGCGCCAAGGGCGGCCAGGACAGCCCTGCGGGTGAGGCTCTGGTGCTGCGGGGACTGTGGGCGATGAGTGGGCATGGGGAGGCCTCCTGGTGTGAGGGGTAAGCGTGCGGTCAAGCAGCAGACCGGGCCGCGGGGCCGGTGTCCTGAGGGGTCTCCTGCGTCATCAGGCATGGGGTGGGCCCGTCAGATCTTGCGCACCGACGCCACCAGCACCGCGGCGCGCCCTGCGTCCAAGGCGGCCAGGCAGCGCACAAGCGCGGGTTCGAGGTCCTCGGGGCGGCTGACGTGCTCGCCGTGGGCGCCGAAAGCCTGGGCCACCTGCTCGAAGCGGCGCGCCTGGCCGTCCAGCCGGGCATGGAACTGCTGGGCTCGCGCAGCGGGACCGTCAGGATGCACCCGCAGCACGGCTTCCTTCACCGCCTGCCAGCCGCCGTTGTCCAGCACCACGCTGAGGATGGGCAGGCGGTACTGCTGGGCCACCGCATACACCGAGGTGGGCGTGGAAAAGTGGAACCCGCCGTCGCCTTCCACATGCACCACGCGGGCCGGGCTGCCGGCGTCCTGCAGCGCCAGACGGGCGCCCAGGGCCATGCCCGCGCTGTAACCCAGGCCGCCTCCGGCGCCGCCCAGCAGCGTGAGCGGCTGGCTTCGCGGTATCTGCGCCAGCACATGGGGCCCGTTGCGTATGCCCTCGTTGACCAGCACATCGTGAGGGCGCAGGTGACGCCCCAGCACCGCGCACACCCAGGCCGGGTTGAGCGAGTCGGTCTGGCCCGGGTCCGCGGCCGCCGCCGCGGTGCGGTCAACGCGCGCCTGGCGGGCGGCGAGCCAGCCTGCCTTGCGCTGCGCCACACGGGCATGGAAGTCGGCGTCGGCCAGCGACTGCACGGCTGCATGGATGTCGCGCAAGGCCAGTGCGCAGTCGGCCTGCCAGCGTTCGTCGGTGGCAAAGCCCCAGACCGGAAAGTCCTTCTTCACCGGGTCCACGTCGATGTGCAGCCAGCGCGAATCCTCGCGCGGCTGCACCCCGCCGGGCAACCAGGGCACATCCACGTCCAGCAGCAGGCCCAGGTCGGTCTGCGGTAACAGGGCCTGGGCATCGAAGCCGGCAAAGCACGGCGACCCTCGGTCCATGCACAGCCAGGACGGGTTGGACTCCACCACCCGCAGACCGCACAGCAGGGCCAGCGCCTCCAGCGCCTGCACCGCCCGGGCGCTGCGGCCCAGGTAAGAGGTGACCACCAGAGGCTGCTCGGCGGTCATCAGGGCGCGCGCGATCTCCAGCGCCGCATCGCGCGGCACCGTACCGGAACCTGCGGCGCCGTAGCGCTGAGCAGGGTAGCTGCGCGCGTGGCCGGCAGCCACGGGCTCGGCCAGGGTCTCGCGCGGCAGGGTCAGGTAGACCGGGCCTGGCGGGTCGCTGTGCATCAGCGTGTGCCCGCGCCGGATGACCTCCTTGGCCACCACACCGGAGGGCAGGTTGTACTCCCACTTGACATACGGCCGCACCAGCGAGCCCATGTCAAACAGGTCCTGCACGTAGTGAACATAGTTGTCACGCGCGCCGGGCAGCTCGCCATGCAGGGCATAGGGTGCGCGCCCGGCCATCAGCATCACCGGCAGCCGCCCGCGCATCAGGTTGTGCAGGCCCATGGCGGCGTTGGCCGTGCCAGTATCCACGTGCACCAGCACGCCCTGGCCGCGGCCCGTCAGCGCCGCGTAGCCGCCGGCCATGTGCACCGCCACGTTCTCATGGGGACACAGCACCACCTTCGGCGCCGGCCGACCCTCCAGCTCGGCGCGCGCCAGCTCGTCCACCAGGGTCACGTGGTCGGTGCCCAGGTTGCAGAACAGCCAGTCGATGCCGGCCTCCTGGAGGCCGTCAATGAAGTGGCGCGCCGCTGTGGGGATCGGTTCTGTCGGGACGGTCATGCCAGCATGCTGACCCAATTCCCCCGCGTTGCCAATCGGGAAAGCCTCGGGTTCTTCAGGCCATGTACCCATACCACTTCAGCGACATCCCCGACCCCGCCACCAGCAGGCAGGCCGCCAGCAGGCATAGCAGGGCCGTCAGTTCGGTCTCTCGCGTTTGCAGCAGCACTGTGGACCCGAGCTCCTGGTAGACCTTGAGCAGCGCCTGCGCAGAGGCGGCCGAGTGGTATTCGCCGCCCGTCATCCGCGCCACCTCGCGCAGCGTCGCCTCGTCGAGCTGCAGGTAGAAGGCCATGCCCTCGCCTGCGGCGAGGTGACCGTCGGGGGTGCCGAGCCCGATGACGTGAACCCGCACCCCGCGGTCGGCGGCCATCTGCGCGGCCTGAAGCGTGTCCACGCCCGTGGTCCGCCGGCCGTCGCTGAGCAGGATGATGACCGCCGGCTTGTAGCTGCCTGGCGCCACGGGGGTGAAGGCCTGGGCCTCTGCCTTGGCCTGCCGCTCGGGGTTCAGGGGTCTGCGCTGCGGCCCGAAGACCATGTCAGCGAGGTCGATCCCCTGTCCAGGGAACAACTCCGCCAGGCACACCACGATGGCGCTGCCGAGTGCCGTACCTCGCTGCATCTGGATGCCGTCGATGGCCCCCACCAGGGAGGGCCGGTCGCGCGTGGGCTGCTGGGCCACCTGAGCCGTGCCGGCGAAGGTGACAAGCCCGACCTCGATGCCCTGCGGCATGTCCTGCAGGAAGCTCTTTGCCGCTTCCTGCGCGGCTGCCATCCGTGTGGGCTTGACGTCCGTGACCCTCATGCTCAGCGAGACGTCCATGGCCAGCAGGATCGTGGACCGCGCCCACGGCAACGTCACCCAGCCGATCGGCCGCGCCGCGGCCAGCAGCAGCACGGCCAGCGCGGCGAAGATGAGGGCCGGCGGCACATGCCGGCGCCAGGTGCGGCCCTGCGCGAGGCGGGCGGTGGCGATGCTGCTCAAGCGAAGCGCCCGCCGGGCCCCACGGCGCAGCATCCACAGGTACAACACCGGCAGCAAAGGCAGCGCCAGCATCCACCACAAGGTTTGGGGCCACAGAAAGCTCATGGGTGACATCGGCGCCGCCAGGCGCCCGCCGGAAGGTGAGCGGTCAGACCGGATTCTGTCGCAGCGCCGGCCCGCGCGGTGTCAGGCCGGGCCGACATGTTCAACCTGGCGCGACCGGCGGGGCGCCGACCTGGGCCTTGTACCAGGCGGCGATCTGCTCGCCCGTCATGAAGCCCGCCTTGGGCTGAGCCCGCACGGCATCGAGCAATTGCTCGAAGTAGCCGATGCGGTGCGGCACACCGGTGATGTAGGGGTGCACGCTCAGGGCCATCACCCGGGGCTGCACAGCGCCATCCTGCACCAGCCGGTCCAGCTGCAACTGCCCGCGCAGGAGCAGCTCGTCGGCACGGTGCTGCTGCAGCAGCATCATGGGGATGTCGTTCAGCTCCACCGTGTAGGGCACCGACAGCACCGGCCGCGGGCTGGCGCGCAGCCACACCGGCTGTTCGTCCAGCACCCAGTCGGCCACGTACTCGATGCCGGCCGCGCTCAGCAGGTCCAGCGTGGTGTCGGTTTCGGTCAGGCCAGGGCTCTCCCAGCCCACCGGCCGGCGGCCCGTGAAGCGCTCGATGGTGCTCATGCACTGCTCGATGGCCTGGGCCTGATCCTCCAGCTTGTGCATCGGGCCCTGGATGTGGCCGTGGCCCATGAACTCCCAGTTCGAGCGCAGCGCGGCTTCGGCCACCTGGGGGTAGCTGTCGCACACGATGCCGTTGATGGCCAACGTCGGTACGATGCCCCGCGCCACCAGCGCATGATGCAGCCGCCAGAAGCCCACCCGCATGCCGAACTCGTGCCAGGCCCAATTGGGCAGATCTGGCAGCAGCGCCTGGCCCATGGGAGGCGACAGCACCGTGCGCGGCATGGCGCGCTCGATGGTCCAGTGCTCGACATTGACGATCACCCAGACCAGCACATGCTCGCCGTTGGGCGTGCGCAGCACGGGCCGCTGGGTGATGGGGCTGTAGGGTGCGCGGTCACTCAGCAGGCGGGGCATGGGGTCTCCGGATCACCAGGAAGGCGGTCGAGGGTTGAGGGCTCGGGCGGACGTTTTCTGCAATCTTTGCACGACCTGACCGAGCCCGCACCGCTGCGCGAGCCCTGTGCCTCACACCACGCTGGACAACGCCCTTCTCGCCTCCGCCTCCTCCATCGCCATCCGCCGCGCCCAGTCGGCGATCTGGTCCTCACCCACCCGGCCGACGTTGAAGTACGCCGCTTCCGGGTGCGCCAGGTAGAAGCCATTGACGCTGGCCGCAGGCGTCATGGCCAGGCTTTCGGTCAGGCCCATGCCGATTCCTTCCGCTTTGAGCACCTCGAACATCTGCGCCTTGACGCGGTGGTCAGGGCAGGCGGGGTAGCCGGGGGCGGTGCGGAGCCGCTGTATTTCTCGGCGATCAAGCCTTCGGTGGACAAGGCCTCGTCGGGCGCGTAGCCCCAGAACTCGGTGCGCACGTGCTGGTGCAGGCCCTCGGCAAAGGGTTCGGCCAGGTGGTCGGCCAGGGCCTTGAGCAGGATGGCGGAGTAGTCGTCATGAGCGGCGACGAACTGGCGCTCCTTCTTCTCCACGCCCAGGCCCGCGGTGACCCGCAGTAGCCTTGCGGAGCAAACTCAGCCGATGCGAACCAGCGGCACCTCGGGGGTCAGGGCCTGCAGATCCTGTAGCGACAGCCCCGGCGCAATGTCGATCACCTGGGCCTGGCCTCCCACCAGCTCGAAGATGGCCAAGTCGGTGTAGACCCGACTGACACACGCCAGGCCGGTCAGCGGGAAACTGCATCTGTGCACCAGCTTGGCTCGTCCTTCCTTGGTGAGGAACTCCATCATCACCCAGGTCTTGCGTGCACCTACGGCCAGGTCCATCGCACCACCCACAGCGGGAATCGCATCGACCGCACCGGAGTGCCAGTTTGCGAGGTCGCCGTTGACGGCGACCTGGAAGGCACCGAGAACGCAAACGTCCAGGTGCCCGCCGCGCATCATTGCAAAGCTGTCCGCGTGATGGAAGAAACATCCGCCCGGCCGCAGCGTCACCGGCTGCTTGCCGGCGTTGATGAGGTCGAAGTCCTCCTGCCCAGGCACAGGGGCTGGACCCACGCCGATGACGCCGTTCTCCGACTGGAGCATCACCTCTTTGCCGGCACCAAAGTGGTTGGCCACCTCGGTGGGCAGACCGATGCCCAGATTGACCACAGCGCCGTCCGGGATGTCGTCAGCGACCCGCGCTGCCATCTGGTGACGGCTCCAGCGACTGGCCCGATCCAGCGTGAAGTTCGAAGTCATGATGGTGCTTGGTCCGTTCGCCTGAAACCGCCCGCGGCAGTGGCATGGCGATCGACCCTGACCAGACGATGCACGAAGAGGCCTGGCGTGACGATGGCCTCGGGGTCGAGCGCGCCGAGTTCGACGATCTCGTGCACGGTGGCCACGGTCATCCTTGCCGCCGTCGCCATGACAGGCCCAAAGTTGCGCGCCGTCATCCTGTAGGTCAGATTGCCCCATCGATCGCCGCGTTCGGCCTTGATGAGCGCGTAGTCAGCGTGTATTGGATGCTCGAGTATGTGCATGCGGCCATCGATTTCGCGCACCTCCTTGCCTTTTGCCAGCGCCGTGCCGTAGCCCGTTGGCGTGAAAAAGCCGCCAATCCCTGCGCCTGCAGCACGGATTCTTTCGGCCAGATTGCCTTGCGGAACCAACTCAAGCTCTATGGCCCCGGAACGGTACAGCGCGTCAAAGTGATGGCTGTCGGCCTGGCGTGGAAACGAGCAGATGATCTTGCGAACGCGTCCGAGCGCGATCAGCCGGGCAAGCCCCGTCTCGCCGTTGCCGGCATTGTTGTTGACGACCACCAGATCACGAGCACCGGTTTCGATGAGCGCGTCGATGAGTTCGTTGGGCTGGCCAGCGGTGCCGAAGCCGCCGATCATCACCGTTGCGCCATCGCGAACATCAGCCAGCGCGTCCGCCACATTGGGCATGATCTTGTTGATCATGAAGGTCGACCAGACAGTGCGCCCGGGCGGTCATCTGCAGTCTGTGCGGGATTCGCACGCAGCACAGTGAAGACCCCAGAGCCCCTTGCGACGAGGTCTCCTGTCTCGTCTCTGCACTCTCCCTCACAGAACACGATCGAGCGCCCCGCCTTGACCACCCGCCCTTCACCGACCAGCCGCCCCCGCGCGGGGCTGAGGAAGGCGAAGTTCGTGTCGATGGTGGCAAACGACTCCGCAGCGGGCACGGACGCCTGTGCGGCGCGCCCCATGGCAATGTCCAGAAGCGTCATCACCAATCCACCGTGGGCGAAGCCCCGGGAGTTTGTGAGCTCTGGGCGAAGAGTGACCGCCAGCCGGGCGCTGGTCGACGTCACCTCCTCGATGACCAAGTTGCAGTGCTGCATGAAGGGGATGTGAGTCGTCACCGCGCCTCCCCCTCCGACAGCCCACGATGCAAAGGCTGCATGCTACCGCCCGGTCCCTCAGGCCCCTCGTTGCGATGCCTGTCATGCGCATCGTGCGCTGCTACCGAGGCAGCTGCGGGCATCAGCCGTTGTCCTTGAGCTCGACGAGCGCCCCACCGGTGCACTTTGGGTCGACAAAGACGATCCGCCGCCCGCTGGCGCCCAGGATCGGCTTCCCGTTGCCGAGCAGCCTGAGCTTGGCCGTATTCACCCGGGCCATCACGGCGTCGAAGTCGGGCACGGCGTAACACACGTGATGCAACCCCCCCTGCGGCACGCGCTGCAGGAAGTGGTTGACGGTGTGCTCCTCCAGGAGGTCGCCCAGCGGCGACTCCGGCGTCGTCGGCATCAGCAGCTCGACGCGCGTGTTGGCGAAATCTACGAACGTAACGGCAATACCCTGCCCCTGAAGCTCCCGCGGCTGTCCCACTTCAAAGCCGAGCACGTCACGATAGAACGCGGCAGCCCTCTCGATGTCGGGCACCACGATCCCGAGATGATCGACCTTGCAGGACTGAATCAAATCATTCAGCGGCATGTCAACCCATCCCGATGGCTTCGATTTGCACCTCAGCTTCGACAACCGGTCCCGGACCGTGCACGGCCACGCATTCGAGGGCGGGCAGGTCAGCGTCGGCGATGAACGAGCGCCTCACGGCCTCGAAGGTCTGGAGGTCGCGCGGATCGCGCAAGTACAGCGTGAGCTTCAGCAACTGCGACAGGTCGCTGCCAGCGCTGCCGGCAACGTCGCGCAGGCGTTCGAACGAGGCCCACGCCTGGGCCGCGAACCCGCGACGCGCCTCGACCCGCTCGAGCCGCTCAACGACAGTGCGGGCATGGCCCGAAAGGTCACCGGCGCTGCGCACGAGGCGCCCGTCCGCGGCCTGCCCCACCACTCCAGAGTAGAAGACAAAGGCATCGAACCCGACGGCAGCCGGCGCAGCGAAGGGGGACGGCACGGGCCACGCCACGACCCGGCGTCTGCTGGCCCCCCCGCGAGCGGCTGTCAACTCGATCTCGATGCGGCAGCCACGGTGCCCGACTTCATCGAACCCGCTGACCGCCAGCGCGGGACCGTCTCCCGGGAACATGTGCCTGTGCACACGATGGAAGACTGAAAAGTCGCGCAGATCGGCCAGGTAGACGGTGGACAGCACCACATCCTCCAGCCTGAGGTCATTGGCGGCCAGAAGCTTTCGCAATTCCTCGTAGACGAACCAGGTCTGTGCCGCGATCGGGCCGTCGCGGCTGTCGGGGTGACTGCGACCAGTGGCCAGAAACCGTCCTTCTGGCGGCACGTCATCGAAAGACTGCACGAGGGGCTTTCCGGGCTCCGCCGTCTTGATCGGTATGTGCCCAGCCGTGAACACGAGGTCGCCGGATGAGACAGCCTGCGAATAGTGAGATGCAGAGGGCAGCCGAGGGTCGTAGACAGCCGACATTACTGAGCGCTCAGGCCGCGCCGAATGGTCGCCTGGAACCACGGCGATGGCATCCAAGCCAATCCAGTCTTTCTCGCCGCCGGCCACCGCTGAGACGCCGAGGCCGCTGCTGGGCGAAGGCTGTGGCTGGAACACCGCACGCGTCTTCTCGTAGCAAGGGAAGAAGCGCTTGTCACGTTGCCAAACGTGCTGCCTCAGGATCTGGTTGTCGCGTGTTCCGGCTGCCGCAAGTACAGCGTCGAGCGCGCAGTGAGCAGCCCAAGAGTCAGCTGTGACCTCGCCCTCAACCGCGTCAGCCAGAACAAAACCCTGGCGCCGCGCCTGACCCGTCTGCGGCAGGTCTTCGAAGCTATGGGGGCGCGACGCCAGGGTTCCGGGTCGAACGCCGGAGATGAAAGCCAGGCCAGCGTGCTTCACCACCACTGGGTACGGCTGCATGATCGGTCTGAGCTCTGGCGAATGGACTGCGACTTTCACGATGTTTTCCTCGAGAGTGGCATGAAGAGACTTTGCGTTGACAGTTCTGTCCTGGGGTTAAAAAGCAGCCCAGAGGTCTTTCTGTGACCTAAGGTCGGCAGCTGGTGCGTCGAGCACAACAGAGCCGGAGCGAAAAACCACGGCGCGCTCAACGACCCTCAAGGCGGCCATGACGTTCTGCTCCACCAGCACGACAGTGGTGCCCAGCCGCGAATTGATCGCCTTGAGAGTGGCCAAGACACGGTCTGCTGCAACAGGGGCCAGACCCGCTGTAGGCTCGTCGAGCAACATCACCTTGGGGCGCATCATGAGGGCCATGCCGACCGCAAGCAACTGCTGCTCGCCGCCGCTCATCGATCCGGCGCGCTGCGAACCGCGGTCCTTGAGCAGCGGCAGCAGCTCGTAGACCTGCTCGTAGCTGTTGTTGCCTCGCCTCAAGCCTGCCGCCTCCAGGCACTCGCTGACCGTCAGGCTGGGAAACACGTTGCGCGACTGCGGCACGATCCCTATGCCACGCATCACATTGTCTGGGGTGCGACCGGGCGCCACCGGCAGGCCGTCAAACTCAACGGCGCCCTCTATCGTGCCACCTATGCCGACCAGACTCTTGAGAAACGTTGACTTCCCGGAGCCGTTGTGACCGAAGACGCCGGTGAACGAGCCCGCACCGAAGGACAGGGCGACGTTGCGGACAGCGACCAGAGAGCCGTAGCTCACGCTCAGGTCGCTTGTGCGCAGGATCTCGACTTCAGACATCAGTGCGCTCCGAAGTAGAGCGCGGTCAAGCGCTTGTCGGCCAGAAGTTCCTCAATCGCACCCACCGCGACGATGCGGCCATTGAACATGAACACGGCACGGTCGCAGATGTCGCGAATGAAACCGATGTTGTGCTCAACGATGCAGATGGCCTTGCCCGCACGCGCCTCTTCGCGGATCACGGTTTTCATGGCCTCGACGGTACGGCCCTCCACGCCTGCCATGGGCTCGTCAAGCAGGATGCAGCGGCCATCGTTCATCAGCGCCCGGGCCAACCCAACCAGCTTCTGTTGGCCGTACGACAGCGCGGTGGCCAGCGCGTCGGCGCGCTCGGCAAGCCCCACTCGCTCCAGCAGTGCTCGCGCCTGAACGGCAGCACGGGCCTCGGCCTGAAAAGTCTGCGCTGGGCTCAGCAGCAGGCTGCTCAGGCGCTCCCCGGGATACTCGCGCTCGGCGATGATGAGGTTGTCAAGCAGCGTCAGGCTTTCGAACAGGCGCGGGCGCTGCCAAGTGCGAGCCAGACCGAGTCGCGCACGCTTGTGCGAGGCCAGCCCTTCGATTGAACGCCCCGCGAATGAAATGGTTCCACGATCCGGCCGTGTGAAGCCCGTCAGCATGTTGAACAGCGTCGTCTTGCCAGCACCATTCGGGCCGATCAGTGCGACCACCTCACCTGCAGCGATATCGATGTCGAGATCCTGCGCGACGACGACACCGCCGAAGCGCTTGGTAAGTCCACGCGCGCTCAGCATCAGCGAGCACCTTTCTCATGTGTTGACTGACGGCCGCGCCGGCGCCACGCCTTCAAGCCACCAATCGCACCCCCAAGCAGCCCCTCGGGTCGAAAAAAGATGAACACGATGACCAGGACCGTAAAGACCGCGCCCTGCAGCGGCGCCATGACGGCGATGGGCAGGTCGATAAAGCGAATCGCCTCCGGCAGGACGGTCAGCAGGACCGCCCCGACAACCGGGCCGTACACGGTCGCGGTGCCGCCAACGACCACCATCGTGAGCAGCGTGGCCGAGGCGAAGATCCCGAACTGGTCAGGGGTGAGGAAGAGGAAGAAGTGCGCGTACAGACCCCCTGCAAGACCGGCAATCCCGGAACCGAGGGCGAAGAGCACGATCTTGATACGCATGGCATCGCGCCCAAGCGATGCGAAGGCCTCCTCGTCGTTTCGCATCGCGGTGATGGCACGCCCGTACGGGCCACCGACCAGCCATCGGATAGCCAGGACGACCGCCGCCGCGATGAGCGCGATGGCTGCGGCATAGACCGCCGCGCGGTGCTTGCCCTCGATCAAGGAAGGGATGTTCGACAGGCCGCTTGCCGCGCCCGTCAGCTCGACGTTGTTGATGATATGGACGATGCCGAGCTGAAAACCCAAACTGGCGATGACGAGATAGTCCCCCGAGACGCGCAGCGAGGGCAGTGAGACCCCGATCGAGGTGATGGCCGCGACCAGGGCACCCAGCACGATGGCCAGCGGAATGGGCACACCCAGCTTCATCGACAGCAACGCAGAAGAGTAGGCCCCGAGAGCGTAGAACACCGGCTGGGCCACGCTGACCAGGCCGCCGTAGCCCAGGATCACGTTGAAGCCGCTTGCCAGCAGGACGTTGAGGCCAGCGAGAACGGCCAGAGTGAGCAGGAAGTCGGTCATGCCTTGTCTTCTTTGGCGGGCGCCTCGAGCGCGGCAGCCTCGCGCATGGGTCCGCGTCGGCGCAGGTTCAGCGTGACACCACGCGGGAAGACGATGATCACGACGAAGATCAGCACGTACAGCATCAGAATCTGCCACTTCGAGGCGATGAAGAGGACGCTGAAGGACTGCAGCAGTGCAAGCCCTACAGCGGCAAGAGCGGCTCTGAAGATATTGCCGATTCCCGCCAAGATCGTGGCAATGACCGCGTAGATCAGGAACTGGTTGAGCGGCGTGGCTGGATACATCGCGGCACGCGCGCCAATCAGGAACATGCCCGCAGCCATCATCACCGCCGCCAGCAGCATGGCCACGCCGTAGGCGCGATCGCGGCTCATGCCGTACATCTCGGCCAGGTCTGGCTCATCGGACACTGCGATCATGGCTTTGCCTTCGCGGGTCTTCCGGACAAAGACATACAGGCCGGCGAAGAGCGCGAGGGTCACCGTCAGAGCGATCATGTCCCAGTGGCTCACGACGACGGGGCCCACCAGCATGACCGGCCAGACGATGGAGGCGAACAGTGTCTTCGGGTCGGTCCCGAAGATCAGCTCGGCCACGTAGATCGCGCACTGGGAGAACGCTATCGTGAAGATGAAATAGGTCAGCACTGAGCTGTTGCGCTGGCGCAAGACGCGGAAACCGAAGCGCTCCAACGCGAGCGCTGCCGCCATGGTGGCCGCAAACCCGATGGCAAGACTCGCCGCCACCGGCAGCTTGAGGCGCTGGAGGCAGACGAACATCGCGAAATAGGCCACCACCATGAGGCCCGCCTGGCCGAAGTTCCAGACCCGGCTGACCTTGAGCACGAGCGCGAAGGCGACCGCAAACAGGCAGTAGTAAGACGAACTCGCCAGGCCGGTCCAGGCCAGTTGAGCCGCCAGTTCAAGACTCAGCTCCATCGCGCCGTTCCCTGGCAGTGACTTGGGAGCAAACTTGCGTGCTGTATCGATTGCGGCGGTTGAGTCAAAGAGGCCCCTGATAACGCGCGGTTCGGGTTCTCATGCGCGATGTAGGCACAGGCTGGCCGTCCAAGGCCAGCCGACGGCCTTGGACTTACAGCTCTTGCAAGAGTCGCGAGTGCCTTCACTATTGCTTGCCGATCACCTGAAACCGACCGTCCTTGACTTGCCAGAAGTAGGTGGGCGCATCGACCGTGTGGTCCTCCTTGAAGACGATTCGATTGGTCAGCGGCAGATCGAAGGACTTGATCTCAAGGAGGGCTCGCCGCAGGTTTTCACCAGTCACGGGCTGATTGCGGTCCAGGACGCGCTTGAACAACGCCGCCAAGACGTAAGGTGCGTCATGGAAGTACTGGGTATAGGGCAGCCCCACGGGCTCGCGATTGAATGCCTTCTGCCAGCGCTCGAGGTACTTGGGAACGTTGGCGTTGTCGGCCGCCGATGGCGCAAGCGCAGTCACGATGATGCCCTCGGCACCCTTGCCGAGTTCCTGGATCATCTTCGGGTTGAAGGCAGTCTGGAAACTCGTGACCTGCATGTTCAGACCGAGTTGGCGCATCTGGGCGACGATGGCGGTGAAGTCGCTGACGACGCTGTGGATGTGCACGACATCCGGGTTGGCCGCTCTGACCTTGAGAACCAGTCCTGTGAAGTCCGATCGCTGCTCCTCATACGACTCGCTGAGCACGATCTCGCCTCCGGCGTCCTTGAAGGCCTTGGTGAAGACCTTGGCCCCTTCGGTTCCCGTCTCGTGATTGACGAACAGGACGGCGGCGCGGCGCTTACCCTGCTTGGCGTACAGCCATCCACCCAGGGCACGCATGTCCACATCGGCCAGGGGGAAGGTCGTGTAGACGTAGTCACCCAGGTTCTTGATGTCGGGCGAATTGGCCCCCACGCTGAGCATCAGGGTCTTCTCGCGATTGGCGATGGGCGCCACAGCCTTGACGACATTGCTGAATGCCGTGATGAAGGCCGGCACTCGGTCGACCGAGATCAGGCGGGAGACCACCGCTATGCCGACATCAGGCTTGGCCTGATGGTCGACGATGATCGCCTCGAGTTTGCGCCCGTTCACGCCGCCGGCCGCGTTGATGTCCTCCACCGCCCAGCGCACGGCCTGCATCTGGTCGAGGCCGAAGATCGCCGACGGACCGGTCAGCGGGTCTGCAACACCAAACCTCAGCGGCGCCGCCGGCTGTGCCAGGGCCTTGAGATTCAAGAACGGAAAGGCCAGCGGAGCCGCGATGACTGCGCGCCGGGACAGTGGGGTCTTGCGACTGTTCATTTAAACCTCCAGATTGAACTTGCTCTCAGGGACCGCCGACCCCTACGACCGTGACCGGGCGTAGCGTTCGACCTTGCGTTCATCGACCTCAATGCCAAGGCCGACACCATCAGGAACAAATACATGGCCTTGCGCTGAAGCAAGAGATGCCATGACAGGGTCATCGGCAAGGTAACCCTGCGTCAGGCTCAGGCCCCACGATGGGCGCCCGAGCACAGCGCCGACGGCCAGCGTCGCGGCATTGGCCACGCTGGTCTCGCCCACCTTGCCCGAAAGATTGATCTCGCCGCCAAGGCTCGAGGCGATGCAGCACGCGTCCAAACAGGCGCGGATTCCGCCGAGCTTCATGATCTTGAACGAGGCGCCGGAGGCAGCCCGCGCCTCCATCAGGCGCCGAATGTCGCCAACGGCATGCAAAGCCTCGTCCGCACCGATCGGGATTCGACCGGCGCGAGCAACTTCGGCCATTCCTTCGATGTCTTCAGGCGCCACCGGCTGCTCAAGGAAATCGGCCATCGAGGCATCCGCCAGGCGCACGAACCGTCTGGCTTCGGCGCGTGACCAGCCCCCGTTGGCATCGGCGCACAGAAGCACCTTGTCGCCCAGGACCTGGCGCAGTCGCACCATCGTCTCGGCCTCGACCTGGAGGTCACCGTTGGCGACCTTGTACTTGATGGCGGTGCCACCCTCATTGAGCTTGGCCTTGGCATCGGCAATGTCGGCGTCCGGCACGCCACTCCCGACCAGATGCAGCACCGGTAGACGACTGGCGCGAGCGCCCCCGAGAAGACGGGTGACAGAGATGCCAAGCTGGCGTGCCGCGGCGTCGTGAGCCGCCACCTCAACCGCAGCCTTGGCCGGGGCATTGCCGACCAGCGCCGCTCTCACGATGTCGGCAACCCTGGAAAGGTTCGAAGCGTCCTCGCCACGAAGGGCGTTGTCCAGGATGTTCAGCGCCTCGAGGACGCCAGGCAGCGTGTCGCCAGTGAGATAGGGCGCCACCGAGGCCTCGCCCCAGCCCACATGGCGGCTGTCCGTCTCCAGCCGCACGAAGACGGTCTCCAGCGTCTCGAAACGGCGCCCTGCCATCGCCATCGGCTTGCGCAGATGGAGATCGAGCGGGATGGCAACTATGCGCTGGATCTTCAAGATCAGCCCCGCGCTTTGGCCTTGAGCTCGGTCTCGTCGGACATGTCCACACCGGACAGGTAGTCCTCGGTCATCTTCTTGTTGCGAAGGCGGAACTGATTGAAGTCGGGCTTGCGCTTTTCGATGAACGCGTTCATGCCCTCAAGCGACTCCTCTGAGCCCCAGACATGCGCCAGCAACTCCATGCCAGCGCGCCACGACGCATACAGCTCATCCGACTCGTGATTGAGAGAACACTTGGTCATGCGCAGCGTCTGAGGACTGTGCGACTTGATGGTCTCGCACAGCTCCAGCGTCTTCTTGCGCAGCTGGTCATGCGGCACGCAGTGGTTGGCCAGACCGACGCGAACCGCTTCCTCGGCCGTGAAACGCCGTGCGCAGAAGATCATCTCGCGGGCCAGCCGCTCGCCGATGATCCGCGGGATGTACTGGGTGGCTCCCACGGTCGGGCATGCTCCGACGCGCGCGCCAGTCTGACCAAATATCGCGTGCTCTGAGGCCACAACGACGTCACACCACAGCGCGAGCTCGTGCCCGCCGCCCATACACCAACCGTTGACCATGGCGATGACCGGCACGGTGACACCGCGAATGGCCATCGCACAGTTGAGCATCCGATCGTTCCAGTGCTGCGCGACAACCCAGTTGAGCCTCATCATCGAAGAGAAGTCGCCACCCGAGCAAAAGGCTCGGTCGCCCTCGCCGGTGATCACGATGCAGGCGATTGACGGATCCGAGCGGGTCGAAAGGACTGCTGCGGTGATCTCATCGAGCGTGAGCTCTCGACAGGCGTTGAGCGTGTGCGGGCGATCGATGGTGATCCAGGCAATCTGGTCGACGACCTCGAAGATGATGTCCTTGTAGGCGGTGGGCTTGGTGCTCTGCAGATCGGTAGGGGCGGTCATGGCTTCAGGTTCTCTTTCCGTGGGGAGTTCTGGTGCCTGCAATCAGGCCTTGAGGTTCAGGCGGTTGTCGTATCCGGAGGGGCGGCCGTTGTGGAGCGCATCCCACATCCAGTCGGCGATGGCTGGATAAATGTCGGCCGCCACTTCGCCGCCCGGGTGGAACACGTCCTCATAAAGCCAGAGTTCCTTTGGGCAATTGAGCCGGTTCATGAACGCGGCGATGTCCTCGGGCGGGCACAGCTCGTCCATATCGCCCCCCACCAGCAAGTAGGCAGCCTTCATGCGCTCGGCGGCAGCAAAGAAGTTCTCGTCCATCTTGTCGACAAAGTCGTTGAACTCCTGCTCCTCCTTGATGTTGGTCATGTACATGTGGATGCGCTTGAAGTTCGGCTGCGCCTGCTCGAAGATGACATCGCTGGGGCCTACACACGGCATCTGGCCGACCACGGCCTTGACGCGTGAATCGTCAGCGGCGATCTCGACCCCGTAGCGGGTGCCCATGCTGGTGCCGAAGACACCGATCCTCTGCGGATCGACCTCGGGCTGCTCTGCGATGAAGTCGAGGACCTTGCGGCCGGCGAGCGCGTAGTTGCCGATCTCCAGCCAGGTGCGGTTGATGTTGCACTCGGCCTGCCCCGGCCCGTCCATCGCCACGATGTTCATCCCACGGCGCGTGAACTCGTTGTTGAACGGATTGGGAAAGTCTTCCTTCGCGGCGTCCATGCCGGGGGTGTAGAGCACCGTTGGCTTGGGGCCCGGTCCAGGGGCACGATGGAAGATGCAGTAGGCGTTCTTGCCCGGCGCGAAAGGAATCACGTGCTTGGTGACGGCGCCCCCCAGGCGGGACATCATCTCGCTGTAGCAGCGCTGCATGCGCGCATGCGCCATGATCTTCTGCGGGTGCCCGTCGACCGGCACGAGGTGTTGGGCGCGGCCCCAGTAGAGTGCCGCGCGGTGATACTGCTGACTGGCCGTGACCGTACGCCCTGCCGCAGCCGCTTCATCGGCCAGGGTCTGCTGACGTGCCGCATGCCGAGCCCACTCCCGAGGGAATGAGCGGCGTCCCTTGACCGCGTGGAACACACGCTCCATGTCGGCGTACTTGAAGCCCCGCTCCAGGCGCACGCCCATCATGCCGGGGTGCAGGATGTCTTCGTCGTCAGTCAGCTTGATGAAGTTGTCGAAGATCCAGTTCTGGCCGCCTCGCGGTGCTTGTCGTCTCACGGCTTGTCCTCAATCGTTGGTTGCGACAGTGACGGCACTCTTTGCCGTCAGGGATCGGGTGGCAAAGGCTGCTGTCAGTTCCTGCACCGCCGCCGGATTGGCCAGCGAGCTCAGGTCACCCACCGCCGAGCCCGTGGCTATCGAGCGAATCACCCGGCGCATGATCTTCTGGTTGCGCGTCTTGGGCAGTTCACTCACGAAGGCGAAGTACCTGGGTCGAAAGGGCGCACCGAACTGCTCGGCCACGGCCTGGGCCAGCGAAGCCTCGAGACCGGCGTCAGCACACTGCTCTGCAGGTACGCAGACGCACAGAAGCGCCGAGCCTGTTGTCTCGTCATGCACGCCAACGACGGCGGCGTCGGCCACCAGTCCCGTGGCCATCAGGGCCGCTTCGATCTCGGCGGGCCCGGTGCGCTTGCCAGCAAGCTTGATGGTGTCGTCGGAACGGCCGTGCAGGTACCACAGGCCATCTGCGTCACGGGAGGCGAGGTCACCTTGGACCCACACCCCGGGGATCTCTCGCCAGTAGGACATGACGTAGCGATCCGGGTCGCGCCACAGTCCGCGCGTGGCGCCTATGGTCGGGCGACGCATGACCAATTCGCCCACCTCGCCCGGCGGCAGCGAACGGCCGCTGCGGTCCACCACGTCTGCACCGCTTCCGGGCACCGGACCGCCGAATGCGCAGGGCCGAAGCGGCCGGTGGTGGGTCCCGATGAGGATCGCGCCGCCGCACTCGGTACCCCCTGCGTAGTTCAGGATGGGAACCCGTCGGCGGCATACCTTCTCGAAGAACCAGACCCAGGCTTCCGGCGTCCAGGGCTCGCCGCTTGAGATCACTGTGCGCAGGCGCTGCAGGTCGCAACCGTCCAACGGATCTTGCGTCGACGCCATCATCTGGCGCACGGCGGTGGGCACAATGCCGGCAACGGTCACGCCATGGCGCGTGCACAACTGCCAGATCCGGTTGTGCTGCGGCCAGTCGGGCGTGCCCTCCGCCAGAACGATGGTCGCGCCCAGCAGAGTGCAGCCGACCGAGATCTTCGGGCCGACGATCCAGCCCATGTCGCTCATCCACAGCAGTCGATCGCCCGCGCGCACGTCCAGGCACAGGCCCATGTCCAGGGCGTTCTTGGCGAGCATTCCCCCATGGGTGTGCACCGTGCCCTTGGGCTTGCCAGTCGTCCCCGACGTGTACATCAGCATCGCGGGCGTCTCTGCCGCGAATATCGGGTAACCCCCTTCGCGCGGCGTTGCAGGCGCTGACGTCGACCAAACGGTTTCTTCCGGAGTCGGCTCGAAGTCGACGCCTTGCCTGCACAGAACCACGGTCTGCACTTCGGGACACTCCGCGCGTGCGGTTCGCACCGTCTCGAGAAGCCCTACCCGCTTGCCGCGGCGCATCATCTCAGGACAGGTGACGATGGCTCGCGCGCCCGCATCCTTGAGCCGGTCGGCAACAGGCCGGTAGCCGAAGCCCGAGAAGAGCGGGACGGCTATGGCGCCGATCTCGATGATGCCCATGAAGGCTGCGATGGCCTCCGGGACCATCGGCAGGTAGAGGCCGACGGCATCACCCTTTTCAATGCCGGCGGCGCGCAGCGTGTTGGCGAACCTCGCCGTCTCCGCGTCGAGGCGGGCATACGACCACGTCTCAATGGCGCCTGACTCGCTCTCGAAGACTACAGCGTCACGTGACCAGACCGGCCCGTCACGGTGGCGGCCCAGGCAGTTCCACGCGATGGAAGTCGTCCCATCAGCGCACCACACTGGCCATTCGATGCCGTTGGGTGTACTGAGCACACTGCTGTAGGCGCGCGCGAAGCGGATCTCGAAGAAGTGGATGAGCGCGTCCCAGAACCAGACAGGCTTGCTGTCGGCCTCTGCAAGTAGCGCGTCCTGATCAGCGAGTCCGTGCCGGCGCAGGAAGGCTGACAGCGTCGTGCTGCTCTTGAGTTCCTCAGTGGGTTGCCAGACGAAACCTTGGGTCATTGCTGCTGCATTCCATCGCCCATCGCAACGGGCAAGGAAAGATTAGCAATGACCTATCGAATTCGGAAACACTGTCTCGGCATGAGCGCCATTCGCGTGCGTTATGGCGGGGCGCCGGCCGTCAGCGCGCTCAGTGGCGACTCGCCTTCAAGGTCGGCAACGAGTTCCAGAAGAATCTGACGCACCACATTACTGGCTGCCACGGCAGTCGTGCACGGGTTCGCGGCCATCACAAGGTTGCGGGTGATCACCGGATTGCTCAGTGGCAGGTACCCAAGGTCGCCATTGACCAGGTCCCGGCATACGAAGCCATAGGGCACGATCGAGTAGGCCAGCCCTTTGGAGACGACTTCCTTGATCACCAGGGCACTGTCAACTTCCATGGTGTAGTTCAGACGGATGCCCAGCCGGGCTGTCCACGGCTCTATCAAGCGGCGAAAACCGTCGGCCACAATGAACGGGAGCTGCGAGAGTTCCCCGAGGGAGATGCTCTTGCGATCGGCCGGCATCCGGTCGGGCGCACCGATCAAGACCATGGGCTCGCGCATCAGTGGCGTGTGGTCGCCACAGCCCTGCTCGCTTGAGCGCGTGAGAACCGCAAGATCTATCTTGCCCTGGCTCAGCCACTCCTCAAGAAAGATGCTCAGACCCTCCGTGATCCGCAGGGAGATGTCCGGGTACCGGCGCTGGCATTCGAAAATCAGGCCTGGCGCCAGCATGGTCGACACCGACTGAGGCATGCCGATCGTCACGTGACCGGAAACGGACTTGGGAGAGGTGCCTACCTGCTGTCGGATGTTGTCCATGAGCCCGATCAGGGAGGTACCCAACTCGGCAAGCTTCGCGCCGGCCTCGGTAGGCACCACGCCCCGAGTGGTGCGAATCAGCAAAGAGGCTCCCAGCCCGTGCTCTAGGGACTGGATGTGACGGCTCAGTGCGGGTTGCGCCATGTTGAGGGCGCGAGCGGCCTTGCTGACACTGCCCAGCTGCACGACCTGGATGAAGTATCGGATCTGGCGCAGTTCCATCTGGGTGCTTTTGAGAGATGACCACCATTTCGCGCAGATTGGGCTATGGGGCGGTGGGGCGGTGGCGCCCGTCGCCTGGCCTGCCGCTGCGGCGTTGCCACCTCCCTAGTGTGCCTCGGTTTGGCGCGCCCTGCGAGGCTGGCTTAAGGCGACATCGGCGCGCTCGCACATTGCGGCAGATGGGCTCCAGAAACGTCGCTCACGTGGCATTTGGCACCGTTCAAGTGAACGGCGTTTGCCCACCTGAACTGGGCGAGGGACACCTCAGGTCACCGAGGCCAGGCCTCTGCGTGCCTCCGCCTCCTCCATCGCCATCCGCCGCGCCCAGTCGGCGATCTGGTCCTCACCCACCCGGCCGACGTTGAAGTACGCCGCTTCCGGGTGCGCCAGGTAGAAGCCACTGACGCTGGCTGCTGGGGTCATGGCCATGCTCTCGGTCAGGCCCATGCCGATCTCCCCGGCCTTGAGCACCTCGAACATCTGCGCCTTGACGCGGTGGTCGGGGCAGGCGGGGTAGCCGGGGGCGGGGCGGATGCCGCGGTATTGCTCGGCGATCAAGTCCTCGACGGACAGCGCCTCGTCGCTCGCGTAGCCCCAGAACTCGGTGCGCACGCGCTGGTGCAGGCGCTCGGCAAAGGCTTCGGCCAGACGGTCGGCCAGGGCCTTGAGCAGGATGGCGGAGTAGTCGTCGTGGTCGGCGATGAACTGGCGCTCCTTCTTCTCCACGCCCAAGCCCGCGGTGACGGCGAACAGGCCGATGTAGTCGGGCTTCGCCCCTGGCCCGGTTTTCGGGGCAACGAAGTCGGCCAGGCAGCGGTTGGGGCGTTTCACGCCATCCACCACCGGCCGCTCGGTCTGCAGGCGCAGGGGTGACCAGCGCAGCAGCACCTGCTCGCGCGATTCGTCGGCGTAGACCTCGATCGTGTCGTCGCCCACGGTGTTGGCCGGCAGCAACGCGAAGACGCCGCTGGCCTGCAGCCAGCGGCCCTCGATCAGGCGCTGCAGCATGCGCTTGCCGTCGCTGAAGACGCGCTGCGCCTCGGTGCCCACCACCTCGTCGCGCAGGATCTGCGGGAAAGGCCCCGCCAGGTCCCAGGTCTGGAAGAACGGGCCCCAGTCGATGCAGGCGGCAATCTCGGCCAGGTCCACGTTCTTCAGCACGCGCCGGCCGACGAACGACGGCTTGGGCGGGGTGTAGGCCGCCCAGTCCACGGGTGTCTTGTTGGCTCGGGCCGCGGCCAGGCTGACCAGCGGCGTCACCTTCTTGTTGGCATGCTGCTGGCGCACGCGCGCGTATTCGGCGTTCAACTCGGCGATGTAGGCCGCGGCACGCTCGTCGCTCAGCAGGTCAGAGCACACGCTCACGCTGCGCGAGGCGTCGGGTACGTAAACCACGGGCCCGTCGTAGTGCGGCGCGATCTTCACCGCGGTGTGCACGCGGCTGGTGGTGGCCCCACCGATCAGCAACGGTATCTTCTTCAGCCGGAAGTGCGCGTCGCGCTGCATCTCGGCCGCCACGTGCTGCATTTCCTCCAGGCTGGGCGTGATCAGGCCTGAGAGGCCGATGATGTCGGCGCCCTCGACCCGCGCTTGCTCCAGGATGTCTTGGCACGGGACCATCACGCCCATGTTCACGACCTCGAAGTTGTTGCATTGCAGCACCACGGCCACGATGTTCTTGCCGATGTCGTGCACATCGCCCTTGACGGTGGCGATGACGATCTTGCCCTTGGCCTTGGCCTCGCCACCTGCGTCCACCAGGGCGCGTTTTTCGGCCTCGATGTAGGGCAGCAGGTGGGCCACGGCCTGCTTCATCACGCGCGCGCTCTTCACCACCTGGGGCAGGAACATCTTGCCGGCGCCGAACAGGTCGCCCACCACGTTCATGCCGGCCATCAGCGGGCCTTCGATGACGTGCAGCGGGCGGCCGCCTGCGGTCAGCACGCGTTGCCAGGCGGCCTCGGTGTCCTCGACGATGAACTCGGTGATGCCGTGCACCAGCGCGTGGCTCAGGCGCTCGTCCAGCGTGCCGGCGCGCCAGGCCAGGCGCGCGGAGTCGTCCTTGGCCGCGCCCTTGGCGCTCTCGGCAATTTCGATCAGGCGCTCGCTGGCCGTGGCCTGTGGCTCGCCCGCTTTGTAAGCGGGCGTTCTGTTCAACACCACATCTTCCACCCGCTCGCGCAGCACCGGCTCCAGGTCGTCATACACGCCAACCATCCCGGCGTTGACGATGCCCATGTCCATGCCGGCACGGATGGCGCGGTAGAGAAACACGGTGTGGATCGCCTCGCGCACAGGCTCGTTGCCGCGGAAGCTGAAGCTCACGTTGCTCACGCCGCCTGAGACCTTGGCGCCGGGCAGGTTCGCCTTGATCCAACGCGTGGCCTCGATGAAGTCCACGGCGTAGTTGTCGTGTTCCTCGATGCCGGTGGCGATGGCGAAGATGTTGGGGTCGAAGATGATGTCCTCGGGCGGGAAACCCACCTCGTCCACCAGGATGCGGTAGGCGCGCGCGCAGATCTCGGTCTTGCGAACAAAGGTGTCGGCTTGCCCCTGTTCGTCGAAAGCCATCACCACGGCGGCGGCACCATAGCGGCGTACGAGGGTGGCCTGGCGCTTGAATTCGGCCTCGCCTTCCTTGAGCGAGATGGAGTTGACGATGCCTTTGCCCTGGATGCACTTCAAGCCCGCCTCGATCACCTCCCACTTCGAGGAGTCGATCATGATCGGCACGCGCGCGATCTCGGGCTCGCCGGCGATCAGGTTCAGGAAGCGCACCATGGCGGCCTTGCTGTCCAGCATGGCCTCGTCCATGTTGATGTCGATGATCTGCGCACCGTTTTCCACCTGCTGGCGTGCCACGGCCAGCGCCTGCTCGAAGTCGCCGTTCAGGATCATCCGGGCAAAGGCCTTGGAGCCGGTGACGTTGGTGCGCTCGCCGATGTTGACGAACAGCGAACCCTGGCCGATCAGCACCGGCTCCAGGCCGGACAAGCGCATGGGCGGGGGCACCGTACCGTCTGCGGTGGCCAGATCAGGGCCGGACTCCGCTCTGGAGAGGTCTGCTGGAAAGGGGAGGGGCAACGTGCTCATCGGCGGGCTCACTCACACGGAAGTCGGGTGAATGAGCGCCGTTGACGATTCCAGGCCCTTCGCGGACCGTGAAAAAAATCACTTGAATCCGAGCCTGGTGTGTGCTGCCAGCCGCTTTGAGGCCGGCGCGCCATTGCAGCGCTCCTCGGATGCCTGCATTATCTACCCACCGGCTTTGTTTGGCCGAGTATTCCTGCAGGGCGAACCCAAGGTTTGCGTTCGTGACCCTATAACTTTTAGGTTATTGACGACGTCCTGGCCGTACGCCAAGCTCAGTAAGCGGTTTCTCATGGACCGGTGCTCATGTGGTCTACGCCTACGCAGACGTTCCGTAAAACCGATGTTCCTGGAGACCGCATGGTGACCAAACCGACGGATAACTCTTCGCACGGCCTGCTGAACGATAGCGCTTGGCGCTCCCTGGCCGGACCGCTGCCGGGGCCGAACGCTGCACGGCTGGGTCAAAACGAGATTCGTCAAGTTCGGCAGATCGTGTCCAGGCTGTTCGGCCCGGACGCCCGCATCTTCATCCGCGAAAAAACCTCTGGCGACGACGCTGGCACGGTTCACCTCATGGCGGAGTGCGTCCGCGTTCTGCCGGACAGGCTCTCGGCCCAGGCGGCCCTGATCGAGCGCCTGCAGGACGCCCTCGAGGGCCGCCGCGCCCGGGTGCTGGTGATCGATCGATCGTTCACCCTGACCGAGGAGCACAAGCGCTTTCGCTTCTTGGCCATGGAGTACTAGCTTCGGGTGGCTGGCCGCGGGGCCTGCATCCTGATGTCGGCTGGCCGCCAACCCCTTCCTTACCGGCTGTGCGAGGTGAGTCCGGCCAGCGGCCCGGCGGTGCTCACACCCAGTCCGCCGCGCCGCGCCCTGGGGGTGCTGGTCGGGGTGTGCGCCTCGTCCAGCACCGCAACTGCTTGGTCGGGAAGCACCGCAGCAGCATCGGCCCCACGCCGCATTGCCACGCCCACGGCCAGGATGTCGATCACGAGCAGGTGAAGGATGCGGCTGACCATGGGCACGTGGGTGCTGACGTCTTCAAGGTGATCGACGATCAGCGCCACGTCGGCCCTCCTGGCCAGGGGCGAGTGGCTGGCCGTGATGGCCACCACGAAGGCGCCTCGCGCATGAGCCGTATCGGCCACACCCAGTAACTCGTCGATGCGTCCGCTGCTGCTGATGATGACGGCCACATCCCGCGGCTTGAGCACGTTGGCGGCCATCAACTGCAGGCGCGGGTCGGTGTACGAGGCGCTGGACAAGCCGAAACGCAGGAACTTGAACTGCGCATCGTCGGCCACCACGCGGTAGTGGCCCACGGCGTAGAAATCCACGCGCGCGGCGGCGGTCAGCAGCTCGATGGCGCGGTCCATCGTGTCGCGGTTGAGCTGGTCACGCACCTGCAGGATGGCCGAGGCCGTGTTGCCCAGCACCTTCACCCCCAGCTCCAGCATGGTGTCCTCGCCCGTGACCTGCGCGTGGGTGACAGGCACGGTGCCGGTCAGGCCCGAGGCCAGTCGCAGCTTGAAGTCCGACAAGCCTTCGCAGCCCAGCGAGCGGCAGAAGCGGATCACCGTGGGCTGGCTGACGCTGGCTGCGCGCGCGATGTCGGCGATGGGGTCGTTCAGGGCCGAGCGGGGGTGGGCCAGCACATGGTCGGCCACGCGCCGCTCTGCGGGCGAGAGCTTGGGCATGGCGCGCTGGATCTGGCCCAGGATGGCCGAGCCCTGGCCGGCCGCGATGCCCTGCAACTGCCCCGCCAGCACGGCAGCGGCGCCTTCCAGCGTGGCATGTTCGGCCGTGATCACATAGGTGGGGATCGCGCGCAGGTAGTCAGAGAAGCGCCCCTTGTCCTCGAACCGGGCTCGAAACGGGCTGCGGTCGAACCACGCGCCCAGACGCGGCACGATGCCCCCGCCAAGGAATACCCCGCCCATCGCCCCCTGGGTCACGGCCAGATTGGCCGCTGCCGTGCCCAGCATGGCGCAAAAGGCCTCCAGCGCTTCCAGGCACACGGCGTCCGTGCCGGCCAGCGCGCGATGCGTGATCTCGGGCGCCGACAGCGCCTGCACCGCACGCCCGGCGCGGTGCAGCAGAGCCTGGTAGGTCAGCTCCAGCCCGGGGCCCGACACCAGGCGCTCGAAGGACACATGCGGGTGCTGCGTCATCGCATAACGCAGGATGTCGATCTCGCGCTCGTCGCGCGGCGCGAAGCTGGCATGGCCGCCTTCGGTGCCCAGCGCCACCCAGCCGTCACCCGCCGGAATGAGGCCCGACACCCCCAGACCGCTGCCGGCGCCGATCAAGCCCACCACGCTGCGCGCCACCGGCGCGCCGCCCCCCACCTGGCGCCGCTGCGCCGGCAGCAGCCGGGGCAGCGCCAGGGCCAGGGCCGTGAAGTCGTTCACCACCACCAAGGTCTGCAGGCCCAGGCGCTGGCGCATCTGTTCGATGGAGAACTGCCAGTGGTAGTTGGTCATGCGGACCTGATCACCCTCCACCGGGTTGGCGATCGCCACGGCCGCATGCTCGAAAGCCTGCGTGGGCAGGGTGGCCAGGTAGGCGCTGACGGCGGCGTGGAAGTCGGCGTGATCGGCGCACCGCAGCGATGCCGTGTGCTCGAAATGCCCGGGCGCTGTCTCCACCGTGAAGCGGGCGTAGGTGCCGCCAATGTCGGCAAGCAGGCGGGGGCTGTCGTGAACGCTCATCGCAATGGGTCTGACGGTGGCTGTCCAAGGGTGTGCCAAGATGGTAACTTGACTACAAGAGCAGCCCTTTTCCAAGCGATGTCCGTCAAGGATCGAGGAAATCTTGTGTGCCGGCCCGAGGCACCCAGACAACTCCCCTTGCCGGGGGCATGTAGTTTTGCTACCTTCCTGCCTCCACCACACCGGACCCACGCGCCCGAAGACGGACCGGCCTGGGGCCTGTCTCGCGCCAGGCGGAGCGCTGGGCTTGCGCCCTCACGTCCGTCAGCCCCAAACTCATGAACGCACCTGGCGAAGGCCTCCTCGACAACGCCGCCCACCGGGCGCAGGCCCTGGCCCTGCCTTGGCTGGTCGCCGACGTGGGTGGCACCAATGCGCGCTTCGGCTGGGTGGACGACCCCTGCCTCACGGTCAAGCATGTCCAGACCCTGCCGGTCGCCCAGCATGCAGGCCCCGCCGAGGCCGTGGCCGCCTATCTGCAGATGCTGCCGGCAGCGGGCGGCCGCCCTGTGCCCCGGCCGCGCCGCTCGGCCTGGGCGCTGGCCACGGCGCTGGACGGCGACTGGGTGGCCTTGACCAACGGCCACTGGCGCTTCTCCCGCGCCGGCCTGATGCAGGCGCTGGGCTTGGAGCAGCTGCGCCTGCTCAACGACTTCGAGGCCCTGGCCCTGTCACTGCCGCACCTGCGGCCGCACCAACTTCGTGCCCATGACGCCCTGCCCCGCGCAGAAGGGGTGCTCGCCGTGATCGGCCCCGGCACCGGCCTGGGCGTGGCGGGCGTGGTGCAGACATCCGAGGGCTGGACCGCGCTGCCTGGCGAGGGCGGTCACGCCACCCTGGCCGCCACCGACGAGGACGAGTCATGGGTCCTCGCCGAGGTGCGGCGGCATTTCGAGCATGTCTCGGCCGAGCGGCTGTTGTCGGGCATCGGCCTGCCGGTGCTGCACCGGGCGGTGTGCGCGGTGGCGGGGCACGGCGCCCGCGAACTCACCACCCCGCAGATTGTGGAAGCCGGCACGAAGGGCCACGACGCCCTGTGCCGGCGCACGCTGGACCTCTTTTGTGCCCTGCTGGGCAGCTTTGCCGGCAACGTGGCGCTGACCCTGGGCGCTCGCGGCGGGGTCTACATCGGTGGCGGCATCGTGCCGCGCCTGGGCGAGCTGTTCTTCGAGTCGCGATTTCGTGAGAAGTTCGAGGCCAAGGGGCGCTTTCGCGGTTATCTGACCGACATTCCCACTGCGCTGATCACCGATACCCTGGCCGCGCTCACCGGTGCGACTGCCGCCTTGGGCCAGCCACGGGCCTGAGCCCTCAGCGCCCCATCATGAAGCTCAGCGGCACTTCCAGGCGCGCGGCCCAGGCGCGCTCGTTGTGGCCCGTGCCCTCGAACACGCGGCTCATCACTTGCCCCGCGCCCCAGCCGCGGTCGCGCACGATCTCGTCGACAAATGTTTGGTACGGGCCGTAGATGGCGTCAAGTTCGGTGGTGCCACGGTCCATGTACAGGCGTCGGCCTTGCGGTGCTCCCAGGCGGTCGCGCAGATAGTTGAACGCCGCCAGCGGCAAGGCGGCGTTCGGCTCGCCCGTGCCCACCCAGTGCACTGACAGACCAGCCGCGCCGCCAAAGACCTGCGGGTACTCGCTCAGGGCGTAGATGGAGATCAGCGCGCCCATGCTGGAGCCCATCAGGAAGGTGGACTCACGGCCCGGCAGGGTGGCAAAGCGCGCATCGATGGCGGGCTTGAGCTCCTCCACCAGAAAGCGCAGGTAGGCATCGGCGCGCGGTGCGCCTTGCAGGGCCTTGGTGACGAAGGGCTCCCGCGTTCCTGCCTCCACATAGGGCAGGAACTTCTCCGGGTAGTACTCGCTATGTCGTGACCTGCCGCTGTTCCACACCCCCACGATGAGCGTGGGCGCCAGGCGCCCGGCGCGCACCAGGCGGTCCACCGTCAGATGCACGTCCCAGGCCTGCTTGTTCCAGGTGGTGGCGGCGTCGAACAACATCTGGCCGTCGTGCATGTACAGCACCTGGTAGCGCCGGGCCGGGCTGTAGTCGGCCGGCAGCCAGACGTCCACGTGGCGGGTGTCCACATGACGGGAAGGAAAGTCCGCCAGACGTTCGATGCGGCCGGTGGCTACCTGCGGCAGCGGCTGCGCGGCCGCGCCGCCAGATGCCGCGGCCACGACGGCCGCGAACAGGACTTGCCGCAAGGCGTCTCGTATTCGTGAAGGACTCATCAGCCGGTCTCCAGTCGACACAACGCACATTCTGCTGCGGGCCCGCCTGCAGGGCCCATGAAGACCTTCACGCGAGCGGCTTCTGTCGCCGGTGCGCTGCCCGGGCGTGTGGCACCCAGCCGTGGCGGGCCCAGCGGCGCCACATCAGCAGGCCGCGCAGCCACTCGTCAGCCGCGTAGGCGATCCACACGCCCACCAGCCCCAGGCCGAGCACTTCGCCCAGCAGCCAGCTGCCGCCGGCCAGCACCAGGGCCATGGAGGCCGCGCCGGCCACCATCGGATAGCGGGCATCACCGGCGGCGCGCAGGGCGTTGATCACCACCAGGTTGAAGGTGCGGCCCGGCTCCAGCAGCACCGTCCACCACAGCAGCAGAGCGCCGGTGGCAAGGATGTTGGCGTCCTGCGTGAACCAGGCCAGCAGCCAGGGGCCGGCCAGCGCCAGCGCCAGCGCCAGCGCCAGCCCGAGGCTGACCGCGAGCCCGGCCGCCAGTGATCGCCGCACCAGGCGGTAGGCCTCGTGCAAGCGCCCCGCGCCCACCAGGTGGCCCACGAGGATCTCCACTGACAGCCCGATGGCCAGCGAGGCCATCACCACCAGATAGCCCAGTTGCTGCACATAGGCCTGCGTGGCCAGTGCAGAGGCACCCAGCGTGCCGGCCACGGACACGCTGACCATGAAGGCCAGACGCCAAGCCACGTTCTCGGCCGCGCCCGGCAGGCCGATGCGCAGTACCTCCGCCAACTCGGCCCTGCGCAGCCGCCAGGCGTCGGACGGCACCACCCGCAGCCCCAGCATGCGCCGCCACAGGACCAGGTGCACGGTGATGCCGAAGAGCCTGCTTGCACACAACGCCAGCGCGTAGCCGGTCAGGCCCAGGTCCGGCATCAGCAGCACGGCCCCGGCCAGGTGCACCCCGTGCATGGCCACCACCACGGCCAGCGCCTCGCGTACGCGCAGGTGGGTACGCAGCACCGTGGACATGCAGGCGTTCCAGGCGTCCAGCACCATCGCCGGCGCCAGGGCCTGCAGGAAGGGGGCTGCCAGCGGCAGCACCTCGGCCGGCGCGTTGAGCGCGCCCATCAGCGGCGCGGCCGCCGCCAGCGCGGGCAGCGCCGTCAACAGCCCCATCCAGGTGCTGGCACCCAGAGACGCGCGGGCCACGGCATCGGCCGACTCGCGCCGCCCCCCGCCCAGGCACTGCGCCACCACCACCCCCACGCCGGCACCGACCACTCGGAACAGGATGAACAGCATCGCGAACACATGGTGCGCCAGCGAGAAGGCTGCCGCCGAGTTGTCCGACAGGCGGGCGGCCAGCGCCGTGGACACCAGGCCCACCCCGATGCCCAGGATCAACTCCACGAACATGGGCGCTGCGATGGGCAGCAGGCGCGGGCGGGGCAGGTCGACGCGCCCGCGTCCTGCGAGCCGTGGAGGGGCGACGTTCACTTCAACAAGATCACGGGCGTGTCGTCCATCACCAGCGGGTCGTGCTCCGGGTCGCCGCCGCCCATGACGAAGGGGGCGGGGTCGCGGGCCAGGGCGCGGTAGCCGCCGTCGTAGTCCCAGGTGGTGACGTAAGCGCGCGCGCCGTCCAGGGACGGCAGTCGGCCGAGCGAGGCGGCCGGCAGCGTCAGGCGCACTGTGCGCGTGGCGCGGTCCACGGCGATGCCGGCGGCCGGGCTCACCGGTGTGCCCTCCGCGGTGGCGCTTGCCCCCTCGGCGCTGAACAGCGCGTTGGTCCAGCCGTGCACGCGCAGCCGCCGGTGCCAGCGCATGCCCTCGGGCAGGCGGCCCTTCTGCAGCGGCATCAGCTCGGCGCCGCCGGGCTGCCCGGGCAGTTCGATGAAGACGGTGAAAGCCACGTGATCGAAGCCGTTCTGCGGGTTCCACACCGTCGTGATCTCGTGCATTGTCAGGTCCATGCGCAGGGCGCCGCCGGCTGTGGACACGCGCACGCGCCGCAGGTCCATCTGGCGGTTCGCGCCCCAGCCTGGGTCGGTCGGGTAGCGGTAGCCCCCGGGCCCGCTCCGCGGGCCATGGTCGTCGCCGGCGGGGTCTTCCAGGTCCGCGCGCAGGGTCCAGGGACGGTCCACGCGGAAGTCCAGTGCCACCGCCGGCGTGCCGGGCACCGCAGGCGCCCAGACCACCGCATGGTGGCTCACGGCCGGGTCCACCATGGCCGAGGTGTCCACCTGCACCTGCCAGCGGCCGTCCGGACCGGGCACCACCCCGCGCGCACTGGACAGGTCACCGTCGACGACCAGTTGCAGGGCCGTGTCAGCGCTGGCGCCTGGCGCGACGGCGCCGGAAGCCGATGTCGTACCGGACAGGCTGAAGTCACCCGAGACGGTCGTCACCGCCTGCGCTCCCCGCGAATTCAGCGCCAACCGCATCGCAGCGCCCGCCACCGCACGGCGTTCGCCCGTGGCCTGCCACACCCAGCCGCCGCGCGCGGCCAGCGCCTGGGAGACCCGGCCCTGGGGGCCGACCACCAGTTCCGCGCTTGCGGGGCCTTCGAGGGTGAACAGGGACTGCAGCACCGTCCCCTCGGGCAGGCCGGTGTCCAGACCATCCAGCAGCGCCGGCCGGTCGGCGCTGTTGAGCACCACCAGGGCCGAGCGCCCCTCGTGCGTCATGCGCCAAGCCAGCGCGCCGGCCGCTGCCGAGTTGGCCTTCAGCACCTCGGGCACCCCGCGCGAAAACAAGCGGTGTTCGCGCCGCAGTTGCGCCAGTGACGCGATGTAGCGGTATAAGGGCGCCCCGGTGTCGTAGCGGTCACGCCCGCCCGAGCCCCAGCCGGCGGCAAACATGGCCGCGCGCGGCTGCGTGAAAGCCTGCTCGGTGCCGTAGTACACGGTGGGGATGCCAGGCAGCGTGAACATCGCCAGCAGCGCCTGCCGCAGCCCGGCCTCCGAGCCCCCCGCCAGGAAACGGTCCACGTCGTGGTTGTCCACGAAGGTGGGCATCAGGTGCGGCCGCGCGTGCAGGCGCATGGTGGCCTCGATGCGGTGGGCCAGTTCCGCCGTGGGGCGGCCACGGGCGAACACGTCGCCCAGAGCACCATAGAGTGGGAAGTTGATCATTCCCGGCAGCACAGGCTGGCTGTCCGGGCCGGTCATGTAGCGCTCGATCTTGCGCGTCTGCGTGTCGTCGAACGGCCGGTCCATGGCGAAGCCCTCGCCAAACACATGGAAGTTGTGCCGGCCGGTGCGCCGCGCCACCTCGGCCAGGCCAGGAGCCCTTGGGTCGCGCGCGTGGAGGAAGTCAGAGAAGAACGCGGGCGGCACATAGAACGCGGTGTCGATGCGCAGCGCGTCCACCCCCACCTCACGCACCCAGAAGCCGAAGCTGTCGCGCAGCGCTCTTCGCACCACCGGGTTTTCGGTGTTCAGGTCGTCCAGGCCGGCCATCTGAAAGGTCTGCTCCTGCACCGGGTCGTTGTAGTCGGCGATGTCGGGCGTCCAGTGGTAGATGGCAGCCCGGCGCTGCTTCGGGTCGCGCGGGTCGTTCTGGTGGAAGGGAGGTTGGGACGGCCGTGGCACGGGTGCGGTGCGGTCGTGCGGCTCATAGCCATGGGCCGGGTCACCCGCCTTCCAGCGGTTGCGGTAGGTGAAGAAGTTGCCGGTGTGGTTCACCACCGCATCCTGGATCAGGTACATGCCGCGCCGGTGCAGCGCGTCGGACAGACGCCGGTAGTCATCCAGCGTGCCGAAGTGCTTGTCCACGCGCTTGAAGTGCTCGGTCCAGTAGCCGTGGTAGCCGGTGTATTGGCCCGAGGGCTCCACCCACTGGTTGGCCACGGGCGGGGTGATCCACAGCGCGGAGGCCCCCAGGCCGCGGATGTACTCCAGCCGCTGGGTCAGGCCCTTCAGGTCGCCCCCGTTGAAGCGCGTGCGGTCTCCGGCCTTGAACTCGCCGGCGCCGAAGTCATTGTTGGCGGGGTCGCCGTCGGCAAAGCGGTCGGTCACGACAAAGTAGATGACCTGGTCGCGCCAGTCGGGCGACGGGACGTGGAGCTTGAGGATCTGGCCTGTGGCCACACCCGCCCAAGAGCAGCAACCCATGGCAAAGAGCAGCGCCAGGCAGCGCCTGAGCGAGAGACGAACAGCATCCATGGGTGTCCGCCTTGGGCAATGCGGCAGGGGGGCAGTCATGCAAGCAGAAATGTAGTTCAACTACAAATGAGGCCCCAGACAAGCTCTCGGCAGCCTCCTCAGCGCTTGTTTTTCCTCTTGCTTACGGGTTTACCCCTCAAAAGGTGTGGTGAAGAGCACAACAGCTAGGGGTTTACCCAAGCGTTTGCAAAAGCTAGTTTTGGTACAAATTCGGGGTGCAAGAGTACGCGGGCCCGCCGGTGTGCGTGTGACCGCTTTTTGTGTCGATCCAAAACAAGGAGACATTCCGTGAAGACATCGCCATTCAAGCGACAAGTCGGCACCCTGACCGCCGTGGCAGGTGCTGTGCTGGTGTTGAGCGTGCAAGCCCAGGCCCAGACCCAGACCGTCACGGTCACGGGCATTCGCAGCGCCATCGAGAGCGCCATCAGCCTGAAGAAGAACTCCGACAACATCGTCGAGGCCATCAGCGCCGAAGACATTGGCAAGTTGCCTGATGCCAGCGTGGCAGAGTCCATTTCACGCCTGCCCGGTGTGGCCTCGCAGCGCAACAAGTCCAGCGGCCGCGCCCAAAGCATCAGCGTGCGTGGCATGTCGCCGGACTTCAACGCCGGCACCCTGAACGGCCGCGAACAAGCCTCCAACGGCGACAGCCGCGGCGTCGAGTTCGATCAGTTTCCGTCGGAGCTGCTCGGTTCGGTGGTCATCTACAAGACGCCCGACGGTGGTTTGGTGAACCAGGGCCTGGCCTCCACCATCGACTTGCGCACCGTTCGCCCGCTGGACTTCGCCAAGCGGACCGCCGCGGTGAACTACCGAGAGCAGAAGTCCGGCATCGGCTCGGGCGCGGGCGAGGGCAAGGGCGAGCGCGTGTCGCTGTCTTACGTGGATCAGTTTGCCGACCGCAAGCTGGGCATCGCCCTGGGTTACACCAAGTTCTCCGATGTTGGCGCAGGGCAGCAGAAGTTCAACTCCTGGGGCGGCTGGGCCGCTGACCAGCAGTTCAACGGGCAGACCGTGAAGACCCCGGGGGGATTCACTGCGGATACAGAGCAGACCACCACCAACCGTGAAGGCCTGATGGCCGTGCTGCAGTGGAAGCCCAACAAGGACTTCGAGTCCGTGCTGGACGTGTTCCAGTCCAAGGGCGACTTCAAGATCAGCAAGAAGGGCCTGGAAGGCGCCATCGGTGGCGGCTCTGCCGGCGGGTACGACCCGAACGGCCAGCTGATCAACGCCACCATCGCCAATGGCGTGGCCACTGCCGGCACGATGACGGACTACAAGGGCGTCGTGCGCAACCACGATGAAGCCAGTGCCGACAAGCTCGACTCCTGGGGCTGGAACAACAAGATGAAGCTCGGCAGCTGGACGGCGCAGGCCGACCTGTCGCAGTCCAAGGTCACGCGCAACAACACGCGCTACGAGACCACCGCAGGCCAGCCAGGGAACGGCAACAAGGCACCCTACGCCGGCACGCTGGGCACGATATCCTGGACCGGTTTCAACGGGAGCAATTTCGAGCAGGTCAAGTACACCACCAGCCTGGACTACTCGAGCCCGGCCGTGGCCAAGTTGACCGACCCGATGGGCTGGAGCGGTGGCGAGAACTCACCCCAGGCCGGTTACGTCGCCCTGCCCACGACGATCGACGAGATCACGGCCACCCGCCTGTCGGGTAAGCGTGACTTGAAGTTCGGCCCCTTGGTGGACGTCGAGGTGGGCATGAACTTCTCCGAGCGCACCAAGACCCATACGGCCAATGAGGGCCGTCTGGTCATCAAGGACAGCGTCACGGCAGCTGGCGTGGTGACCGCACCTTACGCGTTCAAGGAAGTGCCCAACCCCGGCGTCGCCATCGCCGGCACCACCGGGCTGAAGGTCATCTCGTGGAACCCCACGGGCTCCCTGGGCACGATCTATGACTTGCCGCCCAAGGTGGACTCCGACATCCTGAACAAGGACTGGGGAGTGGCGGAGAAGGTGAACACCGCCTTCGTCAAGAGCAATATCGAGACCAAGATCATGGGTCTGGAAGTGCGCGGCAACGTCGGAGCCCAGTTCGTCAATGCCTCGCAGTCGGGTTCTGGCTGGTTTGTCAACAGCGCCAGCTGCACGGGCAACACCCCGGCGACCTGCCCGTCCACCCGCGTGGAGGCCGGCACGTCCTACTCGGATTTCCTGCCGAGCATGAACCTGAACATGGACCTCGGCAATGATCAGGTGCTGCGGATGGGCCTGGCCAAGGTGGTGTCGCGGCCGAGCATGGCCGACATGCGCGGCAGCGTGACCTTCGGCGTGAATTCCACGGCGGTAGGTGGCCCGCGAATTGAAGGCAGTGGTGGCAACCCCTACCTGGAGCCTTTCCGAGCCAACGCCATCGACGTGTCCTATGAGAAGTATTTCGGCAACAAGGCCTATGTGGCAGTGGCTGGCTTCTACAAGGATCTGGGCACCTACATCCTGAAGCAGAACACCGCGGTGGACTTCTCGCGCTACGGCGTGGCGCTGCCCCCGACGGTGCAGAAGATGGGCATGTTCACGCAGCCCGTCAATGGCAAGGGCGGCAGCCTGAGCGGCATCGAGCTGACGGCCTCGCTGCCGTTTGGCATGATCGCCAAGCCGCTCGACGGCTTTGGTGTTCAGGTCAACCACTCGACCACCGAGAGCTCGGTCAACATGCCGGCCAACGCCTTCAACACCAACGACGTGGGCGTGACCAACATCCCGCTGCCCGGCCTGTCGCGCAATGTGACCAACGTGCGCTTCTACTTCGAAAAGAGCGGGTTCCAGGTCAGCCTGGCGCAACGCCAGCGCTCACGTTTCCTGGGTGAAATCACCGACTTCCAGGACAACCGCCAGCTGACCTTCGTCGAGGCCGAGACCACGGTGGATGCACAGATCGGCTACGAGCTGCAGTCCGGCCCGCTGAAAGGTCTGTCCATCCTGCTGCAGGGCAACAACCTGACCAAGACCGCTTTCAAGCGCGTCAACGGTGCCACGGGTGTGGTGGTGGAAAACATCCCCACGGGCAAGACCTACTTGCTGGGCATCAACTACAAGCTCTGAGCGGGGCCACGGCCGGCGTGCTGTCCGGCCACAACCCCAGGCCCCGCACGGGTTCCACGTGCGGGGTTTTTTCTTGGCCAAGCGAGAATCAGAGAGGCTGAATTTCGGCAGCACCTGTGATGCAGTCCGTCGCCCCGTCTCAAGGCCGTTACGCATGAACGAACCCACCACCCAAGCCAGCCTTCGTCGCGTCGTCATCGTGGGTGGCGGCACTGCCGGCTGGATGGCCGCCGCGGCCCTGTCCAAGGTGCTGCGCGGCCAGTATCAGATACAGCTCGTGGAGTCCGAAGACATCGGCACCGTGGGCGTGGGCGAAGCGACCATCCCGCCCATCCGCCTGTTCAACAAGATCGTGGAACTGGACGAGGATGAATTTGTCCGCGAAACCCAGGGCACGTTCAAGCTCGGCATCGAGTTCGTCAACTGGGGCAAGCTGGGCCACCGCTACATCCACGGCTTTGGCAAGTTCGGCCAGGAACTCTGGACCACGGACTTTCACCAGTATTGGTTAAAGATGTGGCTGGCCGGCAAGGCTCCCGACCTGGAGCAGTACTCCATCACGCGGCGGGCGTGCCGTGCCGGCAAGTTCATGCGCCCGCCCACAGACATGCCGAACTCACCCCTGGCGGACATTGCCTACGCATTCCACTTTGATGCCGGCCTGTACGCGAAGTACCTGCGCCGGCACTCGGAGGGCCGGGGGGTGGTGCGTACTGAAGGCCGCATCGAGCGGGTGGAGCAGCGCCCCGAGGACGGGTTTGTCCAAGCCGTGGTGATGGCGGGCGGCTCGCGCATCGAAGGCGACCTCTTCATCGACTGCTCCGGCTTCCGCGGGCTGCTGATTGAGCAGACGCTGAAAACCGGCTACGAAGACTGGACCCATTGGCTGCCCTGCGACCGGGCCATGGCCGTGCCGTGTGAGCACGGCGGTGAGCTGGCACCCTACACGCGCTCGACCGCACACCGCGCCGGTTGGCAATGGCGCATTCCTTTGCAGCACCGCATCGGCAACGGCCATGTCTACTGCAGCCAGCATGTCAGCGACGACGAGGCTACTGCCGTGCTGCTGTCCAACCTGGATGGCGTGCCGCTGGCCGACCCCCGCCCGCTGAAGTTCGTCACCGGCAAGCGGCACAAGACCTGGAACCGCAACGTGGTGGCCGTGGGCTTGTCCGGGGGATTCCTGGAGCCCCTGGAGTCCACCAGCATCCACCTGATCCAGACGGCGATCGGCAAGCTGATTACGCTGTTCCCGGCAACGGGCTTCAGCCAGCCCGACATCGACGAGTTCAATGCCCAGATGGACTTCGAGTTCACGCGCATCCGCGACTTCATCATCCTCCACTACCACCTCAACCAGCGCACAGACTCGCCCTTCTGGCAGCAATGCCGCGAGATGGAGGTGCCGGAGTCGCTGCAGAAGCGCATGGCGCTGTACCGCAGCCATGGGCGCATCTTCCGAGAGGCGAATGAGCTGTTCACCGAAGTGGGCTGGCTGCAGGTCATGCATGGGCAGGGCCTGCGCCCGACGGGCTATAACGCGCTGGTCGATGTCTACTCCGAGGGCCAGATCAGCGAGTTCCTGGGGGGCATCGAAGAGGTCATCGGTAAGTGCATCGACGTCATGCCACGCCACGCGGATTTCATCGCGAAGCACTGCGCCGCAGCGAAGTTGTAGGCGAATGGGACAGGCAGAACCTAATGCCTCCTGGCTCCCTCCGTCATCTCGATCAACACCCCCGCATTCACCCCACACACCGCCCGGAACCCCGCGCTGATACGCGAATCTTCCGCCGCCATCTCCCAGAACACTCGCGCGGCCTGAGCGGCAGCCGCCCAAGCCGGCTGCTCGCCAGGAAGCGGCATCTTGGGGGCGTAGACCCGGGCGGGCAGTTCGACGCCGCGCACAGGGGCGTAAGCCATGGGCAGCATGTCGTACACGGGCGCCATCTGCAGCCTGGCGCCGGGCTGCGCAGCTACCGGGGGCGCGGCGAGCTGGAACGCCAGGTTGCCGTCATGCATGTCGGTGTTGGCGATGAGCTGGCCGAAGTGCCACAGACACGCCAGCTGCTGCGCTTGTTCGGCCTGCAGCCAACCCTTGGCTGCCAAGCGCTGGCCCGCCTCGGTCCACGGCCGCCCTGCGGTGCCGAAGAAGGCGCCGTCCAGAGAAGCCCAGCTCACGACGCCCGAACGGCCTGTCAAGCCGTGGCGGTCGAAGCGGTCCACCTCCAGGAAGGTGCGCCCACATGCCATGCGGATGCGCGATGCCGCCGCCCGGATGCCGAGGTGCTCACGCAGCACCTGGCCTGCCAAGTGTTCACATACCAAAAGATCCGCCCAGCGCTGGCTGCCCGCGGACGCGTCAGCACCCGAGAACTTGACCAGCAGGTGTTGCGCATCGCCTGCTCCTTCATCTTCACGTTGCGGCAGCCTGACGGCCGTGAACTTGGGGAACTCGCCCCCCGCTGACGACCCAGGTTCACCGTCGAGTAATGACTCTTCGGCCAACCGGGGGTAGAGCCCTTCCCACGCGCCTTGCCGCCATGCGCGCGGCACATCGCCAGCACGCAGACGCTGAGCCTGTTCGAGCCAGTCACGGCAGGCCGCCTCGCCCACGATCAGGTCACCCGGCGTGTCGGCTCCCAGCAGCGACAGGGCATGCAGCGCGTCGTCGTCTGACCACAGCGCCGGGTTCTCTGGCACCTGCAGCAAGGCCGAATGCCGCCGCGCGAAATGCCGGCCGAGAAAGCCCTGCGGCCGCATGTCCTGCAGCGCGTAGGGCAGGCCCTCGAACCAACCGTCCTGCATGTCCTGATCGGCCAGCGGCCAGCCGAAGTCTTCAAGAAACTCCACTGCGCAGCCGTCAGGGCAGATCAGGTGCAGGCGGGCGATCTCCTGAACACGGCCCCCTTCGTCCACCCGATACAGCGGCAGCGGCGCGAGCGAACCTCGCAAGGCCCGCCTGGCCGCATACGCGGTGCGCCTGGCCTTGCCGCGCACGATGACTTGTGGGCCGGCCGCGCGGGCCGCGCGCATCAGCGTAGGCCGGGCCACGCCCAGGCGAGCCAGTAACTCACCTGCGGATTGGCGACCATGACGGCGCAGGAGGGCTGGGAGATCCAGGGCCATGTTGAAACGATTTGAAATGAAGCTATTCAGCGTCCCATTCTGCGCGAAGAGTGGAAAGTGATAATAAACGGCGACCGAAATGTAACGATGTATGTAACGATATGGCGATTTTCTTCGCGAAGACTGTCCACCATCAACGACCCCAAGCGCCAAAGGGTTGCGGGCGCCCCGGCAGGAGCGGCCACAGACCCATAATCTTTCGCCTTCGCGACCCCCGTCTCGGCCCCGTCTGCGGCCATCTGCCCCCAAGCCATGTCCACCTTCGACCTCTCCGTCCTGTTCTTCCTGCAGATGGCCGTGATCCTGGCCACCTGCCGGGTGGCGGGGCTGGTGTTTCGCCACCTCGGCCAGCCGCAGGTGGTGAGCGAAATGATCGCCGGCGTGCTGCTCGGCCCGTCGCTGCTGGGGTGGCTGGCGCCCGGGGTCAGCGCGGCGCTGTTCCCGCCCGAGTCCAAGCCCATCTTGTTCGCGGTGTGCCAGCTCGGCCTGGTGCTCTACATGTTCCTGATCGGCGTGGAGTTCGATTTCGAGCTCATCCGCTCGCGCCTGCGCAGCGCCGCGGCGGTGTCGCTGGCGGGCATCGCCGCGCCCTTCGCGCTGGGCATGGCGATCGCCTGGCAGATCTCGGGCGACACCACGCTGTTCTCGGCCAAGACCACGCCCACGCAGGCCATGCTCTTCATGGGCGCGGCCATGGCCATCACGGCCTTCCCGATGCTGGCGCGCATCATCTTCGAGCAGGGGCTGGCGCGCACCTCGCTGGGCACGCTGGCGTTGGCCGCCGGCTCCATCGACGATGTGATGGCCTGGACGGTGCTGGCCGTGGTGCTGGCCAGCTTCCAGGGGGATGCTTCCATTGCCTGGCTGGCCATTGGCGGCGGGGCTCTGTTCGCCGTGTTCTGTCTGCTGGTGCTGCGCCGGCTGTTGCGCCCTCTGGGCGCGCGCGTGGAGGCTGAAGGGCAGATGAACCAGGGCCTGCTGGTGTTCGTGCTCATCATCGTGATGCTGGCGGCCTGGTTCACCGATTCGATCCAGGTCTACGCCGTCTTTGGTGCCTTCCTGGCTGGCCTGGCCATGCCGCGCGGGCGCTTTGCTGCGGAGTTGCACCGCCACCTCTACGGCCTGACCACCGCCTTGCTGCTGCCCACCTTCTTTATCTACTCGGGGCTGAACACCAAGATCAGCCTGGTGAACACGCCGTATCTGTGGATGCTGGCCGGGGTGATCCTGGCCGCGGCCATCCTCGGCAAGGGCGTGGCCTGCTACGGCGCCGCGCGGCTGAGCGGTGAATCACAACGCGAGAGCCTGGCGATCGGCGCACTGATGAATGCACGCGGCCTGATGGAGCTGATCATCCTGAACATCGGCTTGCAGCGCGGCATCCTCGAGCCGGCGCTGTTCACCATCATGGTGCTGATGGCCATCGTCACGACGCTGATGGCCTCGCCGATCTTCCGCTGGTTGTACGGGCCGCCGCCGAGTTCGCGGCCCGAACAGGTCTCCCTGACATAGCCCACCCTGAGCCAGCATCAGACCAGCCTCAGAGCCTGCGAATTATTCCGGCGCACCCGAGCGGGCGTCCCAGATGGTGTCGATCTAGGCGCAAAGCACAGCCGTAGCTTGGGCTACGGCGAGCATTTGCAACGACGAGTGACGCCGTTTGGGGCGTACGAGCGGGTGTGCGGGAATACTTCACAGGCTCTCAGCCCTGGCTGAGCACCCGCGCCAGTTCCGGCACCCACGCGCCCGCAGTCGCACGCGCCGCACCCACGTCCATCGTGGCCAGCACGGCCGACGCGATGGCGTCGTAAGCGCCCGCGTCGCGCGCCATGGTCTGGTAGTAGCCCAGATCCTTCTGCGCATTGGCGAGCGAAAAGCGCAGGCCCGACGGATCCTGCGCCAGCAGGAAGGGCTTGAGCCGTTCCAGCGCAATGCCGCCACCGCCGCCCTTGGCCAGCACCTCCACAAAGGCCTCGGGCGCCACGCCACTGCGCTGCGCGCAGGCTGCGGCCTCGGCCAGCAGCGTCACCATGCCCAGCGACACGAAGTTGTGCAGCAGCTTCATGCTGTGGCCAGCACTCACTGGGCCCACGTGCGTGATGTTCTCCGCAAAGCAGGCCAGCATCGGGCGACACTGCTCCAGCAAGGCCGCGTCACCGCCCACCAGCAGGTTCAGCCGCCCTTCGGCCGCCTCCTTGGGCGTGCGGGTCATGGGTGCGTCCAGGAATCGGCCGCCCGCGGCGGCCACCACTTGCGCCATGCGCTGCGTCGAGACGGGCAAGGCCGTGGAGCAGTCGATGACCACCGTCCCCGGGCGCAGGCCCTGGAGCACGCCGCCATTACCCGTCAACACCGCCTCCACCGCGGGTGAGCCCGTGAGCACGAGGATGATCACCTCGGAGCGCGCCGCCAGGGCCACCAGATCGGCCATCACCTGCACGCCGCTTGCGCGTAGCGCGTCCAAGGGCTGGTTGCCAGGGTGGTCCAGCACCGCCAGTTCGTGGCCATGCTTGACGAGGTTGGTGGCGATGCCGTGGCCCATCAGGCCGATGCCGACCATGCCGATCTTCTTCATGCGGAGCTCCAGGTTGCGAGGGATGTTGCAGCGGCGATGATCACGGTCGCAGGGTCTTCCGACCCGTCAGCCCATCAAGGCGCGCGCCGCCGCCCGGTAGCGTTCGGCCGTGGCCTGCACCACCTCGGGCGGCAGTGCCGGGGCCGGGGCGGTCTTGTTCCAGGGCTGCCCGTCCAACTGCGCCTGCTCCAGCCAGTCGCGCAGGTACTGCTTGTCGAAGCTGGGCGGGTTGGCCCCTTCCTTCCAGGACTCCAGCGGCCAGAAGCGCGAGGAATCCGGCGTCAGCACCTCATCCATCAGCGTCAGCGTACCGTGCGCATCCAGGCCGAACTCGAACTTGGTGTCGGCGATGACGATGCCGCGGGTCAGGGCGTAGGCGGCGGCTTCCGAGTACAGGCGCAGCGACACCTCGCGCACGCGGGTGGCCCGCTCGAGCCCGACGATGGCCGCGGTCTGCTCGAAGGTGATGTTCTCGTCATGCGCGCCCGCCTCGGCCTTGGTGGCCGGGGTGAAGATGGGCGCGGGCAGGCGGCTGGCGTTGCACAGGCCCGGAGGCAGGGCGACGCCGCACACGGCACTGCCTTCCTGGTACTCCTTCCAGCCCGAGCCGGCCAGGTAGCCGCGCACCACCGCCTCGATGGGCAGGGGCTGCAGGCGCTTGACCAGCATGGAGCGGCCGTGGACCTGCGCCACCTCGTCAGGCGCCACCACGCTCTCGGGCGCCTGGCCGGTCAGGTGGTGGGGCACGATGTGCGCCAGTTTGTCGAACCAGAACAGCGCCACGCGCGTCAGCAGTTCGCCCTTGCCCGGGATGGGCTCGCCCATGATCACGTCAAAAGCCGAGATGCGGTCGCTGGCCACCATCAGCAGCCGGTCCGCGCCCACCGCGTAGTTGTCACGCACCTTGCCGCGGGCGATCAAGGGCAGGCTGTGCAGGCGGGATTCGTGCAGGGCGGGGGAGGGCGTCATGGTGGGGGAAGGCGCGTACATCACACGCAGGATTGTCCCTGCTGCCAGTCGACGAAGTCCCCCGCCTATCCAGATGCCTGGTCAGAAAAGCCGTAGGCTTGTCTGCAGAACTCGGCGAGCCGCCTGTGCATCTCCATCAACGCCGGCGCCGACTGGGTCAAGCCCGTGAAGAACTCGGCCAGCCTCGCCATGTCGTCCTCGTACTCGTGGTTGACAGCGTTGCGCAGGTCCCTGATGGCGCGCCATTCGTGAGAGATGGTCCAGCCGGTCCCGGATCAGGGCCAGGTGCGGCTTGCCTGCATCCGTCACAAGGGCACTCCGGTGGCGCGCGCGATCAGCTCGATAGGACGGGCGAGTCCCGGTCGTGCCACCACCAGATCGACTTCCAGATCCAGTTCGTCTGCCAGTCGGCCGCGGCAGCGCGCCTCCTCCACCAGTGCGGGGAGGCGCTCTGGTTCCACATACAGGTCGACGTCACCACCACGCCTGCGGTCATCGGCGCGCGAACCGAACAGCCAGATGCGTGAGCCTTCACCCATCGCGGCACCCACGAGCTTGCGAACTGTTTCGATCTGCCGCTTTGTCAATCGCATGAGCGAATGCTATCAAGCGGACCTGGCATCTGGGTGAGGCTGCGCATCGGCGGGGGCAGGGCTTGCACCTCGCCATAAGCCGCTGAAGACTGGAGCGCCGGATGATCTGGGTTGGCTCAACAGCCGGTCAAGCCGCGCTGGTGCTTATCGGCTTCGCAAAGCAGACACTGGTGGGGTCGTCCCGATACGCGCCGTAGGGTTCGATACGCCTGTACCCCGCTGTCTCGTACAGGGCGATGGCGGGGCCTTGCCTGTTGCCTGTCTCGAGCCTCAATTCGGAAAAGCCTTGTCCTGCCGCATGCTGCTCGACAGCAGACAAGATGGCACGCCCGGCGCCGTGCCGCCTGGCCAACGCGCTGGTGAACATGCGCCTGACTTCCGAGCGTCGGCCGTCCATCGGGTGATGTGCGCCCATGGCGACGGGGATGCCTTGTTCATACGCGATGAAATAGGCGCCTCGCGGCGGCGTGGGGCCATTGGTGGGCCAGGGATCATCGGGGCGGTGCAGCTCGGGGTACAACCGCCTCGCTTCGATGGCCGCTTGGCGCAGCAGCAGCAATGCATCAGGTCCTTGCGGATCAACTTCCCGGATGTCGAGCTTCATGGGGCGCAATTCCTGCTGTGGCGCCGAGTACCGAACGGTAGCGCCCTGAACAGCTTCCCTTGAGCATGAGTGGAACCCGTTGTCTACGATCGGGAACCGCCATAACTCGGGCGGCGACGATCGTGCTTGACGACCAGGATCCTGAGCTCGTCTGCCGCGACCCGGTAGATGACCGTGTACGGAAAGACATTCATGGCCAAGCCCCGTCGGCCTCGGCTGCGGGGAGCACCTATGTCAGGTTGTTCAGCAAGCAAAGCGCCGACTCGCTTGAACGGCCAGAGCGTCCCAAGCCGCTTCGGCACCGACATCGGTGTCCAGACTCGCGATCAATCTATCCAGCAGGCGCGCGCGATCCGTTTCGGAAAGTCGCAGCACCTGTGCTTGGAGAACCTCAAGTTCGATCGACATCAAGACCTCGGCAGGGCTGTTTCAAGCCCGAAGATTGCCACATGTGAACCCTGCGGTAAATCGACGCTCGATCAACTGTGGCGCTCAACGCTGGACCGTGCCCTACGAACAAGGCAACAGGCTGACCTGCAGACCCACCACCTCTTCGCGCTCACCTGCACCCGCCGCCTACCGCACCCGCTTGTAATTCGTGTATCCCCCCGGCGGCGCGACGTCGGGCTTCATGACCATCACGCCAAACGGCGGTACGGTCACGTGCAGCAGCGAGGCGAAGACGCGCACGCCGGCCTGCGTCGTGCCAGCTTGGCCGGAAGGGGTGAAGGTGCCCAGCAGGTCGATCATGGGTGAGCTGTCCATGAGCTTGGAGTTGGCCACCAGCACGGTCTCGGTCACTTCCTCGGGGTGGGGGTTGACGATGACGATGACGGTGTCCGCGGCGCGGTCGGTGTGGCGCTCGAAGGCGAGCAAGCGGTGGGCGGTGCAGGCGCGGAAGTCGCCGACGCGCAGGGCGCGGTGCTCTCGGCGCAGCGCGATGAGGCGGCGGGTCCAATCGAGTGCCGGGTGGCCCTGTTCCACGAGGTCCCAGCGCATGGGGGCGCGCATCTCGGGGTCATCGCCGCCGGGCATGTCCAGCTCGCTGCCGTAGTACAGGTTGGGCGAGCCCGGCAGGGTGAACTGCAGCACCTGCGCCAGGCGCCGCGCGCGCTCGTCGGGCAGGGTGGTGGCCAGGCGCGCGGTGTCGTGGTTGTCCAGGTAGATCCAGGAGCGCAGCATGTTCTCCACGCCGGCTTCCTCCACCATGCGGGTGATCATGCGCGTGGCGGTGGCGGCGTCCAGCCGGCCGTCGCACAGGCGCAGGATGATGTGGCGCAGCGTGAAGTGCATCACCCCGTCCACGGACGGAAACCACTCCCGCGGATAGTTGGCCAACTCGCCCACCACCAGCGAGCCCGGCTTCTCCTCATGCGCGGCGTGGGTGAGTTCCTCCAGGAAGTGAAAGCCGATATCGAAGGCCACGTCCAGGCGCCAGCCGTCCACCCCGTCGCGCAGGTAGCTGCGCACCACGGAGTCCCGGCCCGCATAGAGGTGTTCGCGCACCGCGGGGTGCTCCAAGTTGAGCTCCGGCAGGTTCTCGGCGCGCCACCAGGCGCGGGCGCCGCCGGGGAACTGATCGCCGAAGACGAACCAGTCTCGCCACGGGCTGGCCGCATCAGCCTGCGCCGAACGGAAGGCTGCCGAGTTGCGCCCCATGTGGTTGAACACGCCGTCCAGCACCAGCTTCAGGCCGCGTGCGTGCAGGTCCTCGGCCAGGCGCTTCACGTCCTGGCGCGTGCCGTACTCGGGCGAGATGTCCAGGTAGTCCAGCGCGTCGTACTTGTGGTTGGTGTAGGCCAGGCAGATGGGGTTGAGGTATAGCACGTCGGCGCCCAGCTCGACCACGTAATCCAGCCGCGCCGCGGTGCTGGCCAGGTCCCCGCCCCAGAAGTCGATCTCGTGGCTCCAGAGCTTGTGCTCCTTGAGGTACTCACCCTTGGCGGGCACTTCGTCCCAGGCGCGCAGGCGCTTGGGCGCGGGGTAGAGCTGCTGCTTGGCGGCCAGGTCCGCGCTGGGCGCAAAGCGGTCTACCAGCACCTGGTAGACCACGGCGCCATTGCGCCAGTCGGCCTCGCGGGCCTCGTAGATGCCGGCCACGGCACGGTCGAATCGGTTGGCGTAGTTCATGGGTTCAGCGCACGCGCTTGTAGACTGAGTAGCCGTCTTGGGCGGCGGTGTCAGGCGCGAGCACCCGCACGCTGTAGGGCGGCAGGGTCAGGTGGACGAAGCCGGCGCTCGCGCTCACTGGCTCGGTCTTGAAGGCAGGCGGCAGCAGATCGCGCAGGTTGGAGGCGTCCATCATGTCGCCGTGGCGCCACTGCACGTGTTCGCTGACGGTGCGGTCCGTCGGGTTGGCGACCACCAGCACGGTGTCAGCGGCGCGGTCGGTGTAACGCTCGAAGGCCAACAGGTGCTGGGTGGTGGCGGTGCGGAAGTCGCCCACCCGCAGGGCACGATGGTTCTTGCGCAAGCCGATCAGCTGACGCGTCCACGCCAGGTCAGGGTGCCCGGCTGCCACGCGGTCCCAGTCCATGGGGCCGCGTTGCGCCGGGTCCCACCCTCCGGTCATGCCCACTTCAGCCCCGTAGTACAGGTTGGGTGAGCCCGGCAGGGTGAACTGCAGCACCTGTGCCAGCCGGCGCCGGGCCGGGTGCGGGATTTCGGTGGCCACGCGCTGCACGTCGTGGTTGTCCAGCAGCACCCAACTCTTGAGCAGCGGCTCGATGCCCGCGTCAGCCACCATGCGCTCCAGCATCGCCGCGGCCGTGGCAGGCGCGAGCTTGCCGTCCAGCAGCAGGAGCAGCAGCGTGCGCAGGTGGAAGTTCATCACCCCGTCCATGGCCGGCATCCAGCCCGCGGGGTAGTTGACGATCTCACCGACCACCAGCGAGCCGGGCTTCTCGGCGTGCGCAGCGGCGGTCAGCTGCGCCAGGAATTCGTGCCCCAACTCGTAGGCCGTGTCCAGGCGCCAGCCGTCGGCGCCGTCGCGCAGGTAGCTGCGCACCACCGAGTCGGGCGCAGCCCACAAGTGCTGGCGCACGGGCGGGTGCTCCAGGTTCAGCTCGGGCAGGTTGTGCACGCCCTTCCAGGTGCGCGCGCCGCCGGGCATGCGCGCATCGAACACAAACCAGTTCCGCCAGGGGCTGGCCGGGTCGGCCTCCGCCTGCCGAAAGCGCGGCGCGTTGCGCCCCATGTGGTTGAACACGCCGTCCAGCACCAGCTTGATGCCGCGCTGTCGCAGGTCGGCCGCCAGGGCCTTCACGTCGTCGCGGGTGCCGTACTCGGGCGAGACGGCCTGGAAGTCCAGCGAGTCGTACTTGTGGTTGGTGAAGCCCAGGTGGATGGGGTTGAGGTACAGCACCTCCGCGCCCAGGCCCTGCACATGGTCCAGCCGGCTGCGCAAGCTCTTCAGGTCGCCGCCCCAGAAGTCCACCTCGTGGCTCCAGACCTTGGCACTCTCGATGAAGGTGCCGGCCTGCGGCTGCTCGTTCCAGCCGCGCAGGCGGCGCGGCGGGGCATACAAACCCTGGGCTTTCTTGGCTTCCAGGTCGGCCGAGGGCGCGAAGCGGTCCACCAGCACCTGGTAGACGATGGCGCCGTTACGCCAGTCACGCTCGCGCTGGATGTAGGGGTCGGACGGGCTTGAGGACGGGCTTGCAGATGGGCTTGAAGTCTGCGCCGCGGCGCTTGCGCCCATGGCGATACCTGCACAGGCCGCGAGCAAAGCGCAAGCCCGGCGCCAGACCGCGCCGGCACCACGGAGAGACTGCTGTTGATGTTGCTGCCGCGCCGGGTGGGCTATCTGCGTCGTTCGCGTCACCGGCGCCACGGGGTTTGCGTCGCCCCTCATCCCTTCACGCCCCCCGAGGTGAGCCCGGAGACGATCCACTTCTGTGCGGCCAGGAACACCAGCGTGATGGGCAGGCCCGACAGCACCGCCGCAGCAGCAAAGTCGCCCCAGAGGTACTTCTGCTCGTAGAGGTAGAACTTGCTGCCCACGGCCAGGGTGAGGTTGGGCTCTTCGCGCAGCAGGATGGAGGCGATGGGGTACTCGATGATGGTGCCGATGAAGGCGAGCACGAACACCACCATGAGGATGGGCACGGCCATGGGCAACAGCACGCGGCGAAAGGCCTGCCAGTGCGTCGCGCCGTCCACCTTGGCGCATTCCTCGATCTCGGCCGGGATGGTTTCGAAGTAGCCCTTGATGGTCCAGATGTGCATGGCCACGCCGCCGAGGTAGGCCACGATGACGGCGCCGTGCGTCTCGATGCCCAGCCAGGGCACCACCTGGCCCAGGCCGTCGAAGATGGCATAAACCGCCACCAGCGCCACGGCCACGGGAAACATCTGCAGCACCAGCATGCTGTTGAGCACGAGGGCCTTGTGCGCGAAGCGCATGCGGGCGAAGGCGTAGGCCGCGGTGGTGGAGATGGCCACGATGAGCGCGGCCGAGACGGTGGCGATCTTGATGGAGTTCCACAGCCACAGCAGCACGGGGAAGGGGGGTTCCACGCGGTTGCCCTGGGCATCGGTGTAGGCCATGCCGAGCGCGAGCTGCCAGTGCTCCAGGCTGATCTCGGTGGGGATGAGCGAGCCGGTGGCGAAGTTGCCCGGGCGCAGCGAGATCGAGATGACGGCCAACAGAGGGAAGAGCGTCAGCGCAAGCAGCACCCACAGGGCGAGATGAGCAGCGCGCAGGCGCCAGCGTTGGGAGTGGCCGGTGACGAGGGGCATTTCAGTGATGTCCTCTTTGTTCGCCGCGTTGTTTGGCGAAAGAAGGTCTTGCCGCTCTCGCGTCAGCGGGGGGCCGCCAGGGGCTCATGCGGGGGCGGTCGGCCTGAAGGCCGACTCCGCTGCGATGCTCGTGGCCAGGTCGCGCCGCCGAACTCGCTTCGCTCGCTACGCGCGCTGCGCTCAGACAGCGGCGGCGAGTTTGTTCTGGATGCGCGCTGCGCGCGCCGACCCGGCCACTGCGCTTCTCGCCGCCCCCGAAATCGCCCCCAGCGGCCCCCCGCTGACGCGAGGACCTATGCAGGGCTGGAGTGGCGCTCGTAACGACATCTCGGTCCGACCAGGGGGACAACTCAGGAACGGCAGCGGTGAAGCAACCCGGCAGGCTTGGCGGGCAGGGGTGGGTTGTGGCGCGCCTGAGGGGTGCCGAGGAGCGGAGGGTTTCCGGCCCGCGCGCGCAGCGCGCTTCGTCAACATGCTCGCCGCCGCTGTCTGAGCGCAGCGCCCTAAAGGCGCGAAGCGAGTTCGGCGGCGGGGCCTGAAGCCCGAGCACCGCAGGGGAGCCGGGCCAGCGGCCCGGCCGCCCCGCCCAAGCGCCGCAGCCCATCCCTGCCCGCCAAGCCTGCCGCGCGAGGTGCAGGCAACCCACCGTAACAAGACCACGACAGCCAACAAAGGAAAACAGATCAAACATCACCGCCGATCCTCCCCCCGCCCCATCACCCTCAACTGCGCCAGCGACATCAATGCCACCATCGCAAAGATCAGCGTGGAGATCGCCGCGGCCAGGCCGAAGTTCTGGCCCGAGTCGGTGAAGGCGATGCGGTAGGTGTAGGACACCAGGATGTCCGTCGTGCCCGCCGGCAGCTTGGTGTTCAGGAAGTCCGGCCGCCCATCGGTGAGCAGCGAGATCAGCACGAAGTTGTTGAAGTTGAAGGCGAAGGCCGAGATCAGCAGCGGCGTCAGCGGCTTGAGGATCAGCGGCGCCGTGATGCGACGGAAGTTCTGCCACGGCGTGGCGCCGGCGATCGCCGAGGCCTCGTACAGGTCGGCCGGGATGGCCTTGATGAGGCCCGTGCACAGCACCATGATGTAGGGGTAGCCCAGCCAAGTGTTGACCGTCAGGATCATCACCTTGGCCAGCAACGGGTCGGCAAACCAGGCGGGGCGCACGCCGAAGAGTGCATCCAGGATGGCGTTGATCTCGCCAAAGTTCTGGTTGAACAGGCCCTTGAACACCAGGATGGAGATGAAGCCGGGCACGGCATACGGCAGGAACAGCAGCGTGCGGTACAACGTGCGGTGTGGCAGCGCCTCCCAGTTCAGCACCACGGCCAACGACAGGCCGATGGCCGTGGCGAAGAGCACGGTCAGGGCCGAGAACATCACCGTCCAGATGAAGATGGAGACAAACGGCCCGCGGAAGTCGGCGTCACCCAGCATGCGGGTGTAGTTGCCCAGGCCAATGCCCACCTTGAAGCCGGGCAGCATGCGCTCGCCTTGCGCAGTTTCGAAGTAGCCGGTGTCGCGGTTGGGGTGAAAGACGGTGGCGGTGGACAGTTGCTTGAGCGAGCCGTCGGCCTGCGCCTGCCACAGCGGCTTGACGGGGCCAAAGTCGCGCAGGCCCGTGTAGGACAGCACCGCGCCGCCTTCACCGTCGGGCAGTTGTAGCTGCAGGGCCTGCAGCGTCGGGCGCAGCTGGACGACCTCGCGCAGCGATAAGGGCTCTCCAGCAGGAGCTGCGCCCGCCTGCATGGCCACGGGGGCGGCAGGCGGCTGGCCCCCTGAGAGGCTCAGTGTCGGCGAGACCAAGCTGCGCTTGCCACCCTCGGTGTTACCTTCCTGCGACCCGAGGGCCAGCACGAGGCCAGCCCCTTGCCGGTGCAGGGTGTAGGGCCTCAACCCCGCCTCCTCCACCTCGGTCTGCGCCAGCAGATAAGCGCGCGCCCGGTCCTCTTCGAGCAGGTGCGCCGAGGAGTAGTTGGTGAAACCGATCTGCACTGTGTAGACCAGCGGCAGCGCGATGAAGACGAGCATGCCCGCCACACCCGGGAACAGGTACTTCGCTGCCAGCGTGCGCGAGGAGGCATAGATCCAGATCGCCAGCGACCCGAAGGCCAGCAAGCTTGCGGCCCAGGCCGCGCGGCCGCCGGCATACAGGCCGAAGACCATCCACAGCAGGCCCAGTGTGGCCGCGGCCGTCAGAGCCCATCGCAACACGGCGCGCATCATCACTTGACCTTCATCCGTGCGGCCGCCCCGTCCAGCGCTTCCTTGGGCGACTGCCGGCCCTGAGAGATCGCCTCGAGTGCGGCGTCCATGGCCGGGAAGAAGCGGCCGGTCTCGGGGATGTTGGGGATGGGTTCGCCGGCACGCGCGTTGTCCATGGTGGCGCGGATGTTCGCGTCACCCGCCAGTTCGGCGAAGTAGGCCTTGTTGGCAGGTGTGCCCAGCGGCACATCGGCCGACACGGTCTTCAGGCCCGCGATGGGCAGCAAGTGGTTCTCCAGGAACTCGCGCGCGATGTCCTTGATCTTGCTGGGCGCGGGGATCATGCAGCCCAGCACGCCGACGAAGGGCTTGGCCGGCTTGCCGTTCAGCGCCGGCACGGCGCCCACGCCAAAGTCGATGCGCTTCTTTTTCACGTTGTCCCAGGCCCAGGGGCCGGAGATCATCATCGCCACCTTGCCCGCGGCAAACTGCGCCTCCATGTCGGAGTAGCGCGCGCCACGCGGCATCAGGCCTTCACGCACCAGTCGGTCCAGCAGTTGCGCGCCTTGCAGCGCCCCCGCGTTGTTCACGCCGATGTCGGTTGGGTCGTACTCGCCCTGGTCGTTACGGCCGAAGACGTAGCCGCCCGGCCCGGCGATCACCGGCCAGGAGAAGAACGACATCGCGTAGGGCCAGAGGATGGCCTTGACACCCTGTGGCGCCAGTGCCTTGTCCAGGGCGAAGACTTCGTCCCAGGTGGCCGGCGGCGTCTTCACCAGCGCCTTGTTGTAGATCAGGCCGATGGCTTCGATGGCGAGCGGGTAGCCCCAGACCTTGCCGCGCCAGGTGAAGGCCTGCCAGGCCGACGCCTCGATCTCGTCGCGGATTCGCCTTGGCGGCTGCACCGGCACGATCAGGCCGGACTTGGCCCACTCGCCCACGCGGTCGTGCGGCCAGCAGAAGATGTCCGGACCCTTGCCGGCGCCGGCGGCAGCCTGGAACTTGTCGGGCGCGCCCTCGGGGTGCTGCACCACCACCTTCACCCCCGAGACCTTCTCGAAGGCGTCGCCCACCTTCTGCAGCCCGTTGTAGCCCTTGTCGCCGTTGATCCAGACCAGCAGGCGCGGCGGCTCGGCGGCCCACGGGGTGGCCGGCGTGCACGCCGCCAGTGCTGCCAGCGCGGCGCTGACGAGAGCCGATGACGCCTTCACTCCGCCAGCGTCCGCTCGGCGCTCACAAGAAGACGCTGGGCCGTTCCCGAGTTTTCTTGCGCCCCCTCGGGGGGCCAGGGCTGGGCGACGCCCGGCCCTTGGGGGCCCACATGGCGGCGCCAGGCGCGGCCCTCGGCGTCGAACAGGTAGCAGGCGTCCGCCGGCACCGCCAGGGTCAGGGCCTGGCCGCTCTTGACGCGCAGGCGCCCGTCGAGCTCCACCGTCAGGTCCTCCTGGGCACCGGGGAAGCCGCAGTACGCATGCGTGGTGCTGCCCAGCGACTCCACGAAGGTGACGCTTGCGCGCAGCAGGTTGGGGGCCTGCGCGGGGTTGCCCCCAGCGCCCACCCCGCCAGGGGCGAAGTGTTCCGGCCTGATCCCCAGCGTCAGGCGGTCACCTGGTCGGCCGCCTGAGCCATCCACCTCGCAGCGCAGGGTCTCGCCACCGGCCAGGCGCACGGTGGCGTGATGGGCGCTGCCCTCGACGAATTCGGCCGCGATGAAGTTCATCTTGGGGCTGCCGATGAAGCCGGCCACGAAGAGGTTGCAGGGGTGCTCGTAGAGTTCCAGCGGCGAGCCCACCTGCTCTATGCGCCCGGCCGACAGCACGACGATGCGGTCGGCAAGGGTCATGGCCTCCACCTGGTCGTGCGTCACGTAGATCATGGTGGTCTGGAGCTGCTCGTGCAGCTTGGCGAACTCCACGCGCATCTTCACGCGCAGGGCGGCGTCCAGGTTGGACAGCGGCTCGTCGAAAAGAAAGACCTCGGGCTTGCGCACGATGGCCCGGCCGATGGCCACGCGCTGGCGCTGGCCGCCCGAGAGGTCCTTGGGCTTGCGCTGCAGCAAGTGCTCGATGTGCAGGATCTTGGCGGCCTGCTGCACCGCGGTGTCGATCTGCGCCTTGGGCACCTTGGCCAGTTGCAACCCGAACGCCATGTTGTCGTACAGGTTCATGTGCGGGTACAGCGCGTAGCTCTGGAAGACCATCGCAATGCCACGCTCGGCCGGCGGCACGTCGTTGACCACGCGCCCGCCAATGCTCAGTTCACCGCCCGTGAGGTCCTCCAGCCCTGCAATGGTGCGCAGCAGCGTACTCTTGCCGCACCCCGAGGGGCCGACGAAGACCATGAACTCGCCGTCGCGCACCTCCAGGTCGATGTCGCGCAGCACCGGGACTTCGCCAAATGATTTCTGCACTTTCTTGAGCACAACAGCGGCCACGGCCTCACCTTTCGAGCACGCTCCTTGCTCGCAGGAACGGCGTTGTCATCACGCGCAGGCGCGCGGCGAGGCTGCGCCAAGCATTTGCGCCCAATTTTGTAGAGAAGATACAGACAAATCACCCACCCCAGATCTTGGTGTTTCCCCTAGGTTTTCATGGCTTCATAAATGAAAACAACAACTTAGGTTCCCACGCCAAGCCTGATCATGTAGTAGAACTACACAAGGCGCTCAACAGTCGCGATACTGCCGAGCCGCCACAAGGATTCCGGATGAAGACCTCCTCCTCCCTCAGCGCCAGCCCCAAAGTCACCGCAGCCAGCAAAGCCGCCAAAGCGCCCACCGCGACAGCCGCGCCAACACGCGTCAAGACGGCGGGGGCTGCGCGCCCGGGCTCGGGCTCGGGCTCGGGCTCGGGCATGAGCGCAGCCGAGCGCGCCGAGTTCGTGCGCACCTGGAAGCGTGAACTCTCGCAGCGCAGCGATCCCGGCAGCGCCAGCGCGCGCTCCAGTGCTGCGGCAGCCGCCGCCCGGACCTTGCTGGCCGACCGTTGGGCGCTCACCCAGGCGGCAGACACCAAGCGAGGCGACCGACGCCGCGTGCACTACCTGTCCATGGAGTTCCTGATGGGCCGGGCCATGCACAACGCCTTGGCCGCCCTGCAGGTGGACGCGCATTTGCCTGGGCTGCTGGGCGCCGGCGCCCCCAGCCTGACCGAACTGGTGGAGTACGAACCCGATGCCGCTTTGGGCAATGGTGGCCTGGGCCGCCTGGCGGCCTGCTTCCTCGACAGCTTTGCCACGTCGGGCCTGCCTTCCTTCGGCTACGGCCTGCGCTATGAGCACGGCATGTTCGCCCAGGTCATCCAGGATGGCCGGCAGGTGGAGCAGCCCGACGAGTGGCTGCGCCACGGCAGCCCCTGGGAGCTGATGCGCCAGGAATTGCGCTACTGCGTAGGCTTTGGCGGCATGGTGCACAGCTCGGGCGGACACCGTCGCTGGGAGCCGGGCGAGACCCTCATCGCCCAGGCCTACGACTTCATCGTCCCCGGCCACGGCACCACGCATGTCTCCACCCTGCGGCAGTGGAACGCCCAGGCCTCCAAGCCCATCGATCTGGCCACCTTCTCGCGTGGCGAGCACGCGGCCTCGGCCCAGCACCTCTACAGCGCCGACGCGCTGAACTGGGTGCTCTATCCCGACGACAGCACGCCCGCCGGACGCGAGCTGCGGCTGCGCCAGGAGTTCTTCCTCGTCAGCGCCTCGCTGCAGGACATGCTGGCGCGCCACCTGCGCGAGCAGCCTGACCTCAGCAGCTTCGGACGGCTGAACGCGGTGCACCTGAACGACACCCACCCCGCGTTGGTGCCGGCCGAGCTGATGCGCTTGCTGATGGACGAGCACGGCCTGGAGTGGAGCGACGCCTGGCGTGTGGTGCAGCAGGCGGTGAGCTACACCAACCACACGCTCATGCCCGAGGCGCTGGAGTGCTGGAGCCTGCCGCTGTTCGAGCGCATGTTGCCGCGCCACCTGGAGATCGTCTACGAGATCAACGCCCGCTTCCTCACCGAGGTGCGCACCCGCTTCCCCGGCGACGAGGCACGGGTGGCCCGCATGTCACTGATCGACGAGAACGGTGAGCGGCGCTTGCGCATGGCTTCGCTGGCGGTGGTGGCCTCGCACAGGGTCAACGGTGTGTCGGCTCTGCACTCTGAGCTCATGGTGCAGACGCTGTTCCGTGACTTTGCCGAACTGTGGCCCGAACGCTTTCTCAACATCACCAACGGCGTCACGCCGCGGCGTTGGTTGCAGCAGGCCAACCCGGCGTTGTCAGCCCTGCTGGACCGACAGATCGGCGACGGCTGGCGCACCGACCTCTCGGGCCTGAAGGCTCTGGCGCGCAAGGCCGGTGGCAAGAAGATCGGCCAGGAGTTCCTGCAGGCCAAGCAGGCCGCCAAGGACCGGCTGGCCACCTACATCCGGCGTGAGATCGGCCTGGCGGTGGACCCCACCAGCCTGTTCGATGTGCAGATCAAGCGCATCCACGAATACAAGCGCCAACTGCTCAACGTGCTGCATGTCATCGCCCGCTGGCAGGCCATCGTGGCCCACCCCACGGCGACTTGGCAGCCGCGCACGGTGATCTTCGCCGGCAAGGCCGCCAGTGCCTATGTGGCGGCCAAGCAGGTGATCCAGCTCATCCACGACGTGGCGCGCGTGGTCAACAGCGACCCGCGCGTGGGTGACAAGCTCAAGGTCGCCTTCCTGCCCAACTACGGGGTGAGCCTGGCGCAGGTGATCATCCCGGCGGCCGACCTGTCCGAGCAGATCTCCACCGCCGGCACCGAGGCCTCGGGCACGGGCAACATGAAGTTCGCGCTCAACGGCGCCTGCACCATCGGCACCTGGGACGGTGCCAACATCGAGATGGCCCAGGCCATGGGCGAGGAGCAGATGTTCGTCTTCGGGCTGCGCACCGAACAGGTGGCCAAGCTCAAGGCCCTGGGTTACGACCCGCGCCTGTATGTGGAACAGAACCTGCAGCTGCGGGCGGTGCTGGACGCACTGGGCAACGGCACGTTCTCCCACCACGAGCCTGAGCGCTACAAGGCCATGCTGAACAACCTGCTGCAGCGCGACCCGTACCTGCTGATGGCCGACTTCGCCAGCTACGTGCGCACGCAACTGGAGGTGGACGCCCTGTTTGCCAACCGCACAGCCTGGGCCGAGCGCGCGCTGCGCAACATTGCCGGCATGGGCCCGTTCAGCGTGGACCGCACGATCGGCCAGTACATCGAGCAGGTGTGGGTGGCACCGTCGCGCTGAGCCCTCTGAAACCGCAGACCCATGCCCGCACCGATGCGGCAGACGCGCCCCCCGATACTCGGCCGATGCTGAGCCCCCACGATCTGGATGCGCTTCTTCAGGCGCGCCACCACGACCCCTTTGCACTGCTCGGGCTGCACCCCGACGCGCAGGGCGCGCTGTGGCTGCGCGCACTGCTGCCCGGTGCGCAGCAGGTGCAGGTGCTGGAGGCTGCCACCGGCAGGCGTGTGGCCGAGCTGCCGCGCCGCGCGGCGCCCGACGGCTGCGCCAGCGCACTGTTCGAGGGCCCGGTGGGACGCCGCCGCAAGCGCTTTGACTACCGGCTGCGCGTGCACTGGGAAGGCGGCCTGGAGGGCGTCTACGACGACCCGTACCGCCACGGCGTGCTGATCGGCGACGACGACCTGTATTTCCTGGGCGAGGGCTCGCACCTGCGGCCCTTCGAGGTGCTGGGTGCCCACCCGGTGACCCTGGGCGAGGGCGCGCATGCGGTGGCCGGCGTGCGCTTCGCCGTCTGGGCGCCCAACGCCTCGCGCGTGAGCGTGGTGGGCGACTTCAACGCCTGGGATGTCCGGCGCCACGCCATGCGCTCGCGCGGCGCGTCCGGCGTGTGGGAGATCTTCATCCCGCACGCGGCCCCGGGCGACCACTACAAGTTCGAGATCCGCACCCGCGACGGGCAGGTGCTGCCGCACAAGTCCGACCCCTATGCCCGCGCCAGCCAGGTGCGGCCGGCCAACGCCAGCGTGGTAGCCGCCGCGCTGCCGCCGCCGCGGGCCCTGCCCCCCGAGCGCGCCGCAGCCAACCACCGGCACGCGCCGATTGCCGTCTACGAGGTGCACCTCGGCTCCTGGCGGCGCGGGCCCGACGGGCACTTTGCGAGCTGGGACGAACTGGCCCTGACGCTGCCCGCCTACGCGGCCGATCTGGGTTTCACGCACGTGGAGCTGCTGCCCGTGACCGAGCACCCTTTCGACGGCTCCTGGGGCTACCAGACGCTGGGCCTGTACGCGCCCACGGCCCGCTTTGGTCCGCCCGAGGGCTTTGTGCGCTTCGTGCAGGCCTGCCACGCGCACGGCCTGGGCGTGCTGGTGGACTGGGTACCGGCACACTTCCCCACGGACGCGTACGGCCTGGCGCAGTTCGACGGCACGGCGCTGTACGAGTATGCGGACCCGCGCGAAGGCTTCCACCGCGACTGGAGCACGCTGATCTACAACTTCGGCCGCCACGAGGTACGCAACTTTCTGGTGGGCAGCGCGTTGTACTGGCTGGAACGCCAGGGCGTGGACGGGCTGCGCGTGGACGCCGTGGCCTCCATGCTGTACCGCGACTACTCGCGCACCGACGGCCAGTGGGTGCCCAATGTGCACGGCGGGCGCGAGAACCTCGAGGCCATCGCGCTGCTCAAGCGCGTGAACGAGGTGGTGGGCGTGCAATGCCCGGGCGGCTTCACCGTGGCCGAGGAGTCCACGGCCTTTCCCGGCGTGTCGGCACCCACCTATGCGGGCGGCCTGGGCTTTCACTTCAAGTGGAACATGGGCTGGATGAACGACACCCTGCGCTACATGCAGGAAGACCCGGTGCACCGCCGCTGGCACCACGACAAGATGACCTTCGGGCTGATCTACGCCTTCAGCGAGAACTTCATGCTGCCGCTGTCGCACGACGAGGTGGTGCACGGCAAGCACTCCCTCCTCGGGCGCATGCCGGGCGACGCCTGGCAGCGCTTTGCCAACCTGCGCGCCTACTACGGCTTCATGTGGGGCCACCCGGGCAAGAAGCTGCTGTTCATGGGGCAGGAGTTCGCCCAGCCCACGGAGTGGAACCACGACGAGGCCCTGCCCTGGCACCTGCTGAACGACCCTGCGCATGCGGGCGTGCAGCGCCTGGTGCGCGACCTGAACGCCCTGATGCGCCACGAGCCCGCGCTGCACCGCCTGGACAGCGAGAGCGCGGGGTTCGAGTGGATCGACGCGCAGGACCGCGAGGCGTCGGTGTTCTCCTGGGTGCGGCGTGCTGAACCGGGCCATAGCCGCCCAGTAATCGTCGTGAGCAACATGACGCCTGTGCCGCGGCACGGCTTTCGCCTGGGGGTACCTGACGAGGCGGGCGCGGGCGCCTGGCGCGAAGTGCTCAACACCGACTCGGCCTTCTACGGCGGCAGCAACCTGGGCAATGGCGGACAGACACTGCCTGTGCAGGCCGTGCCCTGGCACGGCCGTGCACGGTCCATCGAGCTGCTGGTCCCGCCCCTGGCCACAATGTTCCTGGTACCGGCATGATGCGGCACCCCGCTTCCCGTTGATCTTGCTGAACTCGCCCATGCCCCTGCGCCTGCCCCCCACTTTGCAGCCCGGCCGCGAGGAGCCCATGGGCGCGCTGGCGCGCGACGATGGCGTGAACTTCGCCGTGTTCTCGCAGCATGCCCATCGCGTGGAGGTGTGCGTCTTTGACGCCGGCGGCAGCACCGAACTGCGCCGCTACGACCTGCACGGCCCGCATGAAGCCGTGTGGAGCGGCTTCCTGCCCGGTGCCGCCCCGGGCCTGGTGTACGGCCTGCGTGCCCATGGGCCCTACCTGCCTGAGCAGGGTCACCGCTTCAACCCGCACAAGCTGCTGCTGGACCCGAACGCGCGCGAGATCGTCGGCCGCTTCAGCTGGGCGCCCGAGCACCATGGCTACGAGGTTGGCCACCCCGAAGGCCCGCGCTCCTTCGACCGGCGTGACAACGCGGTGGCCATGCTCAAGGCCCGCGTGGCCCCCCCGCCGCAGCCCGCACCCGGCTGGTTCAACCAGCCCCGGCTGGCTGCGCGCGACGTGGTGCTGTACGAGATGCACGTCAGGGGCTTTTCCATGACGCTGCCCGGCATCCCCGACGAACTGCGAGGCAGCTACGCAGCGCTGGCGCACCCTGCGGCCATCGCCCACTTCAAGGCCCTGGGCGTGACCACGCTGTCCCTGCTGCCCGTGCACTACGCCCTGGACGAGGCCGCTCTGGTGGAGCGTGGCCAGGTCAACTACTGGGGCTACAACACCCTGGCCTTCAACTGCCCGGCCCCGCGCCTGGCCAGTGCGGCCGTGCGCAAGACGGGGGACCCGACGGCGGTGAACCAGGAGTTCCGGCAGATGGTGCAGGGGCTGCACGAGGCCGGGCTGGAGGTGGTGCTGGACGTCGTCTACAACCACACCGCCGAGGGCGACCAGCATGGCGCCACGCTTTCCTTTCGCGGGCTGGACCACGCCAGCTGGTACAAGCTGGCGCATGACGACCGCAGCCGCTGCGAGAACCTGAGCGGCTGCGGCAACACGCTCAACGTCGCCCACCCGCGCGTCACGCAGTTCGTGCTGGACTCGCTGCGGTACTGGGTGCTGGAGATGGGGGTGGATGGCTTCCGCTTCGACCTGGCCCCGGTGCTGGGCCGGGGCCACCAAAGCTACGACCCGCACGCCGCCTTCTTCACCGCGCTGATGCAGGACCCGGTGCTGGCGCGCGCGCGTCTGATCGCCGAGCCCTGGGACGCCGGCCACGCCGGCTACCAGCTCGGGCGCTTTCCCGGCCGCTGGCTGGAATGGAACGACAAGTTCCGTGACACCGCACGCCGTTACTGGCTCAGCGCCCGCGTGGGCCGCGGCGAGTTCGCACGGCGCTTCACCGCCTCCAGCGACGTGTTCCACCACGGGCAGCGCAGCCCGCTGGCCAGCGTCAACTTCATTGCCGTGCACGACGGCTTCACGCTGACGGACTTCACCAGCTACGCGCACAAGCACAACGAGGCCAACGGCGAGGGCAACCGCGACGGGCGCGACGACGAGATCTGCGACCCATTGAACGGGGCACGCTTTGGCGCCACCAGCGGCCTGGTGGCCAGCCCCGCGGAAGGGCCGAGCCCGGACTCTGCGGTGATGCAGCGCCGGGAGCGTGTACGCCGTGCGCTGCTGGCCACCCTGCTGCTGGCACAGGGCACGCCCATGCTGTGCGCGGGCGACGAGATGGGCAACTCCCAGGGGGGCAACAACAACGCCTACTGCCAGGACAACGAAGTGGGCTGGCTCAATTGGGCCCAGGCCGACGCCTCCTTGCGCGAGCATGTGGCTCAGGTGCTGGCGCTGCGACGCGCCGAGCCCGCGCTGCGCCACGACCGCTGGTTCCACGCCTCCAGCGTGACCCCGGGCGAGCGCACCCTGACCTGGTTCACGCCCGGTGGGGCCGAGATGCATGTGCATGACTGGCACGACGGCGCCCAGCAGGCCTTTGCCTGCCGCATCGACGCAGGCGTGGCGCCCGCGGCCGTGGAGTCCGCAGAGCCCGAGGGCAGCCGGCACCTGCTGATCGCCTTCAACCCCGAGCACACGCCCATCCCTTTCGCACTGCCGGCCGGGCCGTGGTCCTTGTGCCTGGATTCCAGCGGCGAACTGCCCCCCGGCCCCGTGTCCCCCCGACCAACCAGCCTGTCCGTGCCTGCTCACGCGCTGCTGGTTCTCAAAGCGCCGGGGTGATGGGCGGCAGGGCCCGGACGCCCTGCGCATCCAGCTGCACCCTTCACAGACTTGATCCACCCCGCAAGAAGACTTCATGAACCTGCACCAACGCGCCAGCGGCGTCCTGCTGCACATCACCTCGCTGCCCGGTGCCCATGGCATCGGTGATTTCGGACCTGAGGCCTACCACTTCGCCGATTGGTTGCAGGCCTGCGGCCAGAAGATCTGGCAGTGGCTGCCCACCACCCCCATCGGCCCTGGAGACTCGCCCTACCAGAGCGTCAGCGCCTTCGCAGGCAGCCCGCTGATGGTGGCGCTGGAGCCGCTGGTGGAGCGCGGCTGGCTCGTGCGGCCCGCGCTGCCCGAGACCGGCTTTGACGCGCACCGCGTGGACTTCGGCCAGGTGGTGCCCTGGCGCATGGCGCGCCTGCGCGAGGCCGCAGCCGGCTTCTTCACCGGCGGCACGCACGAGGACCGCGCCGCCTTTGCCCAGTGGTGCGAGGCCCAGGCCCCTTGGCTGGACGACTACAGCCTCTTCATGGCCCTGGAGACGGCCCACGGCGGCCAGCCCTGGTGGCTGTGGGAGGAAGCCCTTGCCTCGCGCAGAAAGCCGGCGCTGAAGGCCGCGCGCAAGGCCCATGCCGACGAGGTGGCGTTCTGGCAGTTCGTGCAGTGGTGCTTCGATGTGCAGTGCGCCGCGCTCAAGGGCTACTGCAACGACCGAGGCATCGCCATCATGGGCGACCTGCCCATCTTCATCGCCCACCACAGCGCCGACTGCTGGGCCCGTCCCGACCTGTACCTGCTGGACGAGCACCATCAGCCCACGGTGGTGGCCGGCGTGCCGCCGGACGACCTGGGCCCCCTGGGACAGCGCTGGGGCAACCCGCTGTACCGCTGGGACCGCATGGCCAAGGAAGGCTTCGCCTGGTGGACCGCGCGCGTGCAGCGCGCGCTGCATCAGGCCGATGTGTTCCGCATCGATCACTTCCGCGGCTTTGCCGGCTACTGGGAGATCCCGGCCAGCAGCCCGGACGCCAAGACCGGCCGCTGGGTCAAGGGTCCGGGCCAGGCGCTGTTCGACGCCATCGCGCGCGAACTGGGCGAACTGCCCATCATCGCCGAGGACCTGGGCTTCATCACGCCCGACGTGCACGCGCTGCGTGACGGCTGCGGCTTCCCGGGCATGAAGATCCTGCAGTTCGCCTTCGGCGGCGATGGCGAGCACGAGTTCCTGCCGCACAACTACCCCCGGAACGTCGTGGTCTACACCGGCACGCACGACAACGACACCGCCCATGGCTGGTGGTCGCAGGCGCCCGAGAAGGAGCGGCGCTACGCGGGCAGCTACCTGGCCTGTGGCGCGCACGACGTGCACTGGGTCATGATCCGCGCCGCGCTGAACTCGGTGGCCAACCTGGCCGTCTTCCCGCTGCAGGATGTGCTGGGCCTGGGCAGCGAGCACCGCATGAACACCCCCGGCACGCTGGGCGGCGCCAACTGGGCCTGGCGCTTCACCTGGGACATGGTCGGCCCCGAACCCGGCCGCGTGCTGGGCCTGCTCACCGCCGCCAGCGGGCGCGGCCGCTTCGAGTTGCTGGGCATTGGCGTGCCGCCCAAGGCGGCGTTGGTGCTGGACTACTGATCTATGCGGACCGCTCAGGTCTTGTAGTACTGGATCTGCTGCGTGGCGGCCAGCAGCTGGCCGTCGGCGCTCCAGATCTCGCCCATCTGGTCGCAGTATCCGTCGCGCAAAACCTGGGCGCGGGCCTGGCCGAACAGGGGGCGCTCACCCTGCGCGGCCAGCAGGGCCGCGTCGGCGTGGAAGTACACGGTCATGGTCACCGTGCCGGCGGGGCTGCGCTGGTGGCGGCGCACCCACAGGCGGGGCGCAAAGCAGTCGCAGGCGGCTGCCAGGGACACGAAGTCCAGTGGTCGTGGCGGTTCGTCGCGCAGCCACAGTCGGGTCAGCGAGTCCGGCTGCTCCACGCCGTCGAAGGCGGCGCCCATGCCTCCACAGACAAAGCGCATGTCGTAGCGTGAGACCCAGGCGGGGTAGCCCGCGCTGGGGCGCTTGTCCAGACCGTCGAACGCGGGCAGGCCGGCCGGCATCACGGCCTCGGGCGCACTCCAGGTCGGGCGCCTGACGGCGAGCAGGGCCGTGCCGCTGGCCACCACCTCGCCTGCCTGGCTCATCAGCAGCAACCAGTGCTGGGTGGAGCGGTTGGTGCGCAGCGGCCGGGCCTCCACCTCGAAGCCGCCGTCGGCCACGGGCGCGGCGAAGTTCACCGTCAGCGACACGGGGTCGCCCAGCCGGGCCGGATGCCGCAGCGCCGCGTGCAGCAGTTGCGCCGCGGTCATGCCGCCATAGGGCCCCACCATGTTGGTGTAGGCAGGGCTGGTGCTGCCCGTGAACCGGTGCTCGTCCGCAAGTTGCAGACCAAGGGCGGCGTCGAAAGGATGGGTCATGGGTTGCGAGCGGTCGTTTGCGGGGGCAAGGGCAGCGGGGCGAGAGCGTAACCCGGTCACGCGCCAGCTGACCGCGCGCAATGGCCCCGCCCCCCCGCCGGCACAAGCTCCGGCGTGCCGCTGAAACTCATCGCTCTGACACGGCTATCCGCAGTGCGTGTCGCCATGGCGGTCCTGGCAGCCCTCCCGCTCGCGGGCGCGGCCCCGGCCGCGCTGGCCCAGGGCCGCGAAGCCCTCACCAACCGCAACGTGCATCTGCGCGCCGGGCCTGCGCGTGAGTACCCGGTGGTGGCGGTTCTGAGCGCCGGCACCCGGGTCTGGGTGCACGGTTGCCTGCAGGCCTACACCTGGTGCGATGTGTCGGCCGGGCCGGACCGCGGCTGGGTCTACGCAAGAGGCATCAGCTTCGAGATGCAACGCCAGACCGTGCCTTTGCCGGGACTGGCGCCCGAGTTCGGCATCGGCATCATCGGCTTCCTGCTGGGTTCGTACTGGACCGACCACTACCGGGACCGCCCCTGGTACGGCGACCGCGACCGCTGGCGCCCGCTGCCACCGCCATTGCCTGCGCCACCGATGGGGCCGCCATTTCGCCCGCCGCCGCGGGCTCAACCGCCAGCGCCCCCACGTCCGCACCCGCCTGAGCAGGCTCCAGCGCCCGGCCGGATTCATCCGCCCGGGCAAGACCATCGCCCCCCCGCGCCGCCGCACCGGGACGAGCCCCCCGAGCGGGCCGCACCGGCCCCCCGAGCCGCGCCGCCACAGGCGCGCCCGACACCGGCACCTTCCCCACCCCGTGCAGCGGAGCGCAAGTCCGGCCCTGACCCCGACGAGAAGGAAGATTCGCGTCGCCACATCCGACCGCCTGGCCGGCCAACCACCCCCTGAAGGTGAGCGCCCGGGTCGGCCGGGTGACGTCCGCGCGCGGCTTGCCGGGCCAGGCACAAGGCCATTTCCCCGGAGGATGGCCACGTTTTGCGGGCATGGTCAGGGCTTCGTCCGCGGGCCGTCAACATTGCCGCCTTAACATCGCCTAATGATCCGCCGCAGCGCTGCACTCTCTCTACGGTTTTCCCGGCTGACTCTGCCCGTTCTGTCGGCGCTGCTGGCCCTGAACTTGACGGCCCTGATGGCCCTGATGCCCCAAACGGCCCGCGCGGCGCAAGGCGCCGCATCTGGCTTGGCACAGGAATCTCCGGCCATCGTGTCTGCCGACGCTTGGGGCTCAACGCCCAGCTCGAAGATGGCCGCGCCCCACAAGATCGCGCAACTCACGGTTCACCATCAAGGCGAGTTCTGGACGCACGGCGCCGATGTGCCGGCCTACCTGCGGCGGCTGCAGCAGTGGTCCCGCGCGGCCAAGGGCTGGGTGGACGTGCCCTACCACTACATCATCGGACCGGACGGCACCATCTATGCAGGCCGCTCGCCGGCCATCGCCGGCGACACGAACACCGAGTACGACACCCAGGGCCACCTGCAGGTGATGCTGCTGGGCAACTTCGAGGAGCAGACCGTCACCCCTCGCCAGTGGGACAGCACCGTGCAGTTGCTGGCCCACCTGCTCAAGGCCCACGGTCTGGGCGCCACCCGCATCGGTGCGCACCGCCACCACGCCACCCAGACCGTGTGTCCGGGCGCCGGGCTGATGGCGCGGTTCGAGGAATTGCGGCAGGCGGCGTCCCACGCTGTCGGGCGCTGAGAACGACCACTCCAAGCCCAAAGACGGGTTGCCCCGACCCGAAGCCGATCCACCGTCTGCCTGGCCAGGAAGTAGCCGTGACCGACCCCATTGAAGACAGACCGTTGCCCGTCATGCCCTTGGGCCGCTATCGTCACTACAAGGGCGGCGAGTACGAGGTGCTGGGCGTCGTGCGCCACAGCGAGTCGCTCGAGCCCCTGGTGCTGTACCGCCCGCTGTACAACGCCAGCGGGATGTGGGTACGGCCCTACGACATGTTCCTGGAGACGGTCGACATGGGCGGCGCCCAGGTGCCGCGGTTTGCCCCGCTGGCGGCAACTGCGGGTGGCTGATGGACCTGCAGACCTGGCTCGTCTACCTGCTGGCCACCACGGGGCTGTCGCTCTCGCCCGGCCCCAACAGCCTGCTGGCTTTGACGCATGGCGCGCTGCATGGCTGGCGCCGTACGCTGTTCACCATCGCAGGGGGTGCAGTGGGCTTCGTGGTCTTGATCGGGCTGTCGCTGTTCGGCATCAGCGCGCTGCTCGAGACCTCGGCGTTGTGGCTGGTGGCGCTCAAGTGGGTGGGCGGGGGCTATCTGGTGTGGCTGGGCGTGCAGGTCTGGCGCTCACCTCAAGTGGGGGCAGGCCTGGGGGCGGCGCTGGGTACGGCCTCGGGGCCGGTGTCGGGCGGGGCCATGGCCTGGCAGGGCGCCCTGGCCGCGATCACCAATCCCAAGGGCGTGCTGTTCTTCGCGGCCTTCCTGCCGCAGTTCATCGATCCAGCGCGCAGCGCGTGGGGGCAGTTCGCCGTCATGGCCGGCACCTTTGCGGTGATCGAGTCCATCACCGAGCTCGTCATCGCGGCCACGGCGGCGCGTGTGCGCCCCTGGCTCAACCGCGTGGGCCAGCGCTTCAATCAAGTGTGCGGCGGCTTGTTCATGCTCATCGGGGCCGCACTGCCGCTTCGGGGATGATGCCGGCATGAGCACTTCGCTGGCTGCGGTCCAGATCGTCTTCCTGCTGTCGGGCAACGGCTTCCAGGCCGTGGTGCCCGCCGTGTCGCCGCAACCCTCGCCGGTCTTCGCCAACAACCAGGCCGGCGCGGTGGCGGGGATGGAGTGGATCACCGCCAAGCTGCCGGCCGAGCGCTGGAACGCCCCGCCCAAGAAGGTGTGTGCCGTGGGCATGGAGGTGTTCACCGAGACGAAGTACCCCTATGTGACCCGGCCGCTGCATGAATCCAAGCCGCCCTTCCGGGTGCTGGAGCCCTACGCCGCCACCTTCCACTACCTCTCCGAGGAAGAAGCGAAGCAGGGCCCGAAGCGCCGCACCGTGGCGCAGGCGCTGGCGCTGTGCGGGGTGAAGCCCAAGCCGCCTTGACCCCCGTCGGCCGGGTGAGCGGCCTGCGGTACGCCTGCGAATTGATCTGCGTCAGGGTGCGGTGAATCTGGCGTCATGGGCAGGCGCGGGCGCCTTACGCTTGAGGCGGGGCAGCCGGCCAGCCGACAGGCTTCGTCCACCGGCCCCGCCGGCCTCATCGTTCGTCAGCAGAGAGGGCAGCCATGTTTCCTGAGTACCGCGGGCTCATCAGCCAGCTCAAGTCCATCGACCATCACTTCAAGACTTTGTTCGACCGCCATAACGCGCTCGACGAGAAGATCAAGAAGATGGAGGCTCGCCTCGAGCCCGGCACGCGCGAGGAGATCGAGACGCACAAGAAAGAGAAGCTGCTGCTGAAAGACCAGCTCTACGTCATCCTGCAGAAGGTCTCGCGCGGGCAGGCCGCGTCGGCCGCGCACTGACCCCGCAGCCCTCGACCGGGCCGGCCGCCGACCGACTCACCCCGGCGGCAACCCCAGCAGCCGCATCGCGTTGTCCTTGAGGATCAGCGGCTTGACCTTGTCCTTGAAGCCGGCCTCGTCGAAGTCCTTCATCCAGCGCTCGGGTGTGATCAACGGGTAGTCGCTGCCAAAGAGCATGCGGTCCTTGAGCAGCGTGTTGGCGTACTGCACCAGCTGCGCCGGAAAGTACTTCGGGCTCCAGCCTGAGAGGTCGATCCAGATGTTGGGCTTGTGCAGTGCCAGGCTCAGCGCCTCGTCCTGCCAGGGCCAGCTGGGGTGGGCGATGACGATCTGCATGTCGGGGAAGTCGATCGCCACGTCTTCCAGCAGCATGGGGTTGCTGTTTTGCAGGCGCAGCCCGCCGCCGCAGCGCATGCCCGAGCCGATGCCCGAGTGCCCGCTGTGGAAGATGGCCGGCAGCTTGTGCTCGGCAATCACCTCGTACAGCGGCCAGGCCATGCGGTCGTAAGGCAGAAAACCCTGCACGGTGGGGTGGAACTTGAAGCCCCGCACACCGTGCTCGGCGATCAGCCGGCGCGCCTCGCGAGCGCCCATCTTGCCCTTGTGCGGGTCTATGGAGCCGAAGGCGATCATCATGTCGGCGTTCTTCTTCGCGGCCTCGGCGATCTCCTCGTTCGGGATGCGCCGGCGGCCCAGCTGGCTCTCGCTGTCCACCGTGAACATCACCAGGCCGATCTTCCTCTCGCGGTAGTAGGCCACCGTCTCTTCGATGGTGGGCCGGCGGTTGGAGCCGAAGTACTTGTCCGCTGCGCGGTCGTACTCCTCGCCGTAGTTGTCGAACGGGTTCCAGCACGACACCTCGGCGTGGGTGTGGATGTCGATGGCGATGAGGTCGGCGGTGTTCATGGCGGCCCGATGGGGTCAGACAATGGCTGCATTCTGCGCTGCCCCTCCGTCATGACCCTGACGCGCGCACGATGCAAGATCTGCCCATTCACACGCTGAGCCTCCACGTCCGCCACAGGCGTCATTGAAGCGACCCGATGCAAGCCCTCAACCCCACCCCGCTCTACCGCACCACCCGTGTGGGCGGCTGCACCTCCACCGTGATCACGCGTTCGGAAGACGGCAGCGTGCACCTCGCCTCGCCCGAGCCGCTGGCACCGTACCTGGCACGCCTGACCGACGCGCTGGAGCACTGGGCGCAGCAGGCCCCGGGGCGGGTGTTTGTGGCGCGGCGCGACGCCACCCTGCCAGGCCAGCCCTGGCAGACCATCACCTACGCACAGATGCGCGATCGCGCCCGTCGCCTGGGGCAGGCCCTGCTCGACCTGGGTGCCTCGGCGCAGCGGCCGCTGCTCATCCTCTCGGGCAACGACCTGGAGCACCTGAGCCTGGCTTTGGGCGCGATGTGGGCGGGCATCCCGCATGTGCCGGCCTCGCCCGCCTACTCGCTGCTGTCGCAGGACCACGGCAAGCTGCGCCACATCGTCGGCCTGACCACGCCGGGGGTGGTATTCGCCTCGGGTTCGGCTTATCTGCCTGCTCTGCAAGCCGTGCTGCCGCCGGGCACACCGGTGGTGATGACCGAGGTGCTCACCGAGGGCAGTCTGGCGCAGAGCGCAGCACCAGAACACAGAGAACCAGGCTCCGCATGGGCGGGCATCGCTCCCGGCCTGCACACCTTCGAGCGGTTGCTGCACACAGAACCCGGCCCGGCCCTGGACGCTGCGCACGCGGCCGTGGGGCCGGACACCGTGGCCAAGGTGCTTTTCACCTCCGGCTCCACCCGCCTGCCCAAGGGCGTCATCACCACGCACCGCATGTGGTGCGCCAACCAGCAGATGCTGCGCCAGAGCCTGGCCTTCCTGGCCGACGAGCCACCGGTGCTGGTGGACTGGCTGCCCTGGAACCACGTCTTCGGTGGCAGCCACAACGTTGGCATCACGCTGGTCAACGGCGGCACCCTCTACATTGACGACGGCAAGCCCACGTCCGAGGCCATCGGCCCCACGTTGCGCAACCTGCGCGAGATCTCGCCCACGGTGTACTTCAACGTGCCCAAGGGCCTGGAGATGATCGCTCAGGCCATGCGCAGCGACACCGTGCTGCGCGACAGCTTGTTTCGCCGGTGCCAGGCCATGATGTTTGCCGGCGCGGGGCTGTCGCAGGCCGTGTGGGACGAACTGGACCGGCATGCCGAGGCGGCCATCGGCGAGCGCCTGCGCATGATCACCGGCCTGGGCATGACCGAGGCCGCGCCCACCTGCACCTTCGCCGTGGGCACGGACACGGCTTCCGGCCACATTGGTCTGCCCGTGCCGGGCGTGGAAACCAAGCTGGTGTGGGACGCCGCCGCGGGCAAGACCGAGATCCGCTTTCGGGGGCCGAACGTGATGCCGGGCTACTGGCGCGCCCCCGAGCAGACCGCCGAGGCCTTCGACGAGGAAGGCTTTTACCGCACGGGTGATGCTGTGCGCTGGATCGACGAGGCCGACCCGCAGCGCGGGCTGCGCTTTGACGGCCGCCTCGCCGAGGACTTCAAGCTCGCCACCGGCACTTTCGTGAGCGTGGGCCCGCTGCGCGCGCGCATCGTCCGCGAGGGCGACCCCTGCGTGTGGGACGCCGTGATCACCGGCCTGAACCGCAACGAGGTGGGCGCGCTGGTCTTCCCGCGCCTGGAGGATTGCCGCCGCCTGGCCGGGCTGCGGGTTGATGCCAGCCCCTGCGCAATCGTGCAGCATCCGGCCGTGCGCGCCTTCTTTCAGGCGCTGCTGGATCGACTGCAAGCTGGCGCCACCGGCAGCGCATCGCGCGTGGTGCGGCTGCACGTGATGGCTGCGCCCCCTTCACTTGATCTGGGCGAGGTCACTGACAAAGGCTCCATCAACCAGCGCGCCGTGCTGACGCACCGGGTGGCCTTGGTGGAACGGCTGCACTCGGCCGTCGCTGACGATGGCGAGGTGCTGAGGACCTCTGCAAAGCCTTGATCAGCGTGGGGGCGCCGCCACCGCCTTCGCCGGCTTGATGCCCCTGGCGGACGGCGTGGTCCTGGACCCCTGTGCGGCCTTCTTTGCGGGTTTCTTCGCCCCCTTCTTGGCGGCGGGCTTCGCTTGTGCCCCCTGCGCCAAACCCACATCGAACACCCGCACCGACAGCGGCGCCAGGTGGATCGTCGCGCTGCCGTCCTTGCCAATGCGGGCCGAAAGTGCGCCGCCTGCAGGGAAGGCGCTGCGCAGGGCCTGGCCGGGGGGCAGGTCGGGTACGCGCACGCTGGCCAGGCCGGTGCCGTAGTTGATGAGCACTACCGTGTGTTCGCGCTCCAGCCGGCGCTGGAACCCCAGCACCAGGCCGTCGGCGAAGGAGTGCTCGAAGCTGCCGCGCGCGATCGAAGCTCGCGAGTTGCGCAGCGCCAGCATGGCTTTGTAGAAGGCCAGGATGGAGCGCGGATCCTGGGCCTGGGTCTGGGCGTTGTGCGTCAGCAAATTAGGCGCCACGGGGCGGAAGGGCGTGCCGCGCGTGAAGCCACCGGTGGCTGCGTCGGGCTGCCAGCTCATGGGCGCGCGCAGCGGCAGGTCGCCCTCCAGCGCCTGCACCCCTGCCTGTCCCACCTCTTCGCCATAGTAGATGTAAGGCGTTCCCGGCTGCAGCAGATAGCCCGCTGCTGCGAGCTTGTAGCGCTGCACGTCGCCCCCCACCTGGTCCCACAGTCGCTGGCCGGCAAAGCGGTCGTGGTTGGAGACGAAAGTGGCCATGGTCGGCCGCGCCTTGCGGTAGTACTGCGCCAGCTCCTTGACGGACGCCGCCTCGCCCTGGGCGGCCTTGACGAAGTGGTGCACGTAGCCGAAGGCAAAGGCGCCGCCGCACACGGCCGGGTCGCCGTAGGCCTGGGGCTCGGCCGTGGCCTCGCAGACCACGGCGCGGTTCGGGTAGGCGCGGATCACATCCTGCAGTTCCCGGGTCAGTCGCCGGCTCTCAGGCTGGTCGTTCCAGTCCTTGGCGTTGTTCTCGATCAGATGCGGCACGGCGTCCAGCCTGAATCCATCCAACCCGCGGTTGAGCCAGAAGCGCAGGGAGTCCAGGTGGTAGCTCACGACCTCGGGCTTGCGCATGTTGAAGTCCGGCATGTGCGGGCCAAAGGTGCCGAAGTAGAAGTCCTTCGCACCAGGTGGGGCGGGTGGCAGGTCCTTGGGGTCGCCGGTCCATTCCCAGGGCTGGGCTGGAACGTGATACCAAGGGTTCTTGCCCCAGATGTCCCAGCCCTGGGGCGCGTCCTGTGACCACACGAACCAGTCGCGCCAGGGATTGTCGGTGCCTTTGAGAGCCTCCTGAAAGGCTGGGTGCCGGTGCGAGGCATGGTTGATCACGTAGTCGGTGATCACGCCGATGCCGCGCGCATGGGCTTGCTTCAGCAGTTCGTCAAAGTCGGCCAGCGTGCCGTAGTCCGGCTCGATGTCGCGGAAGTCGGTGGTGGCGTAACCGTGGTCGCGGTCGGCGCTGCGCGTCACCGGCATCAGCCAGATGCCTCGGATGCCCAGGTCCTTGAGGTAGTCCAGGCGCGAGATCAGGCCGCGCAGGTCGCCGATGCCGTCGCCGTCGCTGTCCTGGTAGGCGCGCACGAAGATCTCCATGAATGCGCCGCGGTCCCAGTGGGGTGGCAGGTGGGCGGTGCCGTGGCGCGCCGGGACGGGGGAGGTGTCCAGGGGCGCCGCATGGAGGCCGGCAGCCAGGGCCAGACCGAGGAGCCCCGCCACCGAGAGGGCCAGCGCCTTGAAGCGGGGGCGCACGGGCAGGGCATGCAAGGAAACGGTGTTCATGGCCGGGTGTCCCATACGGCTGATGTGGCGGAAATGTAGTCGAACTACAGCGGCCGCAGTCTCTCTGGCAAGCGCTGTAGGACGGTTGCAATGGTCTAGCATTTCCATCCATGTATCCAACCAAAGGCCGTACATCGGTAGGGTCCCGGATTGGCGCTGTAGTTTTCCTCCAATAGCATCGGGCCACTGCCCCACCGACGGATCTTCATGCCCGCTTTGCCGCTCTCAGCTTTCACCCATTCCGTGACGCGCTGGGCCGCTGCCTGGGCCCTGTCCGCGGGTGCGCTCAGCGCTGTCGCGGCAGGCCTTGAGCCCGCCAAGCCCGCCGACTGCGACGGCCCGCACGAGCAGGTGCTGCAGGCCGCCCTGCCCATGCCGGCGGCCTACACCGCTGCCCGCGCCGCCTGGCTGGACGGCAGCCAGCTGCGCTGGGCCGGGGCGCCCGCGCAAGGCCCCCACCGGTACCGGCTGCACCACTCCCGCCAGGGCCTGCTGGCCGTGGCCCCGGGCGACCGCGTGGCCGGCGGCGATGGGGTGCTCACGCTGCAGGTGTCGGAGCCCGCGGCCGAGAACATCTCGACCCGCCGTTTCAGTCACGTTGGCCCCGGCGCCACGCTGGCCTTGCGGGCCGTGGATCTGCCGCGCCTGCCGGCCCTGCTGCGCGAACAGGTGCTGCTCACGCGAGAGGACTCGATGGGCCGCGTGCTGGACGCCACCCATGTGCAGCTGGCTGGGGCACTGGACGCCGTCTACGCCAGTGCGGGCGCGCTGACCGATCTGGGCGTCCAGGTGCAGGGCCGGCGCACCGGCTTCAAGCTGTGGGCCCCCACCGCGCGCCAGGTGCAGCTGTGCCTGTTTGGCGGTACCACCGCTCCGGCGCGCGAACTGCTGCCGCTGCGGCGCGATGCCGCCACCGGCGCGTGGCAGCACCAGCACGCCGCCGACCTCAGCGGCCAGACCTACGCCTACCTGGTGGATGTGCACGTGCGCGGCAAGGGCTTGGTGCGCAACCGGGTGACCGACCCCTACGCGCTGTCGCTCACTGCGGACTCGCAGCGCAGCCAGGTGGTGGACCTGGACGCGCCCACGCTCAAGCCCGAGGGCTGGGACAGCACCGAGCGCCCGCGCCGCGTGCTGGCCGCCACCGACCTGGTGCTGTACGAGCTGCACGTGCGGGACTTTTCCATCGGCGATGCCAGCGTGCCCCCCGCGCACCGTGGCAAGTACCTCGCCTTCACCGCGGCCGGCTCCAACGGCATGCGCCATCTGGCTGGTCTGGCCGCCGCTGGCGTGACCGACATCCACCTGCTGCCTGTCTTTGACATCGCCTCGGTGCCCGAGCAGGGCTGCGTGAGCCCCGACGCTGCCCCACTGGCCGCCGCCGCGCGCGCCCACCCCGGCGGGCCGCAGGCGCAGGCCCTGCTGGAGCCCACGCGCGAGCGGGACTGCTTCAACTGGGGCTACGACCCCTGGCATTACACCGTGCCCGAGGGCAGCTATGCCACGGACGCAGCCGACGGCACGCGGCGCATCGTCGAGTTCCGCCGCATGGTGCAGGCCCTGCACCGCACCGGCCTGCGCGTGGGCATGGACGTGGTCTACAACCACACCACCGCCTCGGGCCAGCACCCGAAGTCGGTGCTGGACCGCATCGTGCCCGGCTACTACCACCGGCTGGACGCCACTGGCGCGGTCACCAACTCCACCTGCTGCGACAACACCGCCACCGAGCACCTGATGATGGGCAAGCTCATGACCGACTCGGCCGTGGTGTGGGCGCGCGACTACCGCATCGACTCCTTCCGCTTCGACCTCATGGGCCACCAGCCGCGCGCGGCCATGGAGCAGTTGCAGCGGGCCGTGGACACCGCCGCAGGCCGGCATATCCACCTCATTGGCGAGGGCTGGAACTTCGGCGAGATCAAGGACGGCGTGCGCTTCGTGCAGGCCGCGCAGGGCGCACTGAATGGCAGCGGCATCGGCACCTTCAGCGACCGCGGGCGCGACGCCGTGCGCGGCGGTGGCTGCTGCGACAGCGGGCCCGAGCAGGTGACGCGCCAAGGTTGGGTGAGCGGGCTCCACACCGCGCCCAACGAGGCCGTGCAGGCCGCTCGAGGCGCCAGCACCGCAGGCACGCCCGGCAGCGCGCTGGAGCTGATGCGCGCGGCCGACCTCGTGCGCGTGGCGCTGGCGGGCACGGTGCGCGGCGTGACCATCCCCACGGCGAGCGGGCAGACGCTGTCGGCGGAGAAGCTCGATTACGCCGGCCAGGGTGCCGCCTACGCCAGCCAGCCTGGCGAGGTGGTGAACTACACCGAGAACCACGACAACCAGACCCTGTTCGACCTGCTGGCCTTCAAGCTGCCGCTGATCACGCCGCGCGAGGAGCGTGCCCGCGTGCAGCACCTGGCCAACGCCGTGGTGGCCTTCAGCCAGGGCATCGCCTACTTCCACGCCGGCCAGGAAATGCTGCGCAGCAAATCCATGGACCGCAACAGCTACGACTCGGGCGACTGGTTCAACCGCATCGACTGGACCTTCACCGACAACGGCTTCGGCGCCGGCCTGCCGCCGCGCCAGGACAACGAAAGCAGCTGGCCCCTGATGGCCCCGCGCCTGGCCGACCCCGCCCTCAAGCCCACGGCCGGCGACATCGCCTGGACGCGCGACGCCTTCCTGGACCTGCTGCGCATCCGCAGCAGCACCACCTTGCTGCGCTTGCGCAGCACAGAGGACATCCAGACTCGGCTGCGATTCATGAACACCGGACCGCAGCAGGTGGGCTCAGGCGCCGTGGTGGGCGCACACCTCGACGGCCAGGGCTACCCCGGCGCCGGCTTTCGCCGGCTGGCCTACCTGATCAACGCCGACACCGTGGCGCACCGCATTCCCGCGACCGAGCTCGCCGGCCAACCCTGGACGCTGCACCCCGTGCTCGCCGCCCGCGGCGCCGCGGACTGGCGCGCGGCGCAGGCCACCTGGGACGCCGCCAGTGCCAGCTTCATCGTGCCGGCGCGATCGGCGGTGGTGTGGGTGGCGCCATAGAGAAACACACCTTTCACACACCAAGCAGACTCCATGGCCCGCAAGCCCCCCAAGGCGCCCTCCCCCTTCGTCGACATCCACGGCCGCCCGATCGACATCTGGAAGCTGGCCATGGGCGAATACCGAACGCCGCCGCCCGCTGCGCCCAAGGCGCCCAAGGCGCCTGCGGCACAGCGTGAGGCGGTGCTGCAACCGCAGGACATCGAGGCGGTTTTCGAGGCGCTGTGCCTGGCCGGCTTGCCGCGCGGCAAGACCTGGCTGGCGCAGTTCATGCGCCATCTGGACAGCCGGCACAGCAACGGCCGCGCCTTCAGCCTGCAGGACGTGGGGGCGGCGGCACAGTCGCTGGTCGAACAGGGCCGTGCCGTGCAGGCAGAGGGCGTGGGTTTTGACGCCACTCAGGCCGCACGCGAGGCCTGGTTCACGGCCCATTTGGAACCGAAGCTGGCGGCTCGCGCGTACCCAGCCTGGGCGCGTGCGTCGGCCACCTACAACCCTGACGGCCCCGGGGTGCCGACCCCCGCACTGCGCGAGCCGGCCGAGACCATCGCCTTTGCCCGACTGCTGCTGTATGCCGGGCTCAACGCATCCGCTTTCGCCAGCCAGCGCGCAACCTTCTTCCGCAACTGGGACACCGATGCCTCTGCCATCGCCCAGGCGGCGATGACGCCCTTCATGCCCGAGCGCTTCGAGCATCTCGACGCCGCGCTGCGCAACGGCTTGCTGAAGGAGTGGTTGGACAACTTCGTACTCGAGACGCCGTTGTGGACCCCGCTGATCGGCTGGCTGGACGCACAGGCCCAGAGCGCGCCCGACCGCTTGTCCGTCGGCGCCCGCCTCGCAGTGGCCGGCTGGCGTTGCGACCGCACCGACGCAGAAGGGGCCCTGAAGATGCTGACGGGGCTGGAAGGCCCCCGGATCGACGCCTTCAAGGCCGCGGTCATGGCCATCCAGGGGCAATGGGGCGCGGCGGCTGAAGGCTTTGCTGCAGCGAACAAGGCGCTGGGCGCGCTGGCGAATGCCCGCCGCGGCGTGCTGAGTTCCAACCACCTGCGGCTGCACCTGCTGTGCCTGCTGGCCCAGCCCACGCCGCAGGCCTGGACGGCCGCACGCAAGTTGGCGACGGCGGAATCCGGCTCGCGCAAGCCGCCGCCGTCGGATTGGGGGCTGTGGGCCCATGCGGCAGCTGCACGGCTGGGCGACGAACCCGTTGACGCCGCGGCCTTCGCTCACCATGCGGGCTGGGGCGGCGCGCCGCACCGCGCCAACGCCGACCGCCTGGTGCTGGCCGCCTGGCTGGGCCATGAACCCGCGAAGTGGGGGCTGGCAGAGGTCCAGGCCGTGGTGCAGCACTTCGAGTCCATGGGTCGCACGCTCTGGGCTGACCTGCTGCGCCAGGCCGCAGCACGCTTTGGCTGGGCCGTGCCCGCACACACCCGCCCTGGCGCCCCCTGGGGCGTGGCGTACTTCGGCGGCCCGCGCGAGACCTGGCGTGACGCCTTGGCAGCCATCGCGGCCCTGGGGGAGCAGAAGGTGGCCGCGGCATCGGATCACGCGGTGGACCCCACGCTGCTGTGGCAGCTGAGTCTGGACGACGACGGCCGCGTGATCGACATCGGGCCCTTCGAGCGCCCCGCCAGCGCGCGCTCGCGGGCGCTGCCCAAGGCGGTGCCGCTGTCGCGCATCAAGAAGAGCGTGCGGCTGGACCCGCGCGACGCCGCGGTGGCGCGTTGCATCGAGAAGGCGGCCTACTCGGGCAGCACGCTCGGCCTGGATGTCGTGGCCGCGGCCATGGCGCTCGTCAACCACCCAGGCGTGACGCTGGACGATGACCCGGGCCGACCGTTGGAACTGCGCGAGGCGCTGCCGGAGATGGAAGTGCGCCGTGTGCTCCAGGACGGCGGCGGTGAAGCCTTCGAGTTCCATCTCCTGGACCCCCTGGCCCACTCCAAGGACATCGACCTCGGCAAGCAGTGGGTGGGCAGCTCCTGGTCGGATGAGATCGAACGGCGCAACACGCTGCGGGTGCTTCGCGATGGCGAAGACCGCGCACGGCTGATTCGCATCACCCCGGCGCAGCGCCGCGTGGCCGAGCTGGTGGGCCAGCGCTGGGCCGTGCCGGTGGATGCCAAGGCGGAGCTGGACGCCGCGCTGCGCGTGCTGGCCGGCCACTTCCAGCTGCACAGCGACGCAGCAGCCGGCCAGGGCGTGGCGAGCGACGCCCGCCTGGTCGCCCAGCTGGTGCCGCGCGGTGAGGCGATGCAGCTGCGCTTGGTGGCGCGGCCTTTCGGCAGCTTCGGGCCGGTGGTGCAGCCAGGACATGGGCGCGCGCGGCTGCTCACCGTGCACGAGGGGCTGCAGCTGTCCACCGAGCGCGCCCTGGACGTCGAGCAGGCGCACCTGGCACAGGTGCTGGAGGCGCTGCCCTTCCTGGCCGATGCCGACGAAGGCGACGCCACCTGGCTGCTGGACGACCCCGAGCAGGCGCTGCACGCGCTGGAGGTGCTGCCGGGGCTGCCGGCCGTGGCCAGCCTGGATTGGCCGCGCGGCAAGCCGGTGCGCGTGACCCCGGTGGCCTCGCAGGGCGTCAAGGTGGCGCTGTCCAGCGGGCGCGACTGGTTCACCGTGGACGGCGAGGTGCAGGTCGACGACACCCGCGTCATCAGCCTGCAGCGCCTGATGCAGTTGGTGCGCGAGTCCCGCCAGGGCCGCTTCGTTGCCCTGGGCGAGGGCGAGTACCTGGCGCTGACCGAGCGCTTGCGCGCCCAGCTGGCCGACCTGCAGGCCATGGCCAGCACCGACAAGGACGGCCTGCGCCTGCCCGCGGCGGCCGCGGCCTTCCTCGAGCAGACGCTGGACGGCACCACCGTGCAGGCCGACAAGCCCTGGGCCAAGCGTCTGGCCCGGCTGGAGGAAGCCGCCACGCTGCAGCCCGTGCTGCCCGCCGGCCTGATGGCCGAGCTGCGCAGCTACCAGGCCGAGGGCTTTGCCTGGATGGCCCGCCTGGCGCACGCCGGGCTGGGCGCCATCCTGGCCGACGACATGGGCCTGGGCAAGACCGTGCAGACGCTGGCGTTGCTGCTGACGCGCGCGCCGCTGGGCCCGGCGCTGGTGATCGCGCCCACCTCGGTGTGCGGCAACTGGGTGGCCGAGGCCGCCCGCTTCGCCCCCAGCCTGCGCGTGCTGAGCTACGGCGAGGGCGACCGCGCCGAGATGCTGCAGAGCTGCGGCCCTGGCGACCTGGTGGTGGCCAGCTACGCGCTGACGCAGATCGAGGGCGAAGCCTTCGCCGCCCGCGAGTGGGCCACCCTGGTGCTGGACGAAGCGCAGGCGCTGAAGAACGCCGCCACCAAGCGTGCCAAGGCCATCGGCACGCTGAAGGCCGACTTCCGGCTGGCGCTCAGCGGCACCCCGGTGGAAAACCGCCTGGCCGACCTGTGGTCGCTGATGAACCTGCTGAACCCCGGCCTGCTCGGGTCTGCACCGCAGTTCAACGAGCGCTTTGCCGGGCCCATCGAGCGCCAGCGCGACGAGGCCGTGCGCTCGCGCCTGCGCCGCCTGGTCAGCCCCTTCCTGCTGCGCCGCACCAAGGCGCAGGTGCTGGCCGACCTGCCCCCGCGCACCGAGATCGTCCACCGCGTGGAGCCCGGGCCCGAAGAGCGCGCCTTCCTGGAGGCCGCGCGGCGCAGCGCCATCGAGCGCGTGGCGCAGATCGACAGCGAGGACGCACAGGCCTCCTTCCACGTGCTGGCCGAGCTGACCCGGCTGCGCCGCGCCGCCTGCGACCCGCGGCTGGCCGCGCCCGAACTCGGGCTGGTGGGCGCCAAGGCGCAGGAGTTCGAGCAACTCGCCCTCGAACTCGTGGCCGGGCGCCACAAGGCGCTGGTGTTCAGCCAGTTCACCGACTTCCTGGACCTGCTGGCGCAGCGCCTGCAGGCCGTGGGCGTGGCTTACCAGATGCTCACGGGCAGCACGCCGGCAGCCGAGCGCACCCAGCGCGTGGCCGCCTTCCAGGCCGGCCAGGGGGACCTCTTCCTCATCAGCCTGAAGGCCGGCGGCTTCGGCTTGAACCTGACTGCGGCCGACTACGTCATCATCGTAGACCCCTGGTGGAACCCCGCCGCCGAAGACCAGGCCAGCGGCCGCGCCCACCGTATCGGCCAGCAGCGCCCCGTCACCGTCTATCGCCTGGTGACAGCCGGCTCGATCGAGGAGCGCATCATCGAACTGCACCGCCACAAGCGCGACCTGGCCGACGGCATCCTGGAGGGCCAGGACCAGGGCCGGCCGATGGGGGCGGCGGAGTTGCGGGAGTTGTTGGGGGAGGGGTAGGCGGGGCTTATGAAGTGGCGCAGGGGGTGAGCCCGTTCAACCGAGCCTGCCCTGTGCGACCATTCCTCCCATGAGATCTGCAGCCACATCCGAGCCGCCTGCACCTGCCGGCGACCCCCTTGCCCTGACCACGCTCCAGGCCCTGCGCGCCCTGTACCCGGCGCCCAAGGAGCGGGCGGTGCGCAAGCAGCTCGACCACCTGGACGTGCACTGCCAGCGCTTCATCGCGCTGTCGCCCTTCGTCGTGCTGGCCAGCAGCAGCGCCGATCTGGCGCTGGACGCCTCGCCCCGCGGCGGCGCACCCGGCTTCGTGAGGGCGCCTGACGCGCACACGCTGCTGATCCCCGACGCACCGGGCAACCACCGACTGGACACGCTGGAGAACGTCGTGGCCACCGGGCGGCTGGGGCTGCTGTTCATGATCCCAGGCGTGGATGAGACGCTGCGCGTGAACGGCACGGCCGGGTTGTCCACTGACCCGGTGTTGATCAACGCGGTGGCTGATGAGCGCCGGCGCCCGGCGGTGGTGATCCGGGTGCGTGTGGAGCAGGCCTATCTGCACTGCGCCAAGGCCTTCATGCGCTCGCGCCTGTGGAGCCCGCAGGCGCAGGTGCAGCGCAGTGCGCTGCCCACCATGGGGCGGATGATCAGCGAGCAGACTGGAATGCGTAGCGCCGAAGAGACCCAGGAGCAGATGCTGGCGCGGTACCAGGCCGATCTGTGAGCCGTTGTCCTCGAAGCATCACAACGCCCGACACCCCCATGCCCATCGAACTCCTCAAGGACACCCGTGCCCAGGCCATCGCCTCCATTGAGCGCTGGTTTCGTGAGCACAGGGACGAGCCCATAGGCAACGTGGCTGCGGGTGGGCTGCTGGGCTTCTTTCTGGAGGAGATCGGCCCCAGCATCTACAACCAGGCCGTGGCTGACGTGCAGGAGCGGTTGCAGGCGCGTGTGGCCGAACTGGATATCGAGGTGCACGAGGACGAGTTCGGGTACTGGCGCAAGTTCGATGCGCGGCGCAAGGGGCGGGGCTGAAGGCACCGCATCACCGCACCGCACCCCACCCATGAAACCCCGCATCACCGTCATCACCCTGGCCGTGAGCGACCTGGAGCGCTCACTTGTCTTCTACCGTGACGGCCTGGGCCTGCCCACCAGCGGCATCACGGGCACCAAGTACCCCATCGGCGCCTGCGTCTTCTTCCATCTTGACGGCGGCCTGAAGCTTGCTCTGTGGCCGCGAGACAGTCTGCGGGTCGACACGGGCCTGGCGGACGGCCCAGCCGGCGGCGGCCAGGTGCTGATCGCGCACAACGTGGGCTCAGAAGACGAAGTGCGGCAGGTGCTGGCCCAGGCCGAAGCCGCCGGCGCGCACCTTCTCAAGCCGGCACAGCCCACGTTCTGGGGCGGCTTTGGCGGCTACTTCCAGGACCCCGACGGCCACGTGTGGGAGGTGGTGTTCAATCCCCACCTGCAGGCGTTGGGCTGAGGGCTTCAGCCTCCCGCGCTTACGGCCGGCGAAGCCGGTGCCATTTGCGGGTCGCATACCGCGGAGCGCCCGGTATGGTCCGCCCCCCAGGTACGGTGACCGGCGGTGTCGATGTGGATGCGCCCGGACGGGTAACGGCTGAGCCCCATGCGCCAGGCCTGCCCTTGAACCCGCCAGAAGGCGCACAGGCGCTCTGTGGGATCCACCCCGTCCACGGGCGTGAAGTCGATGGCGAAGCTGCGCAGATGCGCACTTCCTGGCGCCCCTTGCGCACAGGTGTTGAGTGCAGGCCCCCGGTAGCTGGAGTGGATCTCCAACGCGCGGCCCACCACCCCCGCCGCCTGCAAGGCCTGCAGCAGCCTGAGCACATCCACGACAGCCGGCCACTGCTGAGGGGGCGGCATAGCAAAGGGCTCGGCGGCACAGGTCTCCCAGGCGGACGCTGAGCGCAGCAATTGATGCAGCGGCAGCACCTGCCCGACACCCTGCTCGCCAAGGTGACGGGCCAGGGCGTCGACAGACGGCGCCTGCCCGGCCCGCCACGCTGCAAAGGCCAGCGGCCCGCGGGGGGCGACGGCGCAGCCGGACAGACACAGGAGGCTGGCCAGGAGCGCCAAGGCCCTGCCGATCCCGGCAACGCTTTGGCGCCGCTGGCCCTGGATCGTCAAGTGCAGACTGCCGGCAGCACCGGGGCCGCATTCACCCCGCACCACCGCGCCATGAACACCGCCAGCACGGCGCTGACCTGCTGCATGCTGTCGATGGAGACCCACTCGTCGATGCCGTGGATATCCGAACCCTTGGGCCCGTAACAGGTGGAAGGGATCTGGCCGTAGAGGTGGAAGAAGCGCACGTCGGTGGTGGCCGTGGAGGCATGCTGGGCGGCGTCGGCGCCGGTCACGTCCCGGTGGCAGCGCAGCAGTTCCTGGATCACGGGTTGCTGCATGTCCACCACCAGCCCTTCGGCCTGGAAGCCCTGGTAGGTGATCTTCCAGGTGACGCTGTCGTGGTGCGGGTGGGCCTGGTGCGCGGCTTCCAGCAGCGCCTCCACTTCAGCGCGCACCTGCGCCGGCTTCACGCCGGGGTAGAAGCCCAGGCGCATGTCCACGCGGCAATGCGTGGGCACCGAGGACGTCCACTCGCCGCCCTGGATGCGCCCGAGGTTGAAGTTGATCGGATGCTCGTGCGTGCAGTAGTGCGGGTGCCGCGCCTCGGGTGCGTTCCAGGCCGCTTCCAGCTCCCGCAGCTTGCCGACGAGGTACTGCGCGTAGTCGATGGCGGCCACGCCCGTGTGCGCCGTGCAGGCATGCACCGGCTTGCCCTGCACGTCCAGCGTGATCCACATGACGCCCACCTGCCCGGTCATGACGCCGTCGCCCGGCTCCGGGATGATGGCTGCGTCGGCCGTGTAGCCTTCCACCAGGCAGGCCAGCGCACCGTTGCCCGTGCACTCCTCTTCCACCACGGACTGCAGGTAGACCGGCGCCGCAGGCTCCACGCCCAGACGGCGCAGTGCCCGGAAGGCCAGGGTCAAGGCCACGAGGCCGGCCTTCATGTCCGCCGCGCCGCGGCCGTACAGGCGGTCGCCGTCGATCCAGGGCTCGAACGGTGGGCGCGTCCACATCGAGGCCAGGCCCACCGGCACCACGTCGATGTGGCCGTTGA
>JBAXYD010000017.1:0-80856 GCA_037127635.1 Betaproteobacteria bacterium | reverse complement strand
ACGGCCCGTTCTTCACCCGCAACCTGCTGATCCTGACCGACAGCGCCGGGCGCACGGGCATTGGCGAGGTGCCGGGCGGCCAGAAGATCACCCAGACCCTGCAAGACGCCGCGGAACTGGTGGTGGGCCAGCCCCTGGGCCGCTGGCAGGCCGTGCTGCGAAGCGTGCGCGAGCGCTTTGCCGACCGCGACAGCGGCGGGCGAGGGCAGCAGACCTTCGATCTGCGCACCACCATCCACGCCTGCGCGGCGCTGGAGTCGGCGTTGCTGGACCTGCTGGGCCAGCACCTGGGGGTGCCCGTGGCTGCGCTGCTGGGTGAAGGGCAGCAGCGCGACGCGGTGGAGATGCTGGGCTACCTCTTCTTCGTGGGCGACCGCACCCGAACCGATCTGCCCTACCTCAGCCCCGCAGACGAGCCCGATGAGGCGGACGGCTGGCGGCGCGCGCGCCACGAGCAGGCCGTGACCCCCGAGGCCATCGTGCGCCAGGCCGAGGCTGCGCACGCGCGCTACGGTTTCAACGACTTCAAGCTCAAGGGCGGGGTGCTGCGGGGCGAGGAGGAGGTGCAGGCCATTCGCGCACTGCACGAGCGCTTTCCCCAGGCCCGCATCACGCTGGACCCGAACGGCGGCTGGCTGCTCAAGGATGCCGTGCGCCTGCTGCGTGATCTGCACGGCGTGCTGGCCTATGCCGAGGACCCCTGCGGCGCGGAGGAGGGCTTCTCCGGCCGCGAGGTGATGGCCGAGTTCAAGCGCGCCACGGGGTTGCCCACGGCCACCAACATGGTGGCCACGGACTGGCGGCAGATGGTGCACTCGCTGGTGCTGCAGTCGGTGGACATCCCGCTGGCCGACCCGCACTTCTGGACGCTGTCGGGCTCGGTGCGCGTGGCGCAGACCTGCCGCGACTTCGGCCTGACCTGGGGCTCGCACTCCAACAACCACTTCGACGTCTCGCTGGCGATGTTCACGCACGTGGCCGCTGCGGCGCCCGGGCGCGTGACGGCGATCGACACGCACTGGATCTGGCAGGACGGCCAGCGCCTCACGAAGGCGCCGCTGCAGATCGAGGGCGGCCTGGTGCGTGTGCCCGAGCGGCCGGGCCTTGGCATCGAACTCGACATGGCCGAAGTCGACAAGGCGCACGCGCTGTACCTGCAGCACGGCCTGGGCGCGCGCGACGATGCCGTGGCCATGCAGTGCCTCATCCCTGGCTGGCGCTTCGACCCCAAGCGGCCTTGCATGGTGCGCTGAAAGCCGGCGCCGGCCCTTTTCAACCAAGACCCGAGCTCTGAAGGATTCCCATGAAGGACAACCGTCTGCGCACCCTCTGGAAGCAAGACCGCGCCGTGGTCAACGGCTGGCTGGCCATACCGGACAGCTTTTCCGCCGAAGTCATGGCCCGCCAGGGCTGGGACTCGCTCACCGTGGACCTGCAGCACGGCGTGGTGGACTACCAGAAGATGGTGACCATGCTGCAGGCCATCTCCACCACCGACACCCTGCCCATGGTGCGGGTGCCCTGGCTGGAGCCCGGCATCATCATGAAGAGCCTGGACGCCGGCGCGCAAGCCCTGATCTGCCCCATGATCAACACGCGGGAAGAGGCGCAGAAGTTCGTCGCCTGGACGTCCTACGCCCCGCGCGGCACACGCAGCTTCGGCCCGGTGCGCGCCGGCCTCGTGCTGGGCGCGGACTATCCCACCGCCGCCAACGACCACATCGTGCGCTTTGCCATGATCGAGACGGCGCAGGCGCTGGACAACCTGGATGCCATCTTGTCGGTGGAGGGGCTGGATGCCATCTACATCGGCCCGTCGGACCTCTCGCTGTCCCTGGGCTGCAAGCCGACCATGGACGACGTGGAGCCCAAGGCGGCGCAGGCCTTCGAGCACATCCTGGCGCGGGCCCAGGCGCATGGCGTCGTGGCCGGCATCCACAACGCCGGGCCGGCCGCGGCCCGCGCGCGCATCGCCAAGGGTTTTCGCTTTGTTACCGTCGGGTCCGACGCGCGGATGCTGATCAGCGGTTCGCAGGAGCTGCTGGGCGCCATGCGCGCCTGATCGCGCTCAGGTCTTCGCCCGCGGCTGCTGCACCGCCTGGACGGCGCGCAGCACCGCCTCCGGTGTGGCGGGCGCGTCCAGCGGCGGCTGCACCCGGTGCCCGCCCGCGGCCGAGATGGCGTCGCGGATGGCCAGGAAGGCCGAGAACGGCAGCAGGATCGGCGGCTCGCCCACGGCCTTGCTGCGGTGGATGCTGTCCTGAACGTTGGCGTTGTCGAACAGCGCGGTGTGGAACGCTGCCGGCACGTCGTTGGCGGTGGGAATCTTGTAGGTGCTGGGCGCGTGCGTCAGCAGCCGGCCGGTGTCGGGGTGCCAGACAAGCTCCTCGCTCGTCAGCCAGCCCAGGCCTTGGACATAGGCTCCTTCGACCTGACCGATGTCCAGCGCCGGGTTGAGTGAGCGCCCAGCGTCGTGCAGCAGATCGGCGCGCAGCAGGCGCGTCTCGCCCGTCAAGGTGTCCACGATCACTTCGCTGACGGCGGCACCATAGGCGAAATAGAAGAAGGGCGAGCCCGTCAGCGTCTCGCGGTTCCAGCTCAGGCCCGGGGTGGCGTAGAAGCCGTCACTCCAGAGCTGCACCCGCGCGAGGTAGGCGGCCGAGACCACCTCGTCGAACGGTGCCCGGTGGCTGCCCCACTGCAACTGCCCGTTGGCGAAACGCACCTCCCGCGCCAGCGCAGCCCGCGCTGCGTCGTCGCCACCGACCGCCGTCGCAGGCAGCGTCGACAACCAGAACCCGGCCAGACGCTCGCGGATCTGGCGCGCCGCGTCCTGCGCCGCCTTGCCGTTGAGGTCGCTGCCCGTCGAGGCCGCCGTGGCCGAGGTGTTGGCCACCTTGGCCGTGTCCGTGGCCGAGCAGCGCACGCGCTCCAGCGGCAGGCCCAGTTCATGCGCCACCACCTGCGCCACCTTGGTGTTCAGGCCCTGGCCCATCTCGGTGCCGCCGTGGTTCACGAGCACCGAGCCGTCGGTGTAGACATGCACCAGGGCCCCGGCCTGGTTCAGATGCGGCAGGTTGAAAGAGATGCCGAATTTCACGGGCATCAGGGCCAGGCCCTTCTTGAGCACCGGGCTGTTTGCGTTGAAGCGATCCACCTCGGCGCGGCGCTGCGCATAAGCGCTCGTGCGCACCAGTTCTTCCGTCAGGGGCGAGATCACGTTGTCGGTGAGGGTCTGGCCGTAGGGCGTGACGTTGTGGCGGGCGTCGCCATAGAAATTGGCACGCCGAACGGCCAGCGCGTCCAGCCCGAGATGGCGCGCCACGTCGTCTATCACCACCTCGATCGCGAAGGCGCCCTGCGGCCCGCCGAAGCCGCGGAAGGCGGTGTTGGACTGGGTGTTCGTTCGCGCCAGATGCCCGTGAACCGACACCTCGGGCAGCCAGTACGCGTTGTCGGCGTGGCAGATGGCCCGCGTGAGCACCGGCGGCGACAGGTCGGTGGAGAAGCCCGCGTTGGCGATCATCGAGAGTTCCACGCCCAGCAGGCGGCCGGCGTCGTCGAATCCCGCTTCCCAGTCGAACTCGAAGCCGTGGCGCCGGCCGGTGATCATGAAGTCGTCGTCGCGGTCGTAGCGCAGCTTCACGGGCCGGCCGGTGGCGCGTGCGCCCAGGGCGGCGACGGCAGCCGGCAGGGCGGATTGCGATTCCTTGCCGCCGAAACCGCCGCCCATGCGCCGGCAGGTCACCTGCACCCGGTGCGCCGCCACCCCCAGCACGCGGCCGACGACGTGCTGCATCTCGCTGGGATGCTGCGTGGAGCACTGCACGGCCATGGCCCCGTCCTCCAAGGGCACGGCGGTGGCGATCTGGCCTTCCAGATAAAACTGTTCCTGGCCGCCCAGGCGGAACGTGCCGCTCAGGCGGTGCGGTGCCGCGTCCATGGCGCGACGGGTGCCACCCGCGGCCGATTCGCGCGCCAGGTGCATGGAGGGCACGACATGCAGGCCCTGGGCATGGGCGTCGCGTGGCCACAGCACGGCCGGCAGCGCTTCCACCTGGATGACCTGTCGGGCCTTTGCCGCCGCGCGGCGTGCCAGGTCGCGCGTGCGGGCCAGCACCACGAACACGGGCTGTCCCAGGTAGTGCAGGGTGCCGTCGGCCAGCACCGGGTCGTCATGGACGATGGGGCCGCAGTCGTTGGTGCCGGGAATGTCCCGCGCTGTCAGCACCGCCACCACCCCTGACTCGGCCATCAGGGCCGCGGTGTCCACGCCCAGCAGCTGCCCGTGTGCCACGGGCGACAGGCCCAGGGCCGCGTGCAGCGTGCCCGCGGGTTCGGGCAGGTCGTCGGTGTAGGTCGCCGTGCCGGCCACGTGCAGGTGGGCGGATTCGTGCGGCAGCGAGCGTCCGACCACCTGCGAAAGCTGTGCGGTGACGCCTGACGCAGGCGGCGTCAGCGCGGACACGCTGTCGAGGGCCGGCGTGCCCGGCTTGTCGCTCTGCGTGGGCGGGGTCATGCCGACACCTCCTGGCCCCACACGGTGGTGGCCCGGATGGGCAGGGGGTTGTCGGGCCGCGCCTGCAGCCAAAGCCGGTGCAGCAGGCCGCGCGCAGCGTCGCGCCGATACCCGGCGCTCGCGCGCAGGTCGGTCAGCGGCGTGAAATCGGAGTCCAGTGCAGCGCAGGCGGCCTGCACCGCCTGCTCGGTCCAGGGCTGGCCGCGCAGCGCAGCCTCGGCCGCTTGCGCGCGGCGAACCGTGGCGGCCATGCCGCCGAATGCCAGCCGCACGTCCTGCACAGCGCCTGCGCGCAGCGTCAGCCGGATGCCGACGCACAGCGCCGAGATGTCGCAATCGAAGCGCTTGCTGAGCTTCCAGGCGCGCAGGTGGTGCCTGGCTGCGCCGTCATCCGCCCCGGCAGTGTCCAGATCCGGCACGCGCACGGCCTCCAGGAACTCGCCCGGTTCCAGCCGGTTCTTCATGTAGTCGAGATAGAACTCGTCCAAGCGCAGCACCCTTCGACGCTCGCCCCGGCGCAGCACCAGTCTTGCATCCAGCGCCATCAGCACGGGTGCACCGTCGCCGATGGGCGAGCCGTTGGCGAGGTTCCCGCCCAGGGTGCCGGTGTGGCGCACCGAGGGGCCGGCAAAGCGCAAGCCCACCTCGGCCAACTCGGGCCAGCGCCAGGACAGCGCGGCCCAGGCGTGTTGCAGCGACACCCCGGCACCCACCTCCAACCATCGGACGCCTCCCGTGCTGTCCACGACCAGGGCGCCGTCAGCAGTGCCTGCCGAAGCCTCGGCGGTCACCGGTCCGGCGACGTCGATGTCCCCATGGCGCCAGGTGATGCGTCTCAGTGCCTGCACCGCGCCGATCCACAGCACGTCGCCCAGATCGCGGAACTGCTTGGTCACCCACAGACCGATGTCCGTGGAGCCTGCCAGCAAGCGGGCTTCAGGATGTTCCAGCCGCAGACGCGCGAACTCGTCGATATCGCGCGGGGCGTGGAAGTGGTCCACGCGGCCGCCTGCAGCGGGGTTGGGTGCCGCGTAGTGCAGCGGCGCATCCGCTGCCAGGGACTGCAGCAGCGCGCGCAGCGCTACGCGGTTCACGCGGGGACTGGTGTCCTCGAACATCGCGAACCCGGCTTCGACAATGGGCCGGTAGCCAGTACAGCGGCACAGGTTGCCGGCCAGCGCATCGCACAAGGCCGCCCGGTCCGGCCGGGTGCCGCGCGTGGTGTGATCCTCGTGCAAGGCGGCCAGGCTCATCACGAAGCCTGGCGTGCAGAAGCCGCACTGCGAGCCGTGGCAGTCCACGAGAGCCTGCTGGGCAGGGTGGGGCGCATGGGGGCCTCCCAGGTCTTCCACCGTGAGCAGCGCGCGGCCATCCAGCATGGGCAGGAACTGGATGCAGGCATTGACCGTCTTCAGTGCCACGCCATCGGGGGCCGCGGCGTCGCGCTCTGCGACGATCACCGTGCAGGCCCCGCAGTCGCCTTCGGCACAGCCTTCCTTGGTGCCGGTGCAGCGGGCGTCCTCCCGCAGCCACTCGAGCACCGTGCGCGTCGGCGCCACCCCGGACACCTCTTGCACCCGGCCCCTGTGGATGAATCGGATCGGGCGAATCTCGGAAGTCATGGCAGTGTGACGGTGGGGTGGTGTGGGGGGCGTGGACCGGCGTGCGCAGCCGGGGGCGTGGAGGTCGAGACACACCCGCCCGTAGCCTGGGGCTTGGTCGGCAGAGGAAAGATACACCAGGCCTGTCCCCCATGCCGTGCGGGGCCCCCGCCACCCCGCGCCGGCCGCGGGTGCTGGCGCTGACACCGCCGGTACCGCTGCCAGGCAGGGCAACAGGAGATAGGCTTCGACCCTATGAGGACCTTCGCCACCACCCCAGCATCCGTGCCCGGCCCAGGCGCGGCACCTGCAGAAGGCTCGCGCCTGGCGCTGCGCGGCGACCTGCTGGACTTCACAGGCGCTGTGCCCTTGCAGTCGGCGTCCGACGATGCGATCGGCACCGCGGTGCGGTTTCGCCCCGACCACTGGCTGCTGATCGAGGGGGGCAGGATCACCGGCGTGCAGGCCTTTGACCCCGGGCCCGGCTGGGCCCGGGCGGACCACCGCGGCCACCTGGTCATGCCCGGCTTCATCGACACCCATGTGCACAGCGCGCAGCTGGATGTCATCGGCGCCTGGGGCACGCAGCTTCTGGACTGGCTGGACATCCACACCTTCCCGGCCGAGCAGCGCATGGCGGACCCGGCGCACGCGCGCCGCATCAGCGAGCTCTTCTTGGCGTCGTTGCTGTCCCGTGGCACCACCACAGCCTGTGTCTTTACGACCGTGCACCCGGTCTCCGTGGACGCGCTGTTCGAGGCGGCGCTGGCGCGGGGCATGCGACTGGTGGCGGGCAAGGTGCTGATGGACCGGCATGCGCCGGCGGCCCTGTGCGATGACCCGGCCGATGCAGGTGTCGCTGCTCGCATCTGCGCCGACCAGATCACGCGCTGGCATGGCCGTGGCCGTCTGGCCTACGCCGTGACGCCGCGCTTTGCCCCCACCTCCAGCCCGGCGCAGCTGGCCATGGCGGGCGAGCTGCTGCGCAGCGCGCCGGGCCTGTACATGCAGACGCACGTGGCCGAGAACCTGGAAGAGGTGCGCTGGGTGCGCGAACTCTTCCCTGAAGCGCGCAGCTACCTGGACGTGTACGAGCGTCACGGCCTGCTGAACGAGCGCGCCATCCTGGCTCACGGCATTTGGCTGGACGGCGAGGACCGTGCCCGCCTGGCCGCCACAGGCGGCGCGGTGGCCTTCTGCCCGAGCTCCAATCTCTTCCTTGGCAGTGGCAGCTTCGACTGGCCGGCGGCGTTGGCCTCAGGTGTGGGCGTGGGACTGGCCAGCGATGTGGGCGGCGGCACCAGCCTGGACATGCGCCGCGCCATGCTCGACGCCTACCAGGTGCAGGCCGGCGCGGGGTGCCGTGTCACGGCCTTTGCGCTGCTGCATGCCGCCACCCTGGGGGCGGCGCAGGCCTTGCGGCTGTCCCACGAGATCGGCTCGCTGGAGCCCGGAGCGATAGCCGACCTGTGCGTCTGGCGCTGGGCTTCCACGCCCCTTGCGCGGCGCCGCCAGCAGGCCGCACGTGGATTGCACGACCGCCTCTTCGCCTGGATGACGCTGGCCGGCGAGGGCGACCTGCTGGAAGCGCGGGTGGCCGGCGTTGTGCAGGACTTTCAGCACTTTCAGGACTTTGAAGACTTCCCGCCCCGGGGGACGTCCGCCAGCGGTTAACCTTGCGGCCTTGGTTCGTCGCCGGCCCGCCTGGGGCCGCCCTGCCGGGACCTCTGAAGCCTGACTCCATGTACCGACTCGAGCTCGAGCACATCAGCAAACAGTACCCGGCCGTCAAGGCCAATGACAGGGTGAGCCTGCGCGTCAAGCCTGGCGAAATCCATGCGGTTCTTGGGGAGAACGGCGCGGGCAAGAGCACGCTGATGAAGATCATCTATGGCGCGGTGCAGCCTGACGAGGGCACGGTGCGCTGGAACGGTGAGCCGGTGCAGGTGGCCAACCCTGCTGCTGCCCGCGCCCTGGGCATCAGCATGGTCTACCAGCACTTCAGCCTGTTCGACACCTTGAACGTGGCAGAGAACGTCTGGCTCGGCCTGGACCGCGCCTGGACGCTGGCCGACGTGACCCGGCGCATTGGAGAGGTGGCCCACACCTATGGCCTGGACATCGACCCTGCACACCCTGTGCATGCGCTGTCCGTCGGTGAACGCCAGCGCGTCGAGATCGTGCGAGCCTTGCTCACCGACCCGAAGCTGCTGATCCTGGACGAGCCGACGTCCGTGCTCACGCCGCAGGCCGTGGACAAGCTCTTCATCACGCTGCGCGAACTGGCCCGCCGTGGTTGCTCCATCCTGTACATCAGCCACAAGCTCGACGAGATCCGCGCGCTGTGCCACCACTGCACGGTGTTGCGTGGCGGACGCGTCACGGGTGAGGTGGACCCGACCCAGGAAACCAACGCCAGCCTGTCGCGCCTGATGATCGGGGCCGAGCCCCCTCCGTTGCAGCAGCGGGCCGCGGGGCAGGGCCCGGTGGCGATGGCGGTGAAGGCGCTGGGGGCCGGGTTGCAGGATGTAAGCCTCGACGTACGGGCCGGCGAGATCGTCGGGATTGCCGGGGTGTCAGGCAATGGCCAGCAGCGGCTCATGGCGCTGCTGTCAGGGGAGGACACCCGCACCGAACGCTCGGCCGTGCTGCTGCTCGGCGAGCCCGTGGGCGGCACCAGCCCTGCCTTCCGGCGCGCCCGGGGGCTGCACTTCGTGCCCGAGGAGCGCCTGGGCCGGGGCGCCGTGCCGTCCATGAGCCTGGCCCACAACACCCTGCTCACGCGCTCCGAGGCGGTGGGGCGAGGCGGGTGGTTGCGGTTGGCGGCACTTCAGCAGCAGGCGGCCGGGCTGATCGAGCGCTTCCGTGTCAAGGCCGGCGGACCGGATGCCCTGGCGCAGTCGCTGTCGGGGGGCAACCTGCAGAAATTCATCGTCGGCCGCGAGATCGACGCCCGCCCGAAGGTGCTGATCGTCTCCCAGCCCACCTGGGGTGTGGATGTCGGCGCGGCCGGCCAGATCCGCGGCGAGCTGCTGGCGCTGCGCGAGGCGGGCTGCGCGGTGCTGGTGGTCAGCGAAGACCTGGACGAGTTGTTCGCGCTGTCGGACCGCCTGCATGTGATGGCCGGCGGTCGCCTGTCACCCTCGGTGCCGACCTCCCAGGCCACCGTCGAACAGATCGGGCTGTGGATGTCGGGTCTGTGGGAGCCCCAGGGAGCCACCGCATGATCCGCCTGGAACGGCGTATTCAGCCCTCGCGGCTGATGACCTTCGCCTCGCCGCTGATGGCCCTCGTGCTCACGGCGCTGATCGCTGCGGTGCTGTTCGCCGCGCTGGGCAAGGACCCTGTCAAGGGCCTGTCCATGTTCTTCTACGAGCCGCTGAACGGCCTGCGGCCCTTCACCGAGGTCATGCTCAAGGCCACGCCGCTGATCCTGTGCGCGCTGGGTCTGTCGGTATCGTTTCGCAGCAATGTCTGGAACATCGGTGCCGAAGGCCAGTTCGTGCTGGGGGCCATCGTGGGCGGTGGCGCGGCCTTGTGGATGAGCAATGCCGGCTGGACGGGACCGCGTGGCCTGTACGCGCCACTGGTGCTGCTGGGGGGTGTGGTGGGCGGCATGGCATGGGCGGGCCTGACGGCGTTGCTGCGAGACCGGTTCAACGCCAACGAGATCCTGGTCAGCCTGATGCTGGTGTACGTGGCACAGCAACTGCTGAACTATCTGGTCTTCGGCCCCTGGAAGGACCCGCAGGGCTTCAACTTTCCGCAGACGCGCACCTTCGATGCCAGCACCTGGTTGCCGGCGCTGGCCAGCGGCATGCGACTGCACTGGGGGTTCGTTCTGGCGCTGGTGGCGGTGGCGGTGTTCTGGCTGTTCATGTTCCGCTCCTGGCGCGGCTACCAGTTGCAGGTGGGTGGTCTGGCGCCCGACGCCGCGCGCTATGCAGGCTTTTCCTCGCGAGGGGCCCTGTGGACCACGCTGCTGCTGTCGGGCGGCATGGCTGGCCTGGCCGGGGCCATGGAGGTGGCCGGCCCGGTGCGTCAGCTCACGCCCTATCTGTCCACCGGCTACGGTTTCACCGCCATCATCGTCGCCTTCGTGGGGCGGCTGCACCCGGTGGGGGTGATGTTCGCGGGTGTGCTGTTGTCCATGCTGCTGATCGGCGGTGAACTGGCGCAGTCGCGCATCGGATTGCCCAACGCCCTGACCGGCGTGTTCCAGGGCCTGCTGCTGTTTCTGCTGCTGGCCTGCGACACCCTGGTGAACTACCGGCTGCGCTGGCGTACGGGTGGCGGCCGTGCTGTGGCGGCCGCAGCCTCGCCACCCGCCTCGGGCGCGGGGGGGCGCGCATGAACGAACTTGCGCTGCTGCTGGCGGCCGCAGTCGCTTCCGGCACGCCTGTAGCCCTGGCGGGCCTGGGCCTGCTGCTCAACGAGAAGGCCGGTGTGTTGAACCTGGGGGCGGAGGGGATGATGCTGATGGCCGCTGTGGCGGGCTTTGCCACGGCGCTCGCCACGGGCAGCGATGTGGCCGCCTTTGCCGCCGGGGCCCTGGCAGGCGCTGTGGCCGCGGCGGTGTTTGGCTGGCTGGTCATCTGGCTCAATACCAATCAGTACGCCACCGGCCTTGCCCTGACGCTCTTCGGCGCCGGCCTGTCAGCCTTCGTCGGCCTCGGGCTGGTCGGCAAGAAACTGGCGGACCGCGAGCCCGTCGCGGTGCCCTTCCTGGCCGACCTGCCCTTCGTGGGCACGGCCTTCTTCCGTCAGCACCCCATGGCGTGGGTGACCTTGGCGCTGGTATTGGGCTTGGCCTGGTTCCTCTACCGCACCCGCGCCGGACTGGTGCTGCGCGCGGTGGGTGAGAGCCCCGAGTCTGCGCATGCGCTGGGCTACCCCGTGCGGCTCATCCGGCTTGCGGCCGTGGTGGCGGGTGGCGCGTTGTGCGGCGTGGCCGGGGCGTTCCTGTCCGTCGTGTACGCCCCCATGTGGGTCGAGGGCCTGGTGGCGGGGCGCGGATGGATCGCGCTGGCGCTGACCACCTTCGCCACTTGGCGCCCTGCGCGGGTGCTGCTGGGCGCCTACCTGTTTGGTGGCGTGACGATGCTGCAGTTCCATCTTCAGGGGCAGGGCGTGGAGATCGCCAGCCAGTTGCTGGCCATGCTGCCCTACCTGGCCACCATCGTCGTGCTGGCGCTCATCAGCCGCAATCCGTTGTGGATACGCATCAACATGCCCGCATCGCTGGGGCGGCCCTTCCACCCGGGAGCCTGATCATGCCCCCCATGCGCCGGGGGGCTCCTGCCGCGGTCCATAATTTGCTTGTCCCTGTTTCTGGATGGTTTTGCCCGTGTCGCCCTGCTCCGGTCCGAAGCCTCCGAAAAGTCCACCTCTCATTTCGTCCTCAACCTACACCCTTGGAGTCCCATCCATGACCGATCTGTCCAAACGCCGTCTCGTACAGTGGGCCGGCGTGTCCGCGCTTGCTGCTTCCGCCCTCCTGGCGGGCTGCGGCAAGAAGGAAGAGCCGAAGAAGGCCGAGGTGCCTGCCGCCGCAGCCCCTGCGGCCAAGCCCGAGCCGATCAAGGCGGCCTGGATCTACGTCGGCCCCGTGGGCGACGCCGGCTGGTCCTTCGCCCACGACCTGGGCCGCAAGGCGGTGGAAGCCAAGTTCGGTGACGGCGTGAAGACCACCATCGTCGAGAAGGTGCCCGAAGGGGCCGATGCCGAACGCGTGATCCGCGACCTGGCCACCCAAGGCAACAAGATCATCTTCGCCACATCCTTCGGCTACATGGACGCCATGCTGAAGGTGGCCGGCGAGTTCCCGGATGTGAAGTTCGAGCATGCCACGGGCTACAAGACCGCGCCCAACATGCGCATCTACGACGCCAGCTTCTACCATGACACCTACATGGCGGGCGTCATCGCAGGCAAGATGACCAAGACCAACGTGCTGGGCTTTGTGGGCTCCTTCCCCATCCCCGAGGTGCTGCGCAACATCAACGCCTTCACCCTGGGCGCGCAGAGCGTCAACCCCAAGATCAGCACCAAGGTGGTTTGGGTGAACACCTGGTTCGACCCGCCCAAGGAGAGCGAGGCCGCGCAAAGCCTGATCAACCAGAAGGCCGACGTGCTGTTGCAGAACACCGACTCCACTGCCGTGCTGCAGACGGCCGAGAAGAACGGCAAGTACGCCTTCGGCTGGGACAGCGACATGAGCACCTTCGGCCCGAAGGCACACCTGGCATCGGCGATTGCCAACTGGGGCCCGTACTACATCAAGGCCATCGAGGAACTGAAGGCGGGCACCTGGAAGACCGAGCGCACTGTCTGGGGCGTCAAGGAAGGCCTGAACGACCTGATCAAGATTGCCGATGTGGTGCCTGACGACGCCAAGAAGCGCGTCGAGGAGATCAAGGCCGGCCTCAAGGCTGATACCTTCGAGGTCTTCACCGGCCCGATCGTCGACAACAGCGGCAAGGAGCGCCTGCCCAAGGATCAGAAGGCCGACCAGGCCTGGAAGGACAAGATCGACTTCTACGTCAAGGGCGTGGAAGGCAAGGTGCCGACGGGCAAGTAAGCCGTCGCATCACAGGCGATCGACGCCGCCGCGAGCCCCCGGGCCCGGCGGCGTTTTCGTTTGCAACGTGCAGGAGCAGAGCACATGAATTCAACGGGTGAAGCGGGCTGGTGGTGGCCTGTGGCCTTGGAGCACGAGGGCCGCGGTGGACCGATGGCGCTGCAGGTGCTGGGGCGGCCACTGGTGCTGTGGCGCACCGCGCAGGATGAACCGGTGCTGATGGCAGACCGCTGCCCGCACCGAGGTGCGCGCCTGTCCCTGGGCCGCATGACGCAAGGCCGGCTGCAGTGCCCGTACCACGGCTGGCAGTTCGAAGCGAGCGGGGCCTGCGCCCTGGTGCCCGCCACGCCGGGTTTCATGCCGCCTGCGTCCAGTGCCGTGGAGTGTTTTAACGTGCAGCAGGCCCACGGCTTGCTGTGGTGCGATCTTTCGGGCCGGGCAAGTCGAGCGTTGCCCGATCTTTCAGACCTGCCGCCACGGCGCCTGATCTACGGCCCCTTCGACGTGGCCACCAGTGCACCGCGCGCGGTGGAGAACTTCCTGGACACCTCGCACTTCGCCTTCGTGCACGAGGGCTGGCTGGGGGATGCGGCGCATCCCGAGGTGCCGCCTTACGAGGTGACCCACACGCCTGATGCACGGCCGGTGATCGAGCATTACCGAGCCTGGCAGCCGCGTGCCAGCGCCACCGCGGCCGTTGGGGCCTGGGTGGACTACCGCTACGAAGTGCTCAACCCTTTCGCGGCACTGCTGACCAAGCGCGGGGAGAACGGCGGCCCGCAGGACAGCTACGTGATTTGGGCCTGTCCGGTGACCCCGGAATCGTGTCGACTCTGGTTCGCGCAGTACACCACCGATACCGAGACGCCGGAGCAGACCTTGCGCGACTTCCAGGTGGCCATCTTTGGCCAGGACCAGCCTGTTCTGGAAAGCCAGCAGCCCAAGGCCCTGCCTCTGTCGGGCGGCGAAGCCATGGGCGCGGCCGACCGGCTGAGCGCGGCGTATCGGCGTTACCTCAGGGTCAGCGGGATCAGCTTCGGGACTTGTTGACCAACCGATAGGGCAGCCGCTGCAAGGGGCCAGGCGTGGGCTGCGAGCCCGGTGTCACGCCTTGAGGATCAGCTCTTGAGCAACTGCAGCACCTGCTGCGGCATGGCGTTCGCCTGCGCCAGCATGGCGGTGCCGGCCTGCTGCAGGATCTGAACCCGCGCCAGGGCGGCGGTTTCCTTGGCGAAGTCGGCGTCCACCAGCCGCCCTCGGGCGTTGGTGATGTTCTCGCTCACCACCTCCACGTTGGCGATCAGCAGTTCCATACGGCTCTGCACCGCGCCGAGAGTACCTCGGGCGTTGCTGATCTGATCCAGGGCGGCATCGACCACCTTGATGGCGGACACGGCCCCTGTCATGTTGCCGAGGTCCAGCGTGCTCAGGGTCTGGAGCCCCGCGATGCCACTGGACTTGCCGGTGCCGAAGACTTCCTCGATGGAGGCTGTCTCCCCTACAGCGCCCGCCCAGGACAGTGCGCCCTTGGTGCTTTCCACGTCCAACGTACCCGGCACGATGGTCGAGTCGTTACCACCCGATGTCAGCGTTTGCGCGGTCGCTCCTGACTTGGAGCCCTCGACCTTCATGGTGGAGGTTCCATTGAGGAAGTTCTCGATGCGGATGTCGGATCCGTCAGCGGCGGTGAGCAGGAGTTTGTCCTTGGCTGGCGGGTTCGCGAAGACGGCGGTGACGCCCGTGTCGGCTCCGTTGATGGCATCGGCCAGCGGGGTGAGGTCGCCCGTGCTGATCAGGTTGGCACTGACGGTCGTGCCGTTCAACGCCATCGACATGGACCCTGTGGTCGAGAACGAACCGATCGTGGCGCTGTTGGTCGCCGTGGCGGTGATGCCCAGTGAGGCGGCCTTCATGTTGATGGCTGCGGCAATCGCCTTGGCCGAGGCACCGCTGGCCCACGCGATCGGCGAAGTCGTGCCTTCCGGGTTGGTGAACGTGAGGCTGGTGACAGCGTTCACCCCGTTGGTACCGGCCGCAGCGGAGGTGCTCGCCGCCACCGCGTCACCCAGCAGAGAACCTGCTGCGGAGCCGTCCAGGGCCACGGCGCTGCGTCCGAGCGATGTCACCCTCGCGTCGGCCAGGGCCACCAGGTTGAGCGTCTGTCCGGAGTTGGCCCCGATCTGGAACTGCTGGTCCTGGAACGAGCCGTCCAGCAGGTTCACCCCGTTGAATGCGGTGTTGGTGCTGACCCGCTTGACCTCTTCGATCAGTTCCCGCGCTTCCTTGTTCATGGTCGCGCGGTCACTGTCGGAGTAACTGGCGTTGGCCGACTGCACGGCCAGTTCGCGGATGCGCTGCAATGCCGACGCCACGCTGCCCATGGCCGCCTCGGCAGTCTGTGCCAGCGCGATCGCGTCATTGGCGTTGCGCGAGGCCACGTTCAAGCTTCGGATCTGCGTGGTCATGCGCTCGGCCAGCGTCATGCCCGCCGCATCGTCCCGCGCGCTGTTGATGCGCATCCCGGAAGACAGCCGGGTCATGGCCGTGGTCAGCTCGGCCTGGTTACGGCTGAGGTAACGCTGGGCACTGAGTGATGCGACGTTGGTGTTGATGGACTGGGCCACGGTGTTTCCCTTTCAGGCTTTTGCGACTTTGGTCGACGGGTCGTTGATGGTTCGGATCAGGTTCCGAGCCTTTGACCTTCGAGACCAGGGCTCGGCGCCAGTGTCAAAGACTTGAGGCCTGGGCAAAAGCTGAAAAAGCGGGGGAAAAGCCGCCTGATTCGTTGCTGTGCCCCCTCAAGTTGGCCCCGCGCCGGACGGGTACACCCTGCTGAGGTACCTTCGGGGCATGGCGATGCTTGAAACACCCTCTGTTCTCCCCTCGAGTGCGCCGCCCCTGTGGCGGCTGGCGGCGCGCCAGGCCTGGCGGGACTTCCAGGCGGGGGAGTTGCGCCTGCTGGTGCTGGCGGTGGTGCTGGCCGTGGCCGCCCTCACGGCCGTGGCCTTCTTCGCCGACCGGCTGAACACGGGCCTGGCGCGCGACGCCCGCCAGTTGCTGGGCGGTGACGCCGTCGTGGCGAGCGACCAGCCTGCGCCGGCGGCGCTGGCCCGGCGCGCCCAGGCCCTGGGCCTGCAGACGGCCACCAGCGCCGGCTTTCCCAGCATGGGCCGTGCGCCCGAAGCGCGGGGCGGCGCATCACGGCTGGTGGCCGTGAAGGCTGTCAGCCCGAACTACCCTCTGCGGGGCCAGCTGCAGGTGAGGGCAGCACCCGGGGCGGCAGTGCTCGCGGCAGCGGGTGGCCCACCCCGCGGCAGTGTGTGGGTGGACGAGGCGGTGCTGGAGTCCCTGGGTCTCGCCATGGGCGATCAGCTGCTGCTGGGCGATGCAGCCCTCAAGATCGACCGCCTCATCGAAGTGGAACCCGACCGGGGCGCGGGCTTCCTGAGCTTCGCCCCCCGGGTGATGCTGCACGAGGCCGACTTGTCCGCCACGGGCCTGGTGCAGCCGGCCAGCCGCATCACCTGGCGCCTGGCCGTGGCCGGCCCGGATGCGGCGGTCAAGGCCTTCACACGACAGGTGGAGGAGCAGATCCGCGCCGAGTCGCTGCGCGGCATGCGGCTGGAGTCCTTCGAGAGCGGCCGCCCCGAAATGCGCCAGACGCTGGACCGGGCCGACAAGTTCCTGCGGCTGGTGGCGTTGCTGGCCGCCTTGCTGGCCGCCGTGGCCGTGGCGATTGGCGCGCGCGACTTCGCTCAACGTCATCTGGACGACTGCGCCATGCTGCGGGTGCTCGGCCTGTCGCAGCGACGCATTGCCGGCGCCTACGCGCTGGAGTTCGCCTGGGTGGGTCTGCTGGCCAGCGTGCTGGGCATTGCCCTGGGCTGGGCGGTGCACCATGCCTTCGTGTGGTTGCTGGCCGGTCTGGTGAGCGCCTCGCTGCCCCCTGCGGGCCTGGCGCCGGCCCTCTTCGGCCTGGGGGTCGGGATGACGCTGCTGCTGGCCTTCGGGTTGCCGCCCGTGCTGCAGCTCTCACGCGTCCCGCCTTTGCGCGTGATACGCCGCGACCTGGGTCTGCCCCGTGCTGCTTCGCTGTCCGTTCTTCTGGTGGGTGTGCTGGGCTTCTCGGTGCTGCTGGTGGGCGTGGCGGCGGACCCCGTGCTGGGGGGCATTGCCGTGGGCGGATTCGCCCTGGCGGTGGCGCTGTTTGCAGGCCTGGCCTGGGCGGCGGTGAGCCTGCTCAAGCGGCTGGTACCCGAAGCCGGCGCACCGCGCTGGCTGCTGCTGGCCACCCGGCAGGTGACTGCACGGCCAGCCTATGCCGTGCTGCAGGTGTCGGCGCTGGCTGTGGGGCTGCTGGCCCTGGTGCTGCTGGTGCTGCTGCGCACCGACCTGATCCGCAGCTGGCGCAACGCCACGCCGCCAGATGCGCCTGACCGTTTCGTCATCAACATCCAGCCGGACCAGACGGCCGCTTTCCGCCAGGCCCTGGCGCAGGCGGGCGTGCAGCGTTATGACTGGTACCCCATGATCCGTGGCCGGCTGGTGGTCCTGAACGGCCAGCCCGTGCAGTCGCAGTCCTTCGACGGCGACCGCGCCCAGCGCCTGGTGGAACGCGAGTTCAACCTCAGTCATGCGGCCGAGCTGCCGGACGGCAATCTGGTGGTGGCGGGCCGCTGGACGCCCGAAGAGGCCGATGGGCTGAGCGTGGAGGAGGGCCTGGCCAAGACCCTGGGGTTGAACCTGGGCGACCGGCTGGGCTTCGACATGGCCGGCCAGACCTACGAAGGCCGCATCACCAGCCTGCGCAAGGTGGACTGGGGTTCCATGCGGGTGAACTTCTTCGTGCTCTTCCCACGCTCGGCCCTGCCCCCCGAGCTGCCGGTCACCTGGATCAGCGCATTCCGCGCCCCTTCGCAGCGCGGTTTTGACAGCGCGCTCAGCCGGAGCTTTCCGAACGTCACCAATGTCGACGTCTCGGCGTCGATTGCCCAGGTGCAGCGCGTGCTGGACCAGGTGATCCGTGCCGTGGAGTTCCTGTTTGGCTTCACCCTGGCCACGGGCCTGGTGGTGTTGTTCGCGGCCGTCACAGCCACGCGGGAGGCCCGCTCACGCGAGTACGCGCTGATGCGGGCGATGGGCGCAAGCCGCCGGCTCCTGGCCGCGGTGCAGCGGGCCGAACTGCTGGGCGTGGGCGCGCTGGCCGGCCTGCTCGCGTCGCTGGTGGCCGTGGCGGTGGGATGGTTGCTGGCGCGGTACGCCTTCGAGTTCAGTTGGAACCCGACCCCGTGGGTTCCGCTGGCGGGTACTGCGGCAGGGGCCCTGCTGGCCTGGGCGGCGGGCTGGTGGGGCTTGCGCGGGGTGCTGCGCCGCCCCGTGGTGGAGTCGCTGCGCAGCGGCGCGGCATGGTGATCCCGGGCGCCCGCGCAGCGCAGGGGCTGGGCGATACTTCCGACCGTGAACGCTGAACAAATGTCGGGGCCTCCACCTGCTGCTGTGTCGGGCGTGCAACTGGAGCGTCCACCGCGCCTGCAGCAGCGGTTGCGCATCCTGCACCTGGAGGACTCCGAAGACGACCACGCCCTGACCGTCCTGCAAATTCGTCGTTCCGGATTGCAGGCGGATTTCACGCGCGTGGACGAACTGGCGGCCTTTGAGGCCGCCTTGGCGCAACCCTGGGACGCCATCCTGTCGGACTACAACCTGCCCGGGTTCACCGGCCTGGACGCCCTGGCGGTGTTCCGTGGCACGGGCCTGGTGATGCCCTTCATCCTGGTGTCGGGCGAGATCGGTGAGGAGACGGCCGTGGAGGCCATGCGCAGCGGAGCCAGCGACTACCTGCTGAAGCAGAGTCTGGCGCGTCTTGCACCTGCGGTCGAGCGGGCCATCGAGGCCAGCGAGAGCCGGCGCGCACGGCTGGAGGCGGATCGCGAATTGGCCGCCTCCCGCCAGCGGCTGTCTGAGCTGGCCCAGCACCTGCAGACCAGCATCGAGAACGAGCGCAGCGCCATCTCGCGCGAGATCCACGACGATGTGGGGGGGTCGCTCACCGCGCTGAAGTTCGATCTGGCCTGGCTGGCACGGCGCGTGAAGGAGCCCGAATTGCAGCAGCGCGTGGACTCCGCCCTGGAGACGGTCACCCACGCCATCGAGGCCAGCCAGCGCATCATGCATAACCTGCGGCCCGCCATCCTGGAGCAGGGGCTGGTGGCGGCGCTGCAATGGATGACCGGCAGCTTCAAGCAGCGCAACGGCATCGCCGCCGTCTTTCGCTCCAGTCACGAGGCCTTGCCGCCCCTGCCGCCGGGCGTGGCTCTGGTGGCCTACCGCACGGCGCAGGAGGCGCTGACCAACGTCAGCAAGCACGCGCAGGCCTCGCGCGTCACCGTGGACCTGTCGCTGTCACACGGGGTGCTGTCGCTGGAGATCGTGGACGATGGCCGGGGGCTCGACGAGGGCGCGCTGGCCAAGGCCAGAAGCTTCGGCATCCGTGGCCTGCACGAACGCGCTGACACGGTCGGCGGCTGGATCGACCTTTCCAGCAGTCCGGCGGGCACGATGCTGATGCTGTCGGTGCCCCTGGAGCAGGCGCAGCGCACGTCCCAAGAGGGCAGCGCAGGCTCTTGGGGCTGATGCGGGGAGTCGATGATGATTGAGGTGATCCTGTGCGACGACCATGCGCTGATCCGGCGCGGCATACGCGACACCCTGTCCGATGCCACCGACATCCGCGTGGTGGGCGAAGCCTCAGAGTACGGTGAGCTCCGGGCCCTGATGCGCCAGCAGCGCTGCGACGTGCTGGTACTGGACATCAACCTGCCCGGTCGCAGCGGACTGGACGTGCTGCAGGTGCTCAAGGACGAGAGTACCGCCGTACGGGTGCTGATCGTCAGCATGTACCCTCAGGACCAGTACGCCATCCGCGCCCTGCGCGCTGGTGCCTCGGGCTATGTGCACAAGGGCGGCGATCCGCAGGAACTGGTCCAGGCCGTGCGCACCGTGGCCCAGGGCCGCAAGTACGTCACGCCCGAGATCGCGCAGATGCTGGTAGAAAGCCTGACCGCGCCACCTTCGGAGTCGGCGCACGAGCGTTTGTCGGATCGGGAGTTGCAGACGCTGGTGATGATCGCCTCGGGCAAGCGCCTGTCCGACATTGCAGAGGAACTGCTGCTGTCGCCCAAGACAGTGTCCGTGTACCGCGCCCGCGTGCTGGAGAAGCTGGGCCTGGCCAACAACGCCGAGTTGACGGTATACGCCATCCGCAACGGGCTGGTGGGCGAGGGCGGATAGCGCTTCAGCGAAACGGCGCCATCACCTTGTCCAGGGTGACGAGGACAGGCTGCTGCAGTGCCGGGACGATGTAGTACAGCCCGATCAGACCCAGGCCCAGCGTGATCGGAAAGCCGACGGCAAAGATCTGGATCTGGGGCGCCACGCGCGAGATGAAGCCCAGCACCAGGTTGACGAACAGCAGCATGGTGACGATGGGCAGGGCGATCCACAGACCCGTGGCGAACACTTCCGCACCCCAGCGATGAGGTTGGGCCTGGCGCAGGAAGGCGAAAGGCTCGGGCCCCACCGGGAAGGCCTGGAAGCTGTTGACCACCGCCGAGATCACGATCAGGTGCCCGTTCATCGCGATGAACAGCCAGGCCACCATCGTCGCGAAGAAGCTGGCCGCGGGCGTGCTCTGGGTGGCGCTGACGGGGTCAAAGAAGCCGGCGAAGTTCAGGCCCATCTGCAGCCCGATCAATTCCCCCGCGTACTCCACCGCCGCAAAGACCAGGCGCACGGCAAAGCCGATGGTCACGCCAATCAGCACCTGTTGAACCACCAGCATGGCCGCCAGCGCGGAATCCAGCGGCACCACCGGCATCTCGGGCAGGGAGGCCTGGGCCGTGGCGGTGATGAAGGCCGCCAGCGCGATGCGGATGCGCAGCGGCACGTTGCGCCGGTTGAAGATGGGCAGCGCCGAGAACAGCGCCAGCACGCGGATGAAGGGCCAGACCAGTGGCGACAGCCATGCCGTCAACTGTGCTTCGTTGAAGGTGATCACGGCTGCAGGCCGGGGCCGCCTGGCGCGGGGGCGTGTGCTGCGCCGAAGTCGATGCGCCGCTCAGGCCACCGAACTCGGAATGGACAACAGGATGCCTCGCAGGTACTCCACCAGCGAGGTCATCATCCACGGGCCGGCCAGGGCCAGCACCGCCACCGCGGCGATGATCTTGGGCACGAAGCTGAGCGTGGCCTCGTTGATCTGCGTGGCCGCCTGGAAGATGCTGATCACCAGGCCCACCACCAGGGCCGACAGCAACAGCGGGCCAGCCACGAGCAGCAACTGGAACAGCCCTTGCTGGCCGACGGCGAAGACTTGTTGAGCAGTCATGGGGGGTCAGGTGGCAAAGCTGGCGGCCAGAGAGCCCAGCAGCAGGTTCCAGCCGTCTGCCAGCACGAACAGCATCAGCTTGAAGGGCAGGGCCACCAGCACCGGGCTGAGCATCATCATGCCCAGGCTCATCAGCACGCTGGCCACGATCATGTCGATGACCAGGAAGGGAATGAAGATGAGAAAGCCGATCTGGAAGGCGCTCTTGAGTTCGCTGGTCACGAAGGCAGGCACCAGCACGCGCAGCGGCAGGTCTTCGGGCTTGACGTCGGCGGGCAGTTTCGCCAGGCGAGAGTACAACTGCACGTCGCTCTGGCGGGTCTGCTTGAGCATGAACTCGCGCAGGGGCAATGCGCCGCGCTGCAGGGCCAGATCGAAGCCGATCTCGTTCTTGCTGTAGGGCTCCCAGGCCTGGGTGTACACCTTGTCCAGCGTGGGCTGCATCACGAAGAAGGTCAGGAACAGGCTCAGGCCCACGATCACCTGGTTGGGCGGCGCGGCCGGCGTCCCGATGGCCTGGCGCAGCAAGGACAGGACGATGACGATGCGCGTGAACGCTGTCATGAGCAGCAGCACGGCCGGAATGAAACCCAGGGCGGTGAAGAACAGCAGGGTCTGGATGGGCACGGAGTAGCTGCTGCCTCCAGGCCCCTGGCCGATCACCAGCGGGAGGTTGCCTCCCTGCGTCTGCGCCAGCGCCGTGCCGGCAGCGGCGAGCAGCACCGCGCCTACCGTCCCCGTGCGGCTGGTTCGCCAGGTGCTGCCGGTCGTCACGCCTTGTCCCCCGTGCCCGAGCGCCAGCGTTGCAGGGTCTGCGCGAAGGACGCAGACGAATCAGTGCTCGCGGGCCCGACCTCTTGCGCAGGCAGCGTGTGCAGCAACTGAATGCTGGAAGCTGTGACGCCCAGCACCAGCCAGATCTTGTGGTCGCCTTGGCCCACTTCCACCGTCAGGAGGCGCTGCGAGCCCGACAGGGGCAGCATCCCCACCACGCGCGAGGGGGCGCTTTGCGTGCCCTTGACCACGGACATGCGCTTGAGCACCCACAGCGCCGCGGGTATCAGCGCCAGGACGAGAACGAACCAGAGCAGCGAAGCGACAGGAGTGTCCACGTCAGCGCCTGCGTACCCGGGGTCAGGTCCTGCTCAGGCGGCGCAGACGCTCGCTTGGGGTGACGATATCGGTCAGGCGTATGCCGAACTTGTCGTTCACCACCACCACTTCGCCCTGCGCGATCAGGAAGCCGTTGACCAGCACGTCCATGGGTTCACCCGCCAGGGACTCCAGTTCCACCACGGAGCCCTGCGCCAACTGCAGGATGTGCTTGATGGGAATGCGCGTGCGGCCCAGCTCCACGGTCATCTGCACCGGGATGTCCAGGATGAGGTTCATGTCCCCGCCGCCGCTGCCGCCCGATCCCGCGGCACCCGAGGCACCGAAGTTCGTGAACTGCGCGGGCTTGACCGACGGTGCGCCCCCGGCGGGCGCAGCTTGCTTGTCATCCAGAGCGGCAGCCCACTCGGCCGCCATGCGATCCTGATCGTTGTTGTCAGCGGCCATTGTTCATGCCTCCCTTGAGGGATTCCGTGCTGGGCAAGAGGTTCGCCACCTTGATGGCGTAGTGCCCGTCGTTGACGCCGTACTGACACTCGAGCACCGGCACGCCGTCCACCTTGGCCTTGATGAGGGGGTCCAGTTCCAGCTCGATGAAATCTCCGGGCCGAAAGCCCAGCAGCTGCTCCACCGTCGCCCGCGTCGAACCCAGTTCAGCCACCAGGTCCACCTCGGCATCCTGGATCTGGTTGCTGAGCAGGTTCACCCAGCGCTTGTCGGGCTCCACCGCATCGCCCTGCACGGTGGAGTACAGCGTGTCGCGGATGGGCTCCAGCATCGCGTACGGGAAGCAGAAGTGGATGGAGGTCGTGACGTCGCCGATCTCCAGCGTGAAGGACGTGGAGACGACGATCTCGCCCGGCGTGGCGATGTTGGCGAACTGTGGCTGCATCTCCGAGCGCTGGTACTCGATCTCCAGCGGGTAGATGCCGGCCCAGGACTTCTTGAACTCCGCCCCGATGGTTTCCACCAGGCGCATGATGACCCGCTGCTCGGTGGGTGAGAAGTCGCGCCCCTCGATGCGCGCATGAAACTTCCCGCTGCCGCCGTACAGGGCGTCGATGGTGGCAAAGACCAGGCTGGGCTCGCAAATCAGCAGGCCCGAGCCTCGCAGCGGCTTGAAGCCCACCACGTTGAAGTTGGTGGGCACGACGATCTCGCGCAGGAAGGCGCCGTACTTGTGCACCTTGGTCCCCATGATCGAGACCTCGGGGTTGCGCCGGATCAGGTTGAACAGGCCGATCCGCACGTTTCGTGCGAAGCGTTCGTTGATGACCTCCATCGTGGGCATGCGCCCACGGACGATCCGTTCCTGGTTGGCGAGGTTGTATTCGCGGATGCCACCGCCAGCCTCGCCACCTTCTTCCAGCTTCTGGTTTTCGCCCGTGATGCCCTGCAGAAGCGCATCGACTTCGTCCTGGGAAAGAATCTGCTGGCTCATGACGGAACTTCAGGGGATCTGTTGGGGGCCTTTGCCACGGGGGTCACTGGATGATGAAGTTCGAGAAATGCACGCCTACGACGGGGGAGAGTTCACTGGCCGGCACCTTGCGCTTGCGCTTGGCGGCCCCCGATTGTGTGTCGCTTTCAGGTGCTTCCATGCCCAGCGCCCGCGCGACCTCCACCTTGATTTCCTCCGACAGCTTGATCTTGCCGTCCTTCTCCAGCAGTTCGGCCGCCATCTTGTGCGACAACACCAGCAGGATGTTGTTGCGGATGACGGGCATGAAGTTCTTGACCAGCTGCGTGGCCGTCTCGTCGTTCAGTTCCAGCGTCAACTGCACCTGAGCGTAGCGGTCGGCGTCCCGGTCGGCCAGGTTCACCGTGAAGGTGTCCAGGGCCACGAAGGCTGTCTTCGCCTTGGGGTCTCGCTTGGGGGCCTTGGCGGCAGTGGCGCCCTCGGAGTCGCCTTCTTCCAGCGCTTCCGCCTCGGCGGCCGCCTTCTTCTTGGAGAAATAGAACATCGCGCCGCCGCCGGCCAGGCCGAGCACCAGCACCGCCACGCCCAGGATCAGGAAGAGCTTCTTCTTGCTCTTCTTGGGCTCGGCGTTGTCGGGCTTGTCGGTGGGCGTTGCTGTCGCCATGGGTGTTCCTGTGGGAAGGTTCGGCACGCGGCCGATAGGTCAGGATTCTCCAACGAAGGTCCTGATTATGGTCATTTCCCTCCAGGGAGATCCCCAGAACAGCCCCGTGATCGGTGGGCAGTCCGCGGGCTTGGCCCGTGGGCCGAGCTCAGGCGAAGGTGTCGACCAGGCCGCGCCCTGGCGGCAGGTGGGGCCTGCCTTCACCGTCGAGGTGCAGTTCCGTCACCAGGCCGCCCGTGGCGGTGATGGTTCCGGATCCCTGGTTCGGGCCCCGCTCACCCTCAGGCGCTCTCCTGCCATCAGCCTGCTGACCGGCCGTTCCGGTGGAGGAGCCCGAGGTCTGCAGTGGTGGTTCCCCAGAGGAGCCGCCAGCGTTGCGCGGGTCCTGACCGCCGAGGTTCGCTGTCTCGGCGGCAGGCTGCGAAACCCCACCCCCGCTGAGGGTGAATCCGGCCTCCCGCAAAGCGCCGGCCAGCGTCGGCAGGGCCTGCTCGAGCACCTGCCGCGTCACCGCCGCCTCGGCCGTCATGTCCACCCGCACCTGCTGACCTTCCAGCGACAGCTGCAGGGACACCGGGCCCATCTCCACCGGGTTCAGATGAACTCGGGCGTGTTCCACGCCTTCCTGCACAAGGGTGGCGATGCGTGCGCTGAACGCCGGCACGAACTCGGGGCGACGGACGTCCTGGGCGAGGGCCGTGTCGACGGTGGCGGACGCGGCAAAGGCCGACATGGTGGACGCGGCGCCGGGCAACAGACCGTTGGTGGGCATGTTCAGCGGCCCGCTGTTTGCCAATGCTGTGATGCTGCCCGTCGCGTTGGCTGAAAGTGCATCCGAGGTGGCTGCGCGTTGCAGAGCAGACTTCTGTAGCTGAGAAGTCTCCGAAGCCGTCGGATGGGATCCGGAGCCCGCGCCCACACCTGCCAGCCCCGCGCGCGCTGCTGCTGCTGCAGTGACGACCTCACGATTCGCCAAGGTCGTGCCGGACTTGCTGAGCTGACCGTCGGCCGCCGCGTTCTTGTCGAGCGAGAGCGCAGCACTCCTCGGAGTCCGACCCCTGGCATGGGCCGGGCCGCCGATCGCGGCAGATTCCTGCGTCTCCATGGTGGACGTGGCCATGTGCCTCGCCGGCTTGGCCCCGCCTTCCACCTGGACGGACCCTTGCCCTTGCATCAGCGATGCCAGCAAGGCGTTCAACTCTGTGGAAGCCTCGGATGCCGATCCCTGTTCCGCAGACGCTGGCCCCGGCGGCTGGGCACCCGTGTCGCCCTGGCGCTCGGTCGTGGCCTGAGCCCCGGCCGTTTCATGATGGGCCGTGGCCTGAGCCCCGGCCTTTTCATGACGGGCCCTGGCCGCCCGATCGCGCAGCATGCGCGAGAAGTTGGAGGATTCCTCGGGCCCGTCGGCGCCGTCTGGCTCCGCGTTGTTCGGCCTGGCCTCGGCGCCGGACGTCATGCCCTTGTGGACATGAGGGCCTGCCGGATGGACGGTCGGCTTGCCGCCGGCCACCGTGGTGGCCAGGAAGGTGAGTGGGGAGGAGGACGTCTGCATGGTCGCCTTGAGGAAAGCTGGGTCGGGTCAGGCTCTGCTGCCGCAGCGGCTCGTTCAGCCGAGGGCGGGCACGACCTGGGACTGCCGCGACAGCCAGGCGGCGCGCTGCGCCGCTTCATCGGTCTGCTTCTGCTCACGACGCTGCTGAGTGCGCTCGTGGGTCTCCAGCCGGCGGCTGATCAGCTTGCGGATCGCGGCCACGCGCGTCTCGGCCTCCACCAGGCGATGTCGCTGCCGCCGGAGGTTGAGTTCGGCCTGGCGCTGCTGCAGCCCCAACTGCGCCATGGCCTGGTCCAGGCGCTGCATGAAGCTGCGGTAGCAGTGCACGATCTCGATGCCGCCGGCCTCGTGAAACTGCTGCTGCCAGCGGGTGATGTAGTCGGCGCGGTGTTCCATGAACTGCTGGGTCTGCGATTGCAGCCGCTGCAGATGGTCCTGGGACTGCCGGACCGCCAGGGCGGCGGCGTCCCGCTCGGCCTCTTCGCGCTCCAGCAGCATCTGCAGGGCATGGGTGTCGGGAGTGTTCATCTCGGGGCCTCGGTTCGGAGCATCAGTCATCCAGTGTCATCAAGCGGCCAATGCCATCACACGGCGCTGGCAGTCCTGCAAGGGCGCGCGCTCCAGCATGTCCTGCTGAAGCAGCGCGGTGATCTCCGGCTGGGTCTGCACGGCGATGTCCAGCTCGTGGTCGTGGCCGGGGGCGTAGGCCCCCAGTTGGATCAGGTCGCGCGCCTTGTTGTACTTCGCCAGCATCTGCCTCACCCGGCGGGCGGCGTGAATCTGTTCCTTGGGTGCCACCGAGGTCATCACGCGGGAGACGCTGCGCTCCACGTCGATGGCCGGGTAGTGGCCGCTCTCGGCCAGCTCGCGCGACAGCACGATGTGGCCGTCCAGGATGCCCCGGGCGGCATCGGCGATCGGGTCCTGCGGGTCGTCCCCCTCGCTCAGCACGGTGTAGAACGCGGTGATGGAACCCTGACCGTGCAGTCCGTTGCCCGAGCGTTCCACCAGCTGCGGCAGGCGGGCGAAGCAACTGGGTGGGTAGCCGCGCGTGGCTGGCGGCTCGCCGATGGCCAGGGCGATCTCGCGCTGCGCCATGGCATAACGCGTCAGGCTGTCCATCAGCAGCAGCACATGCTGGCCCTGGTCGCGGAAGTGTTCTGCAATGGCCGTGGCGTAGTTCGCCCCCTGCATGCGCACCAGGGGCGGCGCATCGGCCGGTGCGGCCACCACCACCGAGCGCTGACGGCCTTCGTCGCCCAGGATGTCTTCGATGAACTCCTTGACCTCGCGGCCGCGCTCCCCGATCAGGCCCACGACGATCACGTCCGCCGCGGTGTAGCGGGCCATCATCCCCAGCAGGACGGACTTGCCCACACCCGTGCCGGCGAACAGGCCGATGCGCTGGCCGCGCCCCACCGTCAGCAGCGCGTTGATGGCGCGCACCCCCGTGTCCAGGGGTTTGCGGATGGGGTCACGGTCCATGGCGTTGATGGGCGGACGGTTCAGCGTCTGGTGGGTCACGTCATGGATCGGACCCTGACGGTCCAGCGGTTCGCCATGCGCGTCCACCACCCGGCCCAGCAGGCCCGGGCCGATGGGCAGGAGCAGGCCCCGCGCCTCAGGCCGGGCGGCCTCCCGTGTGAGGGCGGCCATGCCCAGCCGGGGCACAGCCACGGGCAGGGGCCGGGGCAGCACCTGCGCACCGGCCGCCAGCCCGTGAACCGGGCCGGTGGGCATGAGATAGGCCCGGTCCGCGTTGAACCCCACCACCTCGGCCAGCATTGCGGGCAGGCCCGGGCTGCGAATCTCACAAATGGAGCCCACCGGCACCCGCACACCTGCAGCCTCCAGCACCAGGCCTGCCACCCGCACCAGCGTGCCCACGGTCTCCAGCGGTTCAGAGCTCCCCGCCTGCTCCACCAGTGCGGACAGGTAGGCGCCCCAGCGCTGGGTGGAGGTGTCGCAGGCCAGCGACGGCGGCGCACCGGCTGCAGATGTCTCGGGCGAAAGGGTGGTGGTCATGCCTGTGAAGGCGGCGTGTCGGCGCCCTGGGTCGGAGATGCCGGATCGTGTTGGGCCGCCGGCCATGGCGCTGCCGCGAGCGGCGCCGCTTGCCAGGGCAGGGCATGGCCCAGGGCCTGGACGGCCCGGCCCCAGCGGTTCTCGATCGTGGCGTCGATGTTGCCAGCGTCGGATTCCACGCTGCAGCCCCCTCGCTGGATGTTCGGGTCGGCCTGCAGCCGGGCGCCGCGCGCCCGCAGCGCTTCGCCGGCTCCCTCGGCCACCAGGGGCAGGTCATCGGGGTGCACGCGCACCAGCACTTGCCGTGCGCTCATGAGCACGGTGTTCAGCGCTTCCGTGGCCACGGCCTGCACCAGGGCGGGCTGCGTGCCAAGTTCCGTGCGCAGGACCTGCCGCGCCAGCAGCACCACGCCGCGGGACAGGGCTTGGGCCATCTGTTCCTCCAACTGGGCCCACTGGGCATCGAAGCTCTGCACCAGCTGGCCCACTCTCGCGGCCATCTGCGTGGTGTGGGTCCTCTTGAACCCTTCGAGCGCCGCCATGCCGTCCCGGTAGCCCTCTTCGTAGGCCTGTTGGCGCGCGGTGTCGATGCGCGCAAGCCACTCCTGTTCGTTGGGCCCCTGCGTGCGTTGTTCGCCCTGGCCTGGGCGGCGCAGCTGTGCGCCAAAGCTTCCGGGCTGCCAGGGCTGAACCTCGCCCAGCTCTTCCCGGGGGATGAAGCGGGTGTAGGACAGGCCGGCCTTGGAGCCTTCCGGAGCCGGGATGTTCAGGAAGCCCGTCCCGGGCGGACGACGCTCAGAGGAACTGCTCATCGCCGCCGCCACCCAGGGAGATCTCGCCTTCTTCCACCAGCCTGCGCACGATCTTCAGCAGTTCCTTCTGCTCGGCTTCCACGTCGGTCACCCGCACAGGGCCGCGGGACTCCAGGTCCTCCCGCAGCGTCTCGGCCGCACGGCTGGACATGTTCTTGAAGATGCGTTCACGAAGCTCCGGCGTCGCGCCCTTGAGCGAAATCACGAGGCTTTCGGACTGCACTTCCTTCAGCAACATCTGGATGGACTTGTCGTCGAGCTTGATCATGTCGTCGAAGGTGAACATGTTGTCCGTGATCTTCTGCGCCAGGTCGCCGTCGGCTTCGCGGATGTAGTCCAGCACGATGGTCTCCACCGAGCTGCCCATCATGTTCAAAATCTCGGCCGCGCTCTTCACGCCACCCAACTGGGACTTGCGGGTCCGGTCGCTGCCGGCCAGCATGTTGCTGAGCACCTCGTTCAAGTCCTTCAGCGCGGCGGGCTGGATGCCGTCCAGCGTGGCCACGCGCATCAGCACCTCGTTGCGCATGCGGTCGGGCAAGAGCTTCAGGATCTGAGCGGTCTGGTCGTACTCCAGGTGCACCAGGATGGCAGCCACGATCTGCGGATGCTCGTTGCGCAGCAGTTCCGCCACCGCCTGCGCCTCCATCCACTTCAGGCTTTCGATGCCGGTGACATCATTGCCCGCCAGGATGCGCTCCAGCAGCAGGCTGGCCTTTTCCTCGCCCAGCGCCTTGCGCAGCACCGAGCGGACGTACTCGTCTGAGTCCGCCACGAGCAGGTGCTCGGCTTCGGCCAGCTTGAGGAAATCCTCCACGACGCGCTCGTAGCGCTCGCGTGGCACGGCCTTGAGCTTGGCGATGGCCTCTCCCAGGCGTTGAACCTCCCTGGGAAACAGGTGCTTGAAGACCTCCGAAGCCTCCTCTTCGCCTATGGACATGAGGATGATCGCGGCATCCTCGACGCCGCTATCCAACATCTGAATTGCTGCAGTGGCCATATCGTGCTCAGCCCGCGGCGGGGGCCTTGCCTCCGTACATCATGGATCGCAGGATGTTAGCCACCGCCGCGGGGTTCTGCTTGGCGAAAGACTGTGCCTTGAGCATGCCGGGAAGCTGCTGCGGGCTCTTGAATGAATGATCCTCGCCCGTCAACGCCAATTCACTGCCAGGCGCGGCCGTCTCACCGGGCAGCAACGGCGTCTCGTCCAGCACCGCATTCACGCTCGAGCCCGGAGCAGGTTCCGGTGGAGGCGGCGCCAGCAGGGTCTTGAGAGCCGGGCGGATCGTGGTCAGCACGATCAACAGGGCCACGAAGGCCAGAGCCGCCGGCATGGCTGCGGCGCGCAGCATGTCCTGCAGCCAGACCTGCTTCCACACGGGCAGATCCTCCGCCTTCGGGGTGGCAGGTTCGGGGCGGAATGCGGTGTTGATGACCTTCACGGTGTCACCACGGTCCTTGCTGATGCCCAGGCCTTGCTCCACCAGCGCGGTGAGTTTCTCGAGTTCCTCCGGTGTCAGTGGCGTCGAGGTGGTGCGCCCCCGAGCGTCCGTGGTCACGCGGTGGTTCACCACCACGGCGGCTGACAGGCGCTTGATGCTGCCCGTGGAGTTGCGCACGGTCTTCTGTGTGCGGTCCACTTCGAAGCTCGTGCTGGCCTCCTTGCGGAAGGTGCCGGCGGCCGAGCCCGACTGGGTTCCTTGCAGCGGCGCAGCCGTTCCGGTGACCGGGGCCGTGCCCGGCACGGGCGGCTGGTTGGTCTGCGCTCCAGGTACCCCGCTGGGTGTGTTGGCGCCGGCCTGGTTGGATTCCAGGATCTGCGTGGACTTCACCGCCGCCGGCGCATCGCCGTTGTTGGGCTTGAACTCCTCGCTCACCGACATGGTCTCGGTGAAGTCAATGTCGGCGGTGACGGTGGCGCGAAGGTGCTCCCTTCCCACCACGGGCTCCAGCAGTTCGATCAAGCGCTTCTGCAGCGAGGCTTCCACCTGCTGCCGGTATTGCAGCTGGTGGGTGTCCAGCCCATTCTGCGTACCGCCATCCTGCTCGGTCAGCAGGGCGCCGGTGCCGTCCACCACGCTGACGGCCTTGGGGTTGAGGTCGGGCACGCTGGACGACACCAGGTGCACGATGCCCGAAATCTGCGCGCGGTCCAGCGTGCGTCCGGGGTGCAGCGTCAGCATCACCGAGGCGGAAGGCTTCTGCTGCTCACGGAAGAAGCCGTTCTGCGCCGGCAGTGCCAGGTGCACGCGCACTTGCTGCACCGCAGCCAGGCTGCCGATGGTGCGCATGAGTTCGCCCTCGGTGGCGCGCTTCATGGACATGCCTTCGCCGGCCTGGGACTGGCCGAACTTCTGGTTGTCGAGCAACTCGTACCCCACCGTGGAGCTCTTGGGCAGGCCCAGGTTGCTGAGCTTCATGCGCACATCCAGCACCTTGTCGGCCGGCACCAGGATGGCGCCGCCGCCTTCGCTGTGCTTGTAGGGTACGTTCATCTGCGACAGCTGGGCCAGCACCGCGCCGCCGTCCTTGTCTGACAGGCCCGCGAAGAGCACCCGGTAGTCGGTCTGTCCGCCGCCACGCAGCGCCAGGGCGATGGCCACGGCGGCCAGCGCTGCGGCGCCCACGCCCAGCATCAGCAGGGGCTTCAGGGGCAGGGTGGCCAGTTTCTCTGACAGCGTGCGCGGCTCGGGAATCAGCGTCTGCGGGGCGGGGGCGGCGAGGGCAGTGTCCATGGGCGTCCGGTTCGGTTCGACGTCGCCAGCCACGCCAGGGCCACAGGGGTGTGGCGGTCATGGGTGGGGCGATAGGGGTCGATTCTTCGGCACGCCACGGCTCACGCATGGCCCGAGAAAGGCCGGAAATCCGCCCCAGATTCCGGCACCGGCACAGGGGGTGTCCCCCTAAAGTTTGCGCTCGCCCTGTCGTCGGGCCCCTGCCCAAGGAGCCGTCATGGATATCGTCAAGCTCAAGCCTTTTGATTTCGCCCAGGCCGTGGCCAAGGCAGGCCTGCGCCCGGACGTGTCACAGATCGGCAAGGCTTCCGCCAAGACCGAGGGCCCCAGTTTTGCCAGCGCCATCGACCAGGCCTTGAAGACGGTCAGTCGCAGTCAGCTTGACGCCACGCGCATGCAGCGTGAGCTGCAGCTGGACAACCCCACCGTCAGCCTGGAAGAGACCATGGTGGCGATGCAGAAGGCGCAGGTCGGGTTTCAGGCCACCTTGCAGGTGCGCAACCGCCTGGTACAGGCCTACTCCGACATCATGAACATGCAGGTGTAAGCCCGGGGCCGCTGCTTCAGCGGCCGCGCGGGCTTCAGTCGGTGTCGCGCTGCGGCTCAGTGGAAGGTCAGCTTCCCGGACATCATCTTCTCCAGATCCTCCAGCCAGGGCTCGGCCAGGTTCCGGATCTCGGCATCGTTGACGAGGATGCGTTGCATGATGCGGGACTTTGCTCGCCGGGACTCCGCGTCCACTTCTGCTTCGCTGGCGATGCGCTTGAGTTCGCTGATGAGCACCATGCAGGCGCCCTCCAGCCGAAGCACCTCTTCCCATTTGCCGGCTCGGGCGGCTTCCAGCATGTCGGCGCTGGCCCGCTCGATGGTCTCGTAGTAGGTGATGAGTTCGGTGTTCATGAGGGCCTCTTCTCGACAGGGTGTCGCATGGAGCAGCGCGAACACGCTCATTGCAGGCGCCCCGAGCCCACGGTCCCGCGAATGGCACACCACGACTCGTGGATGGTGGACAAGAGCTCAAAGCACTCCTGCAGGATCTCCTGATCGTTGCGCAGGTTGGCCACCGTCAGGCGCCACGCCACGTACTTGTACAGCCGATCCAGCTCCTCGGCGATCTTGCCGCCGGCCGTGTGGTCCAGAGAGGAGCGCAGCCCTTCCTCGACGATCAGCACCGCCTGACGGATGGCCTGGCTTTTCGTGGCGTGGTCACCACGCTCAATGGCGCCCCGTGCCTTGTTGATGGCCTCCAGGCCACCTTCCAGCAGCATCTCGATGAGCTTGTGCGGATCGGCCACCGCAATGCCCGTCTCGACATGGACCTGCTGGTAGCTGTTGGCGGTGTGCTTCTGGAAGGAGTACATGATGGTGGCCTGTTGGTGAGTGTCTATCCCTGTTATCGGTACCGTCGGCCCGGGCTTGAGGAGCGGCTGGATTCTGCATCCCATGAAATGGGCGGGGTTACAGGTGCCATCCGACCGACTGCAATGCCTGAAGCCAGCTGCAGGACTGTTTTCAAGAGGGGCGGTCGGTGCCGGGCGGTGGCGTGATGGCGGCCCAGGCCTCCCTGATGGGGCGCAGCAGTTCCGTGCATTCCACCAGGGCAGCGTCGTCGTTGCGCGCATTGGCCAAGGTCAGCTTCTGCGTGATGTACAGATACAAGGAATCCAGGTCCGAGGCCAGCTTGCCCCCGTTCTTGAGATCCAGCGCACAGCGCAACCCCTCGTCGATGATCCGGATCGCCTTGCAGACAGCCTCACCCTTGGCGGCTATCTGGCCCTCCTTCATTGCCCCCCGGGCGCGGGCCACGGCGTCGAAGAAGCCGTCCATCAACATCAGGATGAGGCGGTGAGGGTTCGCTTCCGGCAGTTGGGTTTCCACTTCCAGACGGGCATACGTGGCCAGCCGGGAGCGGGCGCCCGCTGGGGAAGCAAATGCACTGGTGGGCAGCATGGTGGTCGTACCAATGAGAGTGAATGGATGCATCGGTTATCGGCTGCGGGTCCTTCTGACTTGAGCATTCCAATTTGCTTCTTGCGGATCCTGCCTTCTGTCTGCCCTGGAGTGACAGGCCCTTTTCACTGCACCAGCAACTCGCCGCCCGAGCGGTCCGGATTCGATGCGCGCGGTGTTGCTCGCGTACTCAGTTCACCCAGCAGCGCTTGGCCGCGAAACGCGCCAGGGAGATCTGCACACAAGCCATCAGCACGATGAACATCGGGAACGGTACCGTCGCCGCTGCGCCCTTGTGCGCCAACCGGTCGGTGCCAACGAATGCACAGCCGAACTGGATTGAGTGGGCCAGGGCCCAGCCGACAGTCGCACAGGCTCGCAGCCATGCGATCTCGGCGCCATTGTGCTGACCTTCAAGCCCGCACCCTGTCTGTCCGGTCTGGGGCGAGCAGTTCCGGTATCCGGCCGTCTCAGGTTGGCACCAGCGGGCATTCCGCAGCGGCCGGACTGGAGGCGAGCAAAGCGTAATCGTGCGTGCCGGCTTAGGACAAGACCCCCCGCGTGCAGCGGTTCGACAAGGCGAGTCTGACGCTTTGTAATCGAGCGATTACAATTCCCTTGTGTTCAGCGTCAAGGCACTCCCTGAGTTCACGTCCTGGCTCGACCATCTGGCAGACGCGTCGGTCCGCGGCGTGATGGTCGCTCGGATCAAGCGGCTTGAACGAGGACTTCTTGGCGACGTGGAACCGGTGTGCGAAGGTGTCTCTGAGCTTCGCATCCACATCGGGGCTGGCTGGCGCATCTATTTCACGCAGCGGGGCGGCCAACTCATTGTCCTGCTGGCCGGTGGATCCAAGCGCACACAGAAGAGCGACATCAGGCGTGCGAAGGCGCTTGCCGCCTCGCTGGATTGATTGAGGAAACGAAGATGAATGCACGAATCAAGGTTGACGAGCTGCCGGTGTTTGATGCCGCTCCCTACCTCGACAGTGACGAGGCCATTGCCGCATACTTGACTGACATCCTGCAGGCCAACGACGCTGGCCTGCTGTCCGCCGCGCTGGGTGACATCGCCCGCGCTCGCGGCATGACCGATATCGCCAAGGCGGCAGGCATCACAAGGGAGGCGCTTTACAAGGCCTTGCGGCCCGGCAGCGCGCCGCGTTTCGACACAGTCAACCGCGTCTGCACCGCACTGGGCGTTCGCCTGGTGGTTCAGCCTTTGTATCCAGCCTGACGCCAGCACAGCTCCCTGCAGCGCACCGCTGACAGGGTCCGAGCGGGCAATCAGATCGAGCGGATGGCGCTTAAGGGTCGGCCAGCGCCGGTCGGGTGCTCGATCTCACTGCCGCGAAGCTGACCCTCAACTTGATATCGAGCAAGCGCGACACCCGTGAGCCCGAGGCATGTCCTGTGACGCCGGACACTGGTCCGGCATAGGAGGCGACGGTGGGCGCTAGCGCGTGTTCAGTCGCTGTCGTGCTGCGTCAGCACGGTGATCTTCCAGCCCGCGTGCGTGCGGTACAGGTTATGGGTGAACGTGGCCTCCCCGAGCGTCGAGCCGGCCGTGTTCTGGTAGGCCCAGCTCGTACCCGTCTCGCGCCGCCGCTGCCCCTTCATGTGGAAGGTACCAGTCTGAAACGAATTGACCGGCTCTTCGGGCTGATTTCGAACGATCACTCTTCAGCCAGACGCCGAAGATACCGGTATCGCGAGCGGTGCCGCCAACAACAAAGCATCCGCTGGTTGACCGGTGCACTCGCAAGGGTGTCATTCACACTGAAAGGAATTGGCCCATGTCTCAGTCCATCAACACCAACACCTCCGCCCTGACCGCTCAGCGCAACGCTGCCAAGGTTTCGGGCGAGCTCTCCATCTCCATGGCTCGCCTGTCTTCGGGCCTGCGCATCAACGGCGCCAAGGATGACGCCGCGGGGGTGGCCATCGTTGAGCGCTTCACCTCCCAGATCCGCGGCCTGAACCAGGCGGCGCGCAACGCCAACGACGGCATCTCCCTGGCGCAGACGGCTGAAGGGGCCTTGGGTTCCATGAGCTCGAACCTGCAACGTATCCGCGAACTGGCGGTGCAGTCCGCCAATGCCACCAACAACGCCTCAGACCGCAAGGCCCTGCAGCAGGAGGTGTCCCAACTGGCTTCCGAACTGGACCGCGTGGCCAAGACCACCCAGTTCAATGGCAAGAACCTGTTCGATGGCACCTTCGGCAGCCAGGCGTTCCAGGTGGGCGCCAACGCCAACCAGGTGATCAACACCACGATGGTCAACGCCCGTACCACTGCCATCGGGAATTACGGGTTGGGGGGCAACGGCGTAACGGCTGCGGCTGGCGGTTGGGGCACCAACGGCATCGCCGCTGGCACCGCCACGATCAGCGGGTCGCTGGGTTCTGCCACGGTCAACGTGAACGCGAGCCAGACCGCCAAGGACGTGTCCAACAACATCAACCAGGTGTCCGGTTCCACGGGGGTGAGTGCCAGCGCGCGCACCGAGGTTCAGGTGTCGTTCGCGTCGGCGGGGGCCTACACCTTGAATCTGCGGTCGGACAACAGCACCGCGCAGACGATCTCCTTCACGCTGACGGCGAACAATACCGCTGACGGCCTGAACTCTGCCCTGTCGGCCATCAATGAGCACAGTTCCAAGACGGGCGTAACGGCCGTGCTGAACGCCAGCGCCGATGCGATCATCCTGACCAACGACACCGGCAACGACGTCTTGCTGAGCGACACGGCCTCGCAAAACGCCGGCAATGTGACCGTGAGCAAGCTCGAAGCGGACGGCGATACGACGGCCGCGGTCACCCTGACGGCCAACACGACTGCCAACGACGCCCTGGTCAGCGGCTACATCACGCTGGACGGCGACAAATCGTTTTCGGCAGTGAACAGTGCCACGGGCGGGTTCTTCAGCAACACGTCGGCCAACGCCGACTTGAGCACTGTCGCGTCGATCGACGTGAGCACGTTCACCGGATCCACCAAAGCCCTCAAGGTGGTGGACTCCGCGCTCGCCCTGCTGAACAGCGAGCGTGCGAAGCTGGGCGCCCTGCAATCAAGGTTCGAATCCACGGTCAGCAACAACCAGGTGGCCTCCGAGAACCTCACGGCCTCACGCGGCCGCATTCAGGATGCGGACTTCGCGAAGGAAACTGCCGCGCTCTCAAGGGCCCAAGTGCTTCAGCAGGCGGCCAACGCCATGCTGGCGCAGGCCAACCAGGCGCCGCAACAGGTGCTGCAGTTGCTGCGGGGCGGTTGAGGCCCTTTGCGCAAACAGCAGTTCAGGGCCCGTTCGGCACGCCGTTCGGGCCCGATCGCTCATTGAAGAAACGAGGTCCAGATGGCGGGCTTGTCTTCACCCGGTATCGGCAGTGGCCTGGACGTGAACTCCATCGTCACGCAGTTGGTGTCGCTGGAACGCCAGCCTATCCAGAATCTTCAGGTCAAGGCCGCCACCCTGCAGACCAAGCTCAGTGGCATCGGCCAGTTGCAGGGCTCACTGAGCGGCTTGCAGGACGCCGCCAAGAAGCTGGCCACCGCCAGCACCTACGAGGCGATGAACGTCACCTCGAGCGACTCGGCCTCGGTGACGGCTTCCTTGGCCAGCGGTTCAACGCCCGCCCTCGGCTCCTTCTCGGTGGGGGTCACGTCCCTGGCTGCAGGACAGACCCTGGTTTCAGGGTCCGGGCAGTTCACCGCGTCCACCCAGACCGTGGGTTCAGGAATACTGACGCTCAGTCTGGGGCAATGGCTGCCGGGCGACGTCTTCTCGCCCAAGAGTGGCAGTACCCCGTCCCCCGTCACCATTGCCGCAGGCGATTCGCTCAGCGCCATCAGGGACAAGATCAATGCCCTGAATGCGGGAGTCTCGGCCTCATTGGTGACTGACGCCAATGGTGTTCGCCTGTCGCTTCAGTCCACCGCCACGGGCGCGGTGAACGGCTTCAGGCTGACGGTTACCGACGACGACGGCATCAACACGGACGGCGCGGGCTTGTCGAGGCTGGCCTACGACCCCGAGAACTCAGCAGCGCAGATGTCCAGAACCGTCACCGCCGCAGATGCGGTGGCGACCGTCAACGGCATCGAGGTGAAGTCGGCCAGCAACGTGTTCACGGGCGCGCTGCAGGGTGTGAGCTTCACAGCCAGGAAGGTCACCACGGCCAACCTGACCCTCGCCGTCGGCAAGGACACTGCATCGGTTCGCCAGGCGGTGAACGGTTTCGTGAGCGCCTACAACACGCTGTCCAAGTTCCTGTCCGATCAGACGAAGTACGACCCGGCCACCAAGCAGGCCGGCATCTTCCAGGGCAACAGCGCCGTGGTGGGCATCTTCAACCAGTTGAAGTCCAAGACGGTCGAATCCACCACGGCGTCGACCACGTTCAACACCTTGTCCAGCATGGGCATCGAGATGCAGCGTGACGGGACATTGCAGGTTGCGAGCGCCAAGCTCGACAAGGCCCTGAACAACCTTGACGAAATGAAGACGGCGATGACGGCATCGTCGCTGGCGCCGGGTGCTGCGGGCCTGGGCAAGGGGTTCCAGACCATGACAGACGGATTGCTGGCGGTGACCGGTGGAACCGTGCCCAACATGACGAAGTCGTTGAAGAGCCAGCTGGACGCCAATCAGAAGGATCAGACCCGGTACCAGGAACGGGTGGCGGCGGTGGAGAAGCGCTTGCGCAAAGAGTACTCGTCACTGGACACCACGATTGCAAAGTTCAACTCTCTGAACTCTTATGTGTCGCAGCAGATGTCGATGCTGCAGAAGTCAAGCAGCGGTAACAACTGAGGTTGGGACCTCAGGACGATTCCCTGAAAAAGTCTGTGAACACGTTGCGCTGAAGCCGCTTGAACAACAGGTCGCCTCTTTCGCCGCGGAACACAGCTGTTTCGCCAGGCGTGTCGCGGTTGACGACACTGACCCCTTGCGAGATGAGGCTGCCGCTGCCGATCCGGCATCGGCCGATCACCGCCGAGTTGGGATAGAGCACCACGCGGTCGCCAAGAACCGGAGCCACTCCGTGGTTCTTGCCCACGGTGCTGTTCTGGTAGAGCACCAGGTGGTTGCCGTAGGTCGCCTTGGCCAGGACGATGCCGACCGAGTGCCCGATGAAAAAGACTTCGGGCAGTTCGATTTCGTAGAAGCAATCAATCCCGTTCAGGGCCTTGTTCAGCAGGAACAGGCGGGTGCAGACATTGGCCGCCTGCTCGTGCCGCCAGATGGTGTTGGCCAGGTAGTACAGGAAGATGCAGTACTGTGAAGAGTGCAGCACGTCAAACCGTCCCGGCGTCCAGACTTTCACCCCGCCGATACAGCGCTCCAGCCGGTCCAGGCTGGCATCGAGATGTACATCGATCAACCCCGCCTCGGCGCATTCCGGCATGGGCAGCAGGTTCATGATCTGCCGCCGGACGTAGGCCGCCAGTTCGCTGAGGTCCAGGTGGACGATGTTCATTCGCTTGTCCTCTTCTTCAGTCCCCTCGCCATGGCCCAGGTGCACAGGGCGTCCTCCAGCGATCGCGGATGCCAGTCCAGTGCCTCGGTCAGCCGGGCGTTGTCCACCCGCAGGGCCGGTGCAGGTTGATCGGCCCGGGAAAAGCTCAGGTGCACGCTTGAAAGGCGTGCGAGCTGCGCCGCAAGGACTTGGTTGCTGACGTTGACGCCGGTGGCGACGTTGTAGCTCGCATCCCGGCCGTGCAGCGCGATCTTGATGAGCGCCTCCACCACATCATCGACATGGACGTAGTCGCGTTCGAATCCGGGTGACGAGTCGACCCGGACGGTGGAGCCGGGCGGGCAGGCGAGCACCTGGCGCAGCAGCCCAGGGAGGAATCCGTCCAGGTCCGTGTCATCCTGGTACACGCAGGCCAGCCGGGCCACCCGTGCTCTGCTGTTACCCATCGTGCTGCAGAGGTTCTCGCCCAGCAACTTGGAGAGGTCGTACAGGTTCCTGGCATGGCCGGGGTCCAGCAAGAAGGCGCCTGGCTCGGCTGCACCTCGGGCCTGCGGCTGACCGTCGTACAAGCGTGTGGAAGACAGGTACACCAGAGATTCAAACCTGCCCGACTCCAGAACCCGCGACAGCAAACCGGCATGCGCTTCGACCGTGTCCACCGGGCGTCTTGCGTAATCGGCCGTCAGGCCGGCGCAATAGAAGAGGTGGCCCAGTTCTCCTTGAGGACGCCAGGTGGCCGAGCGCGCAGGGACGTTGCAGTGCCACCCCAGGGCGTGCAGCCGCCGGTGCAGGGCAGACCCGACGAAGCCTGCGGCTCCGATGATGGTCGCTTGCCGCATGGGCCGTGACGGTGTGCCTGTCTCCAAGGTCGGTGACCTGCTCAAGCCTTGGGCGGCTCCTTAGGGTGGTGCAACGCGGGATCCTTGTGCCACAGCAGCTTGGGGCTGACACCGTCCACCACAGAGAAAACCGCAGGGTCCAACGCAAAGTCATGTCGGACCGCGAGCATGTTGAAGCCGTGAGGCGGCCCGGTGAGGTATGCGGTGGACGCGGGCACCAGCTCGATGCGTCGTCCATGCATGTCCTGGTTGGTATTGAAGTCACGCACGGCGAAGAGGCTGTAGCCCAGATCGGACAGCAGTCGGCAGATTTCCGTGGACTCCAGGCCGGCGCTCCAGTCCACGTAGTCTCGATGAACTTCGAAGACGACCGAAGGCCGGTCCCGTTCAAGCGTTCGTCGAGCGCCCTTGAGGGCCTGCAGTTCCGCACCCTCGATGTCCAGCATCAGCACCGACAGCTGACGCCCCTGTCTTGCCAGATAGTCGTCAATGGTGATCGTCTGGAAACCCGATTGATCATCGGTTGCGGGCACGGCGTTGGCGAAGGAATCAAACCCGTCCAGGCGCAGAAGCTGGGAGCTTTCGTGCCACAGACCGAGGGCGTGAATGTCCAGATTGGTCAAGGCATTCAGAGTGGCGTTGCGGATCAGCATGCCTCTCTGGGCATCATTGGGTTCGAAGCAATGCACGCGTCGGCCGGCAGCCAGGAGCCGCCGCCCCATCAGCACCGCATGGTCCCCAAAGTAGGCGCCGCCGATCAGGACATCCGCCCGTGAGGCGTCCGCCAGGTGGCACAGCAGGCGCGTGGTCTGGGGCTCCCACACGTGGTCTGGTGACGAGGGCTGGGACAGCAGAAAGTCCCTGGCGATCTTCGTGCGGTAGAGGAACTCGAACCTCGTTCCGTCCGAGAGTTCCTTCTGGTACAGGTCTGCATCGTCGTGCAAGGCGTCGATGATCGGGCCGGTGATGTCATCACGAACGGCCAGCGCTTCGGAAAAGCGCGACTCGGAACGCACCAGCCATTCCATCAGGTCTCGACGAAGCGCCTCGTCGCGGCCAAGCAGGTGAAGTGCGCGGCGCAGCCGCGAGCCGTCGAGATCTCTGGGGTCGTTGCTCATGGAAACTCCTGTCTCATGCGATGGGCGTGTGCGCCTGCTTCAAGCCTTCGAGGGAAGCGTCTGATCGAACACTTCCAGTTGCGGTACGGCCCTGACGAATCGCGCCCCCCACTGCTGCGCATACGCCAACTGGCCCGTCACCTCCTGCGCCAGATTCCACGGCAGGATGAGGATGCGGTCAGGGCGGTCGGCCTGCAGGTGCGCTTCGTTGACGATGGGGATGCGGCTTCCCGGCATGAAGCGGCCCACCTTGCCGGGGCTGCGGTCCACCACGTAGGGCAGCAGATCGGGCCGTACCCCGGCGAAGTTCAACAGGGTGTTGCCTTTGGCCGCAGCACCGTAGGCCGCGACCTTCAGGCCGTCTCGCTGCGCGTCCAGCAAGAAGCGCAGCAGCGCGTTCTTGATCCCTTCGGCGGCGGCCTGCAGCCCTGCATAGAAGCCCGGCGTCAGCACCCCCGCTTCCGTCTCGGCCTGGAGCTGGCGCTGCACAGCCGGCTGCAGGGCATGGGGCGCGCTGTCCGACCGCTGTGCGTAGACCCGCAGGCTGCCGCCATGGGTGGGGAGATCCTCCACATCGAACACCTGCAGGCCGTTGGCCTGGAAGATGCGCTGCACCGCGGTGAGCGACAGGTACGAGAAGTGCTCGTGGTACAGGGTGTCGAACTGGTGAAAGCGCACCAGGTTCAGCAACTGCGGAAACTCGAACGTCGCCACGCCGGTCGGCTTGAGCAGGTGCGCAAAGCCGGCCACGAAGTCGTTGATGTCGGGCACATGGGCCAGCACGTTGTTGGCGGCCATCAGGTCGGCCGCAAGGCCTTGCGCCCGCAGGCGCCCGGCCAGCGCGGTACCGAAGAACTCCTCGACCACGTTCAGCCCCAGGGCGCGGGCTGCGGCCGCCGTGCTGGCCGTGGGTTCGATGCCGGTGCAAGGCACCCCCTGCGCCTGCACGTGGCGCAGCAGGTAGCCATCGTTGGCGGCCACCTCCACCACGTGGCTCTGGGGGCCCAGACCGAAGCGTTGCGTCATCTGCTCCACATAGGCCTTGGCGTGCGCCAGCCAACTGGAGGAGGTGCTGCTGAAGTAGCCGTATTCGGCGTCGAACAGGTCGCCCGCGCCGGCAAAGTCCTGTGTCTGTGCCAGCCAGCAATGGCTGCAGACCTTCACGCGCAAGGGGTAGTACCGCTCAGGCGCGTCCAGTTGGTCAGCGCGCAGGTAGGCGTTCGAGGGCGGGGCAGTGCCCAGGTCGCAGAAGGGCAGGGTGACGCTCTGACCGCAGTGTCTGCACTTCATGGCAGGGAGATTCCTTCAAAGGCCGACAGGTCCATGAACGGGTGTGATCGGTCGCGCAAGGACATCTGCGTCACCTCCAGCGGCCAGGTGACGGCCAGTGCCGGGTCCTGCGGATGCAGCCCGCCCTCGAAGCCCGGCGCATGGGCCGCACTGTGCAGGTACAGCAGTTCGACCCCTTCACGCAGCGCCTGGAACCCGTGGGCAAAGCCAGGGGGGATGAGCAGGGCCTGGCCGTTGTCGGCCGACAGCTCGAGGGCACGGTGCTGCAAGAAGGTGGGGGAGCCCTGCCGCAGGTCCACCGCCACGTCCCACACGGCACCGCGCAGGCAGCTCACCAACTTGGCTTCCGCATGGGGCGGACGCTGAAAGTGAAAGCCCCGCACCGCGCCGCGGTGCAGCGTCACGGTGTGGTTGATCTGGGCCACGGGCCAGTCCCATCCGGCAGCGGCCAGTTCATCGGCACAGAACAGGCGGCTGAGCGAGCCCCGTTCGTCGGCCATGCGCTGGCGACGGACCGCCACCAACCCCTGCAAACCCAGGGCTTCAAGCTCAAAGCGTGATTCGGAGCGGGAAGCGGCAGCAGCCCTCATGCCAGGCTCCCCAGAAAGGCCTGCAGATCTGCCTCGCACAGCGCCTGGGCAGGCGCACCCTGTTCCAGGCCCCGGTACCACTGCAGCGTGCGCTCAACGGCCTGTTCAAGGCCCCAGCGCGGTTGCACGCCCAGTGCCTCACGGGCCTTGGCCACTTCCAGCGCCAGCCAGCCCGCCTCGTGCGGGCCTTCGCTGCCGTCGCCCCACTGCACCTCGCCGCCTCCCCAGGCGCGCTGCGCCTGCTCGATGATGCTGCGAACGGTGGCGGCGTCCTGGGTCAGGGGGCCGAAGTTGTAGGCGCTGGCCAGTTGCGGCTTCGTCCAAAGCACTTCCGCCAGCCGCAGGTAGCCGCACAAGGGTTCCAGCACATGCTGCCAGGGGCGGGTGGCCGACGGGCGGCGCACCTCCAGCACCCTGCCGGCCTGCCAGGCGCGCACCGCATCAGGCAGCAGACGCTCGCGTGACCAGTCGCCCCCGCCGATGACGTTGCCGGCACGCGCGCTGGCCACTGCCACGCCCTGCCGATCCAGCCAGGAAGAGCGCCAGCAGTTGAGCACCAGTTCACTCGCCGCCTTGCTGGCGCTGTAGGGGTCGTGCCCCCCCAACTCGTCCGTCTCGCGGTACGGGAAGGCCCATTCGCGGTTTCGGTACACCTTGTCGGTGGTGACCACCACCGCCACTTTCAGTGAAGGGGCCTGGCGCAGCGCATCCAGCAGCGTGGCTGTGCCCATCACGTTGGTGGCAAAGGTGCCCAGCGGATCTTCGTAGCCCGGCCGCACCAGCGCCTGGGCCGCCAGATGGAGCACCACCTCCGGGTTGCAATCGCGCACGGCTCGGGCGACGGCGGCCGTGTCCGTGACATCACCGATCTGGTGACCCGCCAGGTCACGCTCCAGATGCAGCAGATTGAATAGCGCCGGCTCTGTGGCAGGCGCCAGCGCCAGGCCGTGCACCCGGGCACCCATGCGGCGCAACCACCATGCCAGCCAACTGCCCTTGAAACCTGTGTGACCCGTCAGCAGAACCCGGCGGCCCTGCCAGAAGTGGGGGTCCGGCGGGGCTGGCGGCGTACTCATCCGGGCGTCGCTCGGTTTCACCAGACTTTCCAGGGGGCCTGGCCGCTTGTCCAAAGTTCCTCCAGAAGATTCTTCTCCCGCAGCGTGTCCATGGGCTGCCAGAACCCGTCATGACGGAAGGCCCGGAGCTGGTCCATGGACGCCAGTTGCGCCAGGGGCTCCACCTCCCAGCTCGTGGAGTCTGATGCGATCAGATCAACACACTGAGGAGACAGGACGAAGAATCCGCCGTTGATGAGGCCACCGTCGCCTCGCGGCTTCTCTGCAAATCCGGTGACACGGTCTTCATCCATCTTCAGCGCTCCGTACCGGCCGGGCGGCTGCACGGCCGTCACCGTGGCCAGGCGCCCATGCTGTCGGTGGAAGGCAATGCTGGCCGAGATGTCCAGGCTGCTCACACCATCGCCGTAGGTGAAGCAGAAGGCCTCATCGCCCTCCAGGTAGCGGGCCACCCGCTTCAGGCGGCCTCCCGTCATCGTGTCTTCGCCCGTGTCCACCAGCGTCACCCTCCAAGGCTCGGCCTTGCGCTGGTGCACCTCCATCTGGTTGTGCTGCATGTCGAAGGTGACATCCGACATGTGCAGGAAATAGTTGGCGAAGTACTCCTTGATCAGATAGCCCTTGTAGCCGCAGCAGATGACGAAGTCGTCCACCCCGTGGGCCGAGTACATCTTCAGGATGTGCCACAGGATGGGACGCCCCCCGATCTCGATCATGGGCTTGGGCCGCAGGTGGGTTTCCTCGCTGATGCGGGTGCCCAACCCACCGGCCAGGATGACGGCTTTCACCAGAGGCTCTCCCGGATCGTGTTCATGGAGGAGTCGCGAGGAGGGGCCGGTCAGCAAGCCGCCTGGTGAGCGGTCAATCCTCGCACGGCCCATTCCATGTAGTGCTCGGCGGCCACCGAGTTGCCGTGGGCCAGTTCAACTTCAGCCAGAACTGCAAAGGCCATGGGGTCTCCCGGCAAGGTGGCCATCAGCAGTTTGGCTTCGTCTGCAGCGGCCATCCACTCCGCCTTGAGTTTGTCATGCTGTTCGGGCAACGGCGACGGGGGGGCGGCCTTGGCCTGTGCCAGAACCGCCTCGAGTTCCCTGTAGGCCTGGTGGATGCTGACCCGGCCGCTGCGGTGGGTCACCACCTGCACGGCTCCCCCGGGGGCCTGCTCATTTGCCCCGTGCGCCAAGCCAGCTTCCGCACCGACGCGGTCCGGGCCTTGCGTCTGTTCCCACGTCTCGGAGATCGTTACCTGCCTGGAGGAGCCCAGCCACTCCTGCCACATCCGGCGCAGCGCCGTGCCGAACTCCCGCGCATGCAGCGCTTCGTTCATGACAGGGGAGTTTTCCATCAGTGGCCTGCCCGCCATGCGAATCCGGTCCAGCGCTTCATGATCCTGGGCCAGGCGGGCGGCAACGGCGACGTAATCGTCCACGTCACGTGCGATCCATTCAGGCTTTCCAATCGTTGTCAGAAGACCCACGCCCATGCGGCTGCTGAACATCTCGCCTTCCAGCGTGACCATGGGAACGCCCATCCAAAGTACGTCACAACTGGTGGTGCCGCCCGTCAAGGGAAACGGATCCAGCGCAATGTCGATGTCATGGTAGGTCAGGTACTGGTTCTTGGGGTCCAGATTCACCAGACGCAGCCGGTCGGCGGAAATGCCAGCCCGTTCGCAGCGCGCGGTGAACTTGGCGGCGAAGTCTGCCCTGCCGAGATCCTTGCCTTCGATCAGCAGCCTGGACCCTGGAACCTGGCCCAGCACACGCGCCCAGGTCCTCAGCACATCGTCGGTGAGCTTCGACAGGTTGTTGCACGAGCCGAAGGTCACGTAGCCGTTGCGCTTGGCGGGGGTGGGCTTGACGGCATAGGCCTCCTGGTACTGGAGCAGGGGCCTTCTGATCATGGGGCGGTAGCAGCAGAAGAAGCCGTTCATCCGAACCAGTTTTTCCGTGTACCAACCATCGGCACCTGCGGGATCTGTCACTCCATCGGTCAACCTGTAATGGATCGATTTCATGCCCGTGGTGGACGGAAACCCGAGCCAGGTCACTTGCACGGGGGCCACTTGCGCTGCCAGGATGGGCAGGCCGTTATGCGCCGAATGGCCGGCCAGATCGATGACGATGTCCAGGTCCAGGCTGCGGACCTTTCGGACGCTCTGTTCGAGGTTCAGTCCTGCCAGCGACAGGAAGTGGTCTGACAGCTTGCGGGCGCGCTCGGTGACCTGATCTTCCTGATGCATCAGGTACAGAGACCAGATCTCGAACTGGTCTCTGTCCAATCGGGCCAGCAAGGGTTCCAGGAAGTGCATGACCGCATGAATGCGCAGGTCCGGCGAAAGAAAGCCGATGCGCAGCTTCCGGTCCGGGTTTCGATCAATGGACTTGCGCTCGTACTCACGGCTGACGTGTACCGCGGCCTCGGCGGCTGCACCATGCTCGCGCGCTGCCGCGGCAAGCTTGTTCGGCGTGAGCCTGGGGTCTGACAGCAGGAAAAGCATCAGGTTTCCCCGGTAGCGGCTGTCGTTGGGGCGCAACTTGATCACATGCTCGCAGTCTTCGATGGCCTTGTCGGTCTCTCCCAACTCTCTGCGGTGAATGGCACGCAGGTTCAGGGCGTCTGCAAGGCGTACCTCGTTCTCGGCAAGCTCCACGGCCTTCTCGGCCGCTGCAAGACCTTCTTCGTGGCGCCAGAGTTGATGCAGGCACATGCCCTTGAGCAACCAGGGCACCGCGTGATCAGGACGAAGCTTGCGGACCCTTTCTGCCAGGAGCAGGGCCTCCTCTGGCAACGAGCGCTCCACCAGCATGTTCGCCATGTTGGCCAGGATGTCCGCGTCATCAGGGTAAACCTGAAGAGCCGCCTGGAACGCACGCTTGGCTTCTTCGAACCTTCCGCCCCTGTACAAGGCGAATCCCAGGTTGCTGTGGGCTTCCAGGTCCTTCGCGGCCCTTGCCAGACGGCGCTTGCATTCGGTGGCAAGTTCCTGCCACTTCTCCTGGCGATGCAGATCGGCGATGCGGCTGCCGGCTGTAGACACCGCCTGCTTCGCTCCGCGCCGGTGTGTGTGGTGAGATCGCTCTGCCTTGGACTTGGACATGCTGAACCCCGCTGAGATGGTTTGTCCTGACGCTGCCTGCTCGGTCAGAGGGCGGACGGGCGCCTCGACTTGAAGATGTCCGCAATGTAGTCAGCCGCGGGCCAGGCTTCAGTCATCTCATGGCGATGGGGGTTGTAGGAAATCGGCGAAGGATTGTGTAGGAAGTTGTCTGACAAGACGACTTGCACCGCATCTGAACCTGCGGTGGCAACGCCGCCCCGGGCCGGCCCAGGTGCGCCCAGCAGGCAGAAAAAAGTTCTCGACCTGCCTCAAGTTGCCCGGCGGGGATGCCGAAAGTGCCTCCATCGGGATCGAACATTCGCTTCCGGGGCCCGTCGACACAAGGAAATGGCGGGCAGGACCGGCACGGTGCCGGGCAATCTCACCTGAACTGGAGTCATCATGTCGCAGTCCATCAACACCAACGTAATGTCGCTCACGGCCCAGCGCAACGCCTCTAGGACGTCGGGCGATCTGTCCACTGCCATGGCCCGCCTGTCTTCCGGCCTGCGCATCAACACCGCCAAGGACGACGCCGCGGGCTTGGCCATCTCGGAGCGGTTCACATCCCAGATCCGCGGCCTGAACCAGGCGGCGCGTAACGCCAATGACGCCATCTCGCTGTCGCAGACGGCCGAAGGCGCCTTGGGCACCATGAGCTCGAACCTGCAGCGTATCCGCGAACTGGCGGTGCAGTCCGCCAACGCCACCAACAATTCCACGGACCGCAAGGCTCTGCAGCAGGAAGTGACGCAACTGGCCTCTGAACTGGATCGCGTCGCCAAGACCACCCAGTTCAACGGCAAGAACCTGTTCGATGGCACGTTCGGCACGCAGGCCTACCAGGTGGGCGCCAATGCCAACCAGGTGATCAACACCACGATGGTCAATGCCCGCACGACCAGCTACGGGAATTACGACTTGGGGGGCAACGGCGTAACGGCTGCGGCTGGCGGTTGGGGCACCAACGGCATCGCCGCTGGCACCGCCACGATCAGCGGGTCGCTGGGTTCTTCCACCGTCAACGTGAGCGCGGGCCAGACCGCCAAGGACGTGGCCAACAACATCAACCTGGTGTCCGGTTCCACGGGTGTGAATGCCAGCGCGCGCACCGAGCTTGAGGTGGGGTTCGCGGCGGCGGGGGCCTACAGCTTGACTCTGCGGTCGGACAACACCACCGCGCAGACGCTCTCCTTCACGCTGACGGCGAACGCCACCGCTGACGGCCTGAACTCTGCGCTGTCGGCCATCAACGAGCACAGTGCCAAGACGGGCGTGACGGCCACGCTGAACGGCACCGCCGACAAGATCATCCTGACCAACGAGACCGGCAACGACGTCTTGCTGAGCGACACGGCCACGCAAAACGCCGGTAACGTGACCGTGAGCAAGCGCGAAGCGGACGGCGACACGACTGCGGCGGTCACCCTGACGGCCAACACGACTGCCAACGACGCCCTGGTCAGCGGCTACATCACGCTGGACAGCGAGAAGTCGTTCTCGGCAGTGAACAGTGCCACGGGTGGGTTCTTCAGCAACACGTCGGCCAACGCCACCTTGAGTGCTGTCGCGGACGTGGACGTGAGCACGTTCACCGGAGCCACCAAGGCCATGAAGATCATGGACTCCGCCCTGCAGTTCCTGAACAATGAACGCGCCAAGTTGGGCGCTCTGCAGTCACGGTTCGAATCCACGGTCTCGAACCTGGCGGTGGCCTCCGAGAACCTCACGGCCTCGCGTGGGCGCATCCAGGATGCGGACTTCGCGAAGGAAACGGCGGCCCTGTCGCGTGCTCAGGTGATGCAGCAGGCAGCCACGGCGATGATCGCCCAGGCGAACCAGGGCCCCCAGGCCATCCTGAGCCTGCTGCGCTGATCGCCGGCCTTCCCGGAGCCCCCGCAGAGGGCTCTGGGTGTGCCGAGGTCTCAGGGCCCCAACCGCCTCTCGCGGTTGGGGCCTTTGTTCTTCATTGCTTGAGCGTGCCTTCCTTGCATGAGCTGGAAGGATTCATGGTGGCAAACCGACAGCTGGGGCGTGAGGGCCTTAGGAGGCGGGGTATGGCCCGCTGGGTGGGCCGGGCCATGCCGCGTATCGCACAATGCAAGTTGCGGGTGATCCCCTGCCTCTCCAAGTTTCTTGTTCCAGCCCAAGGCCCTTGAGCACCGTGAGACTCCTGCCCGTCCCCGCCGGTACCCTGCGCGCAGGCGACCCAGCCCCTGTGGACATTTACGACGCAGAGGGCTCACTGCTGTTGGCCGAGGGCCAGACGGTGGACAATGAGAAATTGCATCGGGTCCTGGCCAGCGAGCGCGTTTTCATTGACGAGAGCCTGGCCCACAAATGGAAGGGCCTGATGCCTGCACCGCTGAAGAACATGCTCAACCCGCCCCCGCCCCAGGCCCCGTCGTCGTCCCCGCCGCCTCCGCGGGCGCAGGCGCAGGTGGGCGACGCCAAGCCCGACTCCAGGTTCCGGGAAAGCCAGTTCCTGGACACGGGCTTTGGCAAGCAGCTGTCTCTTGCCGAAGAATGGGATTCGCTGCACAGACTCCTGACTGCCGCGTTGCTCGACGCAACGCCCCGCAGCGACTGGCTCACGCGTGTCATTCGTGCGCACCGTCGGGTGCAGCAGCTGGGTAACCGCAGTCCGGATGGATCCTTGTATTACCTGGTCTACCGATCCAGCCAGCCCGAGGACCACTACTCCGCGCTCCACGCCATGCTGGTGTGCCTGGTGTGCCAGGCCGCTGCCCGGGTATTGGGCTGGCCCCGCGATTGGGTGCAGGCGCTGGGCCTGGCAGCCCTGACCATGAACGTGACCATGACCGGGTTGCAGGACACCCTCGGCAACAGCGACATCACGCCGACGGTGGAGATGCGCGAGGAGATCGAGCAGCACAGCATCACCGCGCAGGAGTTGCTGAAGTCCAGCGGCGTGGAGGATGCGATCTGGACCGGTGCGGTGCGCTGGCACCACTCCTGGCAGCAGGACCACATCGCCTTCGAGGAGCTGGCGCCGCCGAACAAGCTGGCCAGACTGCTGATGCGGGTGGACATTTTCACCGCACGTCTGAGCCGACGCAAGTACCGCGGCCCCATGTCACCTCTTCAGGCTGCCAAGCGGGCCTGCATCGGCCCGAATGGCAAGCTTGACGAGATTGGCTCGGCCCTGCTGAAGGCGCTGGGCTTGTACCCGCCCGGCACCTTTGTCTCACTGGCCAATCAGGAGGTGGGGATCGTGATCTCGCGCGGGTCGCGCGCAGACCTGCCGCGGGTGGCGAGCCTTCGGGGGGCGGACGGGCGTCTGCTGCCCGATGCGGCGCTGCGCGATACCAATACCAGCATGTACCGCGTGGTCCGCTCGCTGCCCGCCACCGAGGTCAACCTCGTGCTCAACCACGAGTTGATGATTTCGATGATCTGATGGTGCAGGGCCGTGGCTGTGCGGCCTGAGTCCCGCGCCTGGCGCCGCTGGCCGCTGCCCGCAGTTTTCGCCTGGGCAGGCGGGTGGACGCTCATGCTGACGGCCTCGTGGCTCGGTTGGCCGGCCGGGCTTGCGCTGCTGCTGGGCACGGTGCCGGCGCTGTGGTTCCAGGCTTGGGTGCTTCCCGGTTGGCGGCGCTGGCTGGTGCTGGGCGGGCTGCCCGTGCTGATGCTGACGACAGCCGGGGTTTCCTCGGTGGGCCCCGGGGGCTGGCTGGCACTGGCCCTGCTGCTGCTGGTCGTGTACCCCTTGCAGGCCTGGCGCGATGCACCCGTGTTTCCCACCCCCCCGGAAGCGCTGAGGGGTTTGGGCGAAGCCGTGACGCTGGCCCCAGGTGCGGCGGTGCTGGACGCGGGCAGTGGCCTGGGTCATGGCATGGTGGCGTTGCGGCAGGCCTTTCCTTTGGCCTCGGTGCAGGGGGTCGAGAGCAGCCTGCTCCTGGTGATGCTCAGTCGCTGGCGGTTGCGGCGAGAGTGCCGCCGCAACCCCGATTCCAACCGCGACTCCAACGCCGATTCCAACCCCGACCTGGAGTCCTCCAGCCGCTCCAGCGCCTTCGGCCCCTCCATCGCGGCGCAGCGGGTGCTGCGGGGCGACATGTGGGCGATGTCCTGGGCCCGCTTCGATCTGGTGTACCTCTTCCAGCGACCGGAATCCATGCGCCGCGCCTGGGACAAGGCCTGCAGCGAATTGGCGCCCGGCACCTGCTTGGTGAGCCTGGAGTTCGAGGTGCCGGGCGTGCCGCCCACCAGCCGCCTGACCTGCCCGGACGGGCGCATCTTGTGGATTTACCGCCTGGGCGCGCAGCGGGATTCAGTTGCAAGCCTTTTTGGCCGATAACATTCGAACTGTCCGACCTTCGGCCTGCCCCCGGGCAGCCGACGTCGCCCACACGTCCATCCTTCGCGCCCATCAAGTCAGCCGTCTCACCATGTTCATCATCATCGGATGGGTTGTTGTGTTGGCCTGCGTCTTCGGCGTGTTCCTGGCGCACGGGGGCAACATGGGACCGGTGTTGAAGGCGCTGCCCTTCGAGATGACCACGATCTTCGGGGCTGCCATCGGTGCGTTCCTGGCGACCAACAAGCCGGCCATCGTCAAGAGCACACTGGCCGGTCTGGGTCAGTGTTTCAAGGGCAGCAAGTACAGCAAGGCCCGCTACATGGACCTGATCGCGCTGTTGTTCGACATCCTGCAGAAGGCGCGACGCGAAGGCCTCATGGCCATCGAGAACGACGTCGAATCGCCGCACGAGTCTGCCCTGTTCAACAAGTACCCCGCGATCGCGGCTGACCATCACGTGACGGAGTTCATCACGGACTATCTGCGCATGATGGTGACGGGCAACCTCAACGCCCATGAGATCGAATCGCTGATGGACAGCGAGATCGAGACCCACCACCAGGAAGCGCATGCTCCGGTGATGGCCCTGCAGCGCATTGCCGGCGGCCTGCCGGCATTCGGCATCGTGGCGGCGGTGCTGGGGGTGGTGAACACCATGGGCTCGGTGGGTCAGCCGCCGGCGGTGCTGGGGGGCATGATCGGCTCCGCCCTGGTGGGCACCTTCCTGGGCATTCTGCTGGCCTACGCCTTTGCCGAACCCCTGGCCGGCCTGCTGGAGCAGAAGGTGGAAGAGGCTGGCAAGGAGTTGCAGTGCATCAAGACCGTCCTGCTGGCCAGCATGCAGGGCTATGCGCCGCAGGTGGCCATCGAGTTCGGCCGCAAGGTGCTGTACCACACCGACCGCCCCAGCTTCTCGGAGCTCGAGGCGCACGTGAAGAAGAAGTGATACCCGCCGGCTCCACAGTCCCCGGCAGCATCACCCACAGGAGTCTGGTCCATGGCCGGTGACGCCAAGAAGCTGCAGCCCATCATCATCAAGAGGGTGAAGAAGGGCGGGCACGCGGCCCATGGCGGCGCGTGGAAGATCGCCTACGCCGACTTCGTCACGGCCATGATGGCCTTCTTTCTGATGATGTGGCTGATTGGCTCTACATCTGAGGGCGACCGCAAGGGCATTGCAGACTACTTCAGCACGCCGCTGAAGCTCTCCATGCTGGGGGGAGGATCCACCTCGGGCGATTCCTCGTCCGTGGTCAAGGGCGGTGGTCAGGACCTCACACGAACGGTCGGGCAGGTCAAGCAAGGTGATGTCGAGGCCCCCACACGTGCGGTGAACCTTCAGGCCTTGAAGGCCGAGCAGGTGCGCGCCGAGAGGGCGCGGCTGGAGAGGCTGAAGGAGGACATCGAGCGCAAGATCGACAGCAACGAGAAGCTGCGCGCCTTGAAGTCGCAGATCCGCCTGGACATGACGCGCGAAGGCCTTCGCATCCAGATCGTCGACGCCAACAACCGGCCCATGTTCGCCAGCGGCAGCGCGGTGGTGCAGCCCTACATGCGCGACCTGCTGCAGGAGATCGGCACCATCCTGGCCGAGGTGCCCAACCGCCTCACCCTGGAAGGCCATACCGACTCGCAATCGTTCGGCAACGGCGCGCTGGGCTACACCAACTGGGAACTGTCCGCCGACCGGGCCAACGCCTCGAGGCGCGAACTGAAGGCGGGCGGCCTGCCTGAGCCCCGCGTGATGCGGGTCCAGGGCCTTGCGGCCAGCGTCCCTTTCGACAAGAACGACCCGTTGGCCCCGGTCAACCGGCGCATCAGCATCATCGTGATGAATCGTGATGCAGAAGATCGCATCACGCTGGGTGACGGCCCGGAGACCGCGGCGGCCGGCGCGGCATCGGCGCCTGCGGCAACGCCACCGCCTGTCAAGGCACCCGCCGCCACCTCGATCACGCCGCCGACGCGCTGAAACACGGGGTTTTCGCCCCTCTTTTTCCGCGCAGGTCTTTGCGCCGCCGCGGCACCATGGCAAGGCCTCTCCAGGGCCCCCTTTGCCATGTCCGACAGCGCACAAGACCGTACCCTACCCGCCACCGCGCGGAGAATCTTCAAGGCCCGCGAGGAGGGGCAGGTGGCGCGTTCGCGCGACCTGGGGCACTTCGCGGCGCTGCTTGCTGCCAGCCTGGCGCTGGCGGCGATGTCCACCCACCTGACCGCCTGGCTGCAGCGCATGCTGGCCCGCGGCCTGAGCTTCGACGCCCTGACGGTGTCCCAGCCCGAGCGCATGGCCGACCGCCTGGCGGACTCCGGCGTGGAACTGACGCTGGTCGTGCTGCCCATGGGCCTGGTGATGATGGCCATGGGGTTGGCGGCCGGCGTGGCCTGTGGGGGCTGGAACTTCTCCTGGAAGGCGATAGAGCCCAAGTTCAGCAAGCTCGACCCGATCTCCGGCCTGGCGCGTCTGTTCTCTGGCTCCCAGATCGGGATGACGCTCAAGGCCTGCCTGCTGGCCTTGGTGCTGGGTCTGATCGGCGCGCTGTTCGTGCAGGCCAACATGGGCCGCTTCCTGCACTCCATGGCCGTGCCGTTGCCGGCGGCTCTGAACCACGCCGCGGGCACCGTGTGGGCCGGCCTGCTGCTGCTGCTGCTGGCCGTGGGCGCGTTCGCTCTGGTGGATGTTCCCCTGCAGAGGTTCGTGTGGTTGCGCGGGTTGCGCATGAGCCATCAGGAAGTGAAGCAGGAACACAAGCAAATCGAGGGCAATGCCGAGATCAAGGGCAAGCAGAAGGCCCAGATGCGCGAGGCTGCGAGCCGCCGCATGCTGGCGGCTGTGCCTTCGGCCAGCGTGGTGGTCATGAACCCCACCCACTTTGCCGTGGCGCTGCGCTACGAAGACGGCCGGATGGCCGCACCCCTGGTGGTGGCCAAGGGGGCGGACCTGATGGCGTTTCGCATCCGCGATGCCGCGCGCGCCGCGCAGGTGCCCGTGCTGGAGGCCCCGCCGCTGGCGCGCGCCCTGTATGCCCACGCCGAGCTGGACCGCCAGATTCCAGCCGCGCTGTTCTCTGCCGTGGCACAGGTGCTGGCCTGGGTGTTCCAGCTGCGCGCCGCCATGGCAGGCAAGGGCAGGGCACCGGGTGACCTTCCGGATCTGCAAGTGCCCCCCGAACTCGACCCCAAGAACCAGCCGGCCGTCACCAGCGCGCCTGCGGAGGATGACGCATGAGCACTGCAAGCCTGACCGCCAACCCCTGGATGGCCAAGATCCAGGGCCTGCTCGGGCCTGATGCCGGCATCCTGAAGGCGATGACCGCGCCGCTGTTCATCGTGATGATCCTCGCGATGATGGTGTTGCCGCTGCCGCCCCTGGCGCTGGACCTGCTGTTCACCTTCAACATCGCGTTGTCGCTCATCGTGATGATGGTGGCCGCCACCATGAGGCGCCCGCTGGACTTTGCCGCGCTGCCCGCCGTGCTGCTGGTCACCACGCTGCTGCGCCTGAGCCTGAACGTGGCCTCCACGCGGGTGGTGCTGATGGAGGGCCACACCGGTCCGGGTGCGGCCGGTCAGGTGATCGAATCCTTCGGCCACTTCCTCATCGGCGGCAACTTCGCAGTCGGTCTGCTGGTGTTCGCCATCCTGGTGGTCATCAACTTCATCGTGGTGACCAAGGGCGCCGAGCGCATTGCCGAAGTGGGAGCGCGCTTCACGCTGGATGCCATGCCTGGCAAGCAGATGGCCATCGACGCGGACCTGAATGCCGGCATCATCGACGAGAAGGAGGCCAAGCGTCGCCGTGCCGAGGTGGGCGACGAAGCCGAATTCTTCGGTTCCATGGACGGTGCCAGCAAATACGTGCGTGGCGACGCCGTGGCCGGCCTGCTGATCCTGTTCATCAGCGTCGTCGGCGGCTTCATCATCGGGATGCTGCAGCACGACCTCTCCGCTGGCGAAGCAGCCCGCAGCTACATCCTTCTGGCCGTGGGTGACGCACTGGTGGCGCAGATTCCGGCGCTGCTGATCTCGGTGTCCGCCGCGATGGTCATCTCCCGCGTGGGCAAGGAGCAGGATGTGGGCACCCAGATCCGCAACCAGGTCTTCGATTCGCCGCAGGCCATCGGTGTCACGGCCGGCATCGTGGGTGCACTGGGGCTGGTGCCGGGCATGCCGCACTTCGTGTTCCTGTTCATCGCCTCGGGCCTGGGGGCCCTGGCCTGGACGACGCTGCGCCGGCAGCGCAAGCCTGCAGAACCTGTGCGCAGCGGCGATGCCAACGAGATTCCGAGCGCCAACACCGAGGCCACCTGGGATGACCTGACACCTGTGGACTCTCTGGGGCTGGAGGTGGGCTACCGTCTGATCGCTCTGGTGGACAAGGCGCGCAACGGCGAATTGCTGGGCCGCATCAAGGGTGTGCGAAAGAAGTTTGCCCAGGAAGTGGGTTTCCTGCCCCCGGCCGTTCATATCCGGGACAACCTGGTCGACCTCAAGCCCGGGATGTACCGCGTGACGCTGAGAGGTGCCGTGGTCGGCGAAGGCGAGGCCTACCCTGGCATGTTGCTGGCCATCAACCCCGGTGGTGCCACGCAGCAGCTGCCCGGCACCAAGACCACGGACCCTGCATTCGGCCTGCCCGCGGTGTGGATCGAGGAGCGCAGCCGTGAGACCGCACAAATGGCAGGCTTTACGGTCGTTGATTGCGCGACCGTGGTGGCCACGCACCTCTCACACTTGATGCAAGTGAACGCGGCCCGATTGCTGGGCCGAACCGAGACCCAGTCCCTGGTTGACCACGTGAAGAAGCTTGCACCCAACCTCATCGAAGACGTGATCCCGAAGATGGTCAGCGTCACCACCTTGCAGAAGGTGCTGCAGCTGCTGCTGGAGGAAGGCGTGCACATCCGCGACATGCGCTCCATCGTCGAGTCTCTGTCCGAGCATGCCGCCACCGTGACCGATCCGACCGATCTGGCGCAGCGCGTTCGCGTGCACCTGGCCCCGGCCATCGTGCAGCAGATCTACGGCCCGGTGAAGGAGCTGGAGGTGATTGCCCTGGAGCCGGAACTCGAGCGGCTGGTCACCCAGGCGCTGACCTCGCCACACGGTGCCGCGCTGGATCCCGGCGTGGCCGACACCCTGACCCGCAGTGCGGCCGATACCGCGCGCCGCCAGGAAGACCTGGGGCTGCCGGCCTGCCTGCTGGTGCCTGACCCCATCCGCGCTGCCGTGGCCCGCCTGCTGCGCCGCGTCGCGCCCCGATTGCGTGTGATCTCGCACAGCGAGATCCCTGAAACCCACTCCATCCGCATCGCATCCATCATCGGAGCTCCGGCATGAACGTCAAGCGCTTCACCGCCCTCAATTCCCGCGACGCCCTGAAGCAGGTCCGCCTGGCCTTCGGGCGCGATGCGGTGGTGCTGTCCACCCGCCCCTGTGCCGATGGCATCGAGGTTCTGGCCATGGCGCCCGATGCGATGCACGAATTCGAGCGCGTGGCTGTACCGGCCGACCCGCGGCCGCAGACGTTAGCACCGCAGGAGGCCCCTGCGCCAGCCGCCCCGTCGCGCAACGCGGAGAAGCCGGGTGCCTGGAGCCGTGCCACCGCGGCCCTGCGCCAGCGTCTGGACCCCACCTGGGATGAGGACAGGGCTGAGCAGCCTGCCGCCCAGACCGTGGAAGAGGATGTGGAACAACTGTCCATGAGCACGCTGTCGTTCCAGGACTACGTGCGCGAACGCATGCTGCGCCGGCGCAAGCAGGAACTGGAGGCCGCGCAAGGCACCGTGGGTGCGGCCAATGCGCCTGCCTCGGTGACCGAGGCCGCTGCACAGGAGCTCGAGCGGCGCCCCGCCGACCAGACGCCCCGCCCGCAGTCCTCGTCTGCCGCCCGCCCTGCCGCCCCCGCCCGGAAGGCTCCGGCGGCCGCTGCGGCGGCACCCCAGGGGGTTCATGTCATGCCGCCTGCTGCGGCCGACCCTCAGGCGGTCCTGGCCCTGGCCCGCGAGCGGTCCGAGATGGTCAACGAGATTCGTTCGATGAAGGGCCTGATCGAAGAGCGCTTTGGCGCCTTGGCCTTCATGGAGAAGCTTCAGCGGCAACCCCGCCAAGCCCACCTTTCCCAGAAGCTGCTGGACAGCGGCTTCTCTCCGGCGTTGACGCGCAAGCTCGTGGGCAGTCTGCCCGCCAACACGGACGAGGCGGTCTGGGCGGCCTCGGTGCTGGAACGCAACCTGAGGACCGCCGAGCGCGAAGCTGCCTTGGAAGACCAAGGGGGGGTATGGGCCCTGGTGGGCTCCACGGGTGTGGGCAAGACCACCAGCACCGCCAAGATGGCCGCAGCTTTCGCCTCGCGCCACGGCGCAGGCCATCTGGGGCTCATCACGCTGGACGCCTACCGCATGGGAGCACAGGAGCAGTTGCGGTCCTATGGCCGCATCCTGGGTGTGCCGGTCCACACGGCGCACGATCGTGCGTCGCTCGAAGACCTGCTGGACTTGCTGGCCGGCAAGAAGATGGTGCTGATCGACACCGCCGGCATTGCCCAGCGTGACAGCCGCACCGCTGAACTCATGGAGATGCTGTCGCATCCGTCGATCCAGCGCCTGCTGGTGGTCAACGCCTCGGCCCAGGGCGAGACGATTGAGGACGTGGTCAAGGCCTACCGCCCCGCGTCGTGCAAGGGCGTGGTGCTGACCAAGGTGGACGAAGCGGTGAAGCTGGGGCCGGCGCTGGACGCCCTGATCCGCCACCGCATGAAGGTGGTGGCGGTGGCCAACGGCCAGCGTGTGCCCGAAGACTGGCACCGCCTGTCGTCCGCCACTCTGGTGCAGCGTGCCCTGCGCGCAGCCGGCACTTCGGCCTGGCGCATGGATTCTTCCGACGTGAACCTGGTGTTCGCCGGAGCGCAGGCGGCCGGTGTCGCCAGCGGAGCCCACTGAGGAGGACGACCGATGAGCAGCGTCATGGATGGCGACGGCGCCTGGACGGCGGACCAGGCCGACGGCTTGCGCCGTCTGTTCGCCCGCACCGGGTGCGTGGTCTTGCCGCTGGTGTCCAACCCGCATGTCCAAGGCAGTGGGGTTGCGGTGGAGCGGCTGACGGCCGTGCTGGCCCTGCAGGGCCGCAAGACCCTGGTGGTGGATGCCGGCGAGACCTCACCGCCTCCGGACGAAGCTTCGGTGCTGGGCCTGGCGCCCTGCATCGAGCACCTGTCGCCCAAGATCGCCTACCTCGCGGCCAAGGGATTGCCGCGTCGCTTCGTGGACACGAGCGGATCGGCCGCGCACCTGCTGGACGAGCTGACCCGTCTGGTGCCCGACGCACAGGCCGTGCTGCTGCACGCCAGCGCTGCCGACCTGATACGGCTGTGCACGGGTCGCATGCTGCGTCCCTTGCTGCTGGGCAGTGAGGGGCCCGAGAGTGTCAAGCACGCCTATGCCGGCATGAAGTTGCTGGTGCAGCGCAGTGGATGGAAGAGCTTCGACCTCGTCATGATGGGGCCTGACCGCTCCGAGCGCATGGCCTCCATCGCCGCCACGCTTGGCGAGTGCGCCGATCAGTTCGTGGGCGCCTGCCTGCACGACTGGGCTGGGATCGACGAACTGGCCCCGCCTCAGCAGCCACCGGGTGCTGCCCTGCGCCGCCTTGTCGCCGCCCACTTCCATGCCAAGAGCCGTGGCGCTGCTGCTTCGTGGCAGCGGGATAGCGCCATGGGCCTTGTCACCAGCGGACCGCAGTCCTGATCGGTCGGGAGCACACCATGTACACCGCCAAAGGCCGGCTCGACTCCGGCACACTGCTCAAACAGTACAGCCCGCTGGTGCGGCGCCTGGCCCACCAGCTGATCGCGAAGCTGCCTCCCAACGTGGAGGTCGACGACCTGATCCAGGTCGGGATGATCGGCCTGAACGATGCATTGTGTCGTTTTGACCCGGCCCAGGGCGTGCAGTTCGAGACCTTCGCGACGCAGCGCATCCGCGGGGCCATGCTCGACGAGCTGCGTGGCGGCGACTGGATGAGCCGCAGCGACCGCAAGCACCAGCGGATGATCGAGACGGCAGTGCACAAGCTGGAGCAAAGGCTCGGGCGCGCTCCAGCCGAATCCGAGATCGCCGCCGAGATGGGCATGACGCTGGCCGAATACCAGGAACTTCTGGGCAAGGTGCGCGGCACCCAACTGGTCTACCTCGAGGACATGTCGGGCGACGATGGCGACGACGATTTCCTGGATCGCCACATGGTGGATGCCGACGCCAATCCGCTGGGGCGGCTCTCGGACCGCAGGATGCGTGAGGCGCTGGTGGCTGCCATCGAGAGTCTGCCCCAGCGTGAGCAGTACGTCATGAGCATGTACTACGAACATGACATGAATCTCAAGGAGATTGCAGCCGTCCTGGGCGTGACGGAGTCCCGCGTGTGCCAGCTTCACAGCCAGTCCATTGCGCGCTTGCGTACCCGCATGCGGGAGTGGTGAGGGCGGCCCTGTGCCGCCTGGGCCACCCAAGGTCACCTCACGGCGCACGGGTGGCGGCTAGCAGATGCGGAAAGTGCTGGGAATCAGCAGCAAGAAAAAGGCCGGCAACATGCCGGCCTTCTTCTTGGGTGCCCGCCGGATCAGGCGCTGACGGTGCCTGCGGACCTGAGCCTTGAATTCAGACCAGAGGCCGCGTAGGTGGTGCTGTGCTCGGGCAGCAGCACATCGATGGCGCGGTCCAGCGAGGCGGTCGCGCGTGCCAGCGCCTGGCGTTGCGCGGCCACACGCGCGCTGGCCAGGGCCAGGCGATCGCGCAGCGGAGGGGGCAGGGTGCCGCGCTGGGCCGCTGCGCGCAGATGCGCCACCGCGCCCGACAGTGACCGGTGCAGTGCAGAAGCGGCCAGTTCCAGGGCGCGGGCGTCGTCCGCTTGAAGTGCCTCGTGCAGGTCCGAGAGATGCTGCTCCACCAGAAGCACAGGCGCTTCCAGGTCAGCCGGAGCTGGCATGGGCCTCATGGCCGCGGCGTCCTGTCGAGCAGTTCCTGGGCGTTGGCGATCAACTGGTCGGCAATGGCACCCGCATTGACGCTGAAGCTGCCGTCGCGGATGGCCTGGGTGATGCGCTCGACCTTGGCGGCGTCGAACGAGCCTTCGCCGTGCGGGTCCACCTTCAATTCCGCGACGGAAGACAAGCTCACCTCCGCACTGCTTCGCGCTGGGTCTGGCCGCGCGGCGGCTCCCGCTTTGCGCTCACCGGTGACGGGCGCCGGGACGATCCTGGGTTCTGAGGGGCCGATCTTCATGGTGTGCTCCTTGAGGCGGCGGGAGGATCCGCTACCCCTTGTGTCGCTGTATCGGTCGCTGGACAGCGGAACTTTAGTCCTGATCTGCGCTTGGATGTCCGAAAAGGTCTGCGAATCATCACAACTGCACCTCCGCGAGGCGTTGCCCGACAGGTTTGCCGGTGATTGTGCGCCCGGATTCCGTACGGATGCGGGCGCTCTGACCTTCGATGCCCGGCGTGATGGCCACCCCCTCACCCTGGATGGTGAACCCGGGGCCGACGGCGTTGACGCGAACGGTATCTCCGGCGTCGAACCACTGGCGCTTGCGCAGGTGCTCCTGCCGCAACGGTGCGCCCGGCGACAGCGCCGTGGCCAGGGTGCGCCCGACGGCGGACTCTTCCACGAAGACGACGGGCGAGTCACGCTCGGCCCAGTCCACCTCCAGCATGCGCAGGTGCGAAGGCGACAGCACCGTGCCGGCTTGCAGGGGGCCGGCGGCTACCAGGGCTGGCGCCCAGAGTCGAACGGTCAAGGGCAGGGTCACGCTCCAGGCCACGGGGCCCTGCAGGCATTTCAGGCCGATGCGTGTGCGCCCCCAGGCGCGCTGCCCGGCGGGCATGAAGACGTCAACCTTCTGGCAGGGCGCCAGGCTCAGACGCGGGTCCAAGGGGCCTGGAATGACCTCCACGCGCACGGGGATCTGGTCACCAAAGGCCATGCGGGCGGCGTCGTTGGCGAGTTGCTGGGCACGCTGCGCCCAGGCCGGGTCCAGCATCTGGGCTGGAGCCTGGTTGCAGTGCGCTGCGCTGGGCAAGGCCAGCAACGCCAGCAGGGGTAGGTATCGGAACTTCACGCTGGGCAATATAGGTCGCGCACCGTATCGCAAGGCTTGGAAATGACCGTGAAGCGGGCACCTTTTCCGCGCATGCACGGCCCGGTGCCTGCCGAGAATCGCCAACACCAAAGCCCAGGCTGATGGGGGCCACAAGATGATCCGACAACTGACCGATTCGCTGAATTTCCAGACCGAAGCCCTCGTCATGCGGGCCGAGCGGCAGCGCATGATCGCCAGCAACATCGCCAATGCCGACACGCCGGGCTACGTGGCACGGGACTTCGACTTCGGCAAGGCGCTGCAGGAAGCGACTTCCCAGCGTGCGGGGTCCGATGCCAGCCGGCGCACCGGCGCGATGCTGCGCTATGCCCTGCCGGCCCAGACCAACCTGGACGGCAACTCGGTGGACATGGACCGCGAGCGTGCCAGCTTCGCCGACAACACGGTCAAGTACGAGTCCACGCTGCGGTTCATCAACGGCAGTGTGCGCACCATGCTCGACGCGATGAAGAGCCACAACGCGGGCTGAGGAGACTGAAGCATGAGCATGTTCCGCATCTTCGACGTGGCCGGCAGCGCGGTCAGCGCGCAGAGCCAGCGTCTGAACGTCGTGGCGTCCAACCTGGCCAATGCCGACACCGTGGCCGGCCCTGACGGCAAGGCCTACAAGGCGCGTCAGGTGGTGTTCCAGACGGAGTTGATGGGGGCCGGCGGCACGCTGGGCCCGGAAAGCTCCGCCGGTGTGCGGGTGAGCACGGTGCGTGAAGACCAGTCCCCCGGACGACGCGTGCACGATCCCAAGCACCCGGCCGCTGACGCCGAGGGCTACGTGACCTTCAGCAACGTCAGTGCGGTGGAGGAGATGGTCAACATGATCTCGGCGTCTCGCTCGTACCAGAACAACGTCGAGGTCATGAACACGGCCAAGAGCCTGCTGCTCAAGACGCTGCAGATGGGGCAGTAAGGCGCGCATCGCGCCTGGTGCCCATCCACGCTCCAACCCCATCCCTGAAACCGACCCAGGAACCCCATGAGCACCGTGCCTGCCGTTTCCTCTCCCGCCGCCGCAACTGCCGGTTCCAGTTCGGTCGCCAGTTCGATCGCCACCAGCAACGAGGAATCCGGCGACCGGTTCCTGAAGCTGCTGGTGACGCAGCTGAAGAACCAGGATCCCATGAACCCCATGGACAACGCCCAGCTGACCAGCCAGATGGCGCAGATCAACACGGTGGCGGGCATCGAGAAGCTCAACACCTCCGTGGGTGCCATGGCCGACAGGCTGTCCGCGCAGCTCATGAACTCCCAGGCCCTGCAGGGGGCCGGTATGGTAGGCCGTCAGGTCTGGACTGGCGGTACCACCCTGTCAGTTGAAGGCGGCAAGGGCGTCGGGGCTTTCGAGTTGCCGCGTGCGGCCAGCGAGGTGACCGTTGACGTCCTGTCATCCAGCGGCGCTGTGATCGGCAAGGTCGACCTGGGTGCCCAGGCATCGGGCCGCAGGACCTTCCAGTGGTCGGTGCCCGAGGGCACGAACCCCTCGGGCCTGAGCTTCCGTGTGAACGCGCTGTCGGGAAAGCAGCCGGTCCAGGCCACCCCTCAGTCGGCCGACCGTGTGACGGCGGTCACCGCAGGGCCCGACGGCCTGGTGCTGCAACTGTCACGCCAGGGCACCACGCCCGTCAGCAACGTCAAGGCCTGGTCCTGACCCGGCACTGTCATCCGAGCCCGACCGGGTCTGACGCCGGTCTTCCTTCCCTAACCCACCGCAAGAAGAGGAACCCTCATGAGCTTTCAGCAAGGTTTGTCCGGCCTGAGCGCCGCTGCCACCAACTTGGAGGTGATTGCCAACAACATCTCCAACGCCAATACCATCGGCGCGAAGTCCTCCCGGGCCGAGTTCTCGGACCTGTACGCCGAAGCCGCTGGCGGCCAGCGCAGCGCGGGCATCGGCTCGGCGCTGGCGGCGGTGACGCAGGATCACACGCAGGGCAGCATCTCCACCACCGGTCGCAACCTGGACCTGGCCATCAACGGCGAGGGCTACTTCCAGATCCAGGTGTCGAACCAGGAAAACGGCCAGGAGTCGACCAAGACCCAGTTGTACACCCGCAACGGACAGTTCAAGACCGACCGGGACGGCTGGATCGTCACCAACGACGGCGCCCGACTGCTGGGTTATGGGGCGGATCCGATCTCCGGCGCCATCAGGAAGGGACAGCTCCAGGAACTGAAGATTCCTGATGCCCGCCTGACGCAGACGGCTTCGAGCGAAATCGTCCAGAGCTTCAACCTGAACAGTGCCGACACCGTCAAGTCAACCGCTTTTGATCCGCTCAAGGGCGAAAGCTACAACTATTCGGCATCCATCAAGGTCTTCGACCAGTTGGGGCAGGAGGTGGAGATCAGCACCTTCTACAAGAAAACGGCCGCCGGGAAGTGGGATGTGTTTGCAACGGCCAACGGCAAGAAGGTGCCTGCCTCTGGCGCGAGGATCGGTGAGGTGGACTTCACGTCATCGCCTGCGGGCAACGGCCCGCCGGTCGTCGCTCCGACCTCACCGCTCCTGGACCGCGAGACCGGATTGCCCGTCATCGTCACCCCGGGCCCCCCCGCCACTGTGCCCCCGGTCATTCCCCTGAAGGCGAATCTTCTGGATACCGCTCTGAACACGGGAGCCACCGGCGGTGTCAGTTATCAGTTTGCAGTGACGGGGGCGACCGACGGGAAGCACGATCTGCGTCTGAATCTCACCGGGGTGACCCAGCAGGCGGGCGACTATTCCGTCAGCAAGCTGGAGCAGAACGGCTTCCCGGTGGGCAGCCTGAGCGCCTTCACCTTCAACGAGCAGGGCATCCTCACGGCCCGTTACACCAACGGCCAGAGCGTCACCACAGGGCAGCTGGCGATCGCCACCTTCCGCAATCCGCAGGGCCTGCAGTCGGTGGGCGGAAACGCCTGGAAGGAAACCCAAGCCGTGGGCAGCAAGGTCGTCGACGTGCCTGGCACCGGCAACCTGGGGGACATCGTGGCGGGTGCCGTGGAGGAGAGCAACGTCGACCTGACCGCCGAACTCGTGAACCTCATCACCGCGCAGCGCACCTACCAGGCCAACGCGCAATCGATCAAGACGCAGGACCAGGTCACGCAGACCTTCCTGAACATGCGCTGATGCGGGGCATGCGCGCCGAGGGCTGGGTAACCTGAGCTGAAAGAGTCTGATGGACCGGATGATCTACCTGTCCATGGCGGCTGCGAAGGCCACCATGCACCGCCAGGAGGTGGTCTCCCACAACCTGGCCAATGTCTCGACCAACGGCTTTCGGGCCGAGCTGGCCGCGTTCCGTGCCGTACCGGTGCGGGGCGACGGCGCCAGCAGCCGGGTGTACGCGTTGGAGTCCACCGTGGGCTACAGCAACGCGCCAGGCACGGTGCAGACCACCGGGCGGCCGCTGGACGTGGCGGTCAAGGGCAACAGCTGGCTGGCCGTGCAGGCCCTGGACGGCACGGAGGCCTACACCCGCGCCGGGGCGCTGGAGGTCAACGCCGAAGGCGTGCTGACCGATGTGCAGGGCCGGCCGGTGGTGGGTGATGGTGGCCCGCTGACCATTCCGGCCAACGCTGAAGTGGAAGTGGCCTCCGACGGCACGGTGTCAGCCAAGGTGGGCAGGGAGCGGCCTCAGCCCCTGGGGCGTCTGAAGCTCGTCACCCCGGAGGCGGCGCTGCAGCGGGGCACCGACGGGCTGTTCCGCGCCGCCGAGGGCGACCTCGCGGCCGACCCGGCAGCCCGGTTGCAAAGCGGTGCGCTGGAGGGCTCCAACGTGAATGCCGTGGAGTCGATGGTGGCCATGATCGCGGCGGCACGTCAGTTCGAGCAGCAGATGAAGGCCTTGCAGACGGCCGAGCAGAAGGAGCAGTCGGCCACCAAGTTGCTGTCGCAGCAGTAAGCTTCACGCAGTGCAGGAAAAGGGGCCCATCGAGGCCCCTTTTCCGCTGATGGCGACCCTCAAGTTCGGCCGATCATCGCTGCCACGCCTTGACAGGAGGGCCGAGCATGATCAGATCACTGTGGATCTCGAAAACCGGGATGGAGGGTCAGCAGACCAAGCTGGACGCCATCGCCAACAACCTCGCCAACGTGGCCACCAACGGCTACAAGCGCTCGGGGGTGGTGTTCGAGGACCTGATGTACCAGAACCTGCGCCAAAGCGGTGCAGCCACGTCCGAACAGAGCCAGTTGCCCACCGGCCTGCAGATCGGCCTGGGCGTGCGCGCGGCGGCCACCTCGCGCAACTTCTCGCAAGGCACGCTGGCGCAGACCTCGGGCCAGTTCGACATCGCCATCGAAGGCCCGGGCTTCTTTCAGGTGCAACTGCCTGACGGCACCACCGGTTACACCCGCGACGGCGCCTTCCAGCTCAACGCCAACGGGCAGATGGTCACCAGTGCCGGCTACACGGTGCAGCCGGGCATCACCATTCCGGCGGCCGCGCGCAACGTTACGGTGGCCAAGGACGGCACGGTGAGCGTGAGCCTGCAGGGCCAGCCGCAGCCGCAGACCGTGGGTCAGTTGCAGATCGCCACCTTCGTCAACCCCGGCGGTCTGGACCCGCTGGGAGGCAACCTGTTCGCCGAGTCTGCCTCTTCAGGCACCGCCAACGCCGGCGCGCCTGGTGCCAGCGGCCACGGCTCTCTGCGCCAGGGCTTCGTCGAGGGCAGCAACGTGAACGTGGTGGAGGAACTCGTGTCCATGATCGCCACGCAGCGGGCCTACGAGATGAACTCCAAGTCCATCCAGACCAGCGACCAGATGCTGCAGAAGCTGTCGCAGCTTTGATTTGGAGACTTCCCATGATCCATGCCATTCCCGGTGCAGTCGCTCGGTCCTCCTCTTTCGGGGGCTTTGTCCGGTATGCCGCCACGCTGGTGCCGTTCGCGTTGTCCGTCTGCCTGACCGGTTGCGCCACCCTGAATCCACCGCCCCAGGTGGATCTGGCCGACACCCGCCCCGTGCAGGCCGTTCCCACGGTGCAACCCCCGCCCAACAACGGCTCGATCTTCCAGGTGTCGCAGTACCGGCCCTTGTTCGAGGACCATCGGGCGCGCCTGGTGGGCGACACGCTCACCATCAACATCGTGGAGAAGGTCTCCGCCAGCCAATCCAGCAACAGCTCCGTGGACAAGAGCGGCACCCTGGAGGGCACCCTCAAGGCCCTGCCCATGATCAAGCCGAATCCGCTGGACCGCGCAACGGTCTCCGGAACCTCCAGCAACACCTTCGCCGGCAAGGGCGCGACCGAGAACACGAACGATTTTTCAGGTGTGATAACCGTCATCGTCACGGGCGTGCTGCCCAACGGGCACCTGCAGATCGCCGGTGAGAAGCAGATCGGCGTCAACGACAACGTGGACGTGTTGCGCTTTTCCGGCCAGGTGGATCCGCGCACCATCCAGACCGGCAACATGGTGGCCAGCGGCATGGTGGCCAATGTGCGGGTGCAGCACCGAGGCCGGGGTCCGGCCGCCGACGCCAACCGAATTGGCTGGCTTTCCCGGTTCTTCTTGAACGTCCTGCCCATCTGAAGTTTTCGCAGAATCGGTCGACAGGGCCAACTTCCAGGCTGGCCTCGCCCGCCCCCTCAACCAAGCCCTTGCCATGCACCTGCTCCCGCAATCCTTCGCCCACCGGCCTCGCGCGGTGCGACTCGTCTGGGCGTGCTTCCTGGCGGGGGTACTCGCCCTGGCGGCGCTGCGGCCGGTTCAGGCGCAGGCCACGCGCATCAAGGAAGTGGCCGCCATCCAGGGGGTGCGCACCAACGCCTTGACGGGCTACGGCCTGGTGGTGGGCCTGGACGGCACAGGCGACCAGACCACCCAGACCCCCTTCACCACGCAGAGCCTGCAGGCCATGCTGCAGCAGATGGGCGTGACGGTGCCGGCGGGCGCCAGCATGCAGTTGCGCAACGTCGCGGCGGTGATGGTCACCGCGCAGTTGCCGGCCTTCGCCCAACCGGGCCAGACCATCGACGTCAACGTGTCCTCCCTGGGCAATGCCAAGAGCCTGCGCGGGGGAACGCTGATCGCCACCCCGCTCAAGGGGGCCGATGGCCGCATCTACGCCATGGCGCAGGGCAACCTGATCGTGGGCGGGGCGGGCGCCTCCGCAGGCGGCTCCAAGGTGCAGATCAACCACCTGTCGGCCGGCCGGATCCCCGAGGGCGCGACGGTCGAAGCTTCGGTGCCCACCCCCTTGCTGGAAGGCAACTCCATCCAGCTGGGCCTGAACGCGGCCGACTTCAACACCGCCCGCAGCGTGGCGCAGGCCATCAACGCCGCCAAGGGCGCGGGGGTGGCCATGGCGCGCGACGGGCGCACCGTGTCGGTGGCTGTGCCTGCTGACCCGGGTGAGCGCATCGGTTTCCTGGCCGACATCGAAAACCTGCGCATCGAACTGGCCAAGCCGGCGGCCCGCGTGGTGTTGAACGCACGCACGGGCTCCGTCGTCCTGAACGAGAGCGTCACGCTCGGAGCCTGTGCGGTGGCCCATGGCAGCCTGTCGGTCACCATCAGTTCCACGCCCTCGGTCAGCCAGCCGGCGCCCTTCTCTCAAGGGCAGACCACTGTCACGGAAAAGACCGACATCACGATCACGCAGCAGGGCGGCGCACTCATGCAGTTGCCCGTGGGCGCCAAGCTCGCCGACGTGGTGCGCGCCCTCAACGCCCTGGGGGCGACCCCGCAGGATCTGCTCGCCATTCTCCAGGCCATGCGCACCGCCGGGGCGTTGCAGGCCGAGATCGAGGTCATCTGAGCGCCACAGGTCGCAAGGACACGTCATGGCCCTGGCCCCTTCCAACACCCTCAGCGCCGACGTCCGCTCGCTGGACACGCTGCGCTTCAAGGCCGGTGCCGACCCCAAGGGTGCCGCACGGGAAGCCGCCAAGGCCTTCGAGTCGCTTTTCATGCAGGAGCTGATGAAGAGCATGCGCGCCTCCACCATGGCCACCGGCATGTTCGACAACGAAGGCTCCAAGCTGGGGGTGGACATGCTGGACAGCCAGCTGGCTACCCGCATGTCCGGCCTGCCGGGCGGGCTGTCGGACATCATCGCCAAGCAACTTGAGCGGCAGATGGGTCTCACACCGGGCCCGATCCCGCGCGCCGAAAAGGCCAACCCCACGCCTGCACCATTGCAGTCCGCCGCGCAACCGACGGCTGAAGTCCGCGTGCCCCAGACGGCCGCGGCCACCTTCGTGCAGCACCACACGCAGTCGGCCAAGGCCGCGCAGCAAAAGACCGGCATCCCCGCCGAGTTCATGATCTCCCAGGCTGCGCTCGAGACGGGCTGGGGCCGCAAGGAAATCCGCCATGCGGACGGCAGTCCCGCCTTCAACCTGTTCGGCATCAAGGCCGGAGGCAACTGGAAGGGCCCGACCGCCGAGGTCTGGACCACCGAGTACGTGGACGGCAGGCCGCAGCGCGTGAAAGCGCAGTTCCGCGCCTATGGCAGCTACGAGGAATCATTCGCAGACTACGCCCGGCTCATCAAGGACAGCCCGCGCTACGCGCAGGTGGTGGCGCGCGGCCAGGATGCCACGGCCTTTGCCCAGGGTCTGCAGCGGGCTGGCTACGCCACCGATCCGGCCTATGCCGACAAGCTCTCGCGTGTCATCAACACCACCTTGCGCCTCCAGCGCGCGGTGGCCTGAGGAATCTGAGACGTGAGCGCCTTCAGCCTGCTGTCCATCGGTTCGCGCGCCATGACCGCGAACTACGTGGCCTTGCAGACCACGGGCAACAACATCGCCAACGCGAATGTCGAGGGCTATTCGCGCCAGCGCGTGGAACTGTCGACTGCCGCGTCGCAGTCCACAGTCGACGGCAGCATCGGGCGCGGTGTCGACGTCAAGGGGGTCACACGGGCCCACGACCAGTTCCTGACCCGCGAGACCGCCGGCGCCCAGTCCACGGCACAGATGGATCAGGCGCGCCTGAGTGCCCTGAAGAGACTTGAGGATGCCTTCCCCACAGGGGAGCAAGGGGTGGGCCATGCGGCCACACTGTTCCTCAACGCCATGGCCGACCTCGCTGGACAGCCCGCCGAACAGGGCCTGCGGCAGGCCGTGCTGGCCCGCGCCGACGAGGTGGCGGTGCGTTTCAGCCAAGTCTCACAGCAGCTGGATGCCCTGCAGGCTGACGTCAACGACTCCCTCAACGGCGGTGTGCAGCAGGTCAATGCCCTGGCGAAGGGGCTGGCGCAGATCAACAGCAAGATTTCAGGTGCTGCCAGCGCCCAAGGCGCCCCGAATGAACTGCTGGACGAGCGCGATCGTCTGCTGGCACAGATCAGCCAGAAGCTCCAGATCAAGGCCTTGACCGGGCCAGACCAGACGGTGACCGTGTTCGTGGGTGGTGGCCGTTCTCTGGTGATGGGAAACAGCGCAGCCACGCTCTCCGTGGTGGCCGATCCGGCAGACCCCTCGCGCAAGATGCTGGCCTTGAACGACAAGTCCGGAGAGCGGTCCATCGACAGCGAACTGCTGGGCGGCGGGGACATGGCGGGCATGCTGAAGTTCCAGAACGAAGACCTGGTGCTGGCACGCAACCGGATGGGGCAGATGGCCGCTGCCCTGGCGGGCATGGTGAACCGCCAGCAGTCCCTGGGCCTGGATCTGCAGGGGCAGACCGGTGGGGACCTGTTCTTCGACTTCCACGACACCTCGGCTTCCGGTGCATTGACCATGGTGCGCGCAGCCAGCACCAACCTGGGTGCCGCGGTGCCCACGCTGGCCATCACCGATCCCTCCAAGCTGCAGGCCGCCGAGTACAGCCTGACCTACGACACCGCCAGCAGCGACTGGATCCTGACCCCCTCGGGCGGCGGGCCGTCGATCCCACAGGCCCAGGCTTCCAACCTGGGCTTCACGCTCGCCGGCCTGGGTGCCCTGAACACGCAGGATCGGTTCCTGCTGCAGCCCGTGACCTATGCGGCGGGCCTGATGAGGCGTGAACTGGCGTACACCGATGGCATTGCGGCGGCTTCGCCCGTGGTGGCCAAAGTGGACGCGGGGAACAAGGGCACCGGCGCCCTGAACAGCCTGAAGATCCTGCAGCCTGGCTCCGATCTGGTCCAGGCTGTGCAGGCCTCCAGCGTGGTGCTGCGCTTCACCGGTCCGACGACAGTGAGCGTCACCCCCGCAGTGAACGGCACCAGTTCCTTGACCTGGACGCCGGGACAGGCCCTCACCCTGGGGGGCGTGGATCTCATGATCGCCGGCCAGCCCAAGCCCGCCGATGTGGCCACAGGATTCGCCGGTGACGCCTTCGTCCTCTCCGCCACCACGCAGACACGCCAGAACAACGGCAATGCCCTGGCCCTGGCGGCGCTGGCCGACACGGCCTTCGTGGGCCGCTCCGGCTCCGGCACCGGTGCGGGGGGAACCACCATCACGGACGCCTACGCCGCGGGCATCACGGACGTGGGCACACGCGTCCAGGGAGCCGCCACCGCCTCCGAGATATCCACCGCCGTGGCCGACCAGTTGCAACTGCGGCGTACGGCCGTGGACGGGGTCAACCTCGATGAGGAGGCCGCTCGCCTGATCCAGTCGCAGCAGGCTTACCAGGCTTCCGCCAAGGTGCTGCAGGTGGCGCAGTCCATCTTCGACACCTTGCTGCAGACCACGGCTTGATGAACCCGGGATGAATGCTCCATGAGGATCGCCACCGCCACCCAGTTTGACCGGTCCATCGACCTGATTCAGAGGCGCCAGCAGTCGCTGGAGAATTCTCGTGAACAGTTGGTCAGCGGCAAGCGGATCTCGCGTGCCAGCGACGACCCGGTGCAGGCCGCCCGTGCCGAGCGCGCCCTGGCGCAGGACACCCGCCTGGAAGCGCGCCAGCGCGCGCTGGAGGCCAGCCGCCAGACCATGGCGCAGGCCGAATCGGCACTGGGCAATGCCGTGGGCATCATGCAGCGCATGCGCGAACTGGTGGTGCAATCGGGCAACGGCGCCACAGACGATGCCAGCCGCAAGACCATCGCCGCCGAACTGCGCGGGTTGCGCGAGCAGTTGCTGGGCATCGCGAACCAGCAGGACGGCTTGGGCGGGTACCTGTTCGCGGGTCAGGGCGGAGCGGGCGTTCCGTTCGTCCAGGGACCCTCGGGCGTCGAGTTCAAAGGAGTGCCCGGGGGCATGGCCGCCACCGCCACGCAAGAGCTGCCCGTGTACCTGGACGGCGCCGCCACCTGGATGCAGGCGCCCACGGGCAATGGCGTGTTCGCCACGTCCTATGCGGGCGCGGTGGCCCCGGCCCATGACACCCGGATGTGGATCAACGCGGGTCAGGTGGTCACGCCGTCAGCCTTGACGGGCCTGGGCTACGAGCTGAGCTTCACGGGCAGCGCCTCGGCCGGCTTCACGGTATCCGTGGAGGACGACGACGGCAACGTGCAGACCTTGCCCTACATCTCCGGGAAGGCCCTGGAGTTCGACGGCCTGTCGGTGACGCTGGCCGGCACGCCGGTTCCCGGACAGGACGTTTTCAAGATCGAGCCCTCCACCCGAAGCCTTTCGCCGTTCGGCGTTGTGGAAGGGCTGATTGCCGACCTGGAGTCGGGCGGCAGGAATGGGGCACAGATGGCCCAGACCGTGGCCAGCGGCCTGCGCGACCTGGACGCCACCCTGGGGGCGGTGACATCCACACGTGCGCAACTGGGCTGGCGCATGGAGCAGGCCGAAGGCACCGAGACCCGCCTGACCGACGGCCGGCTGGCGGCGCAGACGCAGCGCTCCGCCGCGGAAGACGTGAACATGGCCGCTGCGGCCTCGGAGTTCCAGGCCCGCCAAACCAGTTACGATTCAGCGCTCAAGGCGTACTCGATGGTGCAAAGGCTGTCGCTGTTCGAGTACATCCGCTGACCCCGCCGCAGGCGGGGGTGGCACAAACTGCCTGCGGCCTCCATGCAAGATTCCCCCCTGTTGGGCCAGATCCTCCTTGGTTACGCCCCCATCTTGGGCGCCGGCGGTCAGGTCGGCGGTCTGCAACTGGCCTTGATGCCGGCCCAATCCGGGGCGCGACTGGATGCTGCTGAACTGTTGAAGCTGCTTGTGCGTGCCGTCCCAGAGCAGGTGACGCCAAGAACCGACGCCCCTTTGGACGTGTTGATCAAGATCGTCAGCGAGTCGCTGCTGGACGACTTCATCGGCCTGGACCCGCCGCCACACTTCGGGGTGGAGATTCCGGCCTTCATGACGTCGGGTGCCGGCCGGGCCGGGCGTTTTCGGCAGCTGCATGAGCGGCACGTCTCTCTCGTCGCCAAGGGGTGGGCCGTGTCCAGCCTGCCCGAGTCCTTGCTGCAGTCGTTTCGCGCGTTGATCGTCGATGCCGCCGACGCGGATCTGGGCATCGCTCGCCCGCCGTCCAGCGGTCCACGCAGGCTGGACACCTATATCGAGGGAGTGCGCACGTCGGCCGAACTGGAGCTGGCCTTTTCTTCAGGAGCCAGGGGAGTGCTGGGGCTGCCCGATGACCAGGCTGTGTCCGGCCGGAGGGAGCTGACTTCCGAACTTCGCCTCATCATCGAGCTGATGCATCTGGCGGAGCGCAAGGCGCCTTTCGACCGGATGCAGGCGCTGCTGCGGTCGGACGCCGCGCTGGCCTCCACCTTCCTGCGTCTGGTCAACTCGCCCGCCTTCGGCTGGCGTGTGGAGGCACCCAGCTTTGCGCACGCATTCCTGCTGCTGGGCACGGGCCGCCTGATGTGTTGGCTGGCCTTGCTGCTGGTCTGGTCCGTGCCGGGCGAGCATGCCAGGCCCTGGTCGCGCGTGGCAGTGCGCCGCGGCCTGGCGATGGCGGCCCTGGCGCGGGCGGCAGGTCAGGCCGAACTGCAGGACGAGATGTTCATTTGCGGGGTGCTGTCCTTGTTCGACAAGATGACGGGCATGGCCTTCAAGGATCTCAAGGCCTTGGTGCCGATGCCGGCGCGGGTTCAGGCTTCGGTCACCGGTTCGACCGGTCCCTACGCGCAACACCTGAGCCTGCTGGCGGCGGTCGAACAGGCCTCTTTCGCCGAGATCGCCGAGGTGGCGGACAGCCTGACGATCGCGCAGGTTGATGTGAACCGCGCGCTCATGTCCGCCCTGGCCGCTGTTCGCAGGCTTGAGGCCTGAGCGGTTGCGTTGCAGATGACCCCCCCCGACGCCCTGGCCTCCCTTGTCTCGGCGGCGGGGCTGGGGTTGCTCAGGGTGCGGCATGGCCTGATCGTGGAGGCCAACGAGACGGCCTCATCGCTGCTGGGTATGGTGCCGCAGGCCCTTGTCGGCACGGCGCTGCGAGACGCCCCCTGGTCTGCGCGCACCTTGTTCAGCGACCTGTGCGACCTTCATGACCAGGTGGTAAGCGCCGGTGCGCCGGTCACGGTCATGGTGGGGCAGGGGCGAGCGCAGCCCGCCGATGGCAGCCCGGGTGCCGTGAGGTTGTGGGGCGCCCTGGCGGCGCGGGCTGGAGATGCCGCGCCGCAGGTTCTGCTGTGCCTGGCCCCACCATCCCAAGACCCGCGGGCTCAGCAGGCAGCCTTGCTCGGGGCCCGGGCTCAGGTGTCGTTGCAGCGCATGCTGGAAACCGCGCCCATGGCCATGGCACTGTTCGAGTGGCCCTCCGGTCGACTGCAGCAGATGAACCTCCTGGCGGAGGAGTTTCTGGGCGCAGACATGGCGACACTGCTGGGCCGCACACCTGAGCAGTGGATCGAGTCCCTGCCGGTGACCCAGGTGGCTGAACCGTGTGCCAGCCTCATGGCGAACCTGGAACTCGCTGCGGAGTTTCCTTCAGGTGTGCGTCGGGAGGTGGTTCGAGCGGCGGCGGACGGCTCTTCCACGCGTGTGTGGGACATGCGCCTGGTGTCGGCCAGTGCCCAGGAAGACTCGGCGCAGGGTCAGATCCTGCTCGTCGCCACCGAGGTGACGGACCTGCGGGCCGCTGAGCAGGAACGCTTCGACGCGGCCATCGCCCAGCGAGGCATGCTGGTGCAGGAGGTGCACCACCGCATCAAGAACAATCTGCAGGGCGTGGCCGGCCTGCTGCAGCAGGCCTCGGCCCGCTTCCCTGAGGTTGCTCCCATCCTCTCGGACGCGGTGGGCCAGTTGCAGGCCATCGCCCAGGTCTATGGCCTGCAGGTGGGTTCCAGTGGCCCAGTGGTGCTGTCCGGCCTTCTCAAGGCCGTGGCCGCGGCCGTGCAGAAGACCTTTCATCACCCCATCGAGGTTCGGATCGAAGGTGCCGAGCCCGAACGGTGGCGTCTGCCCGAGGCCGAGGCCATTCCCGTGGCCCTGACAGCCAACGAACTGCTGACCAACGCCATCAAGCATGGGTCGAAGGACCCGGTGACCTGCCGGTTGAGGGCCGCGGTGGCCGACGTCACGCTCGAAATCGTCAGCAGGGGCGTCCTGCGCGACGGGTTTGATCTTGCAGGAGTTCCCTCGGGCGCCAGCGGTCTGGGGCTCGTGCGCGCACTGCTGCCGCGGCGTGCGGCGGAGTTCACTCTGGTGCAGGACGGCGCCGAGGTGGTGGCCAGGGTGTTGCTGCGCCCGCCTGCGGTGCGCAAAGATGGCTGATCCACTACAGGCCATGAGTCCGGCAGGGCCGGGCCGGCCGGTCCGGCCTGGAAGAGGATAATTCCTGCATGGCTGCAAAGGGAAAGATACTCGTCGTCGACGATGACCGCCTGGTGCTCGCGATGGTGACCCATGGGTTGTCGCAAGCGGGCTATGAGGTCATCGACGCTGACAATGGCGACGACGCCATCCTGCTGGCACGCCAGCACCGACCGGACATCGCCTTGCTCGACATCCGCATGGAGGGCAAGACCGGTTTCGATGTGGCGCAGTACTTGCGCGAGGTGGGGCACACTCCTTTTGTGTTCCTGTCCGCGTTCTCTGATGAGGAGACCGTTGCCAAGGTGAAGGCGCTGGGGGCGCTGGCCTACCTGGTCAAGCCGCTGGAAGTCGGGCAGATCGTGCCCACGATCGACGCGGCCTACGCCCGTGCCCAGCAGATGAAAGTGGCCGAGCAGGCTCAGGCGCAGCTGCTGCCCCAGGAACCGACGGATGATGCCTCCGTCCTGGAGGCCATGTTGCCGCTGGCGGTGGGCGTGCTGATGCATCGCTTTTCCCTGAACAGGCCCGAAGCCCTGGCGCGCCTGCGCAAGCTGGCCGCAGCCGAGAAGCGCTCCGTCGCTGCGCAGGCGCAGCGGGTGGTGCTGGCGGTGGAAGAGTTGGCCGCAACGCGGGAGGCCTAGAACGGCAGGGCGGCCGCCCACGGCCAGCGGTCTTCAGGTCTTGATCGTGAAGCAAAAGCGCGAGCCCTGACCCGGCTGCGATTCGGCCCAGATGTCCCCGCCATGGCGGCGCACGATGCGTTGTACCGAAGCCAGGCCCACGCCCGTGCCAGGAAAGTCTTTCGCGCTGTGCAGTCGCTGGAACAGGCCGAACAGCCGTTCGGCGGACCGCATGTCGAAACCCGCGCCGTTGTCCCGAACCTCGAAGATGCGTCGCCCTTCCTCCTCCGTTGCCCGCACCTGGATGCTGGCGCAAGCCGTCCTGCCGGTGTACTTCCAGGCGTTGGACAGCAGGTTCTCCATGAGCTGCCGCATCAGGGTGGGGTCGCCGAGCACCTGAAGGTTGGGTTCGATGTCCGCCTGGACCATGCGTTCAGGCTGCGCACGGCGAAGGTCTTCCAGGACGTAGGTGGCCAACTGGCTGAGGTTCACCGGCTGCCTGGCCAAAGGCTGGCTCGACACCTGCGCCAGCGAGAGCATGGCGTCGATCATCGCGTTCATTCGAGCGGCAGCCGCCAGGATTCGGTCCAGGTGGTCATTGGCGATGCGGTCCATGTGCCGGCTGTAGTCCTCTTTCAGGATTCGTGCGAAACCGTCCACCACCCTGACGGGCGCCCGCAGATCATGTGAGACCGTGTAGCTGAAGGACAGCGCTTCGTCGTGGCCGGGTGCTGGCCCTGGCGCTGCAGCCTGTGGCAATGTGACCTCAGCACGAGCGGGCCCGTCTGTGGCGGGTTGCGCCGGGCTGGAGGCCATCTCCAGGCGCGGGGCATGTACAGGATGGGCGGGGCTATCCGGCTGCACCGTCGGCTTCGAGGCCGACGCCCTTCTCCCCCAGGCGTAGCCCAGGGCGCAAGACAAGGCCACCACCACGGCCAGCACCAGAAGCACAACGGCCAGCAGCCAAGGTCCAGGGGTCACTGCCGCTGTTGGCGTCTGAGCCGCCGTCGACAGCGGCGCGAGGGCCATGGCCAGCAGGGCCCCCCAGCCCGTCACAGTGGCGACCCGACGGGGCGGCAGCAGTCGCGTCCTCATGGAACGTGATTTTACGGACAGCCTGGGGCTGCCAGCCGATCCCGCACGAGGCTCCTCGGTCCTTGTGCACAGTTTCAGGCGCCCGGCGAGGGCGGCTGGTTCTGGTTGCGGCTATGCTTCGCAGCACAAAACACACGACACGAAGCCCGTACACAATGTGAAGCCCGTGACGCCCGGATCTGGCCCTTCGCAAGACTCGCTGCCCGAGGCGTGGCCCTCGGTAGTGCTCGTCGACGATGACGAAACCAACCTGATGTTGACCGCGACGGCATTGCGCAGCCGTGGGTTTGGGGTGATCCAGTTCTCCTCGGGCCGGGCCGCATTAGGGTACTTGCACAGCAAGGTTCCCGATATCGTGGTCCTGGACGCCCAGATGCCGGACCTGGACGGCTTTGCGACCTGCCAGCAACTGCGGACCCTGCCGGCTCTGGAGCATGTACCGGTGCTGATGCTCACCGGGCTGGACGACGACGAGTCGATCAACCGGGCCTACCGCGCGGGTGCCACCGACTTTTTCGTGAAGACGCCGCAATGGAGCCTCCTTGAAGGGCGATTGCGCTACCTGCTCCGGGCCTCCCGCACGCAGCAGGAGTTGCTGCGCAGCCGCTCCCGTCTGGCGCGCGCCCTGGACCTCGCGCGCATGGGCAGCTTCGACTGGCACCCGGTACCCGGGCGCTGGGAAGGTCGGCTCGAGCTGTCCGCGGAAGCCTACCCGGTGATCGGGCTGGCCCCCGGGTTCACCGTCGGGCTGAGGCGCCTGATCCGCATGGTGCCGCGCGCAGACCGGCACACCCTGCTGAGCATGCTGGGTACGTTCAAGAGCCACCACTCTGTGCTGGCCACGGACATGGCCATCGAACTTCCCGATGGACGGCGCCGCATCATCCACCTGGAGGCCGAGCCTGAGGGTCCGGATCTTGGCAATGGCGGCAGCTACACCGGCGTCGTGCAGGACGTGACCGACCGCCGGACTGCAGAGGACAAGATCCGCCACCTTGCGAACTTCGACTCCCTCACCGGGCTGCCGAACCGCAGGCAACTGCTGTGGCGTGCCGAGCGAGCGCTGGAGTACGCGCGGCGACAAGGCCACGTGTGTGGCCTGGTGCTCATCGACCTGGACCGTTTCAAGGTCATCAACGATACCTTGGGCCACGCCGCTGGTGACGAACTCCTGGTCGAGGTGGCCAGGCGCTTGCGTATGTGTGTCCGTCACAGCGAGCAGGTGACCGAGGCGGCCGCAGACGGCATCGGCAACCGCGCCCACCGAACGCTGGAAGCCGTGGGCCGGCTGGGGGGTGACGAGTTCGTGGCGCTCCTGCCCGAGGTGGCCAGTGAACAAGACGCCGAACGCGTGGCTTACCGCGTTCTCGAGTCCATGAGGGCGCCCATCTTCCTCTCCGGGCAGGAGTGCGTCGTCACCGCCAGTGTCGGCGTGGCCCTTTACCCGCGCGACGGCCTGAACGTGCTGGACCTGATGCGCAATGCGGACGTGGCCATGTACTCGGCCAAGGCCTCAGGGCGCAACGCCGCTGCGGTGTACGCCCCCAACCTGGCAACCGCCAGTCGTGAACGCCTGGAGATTGAAGCCGCGCTCTACAAGGCCCTGGAGCGGCAGGAACTGGTGCTGCACTACCAGCCCAAGGTGAATGTCCAGCAGGGCTGCGTGGTGGGAGCCGAAGCGCTGATGCGCTGGAAGCGGGGGGGCCGGCTGGTGCCGCCTGCGGAGTTCATCCCGCTGGCCGAGGAGATTGGTCTGATCCTGCCCATGTCGAAGTGGGCCTTGGGCGAAGCCGCCCGACAGTTGCGCATCTGGCGAGATCGATTCGGATTCAACCATTCCATCGCCGTCAACCTGCCCAGCCGCTTGTTCGAGCGGGCCGATCTGGTGGACCACATACGCCTCAGCGCCGTGGCCTGCGGCGTGCCCCTGGACTCCATGCAGCTGGAAATCACGGAAACCGGCCTGATGAAGGGCCAGAAGGGCGTGTTTCCCGCGCTGCATAGGCTCAATGACATCGGGGTGCGCATCTCCGTCGATGACTTCGGTACCGGCTACTCCTCGCTGTCGTACCTGACCACGCTGCCCATCTCCGAACTCAAGATCGACGGCAGTTTTGTGCGCGACCTGGGCCACACGCCTCAAAGCGAAGCTGTGGCCACGGCCATCATTGCGCTGGCCCGTTCCCTGGGCCTGGGCGTGGTGGCCGAGGGGGTGGAGAGCGAGCGGCAAGCGCAGGTGCTGTACAGCCTCGGTTGCCATGTGATGCAGGGTTACCTGTTCAGCTGCGCCTTGCCTGCCGAGGACTTCGAGCGCTGGGTGGCGTTTGCCCGAATACAGCCCTCTGCTCCCTGGATCGTGATGGCGCAGGAGCCTCTGCTGGGGTCTGCGGGTGCTGATCAGGGCAGGGCCCGAAGGTCGGGATGAGGACGGCTGCCGAGACATGGTCCGAACGGATCACCTTCCATGGGGCGGGCTGTGAATCCGATTGAACCCATGCATGTCATGTTTGGGTCACACGGCCCAAGTAAAATCTTTGTTTTTTGGTGGTGACCATCTCGCGCTCCGCTGGTGGCCATCTTTCATCTCGAACTGGAACCGCGGAATGGGCCGCGCCACGGGCTGCGTGACAGCCTCGTTGCAGAGAGCAGACGAAACAGATGTTGTGCGCGGCCAGTTGCTTCCGCCGGGGCGGACCTCGGGATATGGTCGATTCGTTCGGGCGCCGTTGCGTGCTTGGCCTGGCGATGGCCCTTGGCGTCTCCACCTCCAGCCTGGCTCAGGCGGTTCCCGCAGACGAGGCAGGCCGGCGCGGAATCGAACTTGGCATCGTCGTGAACCAGACGTTCAGCGCGTCTGGGCAAGAGTTCTATCGTCGGTTCACCGACTTCTGGCGCGAAAAGCCGGACTTCGAGAGTTACACGCTGGTCGTCCTGGAACGTCCGTCGTCGCGTTTCGGCAGTCGTGTGGTCGTGAGCTACGGTCAGACCGTGGTCTTCATGGGCAACCTGCCTGTCAAGACAGATGCGATCCGTGCGCTCGGAGCCGAAGCTGTCGAGAGGGCCCACGCCAGCGTCGTTGCCGCCAACCTGCGCATGGATGGTGCCTCCGACCCGGACATGGGTCCGAATGAAATCTGAAAGCATCGCCCATGAAACCAATGTCCGTACTCAAGACTTCCACCCGCCGGCCTCTGACCGTGCGGCATGTTGCCGTCGCGGGTCTTGCAGGACTGCTCATCCACCTGCCAGCGTTTGCGACGGATCTCGTCTACGCGCCGATCAATCCAGCTTTCGGAGGCAGCCCGCTCAACGGTTCGCATCTGCTGGCCACGGCTCAGGCGCAGAACCCGTACAGAGCGCCGACGAATTCGTCGTTGCAGAACTTCAACAACTCCTTGCAGCAGGCCATCCTGAACCGGCTGAGCAACCTGACGCTCGCCACGCTGTTCGGAACCGGCAGCAAGCTGCTGCCCGGAATCTACGATACCGCAGCCTACACGATCACGGTCGTCGACAATGCTGGCGTGCTCACCATCACGACGACAGAGAAGAAAACCGGCGCCGTCGTGTCGTTCGAGGTGTCTGCGTCATCGATCGACTTCGCGGGTCCCTGACATGGACTGCCTGCAGGTGCGTGCCAGCAGGCAGTCTGGCCGTTTGACATTCCTCAGCGCGAATGGGGTTTGGTTGGCGGTGGCGATGATGGTTGCGGGCTGCGGAACCCCTTCCACGGTTCCGCCATCGAACGCACGGACCGATGCGAGGCTGTCGCCTTCGACCGGCGTCACCCGCGATCTGATGCGTCTGCCCGAGCCGAAAGCCCGCATACCGGTGGCGGTCTATGCGTTTCGCGACCAGACCGGTCAGTTCAAGTCCGCTCCCGACAGCCTCAACTCGACCCTTGTGACCCAGGGGGCAGCATCCATCCTGGTGAAGGCTCTTCACGATTCGGGCTGGTACATCCCGGTGGAGCGCGAAGGTCTGCAGAACCTGCTGACCGAGCGTCGAATCGTTCGTGCGGTCGAGACACCGAATGAGCGGGGCAGGCCGCAGGTCAACCTGCCGAACATGCAGCCCGCCAGCCTGATCATCGAGGGGGGGGTGGTCGCTTACGAGTCGAACGTTCGCACCGGCGGCAAGGGAGCCAACTACCTGGGCATTGGCGCCAGCACACAGTACCGCGTGGACCAGGTGACGGTCAGCCTGCGCAGCGTGGACG
>JBAXYD010000016.1:0-88931 GCA_037127635.1 Betaproteobacteria bacterium | reverse complement strand
GAGCCGAAGGCGAGCGACTGGCGCGGCGGTCGAGCCGCTGATCGCTGGCTGTGCAACGGCGAAGCCGCTGCAAGCACTTCAGTGCCCCCTGACTTCAGCGGCCCGGCTACGGGCATGGCGGGTGACCGGGGTGGCGATCTGACCGGCGCCGCACCGAGCGAAGCGCAGCGCAGCGACTTGCAAGTCGGCCAGTTCGCCAAGCGGGCCTCGTGCACGCGCAGCGTGAAGGAAACAGAGCCCGCGATCCCCGGGCACGGGAAAGGGCCGCTGCCGTCAATCCAGCCGGTACCGCCGGCCTGACCGTGTTGCGTGAGGGATGGCCGCCCGACAGGGGCGAGGCGCTGGGCCTTGGACAGCGGCTCGACGCGCAGCGCAACCGCCCGGCCCCGCGCAGCGGGAACACGCCCAGACCCACGGAGACCTGGCGCCACCACCTGCACCAGCGGCGCCACAACGCTCAACGCCACACCTTCCGCCACCAGATCGTTCACGCCCAGCGTCGACCCTGCTCGCCGTTTCGCGAGCTTCGAGTATTTCGAGTGAACTTGATAAACTCAACCGCATGAAGACCGCCCGCAAGCCCACCGAATCCTCGCAACGCATCGCCCCACCAGCCATGTCGGTGAACATCGACCCGTTGGTCGAGGTCGTGCGGCGCCACGTCAAGCTGACACCCCAGGCCACGCGGCTGATCAAGAGCGAATTCGCGCAGCTCTTCCAGAACCCGACCATCAGCGGCCGCACCCGAAAGCCCACGACCATCCAGTCAGAACCTGCAACGGACCCGGTGTTCACCACCCAGGAAGCGGCTGATCTGGTCGGCGTCTCCCGCCCTTACATCGTGGCGCGAATCGAAGCCGGTGACATCCCCCTGCACCAGCAAGTGGGCAACCAGCGACGTGTCCTCCAATCCGCCGTCCTGGCATGGCACCGCCAGGAGCAGACCCGACGCCGCAAGGCCCTGGGCCAGCTCGGTGCCGACCTCGACAGCGAGATTTTCGCGGGCTGAGATCCGTGGTCCCTGTCGTTGCCGACGCCGACACCCTGTTCGGCGCCACCACCCGCGGCCTGTTGATCCATCTCGACTACCAGGGAGTGATCCGCCTGCACTGGAGCCCGCTGATCCTGGACGAGATGAGTCGGGCGCTCGTCGATACCGGCCGCAAGCCGGACGCCGAATCGGCGCGTCGCCACGAGCAACTCCTGCGGGCTGCCTTGCCGCAAGCAGAGATTGCGACACAGCAAGTCCAGGGCATCGAAGTCCGGCAGCCCGATGCCTTCCTGCTGAATCAGTTCCGGCAAGACCCCGCAGCCGTCGCTTCGGCCTTCGCCGCCCTTCGCGCCACGCTGCGCTCGGCACCCGAACCCGACCGGCTGCTGGAACGACTGGCAGCCGACGGCCAGAGCCTGACGGCGGCGGCCCTGCACGACGCCTGGCAACAGGGCGCCGTGCGCCTTTAACGACGAGATCATTCTTCGTGCATCCCTGGGCATTTCGGGCTCGCTTCCGCCGGACCGCCTTCGGTTGGAAAGGCACCAAGCTCGCGATCGAGCGCATCCACGAAGCCCTTGCCGAAATCCGCGCCGTGGCACGCCACGACCCCGCCAGCGCAGCCGAGGGCGCTGTCCTGTTCCTGGAGAAACTCTCCCCTGCCCTGAACCAGATCGACAGCTCCTCGGGTGCCCTGGGCAACGCCACCTACTCGGCCGTCCAGGAACTGGTACCCATCATCAGCAGCGCGCCCAGGCACAGGCCGCCATCGAACAGCTGTTGACTGCGGACCGCCCCATGTCTGCCTGGCTGCGAAAGGCGCTGGGCATCACGACCAGCGCGTCGGCACCGCCGCGTCGTTGACGGCGATCGGGTGCCCGGACGATCAAGAAGTTGCGTTTGCACTGCAACCATTGACTCTCACCGTTGTTCCATAACACCATGCCAGGATGCAGGCGACTTCCAGGGCGACTAGGCCCACCCACAAACAGCAGGTGCTGCGCCTTGCGCGCAAACGGACCCTGCTGCTGCGCGCGCGACCTGACCGAGCGGGGACGGCCGACAGTCACGCTGACACGCCTGGTGCTGGCCGGCAAGCTCGAGCGCGCGGGTCGAGGCCTCTACAGCCTGCCCGACGCTCCGATCAGCGAACACCGTTCACTGGCCGAAGTCTCGGTACGCGTCCCCAAGGGCGTCGTCTGCCTGCTGTCGGCGCTGGAAGTCCACGAGATCGGCACGCAGGCGCCCTTCGAGGTCTGGATCGCGATCCCGCCGCACATGGTGAGCCCCGGCTGGATCGCCCCGCCATCCGGGTCGAGCGAATGTCGGAGGCAGCCCTGACCGATGCAGTCGACCGCCTGAAGATCGATGGCGTCGCCGTGCCCGTCTTCAACGCGGCGCGCACCGTCGTCGACTGCTTCCGTTTCCGCAACAAGATCGGCCTCGACGTGGCGCTCGAAGCCCTGCGCGAAGGCTGGCGCCTGCGCAGGTTCACGCTGGACGACCTGTGGCGCAATGCCCAGCGCGGCCGCGTCGCCAACGTCATGCGCCCCTACATCGAGGCCGTCACGTCATGACCCATGCGGTCACGCACTGAACCACCCGGCTGATGCCATGCCGAGCGCGTCCCGCGAACCGGGCTCCGGCTGAACAGGCGTCGCGAATCATCGCCCATGCTGATTGAGCTCTTCGACTTCAGCGATCCGCGGTCCGTCGATGCTTGGCGCGCCATCGACGATCGTGTCATGGGCGGCGTCTCGCGCAGCCGCCTCCGGCACGACCAGGCTGGCCACGCGGTGTTCGAGGGAGAAGTCTCCCTGGATCGCAATGGCGGCTTCGCCTCGTTACGGTCAAGCCCCGGGGAGCGCGGACAGGCAGGCGCCACCACCTGCCTGATCGAGGCGCGCGGCGACGCCAAGCACTTCAAGCTCAGCCTGCTCACCGACGACGGCTTTGACAGCATCAACTACCAGGCCAGCTTCACGACGATGGGCCATGATTGGCAAGCCATCAGCCTCCCGCTCTCGGTATTCCGCGCCAGCTTCCGAGGTCGCGACATGCCGGGCGCGCCGGCACTCGACCCCGCAAGCATCCGCCAGGTCGGCTTGCTCATCGCTGGGCGCCAGGCCGGGCCGTTCGCCCTGGACATCCGGCGCATCGGCCTGGCCTGAGAACGAAGCGTTGAGGGGGCACCGCGAGGCGCCCCGAGCGCGGCCTACAGCAGGCCGCGCTCCGAGAAAGCGCAGACCTCCGCGCCCGCCACCACCAGGTGATCGAGCACCCGCACGTCCACCAGCGCCAGCGCCGACTTCAACCTCTGCGTCAGGAACTCGTCGGCACGGCTCGGTTCGACCGAACCGGAGGGGTGGTTGTGCGCCAGGACCACAGCGGCCGAATTGCAGGCGAGCGCTGCCTTGACCACCTCGCGCGGATACACCGAGGTCTGCGTCACCGTGCCGCGGAACATCTGCTTCAGCTCGATGATCCGGTGCTGCGCATCCAGGAACAGCACGCAGAACACCTCGTGCTCCAGCACCCCGATCTCCAGGAGCAGGTAGTCCTTCACAGCCTGCGGCGACGACATCGTGGCACCGCGCCGCACCCGCTGCGACAGCACGCGCCGCGCCTGCGACAGCACCTCCTCGGCACGCGCAGGACGGTACTGACCGTCGACATCGCGCACCAGCAGCGCATCGACAGCGACAACGGAAGAAGAGGAAGACAGCGACATGGCGAACTCCGGACTGTGTAGGGCGGGATTGCCCGAGACCGAAGCACCACGGCGCAGCGCAGCAGTCAGAGTTCTAAGACGGCCGCAGGCCGCAAGCGCTCGCCCCGCGAGCGCGCAGACCTTGACAGCGAGAACGTGCGACCTGCAAGTCGCATGGATTTCTGTTTCACGGAGGTAGTTATGACCTGACGAAACCGGCTGTTCCATCAGCCGCTCCCTACCCGGACATGCGGAGCTGGCAACGGCTCGGTGTGAAGCTCTGGGGACAACGTAGCCGCCGGGTAACCGGTACGCCGAGCCGCGAGGCAAGGCGGAATCTGCCAGCACGAAGGCGGAGAGGAGCAAGGGATGGATGGGTACGACCAACACATGTGAACGTCCGCGAAAGCGTCGTAATGTCAGACAAGCCAAACGTGCTGACAGGCTTGAACCAAAAGGTATGCGGCAAGGCATGGTCCTCGGTTCTCTGGACCATCATGGATATCACTGCCGCCGGCGCACAGGACGGGTCCGCACCATCCGGAAATTCATGCGGAACAGGGTAAGCCCATCACGCTGCCGGCAACGGCAGGCGAACCGCGAGGAACGCTGTTGGTGTGGTGGGTAGAGGAATGCGGAGAAAGCGAATGCCTGGCTGTAATGGACGGGATACGGGCTGCGACATCGCCCGACGCGAAAGCGGGCTGACTTCCGCGCGGTCATTCATGGCGAGAGAGTCTTGACCAACCGTTGGACGAGGGAAAGCAGATGACGGCGACCGATACGAAAGTGTCGGGCGCTGGTGCGCCCTCGCCCGCTGCGCAGATGTGGGAGCAGGCGAACTGGACCCATATCGAGGCAGAGGTGAAGCGGCCTCAGATGCGTATCGCCAAGGCAGTTCGGGAAGGCAGGTGGGGCAAGGCGCAAGCCCTGCAACGTCTGCTGACCCGCTCGTACAGCGGCAAGATGTTTGCCGTCAAGCGAGTGACGGAAAGCAGTGGCAAGAGAACGCCGGGGGTGGACCAGAAGGTCTGGCTGACCCCGGCGGCCAGATGGAAGGGGATGCTGTCGATGCGGCACCGCGGCTACCGCCCGATGCCGCTGAGGCGGGTCTACATCCCGAAGAGCAATGGGAAGAGGCGTCCGCTGGGAATTCCATGCATGCGGTGCCGAGCGATGCAGGCCTTGTGGAAGCTCGCTCTGGAACCCATCGCGGAGACGCAAGCGGATCCGAACTCCTATGGCTTTCGACCTGAGCGCTCGACTGCCGACGCCATTGAACAGTGCTTCACGGTCCTCTCGCGCCGCACGTCGGCGCAGTGGATTCTGGAGGGTGACATCCGAGGTTGTTTCGACAACTTCAGTCACTCCTGGTTGGTGGAGCACGTGCCGATGGACAAGGTGATCCAGCGCAGGTGGCTGGAGGCCGGGTACATCGAAGAGGGATCCTTGTTCGAGACACGGGCCGGCACACCGCAAGGTGGGGTCATCTCACCCGTGATCGCGAACGTGGCGTTGGATGGGTTGGAGGCGGCGGTTCACGCGAGTGCCGGAGGATCGGAATGCGCCCGCCGCAGAGCCAAGCTCAACGTCATCCGTTATGCCGACGATTTTGTGGTGTCCGGCGCGTCGAGAGACGTTCTTGAATCCGTGGTCCTGCCTGCCATCCGCCGGTTCATGGCGGAGCGCGGGTTGGAACTGTCGGAGGAGAAGACCCGGATCACGCACATCGCGGAAGGGTTCGACTTCCTGGGTCAAAACGTGCGCAAGTACGGAGCCCAGTTGCTGACCAAGCCGGCGAAGAAGTGCATCAAGTCGCTGCTGGACAAGGTCAGGGACATCATCAAAGGCAACGCGACCGCAACGCAAGCGGCGGTGATACAGCAACTGAACCCGGTGATCCGCGGTTGGGCCGCGTATCACCGCTACGCAGCCGCGAAAGCGACCTTCTCACTCATCGACACACACATCTGGCAAATGCTCTGGCGGTGGTCCGTGCGCAGGCACCCCACCAAAGGAGCGCGGTGGGTCATCAGACGGTACTTCCGGCAAAGAGGGGCAAGGTCTTGGGCCTTCGCAACGAAGGGCGCAGCCGACGGCACAACCGTCGGCCTGCAACTCTTCCGCGCGTCGACGGTGGCGATCACCCGCCATGTCAAGGTGCCCAGGGCTGCGCATCCATTCGACCCGGAGTGGACCGAGTACCTGGCTCGTCGCCGCGCTGCGCGGCGTTCCGTCAAACTGTTCGGTGCCACCCCATGGTGCTGAAGAATGGCTTGAGCCGGATGCGGGGTGACTCGCACGTCCGGTTCTTAGGGGGCGGCGGCGCAGCAATGCGCCGCTGCTACCCGACGGCGTGGTAGCGTGGGTCGTCACGGCAAGCCCACCCTACGCACGCCACGCTTGGATCGGCGGTAAACGCCGGCAAAGTCGGCCTGGTCGGGATTCGGTGGGCCCCGTCTGCACTCGGCAGGAGGAAGTCGAACGAAAGTAGTCACGAGGGTTCTCATCCAGCACCTCTGCGGCGCGGCACTTTCGGGCCCAGATTTCACAAGAGTCGCGCCAAGGTCGCTCGGCGCGCCTGGGCAGACCGACGGCAATGCAGCGTAGGCGGTCGGTCGTCGCTGACACCTCAACTCACGCTATCGGACATCAAGTAGTCGTTCGGCTTGGCACCCGACACTGTCCCGATCGACTGCTATGTCGGGGAGATCTGACCCTAGGCTGCTGCTTCGCGGTTCATGTTGCTCAGCCAACAGCTCCCCCGCTGTTCGTACTTGGGGAAACCTGACACTCAGAAATCCATCTGCTGCATCCAGCTTACCTGCGCCGGAGCAATCACAGGCGAACTACCGAGCCTCAACGCCAATTGCAGCGCTGCTCTTCGTCATGGTCTTGCATCGATGCAACAAAGCGGCCAGCGCATTGAGTTATGCGGCAACATCACCTTCAAGATGCCTGCTGGCCATGAACGCCAGCCCAGCAACCAACAGCATGGACACAGACATTGCGGCTAGCGAGTAGCCCAGAGCTTGTGCGCCAAAGTGAGGCGATAGAAAGTCACTCACGATGCCGGTCACAACGGGCCCGAGCCCCGCGCCGATCAGCGACATGAAGAACAACAATACGGCTACCGCCATCGCGCGTCGGTTCGACCCGCATACGGCGTGCGCCGCTGTGAAGAATGCCGGCAGTGTGGCGCTGACCAGGCTGCCTGCCACGGCGCCGATCAGCAAGAAGAGCCAAAAGTCCTGCACCAAGAATGCGACCGTATACAGAGGTGCGGCCAACACCATGCTCCAGGCGGGTAGCCGTAGCAGCCAGCGTCGGTCCGTACGGGCCAGGCGGTCGGTGAGCCAACCGCCGCCCAATGTGCCGATCAGGGCTGAAATCGCGCTGACGCCACCGTAGGCTGTGCCCACCGCCTTCAGGTCCACGTTCATCGCGCGCATCAGGTGCGAAGGCACAAAGAGCAAGGCGCCGTACGCAAAAAGAGCCCACAGCGTCAATGCGATCGCCGAGTAGCGAAAGCTGCGTTTACGCCACAACACCAACAGCGCCACTTTGATCGACTCCGGGCTCTGGTCTGCTTGGGCCGCAGCAAATTGAGTCCTCAAGGCGGTACGTGGCTCTTTCAGGCCCCATATCGTGAATGCAGCAATGAGCAGGCCTGGAGCCGCCACCAAATAGAGTGTCCAACGCCAACCGTACTGGGCTACCAAGTGTGAGCCCCCGATGAAGGCCAGCAGGTATCCCGCCGTGCCAGCAGATGTGAAGATGGCCAGTGCTCGGGCTCGTTGTTGCGGCGGGAAGTAGTCCACCAACAGCGACTGGCTGGCAGGTAGGGAACCTGCTTCGCCAACACCTACGCCTACACGTGCCAAAGCCAGTTGCCAGAAAGAATGTGCGGCGCCGCAAAGCGCCGTCATCAGGCTCCAGAAGGTCAGCGACAGCGTGATGATGTGTTTACGGTTACCGCGGTCGGCCCAGCGCGCGAAAGGGATCCCCATGACCGCGTACAGCACAGCAAATGACGCGCCGCTCAGCAAACCCAGCAAGGTGTCCGAAACGCCGAACTCGCGCTTGATGGGCTCCAGCAGTACTGCGATGACATAACGGTCTAGGTAGTTGCAACTGGCCACCAAGAACAAGACGAACAAAAACCACCAGCGTTGTGCTGGCGTGTACGGTGTGCTCGTGTTCACAGGCTGGCCTTCATGACTTGCATTGCAGCGGTGTAGTCCCAGCGCGGCGCCCACCCCAGCTCTTGACGGATGCGAGAAGAGTCAATGCGGTTATCAAAGCCCACCAGGTTGAGGCCTTCCAGAAACGGCACAGCCGGGTCCTTGGGGGCGACGAACTTGGCGGGGTCTTCGTTGGCCTGGGCCAATGCCATCACGGTGTCGAGCGGGTAGCACGGCGGCGGCGGCATGCCCGCCAGCGCGGCCATGTCGTTGCTGAAGCGGCGCCAGGTCACATCCAAGTCATCGCAGACGTTGTAGGTTCGACCAATGGCGGCAGGGTGTGTGGCCGCAAGCCACAAGGCGTCAGCCAGGTTCTCTACATAGATCAGACCGGCGTTGTTGCGCTCTGCGTCTCCCAGTACGCCGCCCCCTGTAGCTCGGATGGAAGATATGAAGCGGTCGCCCCATGCGCTGGCACCGCCCAAGCCATAGACGTTGGCCGGGCGCACCAAGGTCAACTTCAGGCCGTGGCGTTGCGCTTGCTCCAATGCCAGACGTTCCTGCCCCTGCTTGGCCCAGCCGTAGGCGCCGCTCCACGCACCGTGCCCATCGTCTTCGTGGCATCGCTGGGTCCGGATCTTGTCGCCGTACACCGCTATTGAAGAGACCACCACCAGGCGTGCTCTCCAGCGTGCTGCAGCGTCGCAGATATGGCTGGTCCCCTGGGCGATGACACGCCATTGGTGTTCGTACTCCCCAGCCAAGCCTACTGGCGCGGCCAGGTGAACCACGGTGTCAATTGGCCCGGGTACCGCTGAGATGCAGGTGGGGTCGGATAAATCTCCATAGGCCATCTCAACACGACCACCCCAGTCGGGCAAGGCGTCTTCGCCGGGCAGCGACAGGCTGGTGACCTGCCAACCCGCGTCAAGAAATCGCCGTACGACGCGGCGGCCGATGAAGCCAGGGCCGCCAGTGACAAGGACATGGGGCACGAGATCTCCACGCGCCGCTTGGAGTCGGCGCAGGGTACGTTGAGGAAGAGGCTAGCCTGGCAGTTCGGCGCAGTCGGCAGCAGGCCTTACTGCGTTGGCGCGGGCCGCTGCAACTTCGGCACGTGCCAACTCGGATTGCCGTTGAAACACCGGGTCCGCTCGCATGCGCGCCACGGTGGCCGCGCCGATAAGCCGCCCGGCCTCGACATCGCTGGCCCAGTGCACGCTGCAAACCATGCGGCTGGTGCCGTAGTCCAGACTGCGTTGGATTAAGGCACCTGCGCGGTCGGGTGCCAGTTCGGTCAGGATCAAGCCCCATGCCCAACCCACCGAAGCGTGACCCGACGGATAGGAACCGTCTTTGGCCAACAGGGTCTCATCGGCAGGGGTACACAGCGGCTCTTTCAACTGCACGAAGGGACGTGCCCGCTGGTAACGCTGCTTTGCGGCGTAGGTGGCCAGGCCCGCATCGCCCAGGGTGCGGCGCAACAGCATGGTCAGGTGGGGAGTTGCACTTTCTGTGATGGGCATGCCGAGCGCACAGCCAAACGTTGCCACTGCTTGGGGCCATTTCAGCAATTCAGCGTCGGCAGCAGCGCGTTGCCAACGAGTCGTTGCGCGATACGCTGACAGTGCACGGTGCGCGGCTTCGTCGGCCGCAGCGGCGGGTGAGCCCAGCACTGGTGGGGGAGGTAGCAGGGCCGCACTGTCCGGCAAGTCCTTGGGGTCGAGGTATCCGATCAGCACACCCGTACCCTTAACCAGTTCAGGCACCAGCGCTGGGGATGTGGGCGGAGATGGTCTAACAGGCGGCGCCACGGCACAGCCCATCAGCCCTGCCGCGGCTAAGCCCATGACCAAAGCCGCTCTGATCAGCGCTTCGCCTCCCGCCACAGCGGTTCTCAGAACCTGAAGTTGACGTCCACCCCCACCTTGAGCGGCTGAATCGGGTTCACCACGATAGAGCTGAGCACCGCCGCTACGCCTCGCTGGTCGTTCAGGTTCAACCCATAGATTGAAGCGTCCCAGGTCTTGCCAGTCAGGCCCACTCTGGCGCGAAGGTCACGGATGGAGTCTGAACTCAAGCCCGTGATGCTCTCGCTTTGCTTGCCGCGCATGTTGTAAGACACGTTGGCGTAGGCACCCAGTCCAGCGACCTGCGTGCGGTAGGTCAAAGCAACCGTGCCTGATGACTTGGGCGAACCCCCGATCTGATCGCCGACCTTGGCCTTGACGTTCGCGGGGACCTTGGTGAATTCGGTTTGGTTGACATTGCCAGACACCTGCAGCGTCAGGCCGTTCAGCGGTGTGGCCCAGGTCAGGCCGAAGTCCAGGCCCGTACCCTGGACATCGTTACCACCTGAGACGATGGTGGTTGACACGTTGTTGGCGCCAATCAACAGGCTTGTCAGCTGCGCATCCTTCCAATCGATGCGGTATGCGGCCACCTCGAAAGCCAGACTCTTGGCCACCTCCATCTTCATGCCTGCTTCGTAGCTCCACAGCGAGTCCTGCGGCATCAGTCGCTCGGCTGGCAGGCCCGCCGCGGTCGCGGCGGTGACCGCTGACTGACCCTGCAACGCGCCACTGCGGAAGCCTTTGGCAACGTTGACGAAGTAAAGCTGACCCTTGGCCGGCTTCCAGGCCAAGTTGAAGCGCGGGTTGACAGAGCTGTAGTCTCTCTGGACCTCGCTGGCGACTGCATCGCGCAGCTCGCTGGATTCACGCTGGTCTTTGTAGACGCGCACACCCAAAGTGGGCACCAGCTGGCCACCCAGCATGGGCGTTGACACTTCCCCGAACAAGCTCACCGACTTGCTGCCCAGCTTGGCCGTGCCTTCGGTGTAAACCGTCGGGCCCAGGCCGAAGGCCTTGTAGGCGGCCCAGCCTTGCACCTGCTCGCTCTTGAGTTTGCTGTCCTGAAAGAACACACCGGCGATCCAATCGAAGCTGCTGCCCGGTTTGGAATTGAGGCGAACCTCCTGTGTGAATGCCGACGTCTTGATCGTGTTGTCCGAGCGCCAGCTGCCTGCGCCAGGAAACAGATTGAGCAGGCCTCGCACTGAAAATTTGTAGTTGAACTGGTGGTCCATGTAGGACGTGGCACTGACCAAGTCGCCTATGGGCGTGGACCAGTTCACCGTCACATTGCCCAGGTTTACATCGGTGTCGACACCAGCCGGCTCGGTGGGGTCGATAGTGCCGAGGTAGGGTTTGGCGGGTTGGCCATAGGCGTAACTGGCCTGGCGACTCTGGATGGCCCACAAGGTGGTGTCAACGCTGACATCCGGGTTGACGACGAACAGGCCCTTCAGCCGCACGTTGTCGTTCTTTATCTTCCCTGTCTCGGCAATGAAGCCGTCTTCTTCGCTCGTTCCAGCTGTGAGTCGCACGCCCGCCACGTCTTTACTCAACGGCACATTGAGCATGACGTCGGCCTTATGGGTATTGAAGCCACCCTTCACACTGCCGTAGCCCAAGCGCAGTTCGCCTGCAAAGGTCGTCAGCTCGGGCTTTCGGGTGATCATGCGAATCGCTCCACCCATTGAGCCTTGGCCGTACAAGGTGCCCTGCGGGCCGCGCAGCACCTCTACTCGAGACAAGTCGAACAGATTCACTGGCGGGATGTACTGCACGTTGGGCAAGCCAAAAGGTATCTCGTCGATGTAGTAGCCCACCAGCGAGTCGCCTACTGCACCGGAGCTCACCCCACGCACTTGCAGCACCTCGAAGCCTGGGCTGGCTTTGAAAGTTTGCGAGGCACCGGGTACCAATTGAATGACGTCAGAAAAGTTGGCCGCCCCTTCCAGTGCCAGCTTGTCGGCGCTGATGGCCTGTACGGTTTGGGGCACGTCGATCTGCAGCTGCGTTCGCTTGGTGGCGGTGATGGTCACCGTCTCCACTTGGGCCCAGGCTGCTGGTGCAAAGGCTGCGGTCAGGGCGGCCACCAGGGCCAGTGGGCGGAAGGGCGTCTTCATGAGGGCGTCTCCAAAGGTTGCCGGGACGTAACGTCCTGTTCATATGTTGAGCGTTTGGGCCTTGTGCCCCTCGGAAGGGGTCGTTGACGACCGTACTTGAGGTAGTTTCGGGGCCAACAGTTGCGCATGCTATCCATTTGTATAGCCTGAAAAATGAGGGTAAACCCATGCAGCAGCTCCGACTGCTCACGCACGTCACGACCGCTCAGGGCGATCCGAAAGGGGGACTGCGCGCCTTACTGGGCGCCGCATTGGGCTCGGCGCGCTACTTGGGTTTGTGCCCGGCGCCATGCCAGAACAGCGACTGAAATGCGTCGCTGTAGCGGGCCCACATGTCGGGCTCGTAGGTGCTCTTGCCCATGATCGACTGGATGTGCGGGTCCAGGATCAGCGGGCCAAGCAAAAGGAAGGCATAGAGCATGGGTAACCACAGCCGGTCGACGTCGTTGCCGATGCGGCCGTCCGCATCCATGCGGTCCACGTTGTGGCGGATGGAGTCGTAGTAGCGCCGAAACAGGTTCTGTCCCCAGGAACTGTTTTCCATGATCGCCCGCCGCAGGTAAGCCACGAAGTCGGGCCACTCGTTGGCATAGCGCACCAGCCAAGCGCGCTCGTAGTCACCAAAGCTGACCGGGTCCATGGATTGCCGGGCCGCCAATGCGCGCTCAAAGGCTGCACCTGCACGCTGCAGGAACAGCGCATCCACGGCATCGCGCAAACCTTCTTTGGACCCGAAGTGATGCTTGATCAGACCCGCCGTCACTCCGGCCTCTGAGGCGATGGTCCTGACCGTCACGCTGTCAAAACCATGGGCTGCAAACTGGTGCATGGCCACCTGCAGCAGGCGCGTTCGGCCACCTGGTGAATCGGCCGTGAGCGGAGTTGCGCGGGCGGCGGGAGTAGGCGTGGCGTCATTCATGGCCGCTGAGTCTAGGGCAGGCATGGGCCAAGTTGATACCAGCAATGCCGTCAATAGCCCGACGCCCAAACCCATGTGGGGCCGCAGCAGGTCCACTGCGTGTTTACCCCAGTTTGGGCCCCTCCAGCAAACTATACACTCGTTCAGTTTTGTTTCGATCAAAGAGTCCCATCATGCGCGAAGCCGTCATCGTGTCCACTGCCCGCACTGGCATGGCCAAGTCCGTGCGAGGCAGCTTTAACAACACCCATCCCATCGTGCTGGGTGGCCACGCGCTGCAGCACGCCATTACCCGAGCGGGCGTTGATGCGGCCGAGATCGACGACGTGATCCTGGGCAGCGGCATGCCCGAAGGCGCCACTGGCTTCAACATCGCCCGCAACGTGGCAATCAAGGCGGGCTGCCCAGTCACCACCTCGGGGTTGACCATCAACCGCTACTGCTCTTCTGGCCTGCAGGCCATAGCGCTGGGAGCAGGCCGCATCGTGACCGAAGGCGTGGACGTGTTGGCTGCAGGTGGCCTGGAGTCGATCTCCATGGTGCAGTTGTCGGGCAAGATGAACATGCACCAGGCCACCGAAGCCGCGCTGCTGAAGACTAAATCGGCGCTGTGGATGCAGATGATCGAAACCGCCGAAATCGTGGCCGAGCGCTATGGCGTCAGTCGTGAAGCGCAAGACGCATACGCCTACCAGTCGCAACAGCGCACGGCCCAAGCGCAGGCCGCTGGCCGCTTTGATGCCGAGATCGTGCCGCTGGCCGTGAAGTGGGCTCAGGCTGACAAGGCCACTGGCGACGTCAAGCTGGTGGATGTGACGGTCAGCCGCGATGAATGCAACCGCCCCGAGACCACCATGGAGTCACTGGCCGCGCTGGTGCCAGTGTTTAAGGGGGGCATGACGATGAAGGAAGGTAAGACCATCACCGCCGGTAACGCCAGCCAGCAAAGCGACGGTGCAAGCGTGTCCATCTTGGTTGAACGCGCTGAGGCCGAACGCCGTGGCTTGACACCTCTGGGCTTGTTCCGCGACTTTGCGGTGGCCGGCTGTGAGCCCGATGAGATGGGTATCGGCCCCATCTATGCCGTGCCCAAGGTGCTCAAGAAGCACGGGCTGAAGGTTGGCGACATCGGCCTGTGGGAGCTGAACGAAGCCTTCGCCTCACAGTGCCTGTACAGCCGCGACAAGCTGGGCATTGACCCTGCCAGCTTCAACGTCAACGGTGGCGCTATTTCGATCGGCCACCCCTACGGTATGACTGGCGCCCGCAGCGTCGGACATGCGCTCATAGAAGGCAAGCGTCGGGGCGTGAAGTACGTGGTGGTGTCCATGTGCGTCGGTGCCGGCATGGGCGCTGCCGGTCTCTTCGAAGTGTTCTGAACCCATAAAGGGCGACAGCCATGAGTTACCAACACCTGTTGGTCAGTGAAGACAGCGGTATCGCCACGGTGCGTCTGAACCGGCCTGACGAGCGCAACAAGCTGAACACCGCGCTGATGGAAGAGCTGCGAGACTTTGCCCGCGCGTACCGCCTGCGCAGCGACGTACGGGCAGTCATCCTGGCCGGCCATTCCGAGTTCTTCTCGGCCGGGGCTGATCTAGGGGCCTCGACCCTGGCGCCGGGCGCGCCGCGGCCGTCGCTGATAGAACTGCGCGAGATAGTGATGCTAGGCCCCGACATGTGCCGTGCCTGGGAAGAGATCGAAGCCGTGACGATCATGGCTGTCGAGGGCTATTGCGTCGGTGGCGCATGCGCGTTGGCCTTGTGCTGCGACTTCCGAATCGTTGGCGCGGGCGGCAAGATGCGGCTGCCCGAAGTGCCCATGGGTATCAACATGAGCTGGCGCAGCTTGCCCAGGTTGACCACGCTGATTGGACCGTCGCGTGCCAAGCGCTTCACTATGTTTGGTGAGTTCGCGGACGCCCAGACCATGCTCACCTGGGGCATGGTCGACGAAGTCGTGGAAGCCGGTTCCGCCGACGCAGCCGCCTTGCGCTGGGCCCAGAAGGTGGCAGCCCTGCCGCCGCTGCCCATCCGCATGACCAAGGAAGCCATCAACGCCGCGGCCAATGCCAACCATCACACCAGCACCTTCATGGACCGTGACCAGTTTCTGCTGACCTTTGGTACGCAGGATCTGCAAGAAGGCATTCAGGCCTTCTTTGAAAAACGCAAACCAGACTTCAAGGGCAACTGATGAGCCAAGCCATTACTTTCCATACACCCGAAGAATTGAAGGCTCGCATCGGCCTGGAGATTGGGGTGTCCGACTGGGTTGATGTGACCCAGGACATGATCAACCGCTTTGCGGACTTGACCGACGACCACCAGTTCATTCACGTCGACCCCGTGCTGGCCGCCCAGACACCCTTTGGCGGCACCATCGCGCACGGGTTTCTGGTGCTGTCGCTGCTGGCCAAGCTGGGCAAGGCGGCCGAGTTTGTGCTGCAAGGCGTGCAGATGGGCGTGAACTACGGCTTCGACAAAGTGCGCCTGATGGCCCCTGTCAAGAGCGGAAAACGCATCCGTGGCCGCTTTGTGCTCAAGGACCTGATCGAACGAGCCCCGGGCCAGTGGTTGAGCACACTGGCGGTGTCGGTTGAGATCGAAGGTGAAAGCAAGCCAGCCATCGTTGCCGAATGGCTGGGCATGCAGTTCGTCAAGCAGTCCTGAACAACGAGAGAGCACACTGCCATGAGCATTCGATTTGACGGCCGTGTGGCCATCGTCACCGGCGCGGGTGCCGGCTTGGGCCGCGCGCATGCACTGGAACTGGCCCGGCGCGGCTGCAAAGTGGTGGTCAACGACTTTGGCGGCGGCTTGGATGGCAACGGCGGCTCTTCAGCGCCGGCCGAGGCGGTGGTGGCAGAGATCCGGGCCGCAGGCGGCGAGGCCATCGCCCACGGTGCGGACGTCACCAACGCCGAGCAAGTGGCGCACATGGTCAAGACCGCGGTCGACACCTGGGGCCGTGTCGACATCCTGATCAACAACGCAGGCATCTTGCGTGACGCCAGCTTTGCCAAGCTGACACTGGCTGACTGGCGCAAAGTGGTCGATGTGCACCTCACTGGCGCGGCCATCTGCACGCAAGCTGTGTGGCCATTGATGCGGGCCGCCAACTACGGGCGCATCTTGATGACTACCTCCTCCAGCGGGCTCTACGGCAACTTTGGCCAGGCCAACTACGGCGCCGCTAAGTTTGGCCTGATCGGTCTGATGAATGTGCTGCACATTGAAGGTGCCAAGAACAACATCCGCGTCAATGCCTTGGGCCCTGGTGCTGCCACGCGCATGACGGCGGACCTGTTGCCCAAAGTCATCATCGATTTGATGTCTCCGGAGTCGGTCTCTCCTGCGGCAGTCTTCTTGGTGAGTGAAGACGCACCGTCGCGGGTGATCCTTAACGCGACGGCAGGCGGCTTCTCACGCACCTACATTCACGAGACCGAAGGCATTCACCTGGCACCCGGCCAGAACACGGTCGAGAACCTGGCTGCAGCTTTCGACCAGATCTCGAATACAGACGGTGAACAGGCGTACACCGACGGCGGGCAGCAGGTGATGAAGTTTGTCAGCAAGGCCGCCAAAGCTGCGGGCGTTGACTTGACCCAGACCAAGCCTTGATCTGAGGGACTCACCGTGGCACTGTCCCAAGCCCTGACGCTGTATGACCTGGTCGCCTTGCGGGCAGCCGAACAGCCCGAGGCTTTGGCCGTCGTCGACGGCGAGACCCGGCTGAACAATCGACAGTTGAAACAGCGAGTGGACGCCGTCGCCCGTGCCTTGCTGAGTTGTCGTGTGCAAGCCGGTGATCGTGTGGCCACGTTGGCTCCGCCCAGCACAGACTTCTGGCTTAGCTTCTTGGCAGCCACCAGCATCGGCGCCATCTGGCAGGGGTTGAATCCCAAGTACCAGCGCAACGAATACGATTACCTGCTGGGCGACGCCAAGCCCGTCGTCGTGTTCGTGCGCTCGCCGTTTGACGGCAGGGCCTATCTGGACGAACTGCAGGCGCTGGCCGCCCACGGGCCGCGCTTCGTGCAACTGGGCGAGACACCATTGGACGAGGCCCACCCCTTTGTGGTTGAGGGTCTTTCTGTTGGCGAACCCGAGCTGTCGAAGCGCCGTGCCGCTGTAGACCCCGAGCATGCGGCCGTCATCGTCTACACCTCAGGCACCACCGGCCAGCCCAAAGGCGCCATGCTGTCTCACCGTGCCAACGTGCAGACCGCATTGGCCCATGTCAACTGGATAGGAAAGGGCCTGGACTGCGTCATCAACCCAGCGCCTATCAACCACGTTGGCGGCCTGAACAACCTCAGCTTGGTGGTATTTGCTGCTGGTGGAAGGATCGTTTTCGTACCCCGGGTGGACTTTGCGCTCATTGGTGCTGCCACACAGCGCGAGAGGCCGACCTACCTGGTGGGAAGTCCTACAGCCTTCTCGATGATGCTGTCGATTCCCGGTTTCACCTTTGAAGCCTACCGAGGGCTCTATGAGGTAGTGGTGTTCGGTGGTGCGTCCACGCCAGTGGCGCACCTTCAAGAGCTGCGCAAGTCGGGCGCCCGCTTATCCAGTGTGTACGGTCAGACCGAGACCACCGGCATGGTGACCTACACCGACTTCGATGCACCGCTGGACGTGATTTCCGAAACCATTGGCCGGCCCATTCGGGGCATGCAGGTCCGCGTGGCCAGTCCCGATGGTGATGCTTTGCTCGCCGGCGAAACGGGTGAGATCCAGGTACGCGGCATCTCGGTGATGAGCGGCTATTTCAACCGTCCTGAAGCCACCCGCGAGGCCTTTACCGCAGATGGCTGGCTCAAGACTGGCGACCTGGGCGTTATGCGCCCGGATGGCGAGATCGCATTTGCCGGGCGGCTTAAGGAGATGTTCAAGAGCGGAGGCTACAACTGCTATCCGGTGGAGATCGAACTGGCTATATGCGAACACCCGGATGTGGCCCAGGCGGCAGTCGTTGCCGTGCCGCACGACACCTTCCAGGAGGTGGGTCACGCCTTTCTGGTGGCGCATCCAGGACGCAAGATTGACACAGACGCACTGAAAGCATTCCTTCGCGAGCGCATCGCCAACTACAAGATCCCCAAGACCTGGAGCGTGCTGGACGCCTTTGCCACACTGCCCAACGGCAAAGTCGACAAACGCTCGATGCGGGCGACCTTGCCGCAAGATTCCTCTTAGAACCCTAGGAGCGCGCTCATGCAGAGGCTGACTGCGCTCATCCTTGTTTTACTCGGCGCCTTCGGGCTTGACCAGCCACCACGGGCTCGAAGGCTACCGCGCGAACTTGCTGTACCCATGCATCGAACAACTCGCGGTGCAATTGACGCCTGTCCCTCATGACGCCGTCCAGCGCAAAGGCTTGTACCAGCAGCACGGAAAGATGCAACTGAGTCTGCAGTCTGTGCGGGTCGTGTGGACGTACGGCGGCCGCGACAGCGCTCACATGCGAATCGATCACCGTGCTCAGCCGGCTCGCACCTTCCAACCAAGTGCTGCGCAAAGCCGAATCGGAGCGCGCGGCCACCATCAGTTCCAAACCCGTCTCAAAGATGGGCGCGTCCAACGTGCGCCATATGCCTTTGAGAAAGGCCTCCAGAACATCAGGGGCCGATGCAGCCTGAGCAAGGTCACGATCGAGCGCTGCGACCAAGGCGTCGGAAAGGCGCGTGACCGCTTCCACGACCAGTTCAACCTTGGTCGGGAAGTGGTGTGTCTGCGCGCCGCGTGAGACACCGGCGCGCTTGCTCACCGACGTCGTGCTGGTGCCGGCGTAGCCCACTTCATGTAGGCAGGCGATCGTAGCGTCCAGAAGCGCTGCGCGTGTTTCGTCGCTGCGCTGCTGCTGGGTGCGACGGACAACCGGGGCGCGGGCTTTGGCGGCCACGGCGGTGCCGGACTTGATACGGGAAGTTGCCATTGACAGCTTATTCACAAACAGACAGACTTGTTTGTATGTTGATTCCGAGTAGAGCGTAATCATGAACGACATTGCCGTTCGCAAGCTGGTCTTCGACTTCCCTGCTGACGTGGACCTGGTCTTCGTTGAAGACGACCCTGAGCTGAGCTACACCTTCCTGGGAACCTGGTTCATGTTGCCCTACCTGGAGCCCTACCTGATGCGCACCATGAACGAGGCCATACAACACATCAAGGACCCCGCCCAGGCCGAAGAGATGCGCCGCTTCGTGCAGCAAGAGGGTCAGCACCACCAACAGCACGGCAAGGCTAACGAGGCATTACGCGCGCTAAACCCCGTGGGCTACGCCAAGCTGAAGGACCTAGAGGCCGAGATGGCCGCTGAGTTCAAGGCCTTCAGCAAGACCAAGTCCCTGAAATTCAACCTGGCCTACGCCGAAGGCTTTGAGTGCATGACGTCTGCCGCCAGCGCCGTGCAGATCGAAACAGGCATGTTCGCCAAGCCCGGCAACCCACTTCGCGCGTTGGCCCTGTGGCACGTAATGGAGGAGCTGGAGCACCGTAACGTGGCATTCGAGGCCTACCAAGCTTGCGGCGGCGGCTATCTGTATCGCCTATTCGTCGGCATTTGGGCTCAAGCCCACTTCCTGAAGTGGGGTAAGCGGCTCACTAAGGTGATGAAGGACGCCGACCAGCACCTGTTTGCGAAGTACGACAACCCGGAATCGAAGGCGCGGCGCGACGCATTCCGCAAGCGCTACTGGAAGGCTGCCTTGCCACGTTGGCTGGCCATCTACACCCCTTGGTACTCACCCCGCAAGCTCAAGCTGCCCAGCAACTTCGACCAGACGCGGCAGCGCTTCACCGATATGGCCACATCGGTCAACTGAAGGCCCTTGCTCAACCTTGCCCGGATAAGGAAACACGATGAACACACCTGCCATTCCCCCTGCACTGTTGGAGTTGGCCGCCAAGCTGGCTGCGCGTCCGCTGTTCCCCACCACAGGGGACAACGGAACCCTGCATGTGGGTGAACAGGATCTACCTTATGCCGAAGCAGGCGACGGCAGCGCACTGCAACTGCAGCATGTGGACCTGAACAGCAATCTGTGGATCAGTAAAGTGCGCATGCCGCCTGGCTACAAGGTGGTGAAGCATTTCCATACCGGCCATGTCTACGGCGTCACGCTCCAAGGACGTTGGTTCTATGAGGAAGCACCAGAGGCGGTGAATGCGCCTGGCTCTTACCTGTTCGAGCCATCAGGGTCGGTGCATACGCTGTGCACGCCAGTGGACCAAGAAGGAGACACGCTGGTCTGGTTTGCGGTGCATGGCAGCAACATCAACCTGGGACCTGATGGCAAGGTGGTGTCGGTGATGGACGCGCGGCTGGCGCTAGAGGTCTATCGTGGCTACTGCAAAGCGCTTGGGTTGGATTGTTCCAAGCTCATCGTCTTGGGGGAGTGAACGCCATGCGCGCCGCCGTATTCAAGGACCACCGCTTCGATGTAGCGGAGCTACCCACCCCACAACCAGGTCCGGGTCAGGTGCTGGTCAAGGTGCGCGCCTGTGGCATCTGCGGATCAGACCTGCACTTTGCCAAGCACGCCGACCACATCGTTGAGCAGGCGCGCAAGCTCGGAGCGCCCACCGCTGAACTGGAGCGTGGCCTGACCACCGGCCTGGTGCTGGGTCACGAGTTCGTCGGCGAGATTGTTGACTTCGGTCCCGATACTGCACAGACTCTGCAGCGTGGCGACCGTGTGTGCTCCATGCCCTTTGTACTGAAGGAGGCAGGCCCGGCGCTGCTTGGCAGCACACCAGAGACTCCCGGCGCTTATGCCGAGTACTTGGTGCTCAGCGAGGCGCTGTGCCTGAAGGTCGACACCAGCATTCCTGACGAGGCGGCGGCGCTGGTTGAGCCACTGGGAATCGCGGTGCATGCGGTCAATAAGGCAGCCATGCAAGCTGGTGACGTGGCCGTTGTTGTCGGCTGCGGACCTATCGGTTTGGCTATCACGGCAGTGCTCAAGATGCGGGGCGTGCAGACCATCGTGGCCAGCGACCTGTCGCCGCGGCGGCGCGATCTGGCCCAGACCATGGGCGCAACCCAGGTGATCAACGGCCGCGAAGCCAGTGCGGTGCTCACTGCCGCGGCCGCTGCGCCCGGCGCGCGAATGGTGGTCTTCGAGAATACCGGCGCGCCGGGCATGCTGGGCCGACTGGTGCTGGAAGCACCGCAGAACGCGCGCATCGTCGTCTCGGGCATTGCGGCTGGCGATGAGAGTTTCATCCCCATGGTGGCCATCATGAAGGAGCTGCAACTCTCCTTCATCATTTACTACAGCCCACAAGAGTTTGCAGAAGCATTGGCCGCCATTCGCGATGGCAAGCTGAACTGGCAGCCCCTTGTTACAGGGACGATCGGCCTGGACGAGGTCAACGCGGCTTTCAAGTCCTTGGAAGACCCCGAAGTGCACGCCAAGATCCTGATCGATCCACGGCGGCCGGCCTTGGTATGAGGGGCCCCACGTGATGACACCAACTCAGGACGCACGTCGCATCGAGTTGCGCTGCGGCGCGCTGACGTTCACTGCATGGACACAGGGCGTTGGCCCGCTCGTTGTGCTGTTGCACGGATTCCCCGACACCCCACACACCTTCAAGCACCAACTTCCGGCACTGGCTGCAGCAGGTTATCGGGCGGTAGCCGTCACTTCGCGTGGCTACGAGCCGTCTTCAATGCCCGCCGACGGTTCTTTCCACGTCCGTAACTTGGCGCAGGATGTGATTGACTGGGTAGAAGCATTGGGTGAGACCCAAGCCCATCTGGTGGGGCACGACTGGGGCGCGACCATCGCGTACGCAGCGGTCGCTCTCAAGCCGATATCCTTCCGCAGCCTGACCGCGATGGCAGTGCCCCAGCCGCTCCGCTTTGGCGAGGTGCTGATGAGCGACACGGCCCAGCTTCAGCGCTCGGCCTACATCCTGTTTTTCCAGCAAGTGGGAGTGGCAGAGGAGGCTATTGCTGCCAACGACTTTGCCTACCTTGAAGACCTTTGGCGCCAATGGTCGCCAGGTTGGGATATTGACCGAGATGCGCTGGCCGCCTTGAAGCACCAGTTTGGCCAGGACGGTGTGGTCGCCGCCACGCTCACCTACTATCGTCAGGCACTGGAGGCCAACTCGGCGGTTGCACAGGCTGGTGCGGCGCTGTTCAGCGCGCCGATCGGCGTGCCGACCTTGGGGATGTACGGATCGCACGATGGCTGCATTGCGGCAGATGTGTATGAGCGCTCGATGCACCCTGAAGACTTCTCGGCCGGTCTGAGCCTTCAGCGGATCACGGGATCTGGGCACTTCCTTCACCAGGAGCAATACGAAACTGTCAACCGGTCACTGATTGACTTTCTCCGACAGCACTGACCACAGCTGAGTATTCCCCAAGGTAAACGCCTGACACTATTGGCAACACGAGGTGTAGAGCGGCGAGAAATTGAGGGGATAAAGATCGGCAATCATTAGCTTGCATTGGTGCTAATTGATGGTGCTAACCACGCAGTCAATTTCTAGTGCTCGCGGATAGGGTGGCTGCGTAACTGGAGTGCCTGCCCAGGCAAGGAGTCCAGTCACTCGTCCTTGCGATCATCGTGTGAGCAGTTTCGGCGAGAGCCGCCAGTCGCTGGCCGAACCTGAAGGTCTGCAATCAGTCTCAAGTCGACGGTGACGCTCCCCGGGACAGAGTCGTTCATGCAGCTCCTGCTACACATTCAGGCCGAAGCACCCTATCGGTGGTGACGGCCGGCAACGCCGGCGCGGCCGGGATTGAATGCCTCTTCTCTGGCTATGCAAGGACATGTGCGAACGAGGCTGCTTACAGGGCGAGCCGCCCGCACCATCCGACCCACAGGCTACAGTTGAGAGGCTGCACGCATCACCTCAAGACAAGCCTCAGCACGGCGCAGCACGCGCAACCTGTGGGGTAAGTTGTGGGGTGTTCGAGCCGGCTGAAAGACAACCTTCATATGCGACAAGCACTTGGCGTCGAAGTCGACATTCAGGTGCAGAACATTGAGTAGACCGGGCCGGGCACAGGCCGAGCCAGCACCTCACTCGAAGAAAAGGCGCGATACCGTGTCCACCACGCAGGCCGGCTTGCCGCCGCCCTCGATCTCGATGGTCACGCGGATGGTGACCTGCACGCCAGCCTCACCCACCGGCACCGCAGCCAGCACTTGGCCAAGGCCGCGTATGCGCGAGCCAACGCGCACCGGCGCGGGAAATCGCACCTTGTCACAGCCGTAATTCAGACCCATCTTCAGCCGGTTCCAGCGCACCAGGTCGGGCAAGAAGCAGCTGGCCAGCGACTGCGTCAGGTAGCCATGCGCCACGCAGGCGCCGAAGGGGCCGGCGGCCGAGCGCACCGGGTCGACGTGGATCCACTGGTGGTCGCCCGTGGCATCGGCAAATTTGTCGATGCGGTCCTGGGTCATGGTGAGCCAGTCGGTGGCACCCAGGTCCTGGCCGACGGCGTTCAGGACGGAGGAAACAGAGTCGAAAGCGACGCTCATGATGGAAGGACTGCCTTTGCTTGTTACGCCGGCACCGCTCAACTTGAACCGTTCGCCCTGAGCTTGTCGAAGGGCTTCGACAGGCTCAGCCCGAACGGGAGTTCAAGCACGCTCAGGCCGGATCAGCAGGTGACGGGGGTAAGTTGGATGGGGGAGATCACCACCTCCCCAGATACTTGGGCTGCAGAAATCACCGCCACCTAGGATAACGTGGTGCGGGATGCGGTTGGTAGACTGCCGCTTTGCAATTGCGCCGCTGGGCGCGCGGTCCTCGCGCCGCCCGCCTTGCGCATCGAACAATGGAAACCCCTGGCAACCTGTTCTGCGTGGCCGCTCCCAGCGGCGCCGGCAAGTCCAGCCTGGTCAAGGCGCTGCTGGAACTCGACTCCCGCCTGGACGTATCGGTCTCCCACACCACCCGCGCGCCGCGGGGCCAGGAGCAGGACGGGCGCGAGTACTGCTTCACAGACGAAGCCTCCTTCCGCGCCATGATCGAACGCGGCGAGTTCTTCGAGTGGGCGCAGGTGCACGGCCACCTCTACGGCACCTCGCGCAAGGCGATCGAGGCGCGCCTGGCGCGGGGTGAAGACGTGGTGCTGGAGATCGACTGGCAGGGCGCGCTGCAGATCAAGCAACTGTTTGCGCACGCCGTGCTGATCTTCATCCTGCCGCCCAGCTGGCAGGAACTGCGTCAGCGCCTGACGCGCCGCGGTGAAGACCCCGCCGAGGTCATCGAGACGCGCATGGTGAATGCCCGGCAGGAGGTGGCGCAAGCCCGCCACTTCGACTTTGTTATCATCAATGCCCTGTTCGAGACCGCGCTTTTCGATCTGAAAACCGTTGTCCACTCGCAGCGGCTGCGCTACGCCGCGCAAATGCGCAACCGCTCCCAGGTCTTTGCCGCGCTCGATCTGATCTGAGCAGAGCGGCCACCGCCCAACCCTCACCGAACGGAACCCACACATGGCCCGCATCACTGTTGAAGACTGCCTCGCGAAGATTCCGAACCGCTTCCAGCTGGTGCTGGCAGCCACCTACCGCGCGCGCATGCTCAGCCAGGGCCATGCGCCCAGGGTGGAGACCAAGAACAAGCCGGGTGTGACGGCGCTGCGCGAGATTGCCGCCGGTGAGGTGGGCCTGGAGATGCTGCGCAAGGTGCCGATCTGAGCCCAAACGCAGGGGCTGACCTCCAGAAACGATAGGGCTCCTTCGGGAGCCCTGTTTCATTGCAAGCCTCACGCAACGGCCTGGGGTAGATTCCGGGCATGGGCATCCGCTCCTTCGCCACAGAACTGCTGCAACCGGCCATGCGCCCGGCGCCGCCGAGCAGCGGCGCGCCTGCGGTGGCACCCAGCACCTTTGCCGAGCTGACCGAGCAACTGCACTACCTGGGCAAAGCTGACCTCAAGAGGGTGCGCGAGGCTTACAAGTTCGCCGACGAGGCGCATCTGGGCCAGTACCGCGCCGGCGGCGAGCCCTACATCACCCACCCCATCGCCGTGGCGGGCCTGTGCGCCGAATGGCGCCTGGACGCCCAGGCCCTCATGGCCGCACTGATGCACGACGCGATGGAGGATTGCGGCATCACCAAGGTCGAGCTCATCGAGCGCTTCGGCGCCCCCACCGCCGAGCTGGTGGACGGCCTGACCAAGCTGGACAAGCTGCAGTTCGACACCCGCGAGGAGAGCCAGGCGGAATCCTTCCGCAAGATGCTGCTGGCGATGTCACGCGACGTACGCGTGATCCTGGTCAAGTTAGCCGACCGACTGCACAACATGCGCACCATGCTGGCCATGGTGCCGCACAAGCGCCAGCGCATCGCCGCCGAGACCCTGGACATCTACGCCCCCATCGCCCACCGCCTGGGCCTGAACCAGACCTACCGTGAACTGCAGGAACTGTCGTTCCAACATCTCTACCCCTGGCGCCACGCCGTGCTGTGGCGCGCGCTGCAGCGTGCCCGCGGCCACCGGCGGGACATCGTGGAGCGTGTGCAGAAGGACGTGGAAAAGGCCTTCGGCACGGCCAAGATCCGCCTGGGCATCTCCGGGCGTGAGAAGACGGTGTTCTCCATCTACCGCAAGATGCGCGAGAAGCACCTGAGCTTCACCCAGGTGAGCGACCTGTTCGGCTTTCGCATCACCGTGCCCGGCCTGCCCGAGTGCTACCTCTCGCTGGGCGTGCTGCACCAGCTCTACAAGCCCGTGCCCGGCCGCTTCAAGGACTACGTGGCCATCCCCAAGGCCAACGGCTACCAGAGCCTGCACACCACGCTGGTCAGCCCGCTGGGCACGGCCGTGGAGTTCCAGATACGTACCGAGGCCATGCACGCGGTGGCCGAAAAGGGCATTGCCGCGCACTGGATGTACAAGCTGGACGCCGGCGGCAAGAAGGCCACGGGCAGCGACTCCCAGACCCTGGGCGCCACCTGGCTGCAATCGCTGGTGGAAATCCAGGACGAGACGCGTGACGCCGCCGAATTCCTGGAGCACGTGAAGATCGACCTGTTCCCCGACGAGGTCTACGTCTTCACGCCGCGCAGCAAGATCCTCGCTCTGCCGCGCGGTGCCACGCCCGTGGACTTTGCCTACGCCATCCACTCCGACGTGGGTGACCGCTGCGTGGCGGCCAAGGTCAATGGGGAGCCTGTGTCGCTGCGCGCCGAACTGCACAGCGGCGACGTGGTGGAGGTGGTCACGGCCACCGGCGCGCGCCCCAACCCGGCGTGGCTGAACCATGTGCGCACCGGACGGGCGCGCTCCAAGATCCGGAACTACCTGAAGACCATGGAGCAGGAGGAGTCCCTGGCCCTGGGGCGCCAGATGCTGGCCCAGGCCATGCGCGCCGAAGGCCTGGCGCTGCCCAGCGAGGATCCGGCCGACGAGGCCTCGGCGGCGGTGTGGCAGCAACTGACCCGCTGGTCCGGCTCACGTTCGGCCGCAGAGTTGCTGGTGGACATCGGCCTGGGCCGCAAGATCGCCGTCATCGTGGCAAAGCGGCTGGCGCAAATGCTGGCCGAACGCGGCACACGCCCTGACGCCGTGACGCTGACCCTCGGACACTTCGCCGCCGATGAGAACGTGGCGCGGCAGGGCGTGGTGTTCATCGACGGTGGCCAGGAGGGCACAGTGCGCCTGGCACCGTGCTGCCGGCCCATTCCGGGCGACCCCATCGCGGGCTACCTGGGCAAGGGCGAGGGCCTGCTGGTGCACACGGCGGACTGCCACACGGGGCGGCGCCTGTTCGAGAGGGACAGCGAGCGCTGGATGCATGTGGAGTGGGCCGAGGAGCCCGTGCGGGCCTTCGAAACGGGCCTGCTGGTCATGGTGGTCAACGGCAAGGGGGCGCTGGCACAGGTGGCCACCGCGGTCAGCAGGGCCGAGGCCGACATCACCCACATCGACATGGGCCAGGAGAAAGGCATGGAAAGTGCCGAACTGCGCCTGGTGGTCAGCGTTCGAGACCGTACCCATCTGGCCGAAGTCATGCGCGGCCTGCATCGCGCACCCGCCGTGATGAAGGCCTCGCGCATCAAGCCCTGAGGTTGTGGGGGGGCGCCGGGTAGCGCACCTCCACCACCTCGATGGCCTCAACGCCTGCAGGCGTGACCAGCTTCACCTCGTCGCCCTCACGGGCCTTGAGCAGGGCCCGGGCGATGGGCGAGATCCAGCTCACCTCACCGGCCAGGCTGTCGCTCTCGTCGACGCCCTTGATGGTGACAGTACGCTCCTCGCCGCGGGCGTTGGCATAGGTGACGGTGGCGCCGAAGAAGACCTGGTCGCTGCCATGGTGGACGCAAGGGTCTGCCACCTCCGCGTGGTCCAGCCGCTTGGTCAGAAAGCGAATGCGACGGTCGATCTCGCGCAGCCGCTTCTTGCCGTACAGGTAGTCGCCGTTCTCCGAGCGGTCGCCATTCTTGGCCGCCCAGGACACCGCCTCCACCACCTTGGGCCGCTCCACGTCCAGCAGCGCCATCAACTCCTCGCGCAGGCGGCGGTAGCCCGCAGGCGTCATGTAGTTGCGGGTGCCGGCGGGTAAGGGCGGCAGCGAGGGATCCTCGTCGTCCTCGTCGGGGGCGGCGTCGCTCTCGCGGGTGAAGGCCTTGCTCACTGGCGCCTCCAAGGCCCGCAACGCAGGGGCATCCCCTCTCGTGAGGCGAGCGCGGCCATTGTCGAACGCTTCATCGAGCGCTTCAGCGAATGAACTGGTCGATGTAGCCCTCGCCCAGTCCCACGGCAGCGTAGTGGCGGCGGCACTTGTCGATGCGCGTGAACACGTCGTCGAAGCCCGTGCAGCGGCCGTCGGGGTCCACGTAGATCATGGCGCCGTTGACCTGGAACATCGTGATCATCTCGTCCACGTCCGGGTCCACCACCAGGGTGTGGGTCTCACCGGGTGCCTCGTACACGTAGGCGCCTTCGGTGGCCACCCAGTCGTGCTCCAGGTAGCGCCAGCGGCCCTTGATCACGTAGCCGTGCACCGGCTGCGGGTGGCGATGGCGCGAGAGTACGCCCGCGCGCCGCACGCGCAGCAGGTTCATCCAGTAGCCGCGCGTGGCCGAAAGGCACAGCGGGCGGAACCAGACGTTGTCATCCACCGGCACCCACACGCGCTCGTCGGTGGGCACAACGTCGGGCACCACCAGCTCCGGCGGCGACTCCTTGGGCATGGGGTGGCGGTAGGGCAGCCACTTGTCGGAGTCAGGGGGTACGGCTTGGGTCATGGGGAGGCTTCCGGTTGATGAAAGAGTGGGTCAGTTGAGGCTCACGCTCCTGAGCAGTCTGCCCCAGCGGTGCGCAGGTGCAGGGTCCGGTTCGACGTGTCAGACACGGAGTTCAAGCACAGCGTCAGGCGATCAAGTAGCCGCCATCCACCGGCAGCACCACGCCCGTGACGAAAGCCGCCGCCGGGCTGCACAGGAACAGCACCGGCCCGGCCACATCGGCTGGCGTGCCCCAGCGGCCCAGCGGGGTGCGGCCAAGGATCTGCGCCGAACGGCCCGTATCGTCCTGCAGCGCCTGCGTCAGCGGCGTGGCGATCCAGCCCGGTGCCACGGCGTTCACGCGGATGCCGTCGGCCGCGTAGGCAATCGCCAGGCTCTTGGTGAGCTGGGCCACGCCGCCCTTGCTGGCGCTGTACCCCGGCACCAGGCCACCGCCGAAGAAGCTCAGCATGGAGGCGGTGTTGACGATGCAGCCCTTGCTGGCCCGCAGCGCCGGGCGGGCCGCTGCGGCCACGCGCATGGCGCCGTTGAGGTTGATGTCCACCACCTCGGCAAACACGGCCGGGTCCAGTTCGGCGCCGCGGCGGATCACGCCGGCGCAGCACACCACGGCGTTCAGCGCGCCCAGACCCTCCACCAGCGCCTGCACCGCCGCGCCATCGCGCACGTCCAGCAGCCGGTGCTCGACGCCGCCGCCGGGTGAGCGGGCCTGCGCCGCCTCCGCCGCCCGAGCCTTATTGGCGGCATCACATTCGGCCGTGGTGGCGCCCGTGGCCACCACCTGGGCTCCTTGCCCGGCAAAGGCCGCCGCGATGCCTGCGCCAATGCCGCTGGTGCCGCCCACCACCAGCACCCGTTGACCCGTGAAACTCATGTGTCGGCTCCTGTGTATGTGAGCGCCTGCTCAACCTCTGAACGTCGCGGAATGGGCTCTACCGCGCCATAGCCTTGCGTGGACAGGGAGGCGGCTGTGGCGGCGTAGCGGCCGGCCTGCAGCAGCGCGTCACCCGCCACCCAGCGCGCCACGAAAGCACCCCCGAAGGTATCACCTGCGCCCGTGGCGTCCACCGGCTGGCAGGGGTGGGGCGCGACGCGGTGGCGCTCTTGCGCCGTGGCCACCAGCGCGCCCGCCTCGCCCAGCTTCAAGGCCACGACGCGGGCGCCCAGCGTCAGACAGTGGTCCACCAGTGCATCAGGGTCGTCCAGGCCCGTCAGCGCGCGCACGTCGTCCAGGCTGGGCAGCGCAATGTCGCAGCGGCGCAGCGCCTCGGTCATCACCTCCCGGGCGCGCGCCAGCGGCCACAGCTTCAGCCGCAGGTTGGTGTCGAAGCTCACCGCCACACCCGCTGCGCGGGCCAGTTCCATGGCCGCAAATCCCGTCTCGCAGGCCGCATCGGAAATCGCCAGCGAGATGCCGGACAGGTGCAGCACCCGCGCCTGCGCGATGCGCTCGCGCGGGAGTTGCGCGGGCGTCATGCGGCTGGCGGCGCTGCCCTTGCGGAAGAAGTGGAAGTGGTGGCCTTGCACGTCGTGCGTGACGAAATAGATCGCCGTGAAGGCTTCCGGATCGGTGGCCACATCGGTGTGGTCCACCCCCTCCTCGTCCCACAGCCGGCGCAGCATCGCGCCGTAGGGGTCGTCCCCCAGGGCGCTGAGGTATCCCACCCGCGCGCCCTGGCGCGCCGCGGCGATGGCGAAGTTGGAGGTGTCGCCACCAAAGCCCTGCAGGTACAACCGCCCGGCCCCCTCCCCCGTCTGGTTGAACTCCACCATGGGCTCGCCCAGGGCGAGGATGTCGGGGGTGGACAGGGCAGCGGCCATGGAGGGGATTCTGCCGATGGCAGCGCAGGGCGGCTTCAAGCCGAAGGCAACTCCACGCCCACCGCCAGGGCTGCAGCCCGCACCTGGGCCGGCCAGTTGATGTGGCCGGGGTCGCGGCCGCTGGCGATACCCATCAGCAGGCTGGTCTCGGCCGACACGTTCCGGAAACCCCGGGACACCCCAGGCGGAATGCTGATCGTGTCCAGCGGCTCCAGCACCAGCGCGCGCAGGGCCTGCGGGCCCCAGAAGACCTCCCAGCGCCCGCTCAGGGCCACGAACACCTCCTGCGTGAGGTGGTTGTGCAGCGGCGCGGATTTCCCCGGCTCGCAGCGCACGATGTTCAGGTGGAAGTCCTCGGCCTGCAGCGGCGCGCCCGGCGGGTGGCCCAGCACCCGGTACGTGGTGCGCTCACACCCCGGAAGGGCCGCATCCACGTAGTCCTGCGTGGGCGTGAGCTGGTTGAATCTGGCGACGCGGGCTTCCATCTCGGCCACAGTCGGGTTCGCGTCAGTGATGGGAGCGGTGATGGGGGCTGTGGCGGACATGGGCGTCTCAGTGAGAGGGCAGCGAAGGCCGCGCAGATTGCGGCAGGCCGAACACCTTGTCAAAGGCCCAGGTGAAGGCGATGGCGTACACGAAGAAGTACAGCAGCAGCCCCAGGTTGGCCAGGAACGCGTTCAGGAAGGTGGTGTCCAGCCACCAGGCCATGACGGGTACCAGGATGAGGGTGAGGCCGCCCTCGAAGCCGGCACCGTGCACCACGCGCCGGGCCAGGCTGCGGCCCTTCACGGCCTGCCGGGACTCCCAACACTCGAACCCGGCGTTGAAGATGTAGTTCCAGCACAGGGCCATGGCCGACAGCACCACCGCCAGCGCCAGGGTGGTCGCGAACGGCTTGTCGAAGAGCAGGCCCAGCACCGGCCCGACGAAGGCGATGGCAAAGACCTCGTACAGGAGGGCCTGCAGCACACGGCGGGTTCTGGGGGTCATGTTCGGCCCGACACGACTTCAGGCGTCACCCGCCGTACCACCGGGTGCAGCACTCCTGTGGCCCAAACGGTCGACAAGATAGCCAGCACTGAGATGCGCCCACACCTGCGCGCACAGGCCACTAACACACCAGTTGCGCCTCGGGTCGGAGGTGAGGAGTGACATGGAGCGCATGCTACCGGCACCGCGCAGGCCAAGCCGGCGAGATCAATAGACCACCGGCTGGGCCGTCGGATGCAGGACGACTTCATCCACACGCACATGCGGCGGCGCGGACAAGGCGTACAGCACCGCCTGGGCCACATCTTGAGCGCGCAGGTGACCGGCGCGATCAGGGCTGCCGGGCGTTCGCGCGTTGAAGTAGGTGTCCGTCATGCCAGGCCGTACCTCCGTCACCCGCAAGCCGTAGCGCTCACCCTCCCAGGCCGCGGCCTGCGTCAGCGCCCGCTGTGCATGCTTGCTGGCGGTGTAGAGGGCGCCTCCCGCGAAGGTTCTCGCGCTGACGTCGCTTGTGACGTTGACCAGGCTGCTCGCCAGGCCGCTCGCATGTCGTCGCTTGAACTCGGGAATGAAGTGCTTGGTGGCAAGAATCGTTCCAAGCACATTCGTATCGAAGACCTTGCGATAGTCGTCGACGGTGGTGGACTCGATGGCGCCAAAGGTGCCGATGCCCGCGTTGTTGACCAAAGAGTCCACACCCGCCTCGATGGCCATCTGTGCAAAGCCCCGAACGCTGGCCTCGTCGCAGACATCCAGAGCCACGCTCACGATGCCGCGCCGGGCGAAGTCGTGAGGGAAGCGTGCACCCGCAATCACCGTCGCGCCAGCAGTGCTCAGCAAATCAGCGATGGCGTACCCGATGCCACGGCTGGCGCCTGTAACCGCGACGACACGGTAGCCCAACGGACTCTCTTGGGCCAGGAGGTGAGGCTTCAGGGCAGCAACTTCCATGTGGGGTCCCAGTGTTCGGAGTCTTGCCTACCACATGGACCAGCGGTCCTGGGAAAGCCGATGCCTGTAGCGTTGACCGAGGAGATTTTGAAGGCAAAGCACTGACCCCGTGAAACGGAAGAAGCGTATTGACATTCCCGTTGTGCCCCAAGTTGCCCGGTCCGGGGCATGCCCCTCATGCGATCACGAAAAACCTGGGTGAGCAGGTCGCTGGTTGCCTGAGACTTCCCAAACGCGCTCGAGTTCCCGGTTCGAAAGCGCGATGGAGAAGACGTCCTTCAACACCGTCCTCAGGGAATCCGCATTGGCAATGCCTTGAACCTGTTTCTCGACCGCCTGGGTTCGAAACGTCAATGTCCTGTTGAATAAGGCATAACGGCCGTCCAGGGTGGGCATCGTCACGATGAGATTGTTGGCAAACAACGAGTTCGGACGCGTCGCGGTGTGCTTGGTCTCGATTGCGTCCAAGTCAAGGCCGGGTGGACCTTCCACCACGACCGACAAGTTTTCGAACGGGATGGACATTGTGTGGTGCTGGACAAGATCGTCCAGAAATGCGCGTGTCGGCAATCGGGCCTTTGCCAGGCGAATGCGTCGAAAGTAGGCTTGGAGATCCATGAGGTTGCAGATGTCGCCAGGAGGGATGCTATGCGGTGGCCCGCTCCAGCAGACACATGCGGAGCCTGGATATCCCAATGATCTGAGCCCTCATGTTGACGGTGCCACGAAGCCTCGTGCGTACCTGACCACGTTCTCAGGGATAGACACCCACGGAAGTTTCGACCGAACCCAGATATGTCTATCGATGCGAACCATGAGGGATTCCGGCATTAGGGCTGGCTGGCATTGGGCAGCGGGCGCATACAGCGCCAGAGCTTTCGGTCAGGCGGCACTGATGTCTCGGTAGGCATTGGGATTGTGTCGTTCCATGAAACGATCAGGCGCTGCCAAGGGTGTGAAGCCGAGCTTGGCATACAGGCCGTGCGCGTCTCTGGTGGCAAGCAGCATGCGCCTCATGCCCTGCAGGTCCTGATGCGCCAGCAGTGCCTCCATGAGCTGACGGGACAGCCCTCTGCCGCGATGCAAGGGCAGGACAAAGACATCGGCGAGGTACGCGAAAGTCGCCCTGTCGGTCACCATTCGGGCAAAGGCGACTTGGGCCCCATCCAGATAACCCCCTATGCACAGCGAGTTTTCAATCGCGCGCTTGACGGTCTCGAGAGGTATTCCTGGCGACCAGTAGCTGGCCGTCAAGAAGCCGTGGATTGCCACGATGTCGAGGCGCGGCTTGTCGAACGAACATTCGAAGTGCGACATGTGAGTTGTGCAACCAACCTTCGAGCTAGAGACCCTGCGTGACCACCAGGCTTGAGTTGCTGGCCCGCTTGCGTAGTGCACGCAGTGGCGCGTACTCCGGCGAAGACCACCAGGTCTTGAACCGCTCCATGTCGGGGAACTCCAGCACCACGCAGCGCTTGGGCGTCCAGGATCCTTCCAGCACCTCGGTGTGACCTCCACGAGCCACATACCGGCCGCCGTAGGCGGCAATGGTGGCAGGCACCTTCTGCCGGTACTCCTCGAACAAGACGGGGTCCAGCACCTCAATGTCTGCGATCACATAGACGGTCATCCTGTCTCCTTGGCGTTGGGCGAGCCGCCTTCAGGCTTCACTGCGACTCGTGGTCGGACGACACATGCCACCACCGCGGCCTGCGGGAGACGTAGGAGTGATACCGGGGTGCGAACTCCTTCAGATGCGGCTTGTCGAGAGCCCCCGTGACGATGGCGACGGTGGGCTCGTCGTCGATGGCCCCGATGGTGCTGCCGCAAGTGCTGCAGAAGGCCCGGCTGGAGTACGCAGAAGTGCGCCACGTGGACGGCTTGCCGCCCGGGCCGACCCACTCCGCGCTCTGCGCGGGGAACTCGACCCAGGTCAGGGTGAGCGCGCCGGAGTGCCTGCGGCAGCTTTCGCATGAACAGGTGTGCGGCTTCCCCGGCTGGCCGGTTACCCGAAACCGGATGGCGCCACAGATGCAGCCACCCTCATGGTGCTTGGTGTTCATGGTCATGACAGGAAGGACGTGGTGAAGGCTTGTGGCACCCGAAGAGCGTCAGCGATCCCCGCACCCGTCCGAACCCGTGCAGCAGGCGAGGAACCATCAATTGCCCTTGCGCGACGCTTCCGCTTGACGCTCAGCTTCCCTGACCTTCTCGATGCAAAGACGGTAGTCACCCCTGTCGGGAATCCTGTCGCAGGCCCGTCGCTGCTTTTCCAGTGCGTCGTCGTACGCAAACTCGGCGATCACCCCGCAGCCGGTCAACGAGGTCATGACGAGGGCGGTGAAAAACAGTCGATGCATGATGATTCCGCGAAAGAAGTTGAAGCCACATGGCCACAAAGAAGCAGCCGGCTGCCGGCACCCCCCGCATGCGCAAGGGTTGGAGGAACTGCTTCCAGAACCATGGTCCTGAAAACCGTGGTCTTCGGGCGCTGCAGGGTGAGGGTGAGGAGCGACATGACAGCAAAGCGGCCAACGAAGCCTACACCGTGATGGGGACGTTCGGAAGATCTGGACCGTCTTCCTTTCGCCAGCGCGGTCTGTCAGGGTGATCAGAGCAGAAGACCCAAGGCCGCCCCGGCGGCGGGGCCCTGGCAAGCCCCCTCAGCCCCGACGACGCCGGGACCTGAGGGCATGCACCATCACGGCCACCACCGCGAGATTGAGGGCCAGCAGCAGTGCTGCCAGGATGCTAGGCCTGTTGACGAGTTCCGTCAGCTCAAAGGGAACATAGACGGCACCGCTGGTGGCCGCGAGAACCTCCGCCCACGCACGCTGCTTGAACAAGCCGTAGGCTTCGACCAGCCGAAGCACCGCGTAGGCGGTGGCGCCGGCCGCCAGCTGCCACAAGCGCAGGTCCGTCACCCCAGCCGCCGCATCCAGGAAGATCTTGGGGTACTGGGATGCAGGGTTCAGGTGGGCGTGCGCGATGAGCGCACCCGCCAGCCTGTAAAGATCGTGGTGAAGCAGGACCAGCAGGCCGGACGCCGCAGAAAGCACCACCAGGCCCTTGAACGCATCGATCGCAGTGATGACCCGTATCGCCCTAGAAGATGGCATAGGCGATGACTGCACAGATGGCGCCCATGCCCGCCATGCCTGCAGACACGGTGAAGCCATGCATCGTGAGATCGTGTTCACGGGCTTCAAGGTCAGGCGGATCTTCCATGCGGGGTGAGAGGTGAAAGGTGCAGGCTACGGGGGCATGTCCGTCAGGCAGCGCCATAGGGTCGACCTAGGGTTTATACGGGGATTGTTGAGCCGGCCGCACACCTGTCCGATGATGGATTCGTTGGAGACGATCATGCCAAGCAAACCCAAGACCTGGAAGCAGAAGATGAACGCCAAGCCACCGCACACGGTGGTGCTGGACAAGGACTTTGCAGGCGTTACTGCCGGGGCCAGGCTGCTGATCTCTTGCCCGATGGAAGTCGAGCACTACCTGCGCACCATGGTGCCGCCTGGCGAGACCCGCGCGATCCAGCAGATGCGGCGCGAACTGGCCGCAGCGTACGGTGCTGACGCCGCGTGCCCGGTGTCGACGGCGATCTTTCTCAGAACGGTGGCGGAGGCGGCCTGGGATGACATTGAAGCCGGCACACCGATCAGCGAGGTTGCACCGTTCTGGCGCGTGGTGGACCCCCCATCGCCACTGGCCAGAAAGCTGAGGGCGGGCAGTGCCTGGATAGAGCAGCAGCGCCTGGCAGAGCGCGAGGAGTAGAAGTGCGATCTGCCGGTCAGTTTCGGCTGCTGAGCGGTTCGAAGAGTTGGGACAGGGTCAGCCGAAGCAAGTCCAGTTGAACAAGGGCTTGGGTGCCTTGTTGGCAGCCCGCATGAGAGGCTCAAAGCCTGTACAGTAACACGTACAAAAAGGAGCAACACCATGGACGCGATCACCTACTCCTCGGCGCGGGCCAACCTTGCCAGCACGATGGACCGCGTCTGCAACGATCACGAGCCCTTGATCATCACGCGCAACGGCGAAAAGGCCGTGGTCATGCTCTCGTTGGAAGACTACAAGGCGCTGGAGGAGACTGCGTACCTTCTGCGCAGCCCGGCTAACGCACGACGCCTGCTGAGCTCCATTGCGCAGCTCAACGCCGGCAAGGGAACCTCGCGGGAGCTTGCCGAGTGAAGCTGACGTTCTCAGACGAGGGATGGGAAGACTATCTGTACTGGCAGAAGCAAGACCGAAAAATGGTGGAGCGAATCAACAAACTCATCAAGGAAGTGCAGCGAGATCCGTTCGTGGGCGTTGGCAAACCAGAGCCGCTCAAGCATGCGCTCTCAGGGTTTTGGTCACGCCGCATCACGGACGAACACCGAATGGTCTATCGCGTCACCGAGGACGCGTTGGAGATCGCGCAGTTGAGATTCCACTATTGACCCGAAGTTTCGGTCAGGCGTCGACGCGCGACGACCAGTAGCCCGGTTCTCTGTGTTGATGCGCTACGGCAAAGATCTGCGGTCCGAGCTGATCGTGCGGTTCGTAGACCAGCGTATAGGGAAAGCGATCGAAGTGGTAGAGGCGCAGCCCGAAATCACCGTGTGGGCCACGGTACTGGTTCTCGATGAGCAGATCCCGGACTCGTTCGAACTCCGCAAGGAACGCCGCTGCAACGCTTCGGCTGGCGTGCTCTGCGTAGTAGACGGCAGCGTCACCAAGCTCGGCCTCGGCTTCGGGATGAAGCCAGTAGCTCACGAGATGCGTGCCCTCACTCGTGCCAGGGCTTCGCTACCAGGCACCATGGCGACCGTGCCAGCGCGAACTTCCTCTCGCCTAGAGCAGGCAAGATGCAGCCAGGCGGCTTGGGCTGGAGACCTTGGTTCAAAGCTCTCCAGTAGGCGTTCGACAAGCTTTGCGCGGTCTTCTGGAGGGAGGCCAAGTGCCTGGGCGGCGAGATCTTCGACTGGCGTGGGCATGGCGAGGGTTCCTTTACAAGATGCAAGCATGGCACACCGGCGGCGGGAGGCCATTGGCGGGGCTTGTCTTTGACGCCCAAAAGGCCGTTGAAATACCAATGGACGCCGCCGGCCGCGTCAGCGAGCGTGGCGGGTGTTTGACGAGAGGTGGTCCGCCGATGCGAGGAGCCGACAGTTCCAACAAGAGCCTGTTCACGACGGTGAGGCTCGAGGACTTCGTCTCGGCCACGCACCCGCTGCGGCCGATCCGCACTTGGTGCGCACACAACTCTTCAAAACGTGCGGCGTGGACCTCACGCGCATCGACGGCGTCGACGTCACCACGGCGCCGGCAGCGATCGGCGAGACCGGCGCCGACTTGTGCCGGTTCCCCAGCGACAAGCACTTCGCCAGCTGGATGGACCTGTGCCCAGGCACGAAGATCACGGGCGGCAAGGTGATGAGCGGCGCGACCAGGCGCTGCGCCAACCGTGCTGCACAGGCCTTGCGGCTGGCGGCCGCGGCGCTGCGCACCAGCCAGTCTGCGCTGGGGGCCTACTTCCGCCGGATGTGCGCTCGGATGGACAAGCCCAAGGCGGTGGCCGCTGCCGCGCACAAGCTCGCCTGGCTCGTTTACACGATGCTGACCAAGGGCGAGGAGTACACCGACCAAGGTCAGGCCTGCTACGAGGAGCGATACCGCGAACGCGTGCTGCGCCAGCTGTCCCAGCGTGCCAACAAGCTCGGCATGCAACTCGTCGCTGTTGCGCAGCCTGTCTGAAAACAGCCTTGTAAATCAGTCACTTGAGGGGTGTTTCTCAAGAGGTCTCAGTGCGCGATGGCCTCGCCCGGGATTAGAAGACCAGCAGGCAGTAGCCCTTGGCCAAGTTTTCGAAGTAGAAACCGTCATGGTCTATTCCAGCCTTGTCGAGTTCGTCCTCAACGTAATCGAGCACTTCTTCTTCGTCAGCCTTTCGGAAAACACCGGCGCAAGCGATGTACTTGATATTCAGACCGTCGAATGACTTCTTTCGTGCAGAGAAGACCTTGTCCGCGTCCTTGATCATCTTGTCAATGCATGCGCGATAACTGTCGGCTTGCTTGAGCTCAACAAAGTACCACCGGTCTTTGGCCTGTCGCTTCAGTCTGAATCCGATATCAAGAGCCATCCGACTCTGGGCAAGCTTCGTCCTCTTGTCCGTTTCGAACGGATGCTCCATGTCCCAGTCGGCGATCACGTCGTCGGCGTGTGACAAGAACAATGCAAACTCAACTTGCCACCACTTTTCCCAGCCTGACACACCGAATGAACCAATCTTCTCAAGTGTCTCGACAATTCGCTTGTTCTCGAAGAACGAGTGCACGATGTCAGAAATCTTGTCGAGGTCTTCACCAGCTTTGCGTGCCATGAATGGTTCTCCTGAGTTCAACCTTGTATAGAGCTAGCAGGTAAATCGACTGTAGTCGGCCTAAATCGGTCACCGCTCATCGTCGTCACGATTCCAACCCCTTTCAGAGGGACCACTTCCGCGACGGAGACCGCGGCAGCGGGGAAGCCTGCGACTCTCGGTAGACCGGGACTTAAGCCCTGGAGATCAAAGGAAAGGCCTCAGGGTGACGAATGGACTCCACGGCAAGGTCCACGTCCAGGTTTGGCCAGTAGAGATGCCCGGGTGACGGGCGCTCCACGTTGGAAATCTGTTGGACTGTCGCCGACTTGAACCACGGGAAGTGCTCGAAAGAAAGCAGCAGTTCTTCTTCCCCCAGAAGAAGCCGGAACCCGTGCGCGGAGATGTGCGTCACTCGTTACCACAACTCCGGCCTCAGCTCACACCCTCTCCAACACCACCGCAATCCCCTGCCCCACGCCGATGCACATGGTGCACAGGGCGTAGCGGCCTCCTCGTCCACCGTTCATGCGGTGCAGCTGGTTCACCGCCGTGGTGGCCAGGCGGGCGCCGCTGGCGCCCAGGGGGTGGCCCAGGGCGATGGCGCCGCCGTTGGGGTTGACGCGGGGGTCGTCGTCGGCCAGGCCCAGGTCGCGCAGCACGGCCAGGCCCTGGGCGGCGAAGGCTTCGTTCAGCTCGATGACGTCCATCTGCTCCAGACGCAGGCCGGTGAGGGCCAGCACCTTGCGCACCGCGGGCGCGGGGCCGAAGCCCATGATGCGCGGGGCCACGCCGGCCGTGGCCATGCCCACCACACGGGCGCGCGGGGTCAGACCGTGGCGGGCGGCCGCTGCCTCGCTGGCCAGCAGCAGGGCGCAGGCGCCGTCGTTCACGCCGCTGGCGTTGCCCGCGGTCACCGTGCCGTCGGGCCGCACCACACCCTTGAGCTTGGCCAGGGCTTCGAGCGAGGTTTCGCGGGGGTGTTCGTCCTTGCTGACGACGAGGGCGTCGCCCTTCTTCTGCGGGATGGTGACGGGCACAATCTCGGCATCGAAGAAGCCCGCCTTCTGCGCGGCCACGGCCTTCATCTGCGAGGCCAGCGCCATGCGGTCTTGCGCCTCGCGCTCGATCTTGAAGTCCACCGCCACGTTCTCGGCCGTCTCGGGCATGGAGTCAACGCCGCAGCGCTCCTTCATCAGCTTGTTGATGAAGCGCCAGCCGATGGTGGTGTCATACACCGCGTTGCTGCGGCTGAAAGCCGTGTCGGCCTTGGGCATGACGAAGGGCGCGCGGCTCATGCTTTCTACGCCGCCGGCGATCATCAGCTCAGCCTCGCCCGCCCTGATGGCGCGCGCGGCGCTGCCCACAGCGTCCAGGCCCGAGCCGCACAGGCGGTTGATGGTGGCGCCGGGCACCTCGATGGGCAGGCCGGCCAGCAGCGCAGCCATGCGAGCCACATTGCGGTTGTCCTCGCCGGCCTGGTTGGCGCAGCCGTAGAGCACGTCGGCCACCTCGGCCCAGTCCACCTGGGCGTTGCGCGCCATCAGCGCCTGGATGGGCACGGCGCCCAGGTCATCGGTGCGCACCGAGGACAGCGCGCCGCCGTAGCGGCCAAAGGGGGTGCGCACGGCGTCGCAGATGAAGGCTTGGGTCATAGGGTCTCCGGGGAATTCTTCAGATCGAACAGGCTGGTCACTTCCAGGTCCAGCACCTCGATGTCATTCTGATTGAACAGCTGCCAGCGCCAGCGCAGGATGCCCAACTCGGGCTTGCGCGCGGAGCGCCGCGCCTCGATGACAGTGGCGCGCAGGCGCAGGTCGTCGCCCGGCCGCACGGGGTGGGGGAACTTGATCCACGCAATGCCGGGCGAGGCGAAGGATTCCGAGCCTTCCAGCGCCGCCAGTGCGGCCAGCCGCATGGCAATGCCGCAGGACTGCCAGCCGCTGGCGATCAGGCCGCCGAAAGGGCCCTGTGCCGCCGCCTCGGGGTTGGTGTGAAACCACTGCGGGTCGTAGGTGGCGGCAAAGCGCAGCACCTCCTCTTCGGTCAGGTGAAAGGGGCCGCCCTCGATCACCTGGCCGGCATGGAATTCGGCGAACTGCATGCCCTGCCCTGCCGGCTTAGGCCGCCTGCCGGCGCAGCCAGGGGCTGACGCGGTAGCGCTCGCCGCGGTGGTGCGCGTCCAGCGCCTGCAGCACCGCCACCACGCCAGAAGCGCTCCAGCGTTGCAGCCATTCGAAGGGACCGGCCGGGTAGTTGACGCCCAGCTTCATGGCGGCGTCTGCCCCCTCGGGCGAGCATACGCCCTGCAGCACGGCGTCTGCGGCCTCGTTGATGAGCATGGCCACGGTGCGCGCCACCACCAGGCCCGGCGCATCGGCCACCGGCAGCGGCGCCAGGCCCAGGGCCGCCAACCAGGCCGGTGCCTGCGCCTGCCAGGCGGCGCTGGCTTGCGGGGCCACGGCATAGGCCAGGGCCGTGCCGGGAGCGATAGAAACAGCAGGGAATTGCACCGGGCGGTCGAACACGGCCACCTCGGCCACGCCCCAGGCGGCGGCCAGCTCGGCAGCGCAGCGGCCGTCGGTCAGCGCCAGGCGGGCCCCGTCAACCTCCAGGCCCGTCCAGTCGCTGCCGGCCAAGCGCGCCGGGCCCCAGCCCTGGGCGGCGAGCGCCTCGGTGGCTGCGGCTTCCAGCCAGTCGGCCACCGGGCCGCTGCCGTGCACGGTGACGGTGCGGGCGGTGGCCGGTGCCTCGTGCACGGCCACGGGCAGCGCGGGCACGCCCTCGGGGTAGCGGTAGAAGCCGCGGCCGCTCTTGCGGCCCAGCAGCCCGCCTTCCACGATGTCGCGCTGCACCAGCGAGGGCACGTAGCGCTTGTCGTAGAAGTTGGCCTCGTAGACCGAGTTCGTCACGGCGAAGTTGGTGTCATGGCCGATCAGGTCCATCAGCTCGCACGGGCCCATGCGAAAACCCGCCGCCTTCAGGCAGGCGTCGAGCACCTGGGGCGGAGCGGCCTGCTCCAACAGCAGGGCCAGGGTCTCGGCGTAGTAGGGCCGGGCGATGCGATTGACGATGAAGCCGGGCGTGGACCTGGCATGCACCGGCACCTTGCCCCAGGCCTTGGAGAGCTCGACGATGGCGTCGGCCACGGCCGCATCGGTATGCAGCCCGGAGACCACCTCCACCAGCTTCATCAGCGGCACGGGGTTGAAGAAGTGCATGCCCACCAGGCGCTGCGGGTGCTGCAGGCCGTTGGCCAGCGCCGTGACCGAGATGGACGAGGTGTTGGTGGCCAGCACACAGCGCTCATCGACCAGGCCTTCCAACTGTCGCAGCAGGCCGCGCTTGACCTCCAGGTTCTCGACGATGGCTTCCACCACCAGCGCAGCGCCAGCCGCCTGCTCCAGCGTGGCGATGGGGCTGATGCGCGCCAGCGTGGCCGCTGCCGCGTCTGCCGCCAGCTTGCCCTTGGCCACCAGGCCGTCCAGCGTGCTGGCCAGCTTGGCCCTGGCCTGTTCGGCCGCGCCCTCGCGGGCATCAAAGAGTTGCACGGTGTGGCCGGCCTGGGCCGCCACCTGCGCGATGCCCGCGCCCATGATGCCGGCGCCCACCACGAGAACGGGCGCGCCTTGAAGTTGCAGTGTGGTCATTGCGGAATCCAGTTCGCCGGGCGCTTGGTGAGGAAGGCGTCGAAGCCTTCGCGCGCCTCGTCGGTGCCGCGTACGCGGCTGATGGTCTGGGCGGTGAGTTCGCGCACCTCTTCGGTGATGGGCCCCACCTCCAGTTGGGCGAACAGCGCCTTGATCTCGCGCTGGGCGTTCGGCCCGCCGGCCAGCAGGTCTTTCAAGGCAGCGTCCACCGCAGCGTCCAGGCCGTCCAGCGTCGTCACCTGATGCACCAGGCCCATGGCCAGGGCCTCGGCCGCGCCAACGCTGCTGGTGGTCAAGGCCAGGCGCAGCGCTTGGCGCTTGCCCACGGCGTTGGTGACGTAGGGGCCGATGACGGCGGGCAGGATGCCGAACTTGGCCTCGCTGACCGAGAAGCTGGCGTTGTCAGCCGCCACTGCCACATCGCAGGTGCAGGCCAGGCCCACGCCGCCGCCCAGCGCCGCACCCTGGATGCGGGCCACCACCGGCTTGGGGCTGGAGGCGATGCGCCACAGCATGCCGGCAAAGCGCCGCGCGTCCTGCAGGTTCCACTCGCGCGATGCGGTGCTGGCGCGCTGCATCCACTGCAGGTCCGCCCCGGCGCTGAAGTGCCGGCCTTCTCCGGCCAGCACGATGACGCGCACGCTGCCGTCCGCAATCACCTGCGCGAAGACGGCGTCCAGCTCGCCGATCATGGCCTCGTCAAAGGCGTTGAAGACCGCCGGACGCGACATGGTGATCTGCGCCACGCCCGGGGCGCGGGTAGTGAGGGACAAAGTCTCGTACGGGTTCACTTCACGCATTCCTCATATGCCAGTCAAGCTCCCCGTTCGCCCTGAGCCTGTCGAAGGGTCGCGCTGAGCTCGTCGAAGGGCTTCGACAAGCTCAGCCCGAACGGTCCTGCGGGTCATGGGCTGATGGGTTGTGACGGTCACCTTCCAGACAGACTCAATAGGTCTCCAGGTGCAGGCGGCCTTCGCGCTTGAGCGCGGTGCCCACGGTGTCCCAGTCCAGCCCAGCTTGCTGGGCCACGTCGCGCAGGGCCAGCACCACGCCTTCTTCCATGGCCTTCAGGCCGCAGACGTATAAGAAGGTGTTGGCATCGGCCAGCAGCGGGGCCAGGTCGGCGGCGCGCTGGCGCAGCAGGTCTTGCACGTAGGTCTTGGGTTGACCGTCCTGGCGCGAGAACGCGAAGGAGGTGTCGATGAAGTCCTTGGGCAGACTTTGCAGCGGGCCGAAGTAGGGCAGTTCCTGCGGCGTGCGGGCGCCGAAGAAGAGCATGAGCTTGCCGCCCTCAAATTTCCCGGACTTGCGCAACCTCCTGCGCCACTCGGTCATGGCGCGCATGGGGGCGGAGCCAGTGCCCGTGCAGATCATCACGACGCTGGAGCGCGGGTGGTTGGGCATGAGGAAGCTGGCGCCGAAAGGCCCGATCACCTCCACCTTGTCACCCACCTGCAGGTCGCACATGAAGTTGCTGCCCACGCCGCGCACCGGGTTGCCCTGGTGGTCTTCGAGCACGCGCTTGATGGTCAGCGACAGGTTGTTGTAGCCCGGGCGCTCGCCGTTGCGCGGGCTGGCGATGGAGTACTGGCGCGGGTGGTGGGCGCGGCCGTTCGCGTCCACGCCTGGCGGCACGATGCCGATGGACTGCCCCTCCAGCACGGGGAAGGGCATGGCGCCGAAGTCCAGCACGATGTGGTGGGTGTCGTAGTCGGTGCCCACCTCGGTGACGCGCACGTTGCCGGTGCAGGTGGCGGTGAGGGTCTTCTGCGCAGCCTTGGGGCCGTACAGGTTGGTGTAGGCGTGGGCGGCAGACCAAGGCGGGATGGCCGCGCCGTACTGGGCACTGTTGAACGATGCCTGGCCGTCCGCAGCAGCCGGCAGCGCGGGCTGCACCGGCTCCACTGCGGGTGCAGCATCGGCGGCCACGCCGGCCTGCGCAAGCTGCTCGGGGCTCAGCTCGGCGGGCAGCTCGTCCCAGGTCAGCTGGTCGGCCACGCTGTAGGCCACCACCTTGGGCATGTTGCGCCAGTTGTCGATGGAGCCCGTGGGGCACGGCGGTACGCAAGCCATGCAGAAGTTGCACTTCTCGGCATCGACCACGTAGTTGCGCGAATCGTGTGTGATCGCGCCCACGGGGCAGGTGGCCTCGCAGGTGTTGCAGCGGATGCAGATCTCGGGATCGATCAGGTGCTGGCGAATGACGCTGCCTTCGGCCATGTCCATGTTGTTGTCTCCTGGAAATCCTTGGAAGAAGGGGCCCACAAGGGGCCCCGATCTTGTCACGACGGGTGCGCGACTTGCTCAGTTGAAGCGGACGTACTCGAAGTCCACCGGCTGGCGGTTGATGCCCATGGCCGGCGGCGCAATCCAGTTGGCAAACTTGCCCGGCTCGGCCACGCGGCCCATCAGGCTGGCCACGAAGGCGCGGTCGGCGCCGCTGGGCAGCCAGTGGTCCACCTGTGCGTTCCACTCGGCCTCGGACACCACGCGGCCCTCGGGCGACACCTTCACGCCCGCCAGCGCGCCGATGTGGCGGTTGAACGCCTTGTGCGGGGTCTTCAAGCGAAAGGGGATGCCTGCCTTCTCGATGACCTTGTTCCATCGCTCCACGCCGGCGATGCTGTCCTTGATGTAGTCATCGCGCAGCACTTCGTTCAGCGCGTTGAGCATTGGGACTTCCTTGTCCACCAGCTGTCCGTTCTGCACCATCAGGATCTTGTAGGTCTGGCCGCGCAGCTGGTGGTCGTCCATACGCTTGCCTTCTTCGTAGCGGCCCTTCAGGCCGGTGGAGTAGAAGGTGGCGGCGTTGCTCGACTCATCGGCGCCGAAGAGGTCGATGGTCACGCTGAAGTGGAAGTTCAGGTAGCGCTGCAGCGTGGGCAGGTCGATCACGCCGGCCTCGCGCAGCTTCTTGACGTCGTCGGTCTTCAGCTCGTTCATCTTCTGGCAGGTGCGCTGGATGACGCGGCTGATGCCGGACTCGCCCACGAACATGTGGTGCGCTTCTTCGGTCAGCATGAACTTGGTGGTGCGGGCCAGCGGGTCAAACGCCGACTCAGCCAGAGCGCACAACTGGAACTTGCCGTCACGGTCGGTGAAGTACGTGAACATGAAGAAGCTCAACCAGTCAGGCGTCTGCTCGTTGAAAGCCTGCAGGATGCGGGGGTTGTCTTCCTGGCCGCTGCGGCGCTGCAGCAGTGCGTCGGCTTCCTCACGGCCGTCACGGCCGAAGTGCTTGTGCAGCAGGTAGACCATGGCCCACAGGTGGCGGCCCTCTTCCACGTTGATCTGGAACAGGTTGCGCAGGTCGTACATGCTGGGCGCCGTCAGGCCCAGGTGACGCTGCTGCTCCACGGAGGCCGGCTCGGTGTCGCCCTGCGTCACGATGATGCGGCGCAGGTTGGCGCGGTACTCGCCAGGCACGTCGTTCCAGGCCTTCTCGCCCAGGTGGTCACCGAAGTGGATATTGCGGTCGGCTTCGCCCGGGTTCAGAAAGATGCCCCAGCGGTAGTCGCGCATCTTCACGTGGCCAAACTGCGCCCAGCCCTGCGGGTCCACGCTGACGGCGGTGCGCAGGTAGACGTTGGCGTCCGTGGTCCCCTCGGGGCCCATGTCGTCCCACCAGTTGATGAAGTCAGGCTGCCAGCTCTCGAGCGCGCGCTGCAGCGTGCGGTCTTCGCTCAGGTTGACGTTGTTGGGAATCTTCTCGCTGTAGTTGATGCTGGACATGAGGTGCTCCGAGGTGAATTGCGATACAGGGTGGTGTGGGGCGGGTTGCGGTCCGTTTGCCCTGAGCTTGTCGAAGGGCTTCGACAAGCTCAGCCCGAACGGAACTGAGCGAAGGTGGGTATGGACTCGGTAAGGCCGAGGGTCAAACGCGATTCCAGTCAAACGCGGCCTTATCGCCCTTGCCGTAAACCTTGAGCGCGCCCTTCTCGCCCACGGCGTTGGGGCGCTGGAAGATCCAGTTCTGCCAGGCGGTGAGGCGGCCGAAGACGCGGGTGAACATGTTCTCGGGTCCGTTGAAGCGCAGGTTGGCTTCCATGCCGGTGAGGGCGTCGGGGCTCATGGCCACGCGCTCCTCGATGGCGATGCGGGTCTCGTCGGCCCAGTCGATGTCGTCGGGGTTGCTGGTGTTCAGGCCCAGGGCGAAGGCGACGTCGGCGTCCAGGGCCTGGCCGGCCTTGGCGCGCACGGCCTCCATGGCGGGCTGCTCGTCGTAGAAGCGGCGCTGCAGGCGGCTCTGCCCGGTGATCATCGGGTACAGGCCGAAGTTGACCTCGCCCACGGTGATGGTGGGCGGGGTGTCGCTGTCGGGCAGCGCCAGGTGGTAGATGCGGTCGCAGGCCAGCGCCAGCTCGAGGAAGCTGCCGGCAAAGCAGGAGCCTTCCTCGACGAAGGCGAACAGGCTGCGCGAGGACACGTCCAGGCGGCTGAAGGTGCGGCGCAGCAGGCCGATGGTCTCGCGCACGAACCAGTGGTGCTGGTTCGCCATCAGCACGGCGTCCAGCGCCAGCACGGCCGCGGCGTCGCCTTCGGTCTTGATCAGCCAGGTGCCGATGTCGAGCTCGTTGGTGCGCATGGACAGGATGGCGTCTTCCAGCTCACGCGCCATGGCCAGGGCGTACCAGGCGGCGCCTGCGGCCTCGATGCCCGCCACGTCGGTGGGCTGAGCGCCCGTGGGCGCCTTGACGGTGAAGGTGGCGGTGCGCTTGGTGCGGTCAATCGCCACGACCACGTTCGGGTAGACCAGGCGGTCAGCCTCGATGGCGCACTGAATCGGGATCAACTCGACGCCTTTGGCGTCAGCGGGGCGGTCGCTGCCCGCGGCCAGGGCCAAGGCACGCTCCTGCACCTTCTGGGCAAAAACGGCGGGCTTGGCGATGTCGTCCACCAGGCGCCAGTCCTTGGCCTTCTGGCCGCGCACGCCTTCCACGCTGGTGCAGAACAGGTCGGCCAGGTCATGGCGCACCTTGCGCTTGTCGGTCACGCGGGTCAGGCCACCCGTGCCGGGCAGCACGCCCAGCAGGGGCACCTCGGGCAGGCTGACGGCGCTGGAGCGGTCGTCCACCAGCATGATTTCGTCGCAGGCCAGCGCCACTTCGTACCCGCCGCCGGCGCAGGCGCCGTTCACGGCCGCCAGGAACTTCAGGCCGCTGTACTTGGAGGAATCTTCCAGGCCGTTGCGGGTCTCGTTGGTGAACTTGCAGAAGTTCACCTTCCAGGCGTGGCTGGAAACGCCCAGCATGAAGATGTTGGCGCCGGAGCAGAACACCTTTTCCTTGGCGCTGGTCAGCACCACGGTGCGCACTTCAGGGTGCTCGAAGCGGATGCGGTTGATGGCGTCGTTGAGCTCGATGTCCACACCCAGGTCGTAGCTGTTGAGCTTGAGCTTGTAGCCGGGGCGCAGGCCGCCGTTCTCATCGAAGTCCGCCTTCAGGGTGGCGACCGGGCCTTCAAAGTTCAGCTTCCAGTGCTTGTACTGCGAGGGGTGGGTCTGGTAGTCGACGCGAGGGTTCGTGCTCATGGTTGTCTCCGGTGTTGGTCAGGCGGTTGATGAAGCCGAATGCATGTCCTGCGATTCGCGATAACGCATCATATTGCCTGTTTGATTTCGGAGTCAAGCACTATCGTGCATCTTTTTTTCTAAGTAGTTACCCTGCAAGCCCCACGGCCTCGCGCACCGTGTGGCGCAGGATCTGGAAGGTCTCGTCCAACGATTGGGCGCTGGTGTCCACTAGAAAGTCCGCCTTGGAGTAGAACGCCGCGCGGCCGGCCAGGATGCCTTTGAGGTCTTCCATCGCCTCCTTGCTGGCTGCCATGGGCCGCATGTCGCCCTGGGCCACCACGCGCTTCATGTGGTCCTCGGGTGCGGCCTGCAACCATACCGAGGTGCAGTGCGTCAGCATTTCATTGAAGGTGGCGGGGTCCGACACCAAGCCACCCGGGGTGGCGATCACGGCCTCGGGGTAGATCTGTATGGCTTCTTCCAGCGCCCGGCGCTCATAGCGGCGGTAGGCGTTCTGGCCGTACAGGGCCTGGATCTCGGCGGCTCTGCAGCCAGCGAACTTCTCGATCTCGCTGCTGAGCTCAATGAAGGGGAAGCCCAGGTCCTCGGCCAGCAGACGGCCGAGGGTGGACTTGCCCGCACCACGCAGGCCCACGAGGGCAATGCGCGTGCTGCGGCCGGCCGGCCCGCTACCGGCGGCGGTGCCGTGCAGGATCTCGCCCACGGCCACGCGAGCCTTTCGCAGGGTGGCCTCGTCGCGGCCGCCCAGCATCTCCCGCAACATCAGCCACTCGGGCGAAGAGGTGGTGACGTCTCCCGTCAGTTCCGCCAGCGAACACTGCAGTGCCTGCGCCACCTGCAGCAGCACCAGGATGGAGGCGTTGCCCACGCCATATTCCAGATTGGCCAGATGCCGCTCGGACACCTCGGCGGCCAGCGCCGCAGCTTTGCGGGTCATGCCGCGCAGGGCCCGCAGTTGACGCACGCGCTCCCCCAAAGCCACGAGGAAGGGGTTCTTGCCGGCGTCCTCAGCACCCGCTTCCGCGGTGGCGGAGGAGACCTCGGCTTCTTCAGCGCCTGACACAGGCGTGCCCAAGCCGCCGGAGCCAACAGTAGGCAATGAAGAGCTTAGTGTTTTCCCTGATACAGGCAATATAGTGCTTGACACGCTCATCGGCTGGACATAAAGTTCATTCAAGCACAATACTGCATCTTCTGTGATGGCGCAAGCCTGATGCAGATCAAGACACCAAGAAACGCCAGGAGACACCCATGAGCGCAGAGCACTTCAGAGCCCAGATCGTCGAGCTGAGCGCGGCCATCGCCGGCCGGCCCTTGGACGCCGCGCTGGACGCCTGGCTGAACGCCGAGCATGGCGCCCAGTCAGCCACCTATGCCGCCCTCAAGGCTTCTTGCGAGCAAGGCGTGGCCGAGGGCTGGCTGTGCAACCGCGAAAGCGGCGGCATCCGCTACGGCCGCATCTTCAAGCCCGCCGACGACCTGCAGGGCTTCTCCGTGGACGTGGTGGACATGCGCGACATCGCCGGCCCGCACCACGTGCACCCGCAGGGCGAGATCGACCTGATCATGCCGCTGGAAGACGACGTCACCTTCGACGGCCGCCCGGCCGGCTGGTGCGTCTACCCCGCCGGCAGCGCCCACAGCCCCACCGTGCGCAACGGCCGCGCCCTGGTGCTGTACCTGCTGCCGCAAGGGCAGATCGAGTTCACGAAGTAACCGGCCCGCCCCTCCCCCCACAAGACCGCGCGACAAACGGGCATCCAGACCCGGGCGCGGCCTGATCTGCAGAACACAAAGAACACGACCCCAGGAGACAAACCCATGACCGCCGAGTCCCCCCTGCCCGACGTGCCCGCGCTGCCGACGCGATTCAACTTCGCGCAGCACCTGCTCGAAGCCAACGCCGCCCGCTCCGTCAGGGTGGCCTTCGTGGACGACGCGGGCGCGCTGAGCTACGGCGCCCTGGCCGAGCGCGTGCAACGCCTGGCCGCCGGCCTGCGCGGCCTGGGCCTCCGGCGCGAAGAGCGTGTGCTGCTGCTGATGCAGGACGGCTGCGACTGGCCCGTGAGCTTCCTGGGCGGCATCTACGCCGGCCTGGTGCCAGTGGCGGTGAACACGCTGCTGACCGCGGATGACTACGCCTACATGCTGGAGAACTCCCGCGCGCAGGCGGTGCTGGTGTCGGGAGCGCTGATGCCCGCGCTGACGGCCGCCATGACGCGTAGCGACCACGAAGTGCGCAAGGTGATCGTGTCGCGCCCGGTGGCGCCACTGCATCCGGCCGAGGTGGAATTCGAGGCCTTCCTGGCCGCACACGACCCTGCGCCGCGCCCCGCCGCCACGGGTGCGGACGACCCCGCCTTCTGGCTGTATTCCTCCGGCTCCACAGGCCGCCCCAAGGGCACGGTGCACTCGCACGCCAACCCCTACTGGACCGCCGAGCTCTACGGCAAGCGCCTGCTGAAACTGCGCGAAGACGACGTGTGCTTCTCGGCGGCCAAGCTGTTCTTCGCCTACGGCCTGGGCAACGGCCTGAGCTTCCCGATGAGCGTGGGCGCCACCACCCTCCTGATGGGCGAGCGCCCCACGCCCGAGGCCACCTTCAAGCGCCTGCGCGGCGAGGTGGGCAGCGCCAAGCCCACGGTGTTCTACGGCGCCCCCACCGGCTTTGCCGGCATGCTGGCACACCCGCAACTGCCCGCACGCACCGACCTGACCCTCCGCCTGGTGTCCTCTGCTGGCGAGGCCCTGCCGGCCGAACTGGGCGAGCGCTTCAAGGCGCACTTCGGGGTGGACATCGTGGACGGCATCGGCTCCACCGAGATGCTGCACATCTTCCTGAGCAACACGCCCGAGAAGGTGCGCTACGGCACCACCGGCTGGCCCGTGCCGGGCTACGAAGTGGAACTGCGCGGCGAGAACGGCGAGCCCGTACCCGACGGTGAGCCGGGTGACCTCTACATCCACGGCCCCTCCGCGGCCATGATGTACTGGGGCAACCGTGTGAAGTCGCGCGAGACCTTCCAGGGCGCCTGGACCAAGAGCGGCGACAAGTACATCCGCAACGAGGACGGCACCTACACCTACGCCGGCCGCAGCGACGACATGCTCAAGGTCAGCGGCATCTACGTCAGCCCCTTCGAGGTGGAGGCCACGCTGGTGCAGCACCCGGCCGTGCTGGAGGCCGCCGTCATCGGCAAGGAAGACGCCGACGGCCTGACCAAGACCAAGGCCTTCGTGGTGCGCAAGGACGGCGCCAGCGTCGAGGAGGCCGAGCTCAAGGCCTTCGTCAAGGACCGCCTGGCCCCTTACAAGTACCCGCGTTTCGTCGAGTTCGTGGCCGACCTGCCCAAGACGGCCACCGGCAAGATCCAGCGCTTCAAGCTGCGCGCGCTGGAGCAGGAACGGGGCTGAGCGAGTAGCCACCCCCTGGCCTGAGGAGCACCCGCCGTGAACGCCACCCTGGCAGCCACCGAGCCGACCGCTTTCGCCCACATCACGTGGCGGGGGCGTAACGTGCGCATCGAACACCGGTGCATCGCACCCGAGCGCACGGGCCGCCCGCTGCTGGTGTTCCTGCACGAGGGCCTGGGGTCGGTGTCGATGTGGCGTGATTTCCCGCAGCGCCTGTGCGAGGCGGCGAACCTGCGCGGCCTGGTGTATTCGCGCCCGGGCTACGGCCGCTCCACGCCGCGCGCGGCGGACGAGCACTGGGCGCCGGACTTCATGCACCGCCAGGCGCACGAGGTGCTGCCTGCCCTGCTGGAAGCCCTGGGCGTGGACACCGCGCAAGACCCGCCCTGGCTCTTCGGCCACAGCGATGGCGGCTCCATCACCCTGCTGCACGCCGCGCGCTGGCCCACCCGCGTGGCCGGCGCCATCGTGCTGGCGCCGCACATCCTGGTGGAAGACCTGTCGATTGCCAGCATCGCTCAAGCCCGCACCGCCTACGAGACCACCGACCTGCGCCAGCGCCTGGCCCGCCACCACGACGACCCGGACTCCGCGTTCCGGGGCTGGAACGACATCTGGCTGCACCCGGACTTCCGCGCCTGGAACATCGAGCGCGAACTCGCACCCATCACCTGCCCGCTGCTGGCGGTGCAGGGCCTGGACGACGAGTACGGCACGCTGGAACAGATCCACGGCATCGCCCGTCGCGTGCGGCAAACGCAATTGCTGGAGTTACCTGCCTGCGGGCACTCGCCGCACAAAGACCAGCCTGCAGCGCTCATCGCCGCGGTCTGCCAGTTCATGAGGCACCATGCGCACCTGCCGCCCGGGCAAGGCGCGCCTGCGGCCTCCTGACGCGACCCATCACGCGCCACGACCACGCGCCCCCTGAAGAGAGCCCGCTCCATGGACCTTGCCATCTTCCTGATCCAGTGCCTGAACTCGCTGCAGTACGGCCTGCTGCTGTTCCTGGTGGCCTCGGGGCTGACGCTGATCTTCGGGATCATGGGCGTCATCAACCTGGCGCACGGCAGCTTCTACATGATCGGCGCCTACATGGCATTTGCGCTGGCGCCGGTGGTGGGCGCCACCTTCGGCGGCGGCTTCTTCGCCACCCTGTTCGTGGGCGTGGTGCTGGCAGTGATGCTGGGCTACGTGCTGGAGTGGGCCTTCTACAGCTACCTGTACGAGCGTGAGCACCTGCAGCAGGTGCTGATGACCTACGGCCTGATCCTCGTGTTCGAGGAACTGCGCAGCCTGATCGTGGGCGACGACGTGCACGGCGTGAAGGCACCGGAGATCCTGGCCGGCACCATCGCGCTGGGCGACACCATGACCTACCCGGTCTACCGCCTGTTCATCAGCGGGGTGTGCCTGCTGCTGGCGCTGGGCATGTACATCGTGTTCACCCGCACCCGGCTGGGCATGATGATCCGCGCCGGCAGCACCAACCGCGAGATGGTGCAGTCGCTGGGCATCGACATCCAGTTCCTGTACCGCGTGGTGTTTGCCGCCGGCGTGGCCATCGCCGTGCTGGCCGGCATGGTGGCCGCGCCGGTGTCGTCGGTCTACCCCAACATGGGCGGGCAGGTGCTGATCATCTGCTTCGTCGTGGTGGTCATCGGCGGCATCGGCTCCATCCGCGGCGCGCTGCTTGCCGCGCTGCTGATCGGCTTCGTCGACACCTTCGGCAAGGTGCTGCTGCCGCAGGCCGCCGGTGTGCTGGTGTACGTGCTGATGGCGCTGATCCTGCTGTGGAAGCCGGACGGCCTGTTCAAGGCCGGTTGAGACGAGGGACCCGCAACATGCAATCCGACATCCGATCCAAGGCGACCTTCGTCGCCCTGGCCTTCCTGGCGCTGGCCTTGTACCCGCTGGTGGCCGGCAACTTCGGCGTGGACCTGGTCACCAAGATCATGATTTACGCCGTCTTCGCCCTCAGCCTGGAACTGCTGGTGGGCGGCACCGGCCTGGTGTGCTTCGGCCACGCCGCGTTCTTCGGCATCGGCGCCTACGCCACCGTGCTGCTGTCGCCCGAGAGCGACCCAGGCTCGGTGGTGCTGCTGATCGGGGCCTCGGTGCTGGCCGCCGGGCTGTACGCGCTGGCGGTGGGCGCGCTGTCGCTGCGCACCAAGGGGGTGTACTTCATCATGGTGACGCTGGCCTTCGCGCAGATGGCCTACTACGTGGTGCACGACACGCCCCTGGGCGGCGGCACCGACGGCATCTACCTCAACGTCAAGCCCGTGACCGGGCCGCTGGACCTGGACGGTGGACTGACCTTGTATTTCTTCACGCTGGCGGTGCTGGTGGCGGTGTTCGGCATCCTGGCGCTGATCTCGCGCTCGCGTTTCGGCCGGGCCCTGGCCGGCATCCGCGTGAACGAGCAGCGCATGCGCGCCACGGGCTTTGCCACCTACCCTTACAAGCTGGCGGCGTTCACCATCTCGGGCGCGCTGGCAGGGCTGGCGGGCTTTCTGTTCGCGGTGAAGGACGGCTTCGTCAACCCGGAGATGATGAGCTGGCACCTGTCGGGCTCGGTGCTGATCATGATCATCCTGGGCGGCATCGGCCACCTGCGCGGTGCGCTGATCGGCGCCTTCGCCTTTGCGCTGCTGCAGGAGTTCTTCAAGTCGGAAGCGATCTTCGGTGCCTTCGCCAAGCACTGGCACCTGGGCCTGGGCCTGACCATCATCGCCAGCGTGGCCCTGCTGCCGCGCGGGTTGGTGGGTGTGCCCGGCCAGTGGAAGGAACGCCTGGTGGGCCGCTCGTCGCGCCGCGCCGAAACCTCGGAGGCTCAAGATGGCAACGCCTGACATCACCCCCACTGGCGGCGACGTGCTGCTGCGCGGGCGGGACATCACCCGGCGCTGGGGCGGCCTGGTGGCCGTGAACAAGGTCTCGCTGGACCTGCAACGCGGCCAGGTGCATGCCGTGATCGGCACCAACGGCGCGGGCAAGTCCACGCTGATCAACATCCTGTCCGGTGAGATTCCTCCGTCCGAGGGCCAGGTGGAACTGCTGGGCCAGGACGTCACCGCCTGGTCGCAGCCCCGGCGCGCGCAGGCCGGCCTGGGCCGCAGCTACCAGCGCACCACGGTCTACCCCAGCTTCAGCGTGCTGGAGAACTGCCGCCTGGCGGCGCAGGCCCGCACGCCCAAGCCCTGGCACTGGTGGCAGGACGCCAGCCGCTGCGAAACCAGCGTGGCCGCCGCCCGCGCCGCAGCCGCCAGCGCCGGCCTGTCGGACTGGCTGGACCGCTCCGCCGGGCTGCTCAGCCACGGCCAGAAGCGGCAACTGGAGATCGCCATGTGCCTGGCCACCGCGCCGCAGGTGCTGCTGCTGGACGAGCCGCTGGCCGGCATGGGCGCCGAGGAGACCGACCGCATGCTGGCCTTGCTGCAGACGCTCAAGGCCGACCACGCCATCCTGCTGGTGGAGCACGACATGGACGCCGTGTTCCGCGTGGCCGACCGCATCACGGTGATGGTCAATGGCGCGGTCATCGCCTCGGGAACGCCAGACGAGGTGCGCAACAGCGCAGAAGTCCAGGCAGCCTATCTCGGAGGACATTGACCGTGCCCCCAAGCTCACTTCGTTCGCTACCCCCCACGGGGGCCGCGGCCTTCCTTGGGAACGGCCCGGCGGAAGGCCGATCATGACCACCACCTCCATGCACGACCCCATCCTCGAAGCGCGAGGCGTCCACGCCTGGTACGGCTCCAGCCATGTGCTGCACGGCATTGACCTGCAGATCGCGCGCGGCGAGACCATCGGCCTGCTGGGCCGCAACGGCATGGGCAAGAGCACGCTGATCCGCACGCTGCTGGGCCATGTCACGCAGCGTGACGGGCGCATCCACCTGTTTGGCCAGGACGTCTCCCAGGCCCGGCCCCATGAGGTGGCGCGCCGCGGCGTGGCCTACGTGCCCGAGGGCCGCGGCATCTTCCCCAACCTCAGCGTGCGCGAGAACCTGGTGATGGCTGCACGCCCCGTGCCGGCCTCGGGCCGCGGTTGGAGCCTGGAGCGCGTGCTGCAGACCTTCCCGCGTCTGGCCGAGCGCATCGGCAACCTGGGCTCGCAACTGTCGGGCGGCGAGCAGCAGATGCTGTCCATCGGCCGCGCGCTGATGACCCAGCCCGAGCTGATCATCCTGGACGAGGCCACCGAAGGCCTGGCCCCGTTGATCGTGGCCGAGATCTGGCGCGTGATCGGCACCATCCGTGAGGACGGCATCGCCACCCTCATCGTGGACCGCGACTACCGCAAGGTGCTGGCCCAGTCCGACCGCGCGCTGGTGCTGCAGAAGGGGCAGGTGGTGCTGGCCGGCACCTCGGCCGAACTGCGCGACAGCCCGCAACTCGCCTCGTACCTGGGGGTCTGAGGCGGAAGCAGACAAAATGAACAACAGAAACCTTGGCGCCGCAGACCTGCACGCCCCAACCTGAAGGATGCTATTCGTGACCTATCCCCAGCTCAGCCTCTACATCGACGGTGAATTCATCCAGGGCGGCGGCCGCAAGGAGCAGGACATCCTGAACCCGGCCACCAACGAGGTGATCGGCAAGCTGCCGCACGCCACCAAGGAAGACCTGGACCGCGCCCTGGCCGCCGCCGCGCGCGCCTTCGAGAGTTGGAAGAAGAGCTCGCCCATGGAGCGCAGCAAGATCCTGCGCAAGGTGGCCGAGCTCTCGCGCGAGCGCGCCAAGGACATCGGCCGCGGCATCACCATGGACCAAGGCAAGCCCCTGGCCGAGAGCACGGGTGAGGTGGTGGCCTGCTCGGAACATGCCGAGTGGCACGCCGAGGAGTGCCGCCGCATCTACGGCCGCGTGATTCCTTCGCGCAACGACGCTGTGCGCCAGACCGTGCTGCGCGAGCCCGTGGGCGTGGTGGCTGCGTTCTCGCCCTGGAATTTCCCCTTCAACCAGGCCATCCGCAAGATCTCGGCCGCCGTGGGCGCCGGCTGCACCATCATCCTCAAGGGCCCGGAAGACGCCCCCAGCGCGGTGGTGGCGATCGCCCGGCTGTTCCACGACGCCGGCCTGCCCAAAGGCGTGCTCAACATCGTGTGGGGTGTGCCGGCCGAGGTGTCAGACCACCTGATCGCCAGCCCCGTGGTGCGCAAGATCACCTTCACCGGCTCCACCGCGGTGGGCAAGATGCTGGCGGCCAAGGCGGCTTCGCTGATGAAGCGCAGCACCATGGAGCTCGGCGGCCACGCCCCGGTGATCGTTTGCGACGATGCTGATGTGGAGCTGGCCGTGAAGCTGATGGTGGCCTTCAAGTTCCGCAACGCCGGGCAGGTGTGCGTGTCGCCCACGCGCTTCTACGTGCAGGAAGGCGTGTACGACCGCTTCGTGGCCGGCTTCGTCGAGAAGACTCAGGCCCTGCGGGTGGGCGACGGCCTGACCGAAGGCACGCAGATGGGCCCGCTGGCCCAGGCGCGCCGCGTGGGTGCCGTGGCCGGCTTCATCGACGACGCGCGCGAGCGTGGCGCCAGCGTGCTGGTGGGCGGCGCACCCATCCCGGGATCGGGCAATTTCTTCGCACCCACCGTGATTGCCGACCTGCCCGACAACGCCCGCCTGCTCAACGAGGAGCCCTTCGGCCCCGTGGCCGGGATGATCCGCTTCAAGACCGTGGACGAGGTGCTGCAGCGCGCCAACAGCCTGCCCTACGGCCTGGCGTCTTATGCCTTCACGGGCAGCAACCGCAACGCCCATGCGCTGAGCACGGGCCTGGCCGCCGGCATGGTGTCCATCAACCACCTGGGCCTGGCGCTGGCTGAGACGCCGTTCGGCGGCATCAACGACAGCGGCATGGGCAGCGAGGGCGGCATCGAGACCTTCGACGGCTACCTGAACACCAAGTTCGTCACACAGATGAATTGATGGTGGGCCCGCCCGGCGTCATCGGCCGTCGGGCACCGCTGACGAAGCGGACCTGCGCTGGACCGGGGCCCGCAAGCGTGCCTCCAGGCCTTCTTGGGCATCTGGGCCTCACACCTCGACAATCACGCCGTGGATCTCAAACCTCTGGTCACGCTGCTGCCCATCGTCAACCCGCTGGCCTGCGTGCCGTTCTTCATCCATTTCACGCAGGACTTCGGGCCATCGCAGCGCCGCCGCACGGTGTGGATCGCTTCGCTCACGGTCTTCATCGTCATCGCGGTCAGCGCACTGCTGGGGCTGCAGATCCTGTCGTTCTTCGGCATCTCGCTGGCCAGCTTCCAGGTGGGCGGCGGGATGCTGCTGCTGACCTCGGCCCTGGCCATGCTGAACGCGCAGCCGGCCGAGGCCCGCGCCACGGCGGGTGAGATGACGGATGCAGAGTCCCGCTCCTCGGTCGGCTCCAGCATCGCCGTGGTGCCGCTCGCCATCCCCTTGCTCACCGGACCGGCCACCATGTCCACGGTGGTGATCTACGCCGACAAGGTGCGTGACCTCTGGCAGACGATGCTGCTGGTGGGCTACGGCCTGGTGATCGCGCTGGCCACGGTGGTGTGCCTGTCGCTGGCCGCACCCATCGCCCGCGTGCTGGGGCAGACCGGGATCAACGTGATGACGCGCCTCATGGGCCTGATCCTGGCCGCCCTGGCGGTTGAGGTCATGGCGGATGGGCTGCAGAGCCTGTTTCCGCTGCTGGCGGGCAAGGCGGGCAGGTAGGCGCTGCGTCCTCGGGGTCAGCCCGAACCGCTGCCGCGTCGCGATCAGGCCACCTGACGCTCCCGCCCCTTCCAGTGGGGCTCCCGCAGCACGCGCTTGAGAACCTTGCCGGCGCCCGTGGTTGGCAAGGCGGCGACGAACTCCACGCTGCGCGGGCATTTGTATCCACCAATCAACGGCTTGCAATGCTCGCGGATCTCGTGTGCAGTGGCCTGCTGCCCGGCCTTGAGGACCACCACCGCATGCACTCGCTCGCCCCACTGCTCATCGGGTACGCCGATTACCGCGCAGGCAGCCACGGCCGGGTGCTGGGCGACCACCTGTTCCACCTCGGTGGAGTACACGTTCTCGCCGCCGCTGATGATCATGTCCTTGACACGGTCAACCACGTAGACAAAGCCCTCATGATCCATGCAACCGCCGTCACCGGTGTGCATCCACCCGACGTTGGGCGCTCTCGCGATGGCCTGCGCGGTCTCTTGCGGCTTGCCCCAGTAGCCAAGCATCACACCGGGGCCTTTCACAATGATCTCGCCAACCTCCCCGCGCGGCAGTTCCTGCCCGTCAGTACCGACGATTCGCACCTGCACACCGGCTACCGGCAGCCCGCCGGATCGCAGCTTGCCGCGCGCCAGGCCCTCTGGAGAGTGCAGTTGCGCGGGCAGCACGGTGATGGTCGGGGCCAGCTCTGTCATGCCGTAAACCTGTACGAATCTCACCTGCGGCAGCAGTCTCTGCGCCCGCTCCAGCACCGCCTCGCTGATCGGAGAACCACCATAGGCGAGCGTACGCAGGGCCGAGAGGTCGAAGCCTGCGGCGTCCGGGTGGTCAACCATCATTTGCACCATGGTCGGCACCATCGCTGCGAAGGTGATGCGCTCGCGTTCAAGCGCCTGCAGCACGCCCAATGGTGTGAAGCTCGGCAGCGTGATGTGCGTGCCACCCATGTTCCAGACGGCGTTGGAGCCGCAAAAGTCGGCCACATGAAACATCGGCGCGGCATGCAGCATGCGTTCGTCGGAACGCACTTGGAACTCACTGGCCAGCACGATAGCGTTGAAAACGTAGGCCTCATGTGACTGCATCACGCCCTTGGGAAAGCCGGTGGTACCGCCGGTGTACATCACGCCGGCCAGGTCTCTGCCCATTCGCCCAGCGTCTGGCACTGGGTAGTGGCCGGCGATCAAAGCTTCGTAAGACACCATGCCTGCGGGGGTAGGCTGGTCGCCCACGTGAATCAGTGTGGACAGGCTGCGGCTGCGGGCCTGCAGATCGGGAACCATGGCGACGAACGGGTCGTCGACCAGCAGCACCCGGGTGTCGCTGTCGTCCAGCGAGTAGGCGATCTCGGCCGCACTCCATCGTGTATTGACGGGATTGAACACGGCGCCCGCCCATGGGATCGCCATGTAGGCCTCAACGTAACGGTCACTGTTGTGGGCGAGGATCCCCACACGGTCTTCGTGGCCCACGCCGCCGGCGCGCAGGCCAGCAGCCAGCCGAGCGACACGGTCGCGGAACTGTGCAAAAGTGTGGCGGCGCCCGCCGCAGACGGTGGCCAGGGCATCTGGCTGAATGGCGACCGCGCGATGCAGGGCCTGAGTCAGTTGCATGAGGTACTCCTTCGGGAGGCACGGTGCCCCAGTGGGCACCGCCAGGTTGACGGTAACGCCATGTTCGCCGCAGCGCTGGCCAGATGTCGCGGTAAGGCGCCGAAATGATTCGAAGACTTCCGAATGTGGCCTAAACTGCCGGCCGTCCTGCCCTGTGCCGGGAGCTCTTGCCCGCCATTTCGATGCGCGTCCTACATTGCCTTGCTGCCCGCGCTCCATGACACGGCACGTTTTCGGGTCCATCGAAATCCGCACGGCTGAACGCAGGGTATGGGTCGGTGGCCAACAGGCCCTGCTGGGTGCGCGCGCCTTCGATCTGCTGTTGGCGCTGGTGGAACGGCGCGAGCGCGTTGTCTGCAAGGACGAGTTGCTGGCGATAGCCTGGCCTGGCATGGTCGTCGAGGAGAGCAACCTGTCCGTGCAGATTGCAACGTTGCGCAAGGCACTGGGCACCGGATCGATCACCACCGTACCCGGTGTGGGCTACCGCTTCACGCCGACCGAGTCCGCCATTCCCGAAGCCTTGCCGACACTTGGCGATGGCCAGAGTGTCCACCCCGCTGCGGAGCCGCCTTCCCTCGCCGTGTTGCCTTTCGCGAACCTGAGCGGCGACCCTGCGCAGGACTACTTCGTCGACGGAGTGGTGGATGACCTGACGGATGCCTTGTCTCGTGTTCGCCGATTCTTCGTCATCGCTCGGAGTTCCAGCTTCACCTTCAAGGGTCGCGCGGTCGATGTGCCGACCGTGGGTCGCGAGCTCGGTGTGCGCTATGTGGTCGAAGGCAGCTTCCGTCAGATGGGCGAACGCATCCGCATTGGCGTGCAGCTTGTCGAGACGGCTGCCGGACGGCAACTGTGGAGCCAGCGCTTCGAGGGTCGACGCGAGGAGATCTTCGAACTTCAGGACCGTATCGTGGACCAGGTTGTGGCCGCGGTGGAGCCCAGTCTCGTGCGTGCCGAGTTGGAACGTGGACGCCAGCGACCGACCGAAAGCCTTGCAGCCTACGAGCTTTGCCTGCGGGCCCTGCCTGCTGTCATGCTCAGCAACGATCCCACAAGCATCGGGCAGGCGCTGAGCCTGTTGCGCCGGGCGATAGCGCTGGACCCTGGCTACACGCTGGCCAAAGCCCTGCTGGCGTGGGCGCATGGCATGGCATGGTCCAACCGGTGGATGTCACACCGCGATGCGATGGCAGCGCTGCCGCTGGCGCAGGAGGCTCAAGCCGAGCACCGCGACAATCCAGTCACCCTGGCCCACGCGGGCCACGCCATCTCGATGATCAGCCGGCGCCACGAGCAGTCACTGCGGGCGCTCGATCTGGCGCTGCAACTGAACCCGAACTCGGTGATGGTGCAGTACTGCGCCGGCTGGGTACGGACCTACGTCGGTGATGCAGACCTTGCCGTCGGGCATTTCGAGCGCGCGCAATTGCTCAACCCGATCGACCCGGACATAGGCTACGCGCTGGCAGGACTGGCCTTCGCGCACCTGGTGGGAGGGCGTGACGATGCCGCCTTGGCGGCAGCACGCCGCGCGATGCTGGAGATTCCGGCATTTGTGCCCGCCAAGCTGGCGCTCGTGCACGCCTTGGTCCGCACCGGGCGCCTTGAAGATGCACGGCCGCTGGTGGTTGAGCTGATGCAGAAGATGCCGAGACTGACCATCAGCCGGTACGCCGCAACCCAGTTGTTCCAGCATGACGGGTACGTGCAGCGCTGCAGCGAGGACCTTCGGGCACTGGGGGTCCCGGAATGAGCCAGTGCCGCGCTCCCGGGCCTGCCCGGCGGCGGCCCGGCAGCAAAACTGGCGGAGGCGTCACGCTCCCCATAGATGATCGGGGAATGTATCCCTTCGGCGAAGGATTCCCACCCGTTCAAGTCGATGACGTCCGTGATGGGGGTACTCGATGACGTCCCGCCGGTCATCGATGGACAGGTACCACGCGCGCTCATGCTCGTAGATGAACCGCACGTCGAAGTCACTGTTCGGCGACTCGAAGCCCCAGGCCCGGCAGCCTGACTCGATCGCCAACAGGAACCGGGCCTGATGCTCGGCCTGCGCGGCGGCGATGCGGCGCAGGATCTCGGTTCGAACAGGCGCCGGGATCATGGCGTCGACACCTTCATTCATCACCTGACTCGCCCACGCACCGAAAGGCCCCCGTCATGCCGGGCTGGGTGGGGCCACCAGCCGGCCGCGCGACAAGACGACGCTCGGGAAGCCGTGTGGCCGCTGGATGCCTGATCCTGGCCGCCCTGGCGGTGGAGGTCATGGCGGATGGGCTGCAGAGCCTGTTTCCGCTGCTGGCGGGCAAGGCAGGAAGCTGAGCCGGCGGGCCGGACGCGCCACGCCTGTTCGGGGTGCGGCTGCGCAGGTCGGATACAGGTCCGGACCTCAAAGCATGAGCCAGGCGTGGCGCACCAGCATCGCCGCCAGCACGAACATCGTCACCCCGATGAGGCCGTCCAGCAGCCGCCACGCCATGGGCCGGGCAAACCACGGGGCCAGCCACCGCGCGCCAAAGCCCAGCATGGAAAACCACAACGCGCTGGCACTGCCGGCCCCCGCGATGAACCAGGCCTGGAGCGGCGCAGGTTGCTGGGCTCCGATGCCGCCTACCAGCAGCACCGTATCCAGGTAGACGTGGGGGTTGAGCAGGGTGAAGGCCGCGGCCTGGGCCAGTGCAGCGTTTCGCCCCAGGCTCGCCTTGCCCTGGGCCGCCTGGAGCTGATGGGTCTGGCGAGCACGGCGCAAAGCCCGCCACCCATAAAGGGCCAGGAACGCAGCGCCCGCCAGGGCCAGAGCCCTGGCCCATTGCGGTTTTTCTCCCAGCGCCTGCGCCATGCCCCATACGCCGACGGCGATGAGCAGCGCGTCGGCCAAGGCGCAGAACAGCACCACGCTGCCCACGTGTTCGCGGCGCAACCCCTGGCGCAGCACGAAGGCGTTCTGCGCGCCAATGGCCACGATCAGCCCCAGCCCCAAGGCCAGGCCTTGCGAAAAGGCGCCGAAAGCTGCCGAGGTGTCCAGGTTCTGCAGCATCAAGCAGACAGCTTGCCAGCCACTTGAGATGTAGACAATCTAAATCTTCTTAGGCTGCCGAAGACCGACTTCCCCATGCTGGATGACGCCTCTGTGTCTGCTCTGGCCACGATGATCCGCGAGGGCAGCTTCGAACGGGCGGTCCCGGCCTTGCATGTCACGCCATCGGCGGTGTCGCATCGCGGCTCGGCAAGCGCTGGAGCGCTGTGAGGCCGGCAGGATGTCCTGAGGCGGCGGGCTGACCTGCCCCCTACCCGACAGCCGAACCGTTTCACACCTGTGCGGCGGACGCAGCGTGAAGCCTGCCCACGGTCGTCTGTCGAAGAAAGCGCCACACCAGCAAGGGCGCCGCCAGGCCCAGGGCGACGATGAAGCCGGTCCATACCCCCGCCGGCCCCATCCCGATCGGGTGCGCCAGCACCCAGCCCAGCGGCAGCCCCAGCGCCCAGTAGCCGAGCATCGACATCCAGGCCGGGAACCCCGTGTCCGAGAGTCCCCGCAGCGCACCCGTCATCGTGGACTGCACGCCGTCCATCACCTGGCTGAAGGCAAAGACGAAGAACAGCGCCGCCGCCACCGCGACGACTTCCGGCTCGTCGGTGATCCATCCGGCGATGGTGCGCCCGTACAGACCCAGGACAGCCGCCGACGCCGCCAGCCATGTGGTCGCCAGCGCCAGCGCGGCCCAGGCGATGGGCCGCAGCGCCACGTCGTTGCCTGCGCCGCGCTCCTGCGCCACGCGGATAGCCACCGCCCCGGCAACACCCAGCGGCGCCATGTAGAGCAGCCCCCCGACCGACATCGCCACCTGGTTGCCGGCCAGCGCGACCGCGCCGAAGGTGCCGATCATCAACGTGGCCACCGCCATGGCTCCGGTCTCGGCAAGGTACATCAACCCCATCGGCGCCCCCTCGCGGGCGACCGAGACGATCACCGTTCCGCTCAAGCCGGCCCGCAACCGCAGCCGCCGCATGGACCGCGCCCGCAGCCAGAAGAACCAGGCCGCCGCCAGTGCCAAGGTCTCGGCGACCAGCGAAGCAATGCCTGCGCCCGTCAGCCCCAGCATGGGCAGGGGGCCGACGCCCCAGATCAGCGCATAGTTCAGCGGCACGTTGACCCCGACCGCCAGAAACGCGAAACCCGTGCCGAGCCACGGCCGGTCCACCGCCTCGAACGTGGCCTTGAACACCAGCAGCAGTGAGAACGGCAACATCATCACGGCGATCGACACCCAGTAGGGGAACATGATCGCCAGCACCTCGCCCGGCTGCCCCAGCCAGGGCAGCAAGGGCCAGGCCGCCAGCATCACCACCAGGCCCAGCGTGCCGACGATGGCGCCCAGGACCAAGCCGTTGCGCAACAGCGCCGGGATCTGCCGCTTCTGCCCGGCGCCGTGCGCCGCACCCACCCGCACCGACATCGCCGACAACAGCCCGTAGATCGCCGCAAAGAGGATGATCGCCACCGCATTGGTGATGCCCACCGCAGCCAGAGGCAAGGGCCCCAGCGGTGCCAGCATCACGGAATCCGTGACGCCCAGCAAGGTTGACGCGCCCAGGCCCGCCACGATGGGGATGGCCAGTGCCAGGATCGAGGGCACCTCGCGGCGGATGTGAGGCAGGTTCGGCATCTTGCACCCAGGGCAGGGATTGACATACGCTCCGTATGTCATTGTATTCATTCCATACGATCCGTATGTCAAACATTCCGACGACCCGTGTCCAGGCCGCGAAAGGCACGACCGAGCGGCTGATCGCCGCAGCGCATCGGGCCTTCGCCGAGGCGGGCTTTGCCGAGGTTTCGCTGGATGCGCTGGCGGCCGAAGCAGGGGTCACGCGTGGCGCGCTGCACCATCATTTCGGCAACAAGGCGGGGCTGTTCGAGGCTGTCGTGCGCCGGATCGATGCGGAGATCGGTGACGAGATGCAGGCCGTCTGGGAGGCCACGCCCGATGCCTGGGAAGGCTTCCGCGCCTGCTTCCACGTCTACCTTGATGCGGTGCTGCGCCCTGACCGCAGCCGCATCCTTTTCCAGGACGCGCCGGCCGTGTTGGGAATGAAGGCGGCCGACATCCTGATGGAGTCGGGCTTCGGCGAAATGCTGGCAGAACTGCAGGACTTAGTCGACAGCCGCCGGATCATGGCCCCCGATGCCGAGGCGCTGGCGCACCTGCTGAACGGCGCAACGATCAATCTCGCGTTCTGGGCGGCCGAGGGCGAGGCCAGCGAAGGCCGCCGCGAACGCGCGCATGCGACGTTGGACGCAGTCTTCGACGGGCTGACGCGGGCGCGCTGACGGCGCCTGAGATCGAGCGACTTGCGGACGGCGGCTTCAGACTGGGTGCGGTCAGCCAGATGACCACGTCGACTGATCACTCGCTGATCTTGTGCAGCCGTCCAAAGATGTGCCCAGAGCCGGTCTTCGTGGTGACAACGCTCGTTGTCCGTCCGGCGAGTGGCTAAACTTCCAGCGATGCACCCGATCATCGAATCCCACCGCGACGAACTGATCGCGCTCGCCCACCGGCGGGGGGTCACCCGAGTTCGTGTGTTTGGCTCGATGAGTCGTGGCGATGCCAAGGACGACAGCGATGTCGATCTGCTGGTGACCTTGAGCCCTGGGACGAGCGCACTCGCTTTGGGTGGCCTTCTGATGGATGCCGAAGAATTGCTCGGCCGTCGAGTCGATGTGGTGACTGAAGCCGGCCTTCACCCGGCAGTTCGTGAACGCGTTCTTGCTGACGCCGTACCACTGTGAAACCCGGGCCGGAGGCTGATCTTGTGCTCCTGGAGCACATGCTCGACTGCCTGAAGCGGATCAACGAGTACACGGGCCATGAAAAGGCCCGGTTCGACGGCTGCCACCTGGTTCAGGACGCTGTGATTCGCAATCTTCAAGTCTTGGCCGAATCCAGTCAGCGGCTCTCTACAGACATCAAGGCAACAGAGGCGCAGATTCCGTGGCGTGAACTCAGCGGGTTTCGCAATGTGATCGTCCACGACTACCTTGGCATCGACCTTGATGCAGTGTGGTTGGTTGTCGTCCAGGACCTGCCCCCGCTGTCCGAGGCGCTGAGCCGCATGCTCTTGCGCTTGTCGCCTTCGGCCTGAAACTCGGTTGGCCTCGTAACCCGCAGACGTCGGCCTGAAGCCAAAGACCGGCCATCCAACCAGGCTTCCTGCTGGACCGCTTTCGCTGCACAGCGTGCCCTCAGACCAGCGGGCCCGCCCTTTGCTGCATCAACTGGGGTGCCGCACCTCGTCTGAGGTTCTCTTGAACCACAGCGCGTGCACGGTGGCGGCGATGATGCGCAGGTCGCTCCACAGACTGGCCTGCTCGGCGTAAGCCACGGCCTCGCGCAGCTTGGCCGGCAGCAGTTCCTCGCGGTAGGTGCGCTCGGGGTCAGCTGAGGCGGCCAGCACGCTGGCCTCGTCGGCGAGCTTGAGCGACACCGGGTCGGTGATGCCGGGGCGCACCGACAACACGCGTTCGCGCAGGTCGGCCGGGTACAGGGCCACGTACTTCGGCACCTCGGGGCGCGGACCCACCAGGCTCATGTGGCCCATCAGCACGTCAATCAGTTGCGGCAATTCATCGAGCTTGGTGCGGCGCAGCCAGGCCCCGACGCGGGTGATGCGGGGATCCTGCCCGATGGTGATGGCCGGGCCCTGCAGAGGTGCATCGACCACCATCGTGCGGAACTTGCGGATGCGAAACGCCCGCCCGCCCCGGCCCACGCGCTCCTGGCGGAACAACACCGGGCCCGCAGAGTCCCACCGGATGGCCAAGGCGATCAGCGCGAAGACGGGCGCCAGCAGCGCCAGCGCGAGCGCGCTGAAAGCTAGATCAAAGATGCGTTTTGACATGGATGAGCCAGCATACCGTGGCCACACTGCGGCCTGACTCGCTTGTCTGGATAATGACGGTTCAAGGAGCTGTCATGACCTCGCAGGTGACTTCAGATCACCGCGGCTTACCACTACCGACGATGACCGGCCCTCATGACCCTATCCACTTTCGCTCTCGCCCGTGATGGCCTGACCATCCCTATCGCATGAACGCCTTTACCGATACCACCATTCGTCGCCCCATGCGTGCCCGGCGCGAGCGCTGTGTTGCCATGGTCGATGCACGCTACCTGGCCTGGTTGGCCGATCAGGATGACACCGTCGGCCCCCGCCTGGACCGGCTGCGGGCTTGCCTGGAAGCCGCCCTGGACGCACAGGGTTACGCCGCCGAGGTGACTCGCATCTATTGGTATTCCAGCGAGCGCCCGGAGCGCGCCCAGCCGGGCATGGTGCACCGCTGGGTGGCGCCCGAGACGGCCGACGCCGGCGCCTCACTGACGTTGGCCATGGCACGCGACCTGCTGGGCCTGGCCGAGCACCCGGGTTACGACCGTGTGCTGCTGCTGACCGACGACGACCGCCTGCTGCCCGTGGTGGATGCCGTGCAATTGCAGGGCGTCACCGTGTGTCTGCTGGGTGACGAGTCTGCGGAAGATCTGGACACGCTGGCCAAGTCCGACGCCGCCTGGTCGGCGCTGCTGCGCCAGGCTGACGAGCGCTGCATCGTGCGCGGCCAGGACCTGGCGCGCGCCGTGTGGGGTGACGGTACCGTGATGATCGAACGCTCGGGCGCTCCGCATGGGCGCGACGGCCGTGACGGTCGCGAAGGGCGTGATGTACGCGACGGGCGGGACTGGGCGCCGCGCCAGGAGGGCGCAGACCACCGCGCCGGACGGCAGCGCGCCATCGGCCCCTCGCCCGAAGAATTCCATGAGATGCGCCAGGCCCTGCAACCCATGGTCGACAGCTGGTGGCAAGACCTGCCGGTGGAAGACCGCCAGGAGCTCGAGGCCGAACTCCCCGCCTCGCGCGGCCTGCCCCAGGAATCCGACCGCCACCTGCTGCTGCGCCTGAGCCAGCAACTGGGCCGCCCGCTCACGACCGCAGAAAAGAAGCTGATGCGGGAACTGGCGCGCGACACTGCGCTGGGAACGGGCGGCACTGCCGCCACGACCTCCACTACAGCCTCCACCGCCGCCACCACGCCCGCCCCAGGCCCCACGGCACCGGCTGAGGCCTCCGCGGAGCGCGCTGAGGCCTGAGCGCCTGCGGCTCGGGCCTACCCCAAGGCCTGACGCAGGGCGCGGGCCACGCGCTCGACGTCGGCCTCGGTCATGCGGGTGTACAGGGGCACGCTGAGCATGCGCTCATAGGCGTGCTGGCTGTGCGGGAACTGCGCTGGGCGCAGGCCGTAGCGGTCGCGCCAGTAGGGCTGCAGGTGCAGCGGGATGTAGTGCACGCTGCAGCCGATGCCCTGGGCGTACAGGGCATCGATCAGTCGGTCGCGCCCCAGGGGCGCGCCGTCACTCAGGCGCACCACGTACAGGTGCCAGGCATGCAGGTCCCCGGGGGCCGGGCCGGCCGGCAGTTGCAGCGGCAGGCCCTGCAGCGCCTGCGTGTAGCAGGCCACGAGCTGCTGGCGCTTGCGATGGAACTCGTGCGCGCGGCGCAGCTGGTGGATGCCCAGCGCCGCGGCGATGTCGGTCAGGTTGTACTTGAAACCGGGGGCCACGATCTCGTAGTACCAGCTCGGCACCTGGGCGCTGAAGCGGTCGAAGGCGTCGCGGCTGATGCCGTGCAGGCGCATCACGCGCGCCCGGGCAGCCAGTGCGGCGTCGCGCGTCACCAGCATGCCGCCCTCGCCCGTGGTGATGGTCTTGTTGGCGTAGAAGCTGAAGACCGTGGCGTCACTGGCCAGCGTGCCCACCAGGGCGCCACCGCTGGTCGTGGGCAGCGCGTGCGCGGCGTCTTCCACCACCTTCAGGCCGTGGCGCTGCGCGATGGCCAGCAAGCGCGTCATGTCAGCCGCCCGCCCGGCGAAGTGCACCGGCACGAGGGCGCGCGTACGCGGGCCGATGGCAGCCTCCACCGCTGCGGGGTCGATGTTCAGCGTGACCGGGTCGCAGTCCACCAGCTTCACGTCCGCACCCAGGTAGCGCACCACTTCAGCCGTGGCGGTGAAGGTGTGCGTCGTGGTGATGACCTCGTCGCCCGGGCCGATGCCCAGGGCCTCCAGGGCCAGGTGCAGGCCGGCGGTGGCAGAGTTGACCGAGATGCACTGCAGCGATGCGTCGCCGAGAAATGCCGCAAAGTCGGCCTCGAAGCGCTTGGCCTTGGGGCCTGTGGTCACCCAACCCGACTTCAGCGTGTCCACGACCTCGGCGATCTCCTCGTCGCCGATCTCGGGCAAGGCGAACGGCAGGAAGGGCAAGGCCGCAGGGGATGGGGCGGGTGGTGGGGCGGAGGCGGACAAAGGTTTTCTCAGGCAGGAGGCGTGCAGCAGCGGCAAAGAGCGGGGGCGCGCGTTCAGGCGGGTTGCAGCCGACATTCGACCACGACCCGCGCCAGCCAGGCCTTGACCTCGGCGTCCTCGCGCGGCTGCGGATCATCGGCCCAGGCCAGCAGCGCCTGCACCTCGGCGGCGGCCTGCGGCGCGTCGGTCAGGCGCGCCACCCGCAGGCGTGGCACCGCCGTGGGCACCGTGGTCTCGTTATCGGCCAGCAGTTCCTCGTAGAGCTTCTCCCCAGGGCGCAGGCCGGAGAACTCGATGCCGATCTCGTCTTCGGTGTGGCCGGCCAGGCGGATGAGTTGGCGCGCCAGGTCCACGATGCGCACCGGCTCGCCCATGTCCAGCACCAGCACCTGGCCCGTCTCACCCGTGGCAGCGGCCTGCAGCACCAGGCGCGCCGCCTCCGGGATGGTCATGAAGTAGCGAATGATGTCGGGGTGCGTCACCGTGACCGGGCCACCGCGCGCGATCTGCTCCTTGAACTTGGGGATCACGCTGCCACTGCTGCCCAGCACGTTGCCGAAGCGCACCGCCATGAAGCGCGTGGCCGGGTGCTGCTTGGCCAGCGTTCGCAGCGCCATCTCCGCCGCGCGTTTGGTGGCGCCCATCACGTTGGTGGGGTTCACCGCCTTGTCGGTGCTGATGAGCACGAAGCGCTCGGCACCGGCCTGGGCCGCGGCCTGGGCCGCGCGCCAGGTGCCCAGCGTGTTGTTGCGCAGCGCCGCCCAGGCGTTGCCCTGCTCCATCAACGGCACGTGCTTGTAGGCCGCGGCATGGAACACCACCTGCGGCCGCCAGCGCTGCAATACGCTGCCGATCTGCAGCGGGTCCTTCACGTCGGCCACCAGGCGCACCAGTTCCAGGGCCGGGAACTGCTCGGACAGCTCCTGCTCGATGGTGTAGAGGTTGAACTCGCTCAGTTCCACCAGCACCAGCCGCGCCGGCCCCTGTCGGGCCACCTGGCGGCACAGTTCCGCCCCGATGCTGCCGCCCGCCCCGGTGATGAGCACCGTGCGCCCGCCCAGCACGCCCGCCAGGCCGGCTTCGTCCAGCGCCACCGGGTCGCGGCCGAGCAGGTCTTCGGGTTCGATCTCGCGCACGCGCGAAACCTCCAGCCCCGAACGCAGTTCGTCGGCGCTGGGCACCGTCAGCACGTGCAGGCCGGTGCGCGCCGCGCGCTCCAGCAGCGCGCGCTTGGCCGCGCCGCGCAGCGACGGCAGCGCCACCACCAGGTGCGTGGCGGCCGAGCGCAGCACGGGGTCGTCCATGCGGGACAGCGGGCCCATGACGGGCACGCCGGCGATGCGGGCGCCGTGCTTGGTGGCGTCGTCGTCCAGCAGCGCCACCACCGTCCAGCCCTGCTGGTGGATGCCCGCCAGCAGGCGGCGTGCCGCCTCGCCAGCGCCCAGCACCAGGGCACGCCGGGCCGTGCCCTCGCCGCCGCCTGCGATGCGAGCGCGAGCGTGCTCGTACAGCATGCGGTAGGCGATGCGCACCAGGCACACGCCCATCAGCGCCACCACCGGGTGCAGCGCCAGCACGGCCCGCGGCACCTTGCTCAAGCCCAGGGCCATCACCGCCACGGCCGCCAGCCCCCCCGCGGCGGCACAGGCCAGCGTCAGGCGGCGGATGTCACCGAAGCCGGCAAAGCGCCACATGCCCTGGGGCACGCGGGCCAGCGCAAAAGCGGCGAGGTAAGTCACCACGATGCCCAGCAACACCCAGGCGTCGTAGGCCGGGCGGGCGCTGAGCCAGCGGTCAAAGCCCAGGCGGAACAGGTAGGTGACGTTCCACGCCAGGGCGATGACCACCCCGTCCACCAGCAGCGACAGCGGCTCGCGGTGCGGCCGCAAGCGGGCCAGCAGGCGGTCCAGGCGGTGCCAGTTCGTGTCCGGGCGCGCGCCGTGGGGCGGGCCGGCGCCAGCGCCTGGACTCGGGTTCGGGCCGGGGAACATGGACATCACTTCTGCACCCAGGCCAGCACATGGGTGCGCAGCCACGGCAAGGTGTTGAGCAGGCTCCACAGACCGGGGTGCACTTGCGCCACTGCGCGGCCCAGGGGCGGGGCCAGGGTCAGGCGCTGCGCACGCACCTGGCCTTGCGGAAACAGTTGCCGGATGCGCGCCACCGGCACGCCTCGCACGTCTGGGTTGCGCGGGTTGTTCACCGTGAAGTCGTACCAGAGCACGCCCCCGCCGGGCTTCACGGCGCGCCAGACAGCAGCGGCGAGTTGCTGCTGGAAGGCGTCGTCCAGCAGCGAGGAGAACACCGTGGACAGCAGCACCACATCGGCCTGGCCCTCGGGCAGGGGCACTTGCGACGCATCCCCACCCCACAGCGTGACGGCCTGCGGCAGGCTGCGCCTGGCGGCCTCCAGGCGCTCGGGCAGCAGTTCCACGCCGCTCAGGTGCTCGGGCGCAAAGCCCAGGCGCAGCATCTCCAGCAGGTTGCCGCCGCTGCCGCAGCCCACCTCCAGCAGGCGCCGATCGGCCAGCGTGCGCCAGCCAAGGCCGGCGAACAGCCGCAGCATGGCGCGCTGACGCTCCTGCACGGTGAGCCAGACATCGGGCTGCAGCAGGCTGTAGCGCTTGGTCGCGCTGCGGCGCGCGTAGCGCTCGGCGACGGCGGTGGGCTCAGCGCTGGTCGTGTCGGTGTCCGGGAAGGTCATGGCGCCACCTTCCACGATGAGACACGTGCCCCCGCTGCGCAACAGGTGCGGATCACGCAGGGCCCCCCACCGCCGCCAGAAACTGCCGCGCCAGCACCGGGTAGGCGTGGTGCTTCAGCACATAGGCGCGCCCTCGCTCGCCGAATTGCCGGCGCTCGCGCGGGCTCATGGCCGCCAACTGGCGCAGGCCGCGCGCCACCTCCTCGGGAGCCTCCGGGGCCACGGTGAGGCCGCAGCCGGACTCGGCCACGGGATCGTTGCCCGCCTCCACCGAGTGCAGCACGGGCCGCGCGGCCATCATGTAATCCATCAGCTTGTTCGGCGCGATGCCGAAGCGGTACAGCGGCTGGCGCTGCCAGCCCAGGTAGGCGATGTCGATGGCGGCCAGGAAGGCCGGCACCTGGGCCTTCGGGATGGGCGGCAGCAGGGCCACCTGGGCCAGGCCCTCGGTGCGGAGGCGCGCGGCCAGGCGCTCGCGCTCGTGGCCGTCACCCACCAGCACGAAGCGCAGCGGCCGGTCGGCCAGCAGGCGGGCGGCGTCCAGCAGCACGTCCAGAGCGTTGGGCCGGCCCATGGAGCCGGCATAGCCGACGATCACCGCGCCGGCGCGCCGCGCAGCGTCGATGGCCTGTTCCACATCGGTGCGCAGCGGCGCGGGCTGGGCAGCCCACTCCTCGGGGCTGATGCCGTTGGGCACGATGAACAGTTTCTTCAGGTCCAAGCCACGGCGCGCCATGTGGGCATGCACCTTGGGCAGCATGGACACCACGGCGTCGCTGTGGCGGTAGGCGGCGTCTTCCGCCGACTGGCAGATCAGCGCAAAGGGGTGCCAGGGCGACATGCCCGACAGCTCCACGGGCGACAGCGGCCACAGGTCGTGCACCTCGTGTACCAGCCGGGCCCCGGCCAGCTGCGCGATGCGCCGCGCCACCCAGGTGTCCATCGGATAGGTGCTGGAAGAGATGACCACGTCGGGGCGCAGCGTGGCGGCCAGTTCCGGCGCCTGGCTCCAGAGCTGGCTCAGAAACGACAGCACGTTGCGCATGCGCGCCCAGCCGTTGCCGGTGTAGGCCGGGGTGGGCAGCCAGCGGTAGGTGATGCCGCCCACCGTGTCGTCCCCGGGCGTCGGCTGGCGCGCGCGGTAGTGCGAGTACGAGGCCGCGACGATCATCACCCGGTGGCCCAGGCGCACCCACTCCCGGGCCAGGTAGTACGGGCGGTACTCCATGCCCAGCGCCGGGTTGCCGGCGTAGTGGTTGATGAGCAGGATGTTCAAGGCAGCAGTTCTCGGTACAGCGCCAGCAGTTCGGCCTCGGCGCGCGGCCAATGGTAGTGGGCATGGACGGCCTCGCGCCCGGCCTGACCCATCGCCGCCGCGGCAGCCGGGTCGTCCAGCACCTGGCGGATGGCCTGGGCGATGGCGGCCGGATCGGACGGGTCCACGCACAGGCCGCAGGCGTGGCGCTGCACGATGTCGCGCCACAGCGGGAAGTCCGAGGCGATGACAGGCAGGCTGGCCGACATGTACTCGAACATCTTGATGGGCAGCGAGTCCAGGTAGCTGGGCAGCGGCAGCAGGGTGACCAGCCCGGCGCGCGAGCGCGCCATCACCTCGCGCACGCCCTCGCGGCCCAGCACGCCCAGGTAGTCCACCTGGGCCCAGCCGGGCTCGGCACGCAGCGCCGCCTCGGTGGCGGCGTCCTCGAAGCGGCCGCACAACAGCAGGCGCACGCCAGGCAGCAAAGGCAGCGCCCGCACCATGCTGAAGGCCCCGCGCGTGAGGAAGATGCCGCCCACGTAGCACACGGCGCTCTCGCGGGGCGGGCCGCCCGCGGGCGGCGGGCGACCGGCACCGGCCGCAGCAACATCGGAGATGTCATCAGCCCCCCCAGCGCTCGCGGAGGACGAAGCGACGTCAGGCGCCAGCTCGTCCAGAAACGGGTAGTTGCTGACATTCACACTGCGCCGCGCCACGGCCGCAAAGCGCTGGGTGATATGCGGCGTGGCGCCGATCACGGCAGCCAGTTGGCGCACCAGGTGGTTCTCATAGACCTCGAACGCCGCGCTCAGGGGGCGTCGCGCCCAGGCAGGAATCCACTGCTTGGTGAGCAGTTGGCGCGGCACGTCCTCATGCGCGTCGTACACCACCTTCAGGCCTTCGCGCGCCAGCTTCGCGCCCAAGGGCAGCAGCTCGGGGTCGTGCAGGTGCACCAGCGCCGGGCGGCAGCGCCGCACCGCCGCCAAAGCCTTGGCGGGCTGCTCGCGCATGCGCGCCAGGCGCCCGGCGGGCCGGGGGCCGAGGTCCAGGATGCGCACGCCCTGCACCTGCGCATCGCCCTGCCCGTCGCCCACGATCTGCACCACCTCGTAACCGGCCTGGGACAGCGAGACGCACTCCTTGCGGAAGATGCGGATGTCGTCGCGCGGGTGGACGGTGGTGAGGTGGACGATGGGGCGCACGGGCGAGGTCAGCCGTTCGTGCAGTGCCAGGAACTGCTGGATGTTGGCCCGCAGCGTGGCGCGTTGGGCGATCAGGGTCTCGTTCAGGGGCCGGCCGCTCGCGTCCCATTCGCCCTCGGACCACCAACGCGCACCGCGCACCAGAGCTTGGGCCAGCGCGTCCACCAGCGGTGCAGCAAGCACCGCGGCCCCCTCCCCGACGATGAGCCCGTTCTCCCCGTCGCGCACCCATTCGCGGTTGGCCGGCAGGTCGGCCAGCACCGGCAGGCAGCCTGCGGCCATGGCCTCCAGCAGGCTCACCGAGGTGCCGTCCGACGCCGGCACGCTGACGAACAGCGCGCTGCGCCGATAGGCCTGCGCCAGTTGGGGGGCGGCGAGCATGCCGGTGAAGACCACCCGGTCGGCCACGCCCAGCGAGTGCGCCAGCGCGCGCAGCGCCGGCGTCTGCTCGCCTGCAGCGGCCACCTCCAGCGCCCAGGCCGGCAGTTGCGGCGCCGCCTGCGCAAAGGCACGCACGATGGCATCGATGCGGTACAGAGGCTTGTGCAGCCGGCACGACAGGATGCGGCGCTCACGCACCACGGTGCCCAACTCTGGCGGCTCGTCGATGCCCAGCGGAATCCACTCCCGCCAGGGCGGTGCATCGGCACCGGCGATGGCCTGCGCGGCCCGCAGCAGCACCTTGGCGTCCGCCGTCCAGGCCGCTGCGCCCCGCAATGCATGGCGCACCATCGCGCGCTGCCACCAGCCGCGGTGGGGCAGGCTCAGCACGTCGGAGCCCCAGAGCGTGATCACCACCGGCACGCCCGTGGGCCGCGCCGCCCTCACCGCATGCCAGGCGGTGGCATCGGCCTGGTGCACGTGCACCACCGTGGGCCGCCAGCGCTCGATCAACTCGCGCAGGCGCTGCGGCGTGCGCCAGGCCAGCACGCGCAGGCTCAGGTGGATCTGCTCGCGCAAGCGCTCATGGGACAGCAGCGGTTCGGACGAGTTCGTCACCAGCACCACGTCGCGCCCCGCGTTGCACAGGCCGGCCACGAAGCGCCGGACATGCACCGAGTGCGGGCCGACGACGAACACGGGACGGGGGTCCGTGAGAGTGTCCTGGCGAAGGGCCATCAGTTTTAGCGAGTGGAACGCAGCAGGCGTCGCTGGCCGACAGGAGTTCGGACGGGCCTTGACAGTCCAGCCAGCGTCAGGCGCGACGCGCCGCGCGGATCGCCACGTCGTGATAAACCTGGGCCTGCAGCGCCGCGGCGTCAGCCCCGCGCGCCCGGGCGTGCTCGCGCCGGGCCAACCAGCCTTCCACGGCACCCCGAGCCGGCCAAGCCGCCCCCCAGCGCAGGTAGGCCGCGCTGGGCCGCGTGAGCGTGGCCAGGCGGATGCGCTGCAGTTCCAGCACCTCGAAGTGCGGGGCCAGCGCGTCCAGGTAATCCTGCTCCGAGCTGCTGTGGCTCACCGAGCCGGAATGCCGGCCCGAGGCGCTGGCCTGCTCGATCATCAGCAGCTCGCCGCCGGCCTGCAGCACGCGGGCCAGTTCGGCCACCGCGGCCTTCAGCTCCTGGCCGTCGGCCGTGGTCAGGCACTGCAGCACCCCCACGGTCAGGCAAGCGTCGAAGCGATTGGTGTCCAACGGCAGCGGCAGGCTGGGCGCGTGGGCGAACGTGGCCCGGCCGGCGGGGTGGGCGCGCCGCGCCGCCTCGATCATGGCCGCGGACGAGTCCACGCCGCAGTAGCCGCTGCCGGCGTCGGTGATGCGTCGGGCGAAGCGGCCGATGCCGCAGCCGTAGTCCAAGACCTCGCGACGACCTTGCGCCCAGGGCTGCACCACACCCCACTGGATGCGGTCGATCAGGCCGTTCTTCAGGCCGTTGCGGTCCCCGGGGTCGATCACCGACTGCAGACCCACCCCTTGCCGGGCCCGCTCGTCCCAGTCCACTTCAGCCATCTGTGCCCCTTGGTGACGCAGGGTCACCGTCCCTGCCCTTGCGCTGCCCTTGCGCTGCCTTCGCGCTGCCTTCGCGCTGCCCTTGCGCTGCCTGAGCCCCACTCGCGCCGAACAAAGCCCGTGATTATCCCGACCGGAGCCGCCATGCGCGCGCACCCTGCAGCCAGCGCCAGGCAGCAGACTCCCACTGCAGGGTGCTGTAAGCCGCGGGCCGGGCGCCGAACTCCTCCTTGAAGCGCCGCACCTGCGGCAGCCCCTCACTCGCGCCCAGGTTCAGCACCGGCACGCCCCGCGCGCAAAGGTCCTGGATCACGGCGTCCATCAGGCGCGCCATCGGGTGAGCCCGTTTCTGGTCCTCGTCGATGCGCGACACGCCCTGCCAGTACAACGCCTGGTGGCGGCTCTCCAGCATCACCACGGCGCAGGCCAGGCGCCCCTGCACATGGTGGGTCCAGATGCGGGCGGCGGGGCTGTGCAACAGGTCGAGGAAGAGTTGCCGCGGATAGGGCCAGGCGCCAGAACGGCCCCAGCGCTGCAGCGAGCGGTCATAGACCTCGAAGTAGGGCTGCAGATCGGCCTCGGTGCGCGCCAGGGCGATGCGGCTGTCGAGCTTCACCGGCTTGGCGATCTGGTTGCGCTTGGTGGCGTGGTAGCCGCGGCGCAGCGCCTCCAGGCCCGGGCGCAGGTCCAGCAGGTGCGTCTCGCGGGGCAGCACGCGCCAGCCTTGCGCGGCGGCCTGCTCCGCCAACGGCCCGGCCTGGAGACACAACGGGTTGAGCTGGACCCGCACCTGCGAGGCGCGGCCCGGCGCCCGGTTCAGGAAGTTGGTCAGGGCCTCGGCCCGCTGCGGGTCGGCACACACCGGCGCGTAGAGGCCGTAGGGCGCCCATTCCCACCGCCACAAACCCAGCCGGCGGCGCTCGAACAACCCGTTCAGCGCCGGTTCAGCAGCGTCCGGCCCCGCAGCGGCGTGGACCTCGGCGACAAGGTGTCGCACCACACAAGGCGAAAGCGGGCGCATGCCCGCCGCGCGGCCCATGGCCGAGCGCAGCACCGGGTCGTCAAAGAGGTCGTCAAGTGCGGCGCCACCAGGCGTGCTGTGAGGCTCACTGAAAGAGCCGCCCCGCAGCGGAGCCGCCACTGTGGCGTCAGCCATGCACCCTCCGCCGCCCCAGCACATAGCGGAACTCGAACCAGGTGGACAACGCGTTGTAGGCCGTCATGCCCAGCGCCAGCACCCACAAGGTCACGATCACCTCGCCCGACGCCCACCACGCGCCCACCAGCAGGGCGAAGGCCAGCAGCGTGCCCGCCAGGCCCAGCGAGAAGTCCAGGCCGAAGCGTTCCTTCACCAGGTACAGCACGCTCAAAGGGGCGGCCACGAAGGCCGACAGGATCCAGGGCGACAGGGCGCGCAGGTAGCCGCCCACCTCCGCCCAGGCGGCGCCGAAGGCCCAGGCGTAGGCGGCATCCGGCACCAGCAACAACAGCGGCCAGACCAGCATCACCCCCGTGGTGGACACCGCCAGGATGCGCAGCGCGTCACGGCGCAGCCGCTCGTCATCATGGCGGTGGCTGGCAGCGCGCGGGTAGTACACCTGGGACACCGCGCCGCTCACCAGCCCCAGCGGGGCCTTCAGCAGCCGGGTGGAGAAGGCGTAGTAGGCGGCGGCCGGGGCACCGAAGAAGTGCGCGATCAGCAGCGGCAGGCCCGAGCCTTGCGCGGCATCCGACAGCACATGGGGCACGTTGAACAGCGTCAGGCGTCGGAAGTGGCGCATCAGCCGCCACACCTGGCGCGGCGCGGCGCGGAGGCGAAAGCCGGTCTGCGACAGGCCCTGCGCCAGCACGCCCAGCGCGATGAGCTGCCCCGCCAGCGTGGCCACCACCAGTCCCAGGGCCTGCGCACCCCACAGCGGCACCCAGGCCAGCGACAGCAGGGCCGTGGCCGCGGCCTGCACGATGCGCGAGAGCGACAGCCGCCGGTAGGCGTGCACCCGCGCGGCCCAGTTGCCCAGCACCTGCACGGCGCCGCCGAGCAGCACGTACAGGGGCAGCAGGGCCAGGGCGGCCACCCGGGCCGGCGGGTACATCGCCCAGGCCACCGCCACGGCCAGCGCGCACAGCGCCGACACACCCAGGGCGATGCCCAGGCTGCCCCAGGCCACGGCCGAGGCCGCGCGCAGGCTGGACGGCAGCGCGATGGCCACCTCGAAGCGCGCGCACACCACGGGCAGCAGGAAGCCGCCCCAGGCCAGGAAGATGACAAAGCCGCCATATAGCTCGGGCGGGTACAGCCGGGTGATGAAGGGCAGCGCACCCAGGGCGATGGCCTGGGCCACGGCCGTGCCCCCGGCCACGGTGAAGACGCTGGAGAGGAAGGAGGGGCGCGACATGGCGCGTCGCCTTAAGCGGGCTTAAGCGAGGCAGCGGGCGTGAACTCAGCCCGGCGCTGCCACCCCGGCCACCCGAGCCCAGGACGTCAGAGCCTCGACACCCCGGCTCAAGCTGCCGCTCCGACGGACGCCGTCAACGCGGCACGCAAGGCCGCCACCACCCGGTCCTGGTCGGCCTCGGTGAGGTCGGCGCTCATGGGCAGGCTCAGCACGCGGCCGGCCACGTCCACGCTCACCGGGCAGCAGTCCGGGCAGCAGTGCGCCGCATAGGCCACCTGGTGGTGCAGCGGCTTGGGATAGTGCACGGCGGTGGGAATGCCCGCGTCCTTGAGCGCCGCCTGCACGCGGGCGCGCTCGTCCACGAAGACGGTGTACTGGCCCCAGACGCAGTCACGGTCGGGCTTGACGGTGAGCGTGCGCAGGCCGGTCAGGCCTTGCAGCGCCGCGGTGTAGCGCGCGCCCAGGGCGGCGCGGCGCTGCAACTCCCACTCGAAGCGGCCGAGCTTGCCCAGCAAGATGGCGCATTGCAGCGTGTCCATGCGCCCGCCCACGCCAATGCGGGTGTGGGTGTAGCGCGCGCTCTGGCCGTGCACGCGGATCTCGCGTGCCGCTTGCGCCAGCGTGTCGTCGTCGGTGAACAGCGCGCCGCCATCACCGTAGCAGCCCAGCGGCTTGCTCGGGAAAAAGCTGGTGCAGCCGATGGTCGAAAGCGCACCGCTGCGCCGGCCCCGGTAGCTTGCGCCGAAGCTCTGCGCCGCGTCTTCGATCACCGCCAGCCCGTGGCGCGCGGCGATGGCGTTGAGCTCCGCCACGTCGGCCACCTGACCGTACAGGCTGACGGGCATGATCGCCCGGGTGCGCGAGGTGATGCGCGTCTCCACCAGCGAGGCGTCGAGGTTGCAGGTGCCGGGCTCCACGTCCACGAACACGGGCTTGCCGCCCAGCAGGACGATCACCTCGCCCGTGGCGGCGAAGGTGAAGGGGCTGGTGATCACTTCGTCGCCAGGCTTGAGGTCCAGCGCCATCAACGCGATCAGCAGCGCCTCGGTGCCGCTGGCCACGGCGACGCAGTGCCGGGCCCCGGTGAACGCCGCCAGCGCCGCCTCCAATTCCGCCACCTCCGGGCCCATGATGTACTGGCCGTGGTCGAGCACGTGCTGGATGCGGGCATCGATGTCGCCTTTTAGCACGGCGTACTGGGTCTTCAGGTCGGTGAATTGCATGAGGGTCTTCAAGTTTTGGCGCCAGCGGCAGGGGGCAGGGTGGGCTCGCGCTCAGATCGCAGCGTCCAAGGCTGCGAGCACATCCCCCACCAGCCGATAGCGTGCACCCGACACCGGGCATGCCGCCTCCAGCCCCTGGCCCGCGGGTACAGTGACGGGCAGCGCCAGACGCTCGCCGTACGCGCTCATCCAGCCCACGCGGCGCGCGGGCACGCCCACCACCAGGGCGTAGGCCGGCACATCCCTCGACACCACCGCGCCCGCACCCACAAAGGCGAACGCCCCTACCGTGGTGCCGCAGACCACGGTGCAGTTGGCCCCCAGCGTGGCGCCGCGCTTCACCAGCGTGGGCCGGTACTCGTTCTTGCGCACCACGGCCGCGCGCGGGTTGTGCACGTTGGTGAACACCATGCTCGGCCCGCAGAACACATCGTCTTCCAGCGTCACCGCGTCGTACACCGAGACCTGGTTCTGGATCTTGACGTTGCGGCCGATGACCACGTCATTGCCGACAAACACGCCCTGCCCCAACGAACAGCCATCGCCAATGCGCGCGCCGGCACACACATGGGCAAAGTGCCACACCCGGGTGCCGGCCCCGATCTGCGCGCCTTCGTCGACGATGGCGCTGGGGTGAGCCCAGAAGGCCCGGTCGGCGGGAACGGCCTGCGTCGAAGCGGGAGCGTCCGCGTTCATCACAGCACCTGCACCTTGGGCAGGCCCCGCATCTTGCGGTCGAAGGTGAACAGCGTGTCCAGCCCACCCGCCTGTGCGCGAGCCGCCAGCAGGCAGTCGGCGAAGTCGGCCTTGCCTGCAGCGTACAGGCCAACGGCAGCGGCCACTTCCTCGGCGCCATCCAGACGCACCGTGGCATTCGAGGACAGGGCGCGCAGGGCCGACAGCACCTGCTCTCGCGGCCGGGCGTAGGTGCGCGTCAGCACCCACACCAACTCCACCAGCACGGACTGGGAAATCCAGATCGACCCCGGCTCGGCCGCCTGGCGGTCGAACAAGCGCTTCGCCTTGTCCAGTTGGGCAGCGTCATCGGCCACCAGCAGCCGCACCAGGATGTTGGTGTCGACAGCGATCACGGGGAACTCTTGGCCGACGGGGTGGCGCGTTCGGTCACGGCCTGCGCCACGCCTTCTTCCATCTCCTGCAGCGTGCGTGTGCGTTCGTCCGGCACCGCCAACAGCCCGGCCAGCCCTGCAGAGCCGACGGCGAGCTTGCGCACGCGCAGAGACCCATCCTCCTGGGGATCGATTTCCAGGCGTTGGCCGGGCGCGATACCCAGTTGCTGGCGCAAGCCGTGAGGCAGGGTGATCTGGCCTTTGTCGCTGACGGTGACCTGCATGTCGGAACGGAGTAAGTGAGTCGGAACGTCTCTTCACATTCTGACAGATACAGCCCAGGAAGAACCTTCAGAACACCAACGGCAAACCCACGCGCACGCCATCGCGGGCGCTGCGGTAGGCGGCGATGATGACTTCCAGCGAGCGCAGGCCCTCGTAGCCGTCCACCTGCGCATGCGCCTGGCCGCGCAGGGTGTCGATGACGTTGGCGTAGTAAAGCGGGTGGCCGAAGCCGTAGACCGAGGTGGGGGCGTAGCTGGCGTCCTTCGCCGTGTCGTCCTCCGGCCGGTGCTCGTCGAACTCCCAGTGCTCGATGCGGTTGACGGCCACGCCGCCGATGCGCACCGTGCCGCGCTCGCCCAGCACGGTGATGCTGCCTTCCAGGTTGCGCGGGTAGGTGAGCATGCTGACGTTGATGGAGGCCAGGCCACCCGCGCGCAGGCGCAGGCTCATCACGCCGCTGTCCTCGGCCTCGATATCGCGCAACTGCGTGGCGGTGTAGGCATGCACGTTGTCCACCGGGCCCACCAGCCAGTCCACCATGTCCACGTAGTGGCTGGCCTGGTTCATGAAGGCGCCCCCGTCCAGGTCCCAGCGGCCGCGCCAGGGGGCGTCGTCGTAGTAGCTCTGCGGCCGCGTCCAGAAGACGTTGACGGTGACCATGTGGATGCGGCCGAAGCGCTTGCCATCGATCGCCTGCTTGAGCAGCTGCAGCGTGGCGTTCAACCGGTTCTGCTTCACGACGAACAGCTTCACGCCCGCGTCGCGGCAGGCCCGCACCATGGCCACGCCCGCGTCCCATTGGGTGGCCATGGGCTTTTCGCTGAGCACATGGCGCCCGGCCCGGGCGCAGGCGATGGCCTGCTGCGGGTGCAAGCCGCTGGGCGTGGTGAGGGCCACGATGTCGGCAGCGCTGCCGGCCAGCAAGGCGTCCAGCGAATCGAAGCCCCGGGCGCCGGTGCGCTCCACCGCCGCCTGCAGACGGCCCGCGTCGGTGTCGCACACGGCCACCAGTTCAGCGCGGCCGGCATGCTCGCCCAGGGCCGCGAAGTGGTTGGCCGAGATGCGGCCGCAGCCCACGAGCGCAAAGCGCACGGGCCGGTCGGTGATGGGGAAGGCAGGGGTCATGGGTTCAAGGGCCGGAAGGGGTCAAGGCCTGCGGATCACAGCAGTGCAACGCTTGCTTCAGGCTCGGCGCATCTGGGCCTGTCGACGTCGGGCCGTGCATTGAGATCACCGGTTCACAGCCTGAACACCGTGAACCCGGCGGCCTGCAAGGCGGCAGGGTCGTACAGGCTCTTCACATCGGCCAGCACCGGGCGCGGGCCGCGCACCAGGGCGCGCAGCCCGGCGGCAGTCAAGGCACGGAACTCGCGGTGCGCCACGGCCACCACCAGCGCATCCACCGGGGCCGCGGGGGACACCTCGCCCAGCGCCAGCCCGTGGTCGTGCTGGAGTTCACGCGCATCGGCATGCGGGTCCACCACCACGACCTCGGCGCCGTGGTCGCGCAGCTCGTGCACCAGATCGGCCACCTTGGAGTTGCGCGTGTCGGGCACGTTCTCCTTGAAGGTGATGCCCAGCACGCCGATGCGCGCGCGCGGCACGTCCACGCCGTTCTTCAGCATCAGCTTGATGGTGTTGCGCGCCACGTAGCGCCCCATGTTGTCGTTGATGCGCCGCCCGGCCAGGATCACCTGCGGGATGTAGCCCACCTGCTCGGCCTTGTAGGTGAGGTAGTACGGGTCCACGCCGATGCAGTGCCCGCCCACCAGGCCGGGGCGGAAGGGCAGGAAGTTCCACTTCGAGCCGGCAGCAGCCAGCACCTCGGCGGTGTCGATGCCCAGGCGGGCGAAGATCACCGACAGCTCGTTCATCAGCGCGATGTTGAGGTCGCGCTGCGTGTTCTCGATGACCTTGGCGGCCTCGGCCACGCGGATGGAGCTGGCCCGGTGCACCCCAGCGCGCACCACGGATTCGTACACCCGCGCCACGGTGTCCAGCGTGGCGGCGTCGCAGCCCGAGACGATCTTGCGGATGTCCTCGAAGCGGTGCTCGCGGTCCCCGGGGTTGATGCGCTCGGGGCTGTAGCCGCAGAAGAAGTCCACGCCGTGGCGCAGGCCCGAGGTGGCCTCCAGCACGGGGACGCAGTCCTCTTCCGTGGCGCCGGGGTAGACGGTGGACTCGAACACCACGATGTCGCCCGCCTTCAGCGCCGGCCCCACGGTGCGCGAGGCTGACAGAAGCGGTGCGAGGTCCGGCTTGTGCGCCGCGTCCACAGGCGTGGGCACGGCGACGATGAAGAAGTCGCACCCGCGCAGGTCAGCGGCCTGGTCGGTGAAGCGCAGTCCAGACGCAGGCAGGCCGCCAGACTCAACCTCGCCGGTGCGGTCCACGCCGCGGCGCAGTTCCGCGATACGCGAGGGGTCGATGTCAAAGCCCACCACTTCCGACGGCTCGGGCTGGGCCGGTGCGGCCTGCGCGGCGCGGGCAAAGGCCACCGCCACGGGCAGGCCCACGTAGCCCAGGCCGACGACGGCGATCTTGCGTTGCATGCGAGTGGGCGTTTCGGAAAGACAGGAAGGAGGCGGCGATTCTAGGCAGCCCAGGGCGCCGCCTAGAATCCCCGGCCCTGCCCGCCTCCGAGCCGACGCCTTCATGAGCACCCCTGCGCCCACCGTTCACGCCGATGACAACCAGCTGATCACCGAGCGGCGCGAAAAATTGGCCGCGCTGCGCGTGCAGGCCAAGGCCGCGGGCACCGCGGCCTTCCCCAACGACTTCAAGCCCACCCACCACGCCAGCGACCTGCACCACCGCCACGGGCAGATTCCCAACGAGGCGTTGGAGCCGCAGGCCATCGCCGTGGCCATTGCCGGGCGCATGATGCTCAAGCGCGTGATGGGCAAGGCCTGTTTCGGCACGCTGCAGGACGGCACCGGCCGGCTGCAGATCTATGTGACGCAGGACGCGGTGGGCGCCGAGGCGCTGGCCGCCTTCAAGCACTGGGACCTGGGTGACATCCTGTCATGCGAAGGCACCTTGTTCCGCACCAAGACGGGCGAGCTGTCGGTCAAGGCCACCCGGGTGCGGATGCTGACCAAGAGCCTGCGCCCGCTGCCGGACAAGTTCCACGGCATGACCGACCAGGAGCAGAAGTACCGCCAGCGCTACGTGGACCTGATGACCGACGAGCACGCCCGTGCCCGCTTCGTGGCGCGCAGCAAGGTGGTCAGCTCCATCCGCCAGTTCATGGTCGAGCACGGCTTCCTGGAGGTGGAGACGCCCATGCTCCACCCGATTCCCGGCGGCGCCAACGCCAAGCCCTTCGTCACCCACCACAACGCGCTGGACCAGGAGATGTTCCTGCGCATCGCGCCCGAGCTGTACCTCAAGCGCCTGGTGGTGGGCGGCTTCGAGCGCGTGTTCGAGATCAACCGCAACTTCCGCAACGAAGGCATCAGCGTCCGGCACAACCCGGAATTCACGATGATGGAGTTCTACGCGGCGTACTGGAACCATCACGACTTGATGGACTTCACCGAGCAGGTGCTGCGCCACGCCGCGCGCCAGGCCACGGGCTCGGCCACGCTGAGCTACGCCGGGCGCCCCGTGGACCTGGACCAGCCCTTCGCCCGCCTGACGGTGACCCAGGCCCTGGTGAAGCATGCCGGGCTCACACCCGAGCAGGCCGGTGACGCCGCCTTCCTTCACCAGCGCCTGAAGAGCCTGGGCGAGGAGCCGCCGGCGCACTGGAGCCTGGCCGAGCTGCAGTTCGGCCTGTTCGAGGCCGCGGTGGAAGACCAGCTCTGGGACCCCACCTTCATCATCGACTACCCCGTCGAAGTCTCGCCGCTGGCGCGCGCCTCCGACCGCGACCCCACCATCACGGAGCGCTTCGAGCTCTTCATGACCGGACGCGAGATCGCCAACGGCTTCTCAGAACTGAACGACGCCGAGGACCAGGCCGCGCGCTTTGCCGCGCAGGCGCGCAACAAGGATGCTGGCGACGAGGAGGCGATGTTCTTCGATGCCGATTTCATCCGTGCGCTGGAATACGGCATGCCCCCAGCGGGCGGCTGCGGCATCGGCATCGACCGCCTGGTGATGCTGCTGACCGACAGCCCGAGCATCCGCGATGTGATCCTGTTCCCCGCCCTGCGGCGCGAGGGCTGAGAGCCCGGCGCGGCCTTCACCCCCATGCGCATCGAGTCGCTGCACCTGCTGCAGCAGGCGTGCTGGGAGGAACTGGAGCGGGCAACCCAGGAGCGTGAGCACGGCTGGCGTGTCATGACGCTGGCCACCGTCGATGTGCGCGGTGCCGACGCGCGGTCGGTCATCGTCCGCGAGGTGGATGCCGGTCTGCGCCGCCTGGTGTTCTTCACCGACGATCGATCGCCCAAACTGCGGCAACTCGAACACCACCCCCAGGGCACGCTGCTGGCCTGGTGCCCACGGCTGTCGTGGCAAATCCGCCTGCGCGTGGGCCTGAGCCGCGAGACCGATCAGCACCTGGCGCTGTCGCGCTGGGCCCGCTTGCGCCTGTCGCCGGCCGCGCAGGACTACCTCTCGCCCCTGGCGCCGGGCGAGCCGTTGGTCAAGACTGCCACCCAGGAACGGGGGTCACGGGAACACTTCGCCATGGTCAATGCCGAGGTGGAGTCCATGGACTGGCTGGAACTGCACCGGGACGGCCACCGCAGGGCGCTGTTCGACGCCACAGGCGCTCGCTGGATCCAGCCCTGACGCCGGCAGGCGCACAGCAGCACCCCCGGGCCGGCACGCCGCCCGGCCGTCTTACCTTGTGGCCTCAGCGGTGCTTGAACACCGCCTTGCGCTTGGCCAGGAAGGCGTCCATGCCTTCCTTCTGATCCTCGGTGGCGAACAGCGCGTGGAAGACCTGCCGCTCATGGGCCATGCCCGCGGTCAGCGGCCCCTCGAAGGCCTGGTTGACACAGGCCTTGGCCGCCATCACGCTGGGCAGCCCCAGCTGGCAGATCGCCCCGGCAGCGGCCAGCGCCTCCTCGAGCAAGCGCTCGGCCGGCACCACGCGCGACACCAGGCCCGCGCGTTCAGCCTCGGCCGCGTCCATCATGCGTCCGGTCAACACCAGGTCCATGGCCTTGGACTTGCCCACCGCGCGCGGCAGGCGCTGCGTGCCGCCCGAACCGGGGATGATGCCGATCTTGATCTCGGGCTGGCCGAACTTCGCCGTCTCGGAGGCGATGATGAAGTCGCACATCATGGCCAGTTCGCAGCCGCCCCCCAGGGCGAAGCCCGACACCGCCGCGATCACAGGCTTGCGCACGCGCAGCATGGTCTCCCAGTTGCGGCTGATGAACCCGTTGAGCACGACCTCCCGGTACTCGAGCTTGGCCATGGCCGCGATGTCGGCCCCGGCGGCAAAGGCCTTCTCGCTGCCCGTGACCACGATGCAGCCGATAGCCTCGTCCGCGTCGAAGGCCAGCAGCGCCGCACCCAGCTCGTCCATCAGCACGTCGTTCAGCGCGTTGAGCTGCTTGGGCCGGTTCAGCGTGATCAGGCCGGAGCGGTGCGGCCCCTCGCCACGGATGTCGGTGAGGATGTTCTCGAAGTTCATCTAAGCGGGTCTTTCCGGAGGGTTCGGTCGGTCTGCGGGCCAAGCCTCGCGCCAAGGGCACCGCCGCGCGGCCACTATAAAGGCCGGGCGGGGGCGGGCGCGGCGGGGACGGGCGCCGCCGCCTGCTGCGGCAGGCGTTCCAGCGTCAGGTCGATGTAGCTGGTCTCATCCTGGCGTATGCGGATGCGCACCGGCAGGTACTGAAGGCTGGGGGCGATCCAGGTTTCCACGGACAGGTCGCTGCTCGTCTTGCTCTGCAAGCGAGGCTTCAGGTGCCAGGCCTTGACCGGGCCCACGGGCAGGTCCAGCACCTCCTCCCCCACCACGTCGTAGACCCAGCGGTCTACACGGCGGGTCAGTGCAAGCGGCACCTCCACCGTCTGCCCCGGGCGCAACAACTGCGGCTGCAGCGTGAACATCCAGGACAGTTGGACGAACTGGCTGGCCGTGTCCTGCACCCCGGCCACGGACGGCTGGTTGCCCCCGCGTGGCAGCACGATGCGCTCGGGTTCGAACAGGATGGTCTGACGGCGCACCTCGCGCAGCAGCACCTTGGTCTCCTCGTCATAGCGCTGCGGCTGCAGCCCGGCCTCGGTGAGCAGCCCGTCGCTGGACATGCGCCGCGACATCAAGGGCGCGAAGTCCGCGCCCACGCGCACGTCCAGGTGCACCTGATAGCGGCTGCCGCTGCGCAGCCACTCCACGCGTGCCTTGCCCTGCACCGGCCCGCGATAGTCCCCCACCAGGGTGTAGGACAAGCGGGTGGAAGGCGGCCAGTCGAAGACGGGGGCGGCGGCCACGGAGGAGGCGGCGGGTTCGGGCGCCCGCGCCACAATCGGCGGTGCTGGCGCGGGCGAGGGGGCGTCCGCGGCCGCTGGCGCAGCGGCCTGGGCGGCTGGCTCGCCAGACGGCGCCGCTGGGACGCCAGCTGGCGCCTGCGCCACGGCGGAGACAGAAGCGGCGAGGGCCGGGGCCACCGCAACATCGGGTGCAGACGCCGCCGGCGCCGGCGCAGCAACGGCCCCAGGCGCCACAGTCTTGGGTGCACGGGGTGCCACAGGCGGCGGTACGGCCTGGGCCAGTTCACGCACAAAGGCCACGTCGATGCGCGCGGGCGCGGTATCGGCAGCCCCCGAGCCCAAGCGGGCCAGATCTTCCACCAGGGCCACCAGCCACAGGTGCACCAAGGTCACCGCGGCCACCAGGACCACGGCCTTCCAGCGCCGGCGGCTTTCGGGCGCGGCGAGCCCAGGCGGTGCGGGCAGGCGCTTCATGGCGTGGAGGACATTGGGCCACAGATGCAGCGTGTGCCGCGCGCGCAGTGGGCCTTCAGGTGCCTGCAGCCCCGAGGAAGCAGCTCAGCGCCGCCACCGCGCTGAGGCGAAAGCGCAGGACCAGCCAACGCTGCAGTCCGTGTGCGACATACAGACGGCGGTCCACCGCATAGCAGGCGATCAGCATGGCCCCCAGCACCACCAGGCCCGCGCTGGGGGGCATGACGATGGCCACCCAGGCCACCAGCGAGGGCACCACGCCCCAGGCGAAGAGCCTGGGGTCCGGGTTCGGCTGCGTAAAGGCCACGCCCCAGTGCACACCGCCCAGGAACGCGACGATCGTGGCGGCATAGGCTGCCAGCGCCAGCGCCGCATAGGGGTGGGCCTCTGGCCAGACCAGGTGCACGAGCAGCGCACCGCCCACAAAGGGCAAGAGTCCGGCATGGCTCAGGCGCCGGGCCCATGGGGGAAGTTCACTGCCCATGTTCACCATCACAGCTTCGGCGCGCCTCACCCCTTGCCTGCCGTGGCGGCCAGACGCTTCTCGATCTCCTCCGCGGGCAGGGCCCCGGGCGAGCGCGAACCGTCCTCGAAGACCGTGGCCGGGGTGCCCTGCACGCGGTGCTTGCGGCCCAGCTCGGTGTTTCGGTCCAGCGCCGCGGTGTCGCACTTGGCCCCGGCGGCGGCGGGCGGCACCGTGCCGTTGATCATCCAGTCGCGCCAGGCCTTGGCCGGGTCCTTGGCGCACCAGATGTCGCGCGACTTGGTGGTCGAGTCCGGCCCCAGGATGGGGTACAGGAAGGTATAGACCGTGACGTTCTTCAAGCTCGCGACATCGCGCTCGAAGCGCTTGCAGTAGCCGCAGTTCGGATCCACGAACACCGCCATCTTGCGTGCGCCGGTACCTTGCTTGATGACGATGGAATCCTTGAGCGGCAGCTTGGCGAAGTCGAAGGCCGTGAGTTTTTCGATGCGCTCCTTGGTCAGGTTGGCGCGGGTGCGGGTGTCGATCAGCTCGCCCGTGAACAGGTGGCTGCCCTGGTCATCGGTGTAGAACAGGTCGGCGCCGATGCGAACTTCCCAGATGCCGGGCACCGCCGTCTTGACCACCTCGTCGATCTTGGGCAGGTTGGGCAGGCGCTCGGGCAGGTTCTTGCGGATGACCGCCTCCTGCGCCAGGGCCGGCAGCGGCAACACGCCCGCCAGCAATGCGGCCGTGCCGGCCAGGACCAGCACGGCCTGGCGCAGGGAGCGGGTGATTGGTTTCATCATGCTTCCGTCAGTTGGATCGGCGCAAACCGCCGAGGATGGGTGAACAAAGGCTCAGCATGGCCGAACGCAGCGCACCCAGGGTAACCAAAGGTGACGGTGCAAAGACGACCGTCACCCCCGAGCGCCGTGGCGGGTTCGCGGGCCGATGCGCTGAAAAGAGAGCCGGCCTCACGAATGGAGCGCGCGCGCCGTCAGCGCCTTCTTCACGGGCCCCAGCCGGTCCATCCACTGCAGGCCGTGGTGCCGGGCTTCGCGCAGCAGCGTCGACTCATGGGCAAACAGGTGCCACAGGGCGTC
>JBAXYD010000015.1:0-89932 GCA_037127635.1 Betaproteobacteria bacterium | reverse complement strand
CGCAGTTCCAGGCGCTGAGCACGGCGCAGGTGGCGGGGCTGACGACGGCGCAGGTGCAGAACCTGGAGACGGCGGACCTGCAGGCGCTGAAGACCTCGCAGATCCAGGCGCTGACGACCGCGCAGATCGTGGCGTTGGACTCGGCCGACATCCAGACGCTGAGCTCGGCGCAGGTGGGTGCGCTGACGACGGCGCAGATCCGAGCCATTGACGTGGCCGATGTGGCGGCCATTGACACGGCAGACCTGGCTGCGCTGGATTCTGGTCAGTGGCGTGCGTTCACGACGGCACAAATAGATGCCCTGACCACCGCTCAGATTTCGACCATCACGACAGCTGATTTGTCTTCACTGACGACGTCTCAGTTGGCTGGGTTTGCACAGAGTGCGGATATCGTGGCGCTGACCAGTGTTCAGATTCAGGCTCTCACGACGGCCCAGATCTCCTCTTTGACGACTGGTCAGATCACCTGGCTCGAGACCCAAGACATTCAGGCCCTGACCACCGCACAGATACCTGGGTTTTCAACCGCCCAGATCGTTGCATTGACGACTGATCAGATCAAGGCGCTCGAAACAGCAGACATATTGGCGCTGTCAACGGCCCAGCACTTGGCCTTCGAGACTGCAGATATCGCGGTCATGTCGACAGACCAGATCAATGCGCTCTTGTTCGTGACGCCTATCGTTCTTGATCTGGATGGAAACGGGGTGCGCACCACATCAGCGCAAGACGGTGTCAACTTCGATGTATCGGGTGTGGGCACGGCATCCAAGACGGGCTGGGTCAGCCGGGGAGATGGCCTGCTGGTGATGGATCGAAATGGTGATGGCCTCATCAATGACGGCAAGGAACTGTTTGGAGCCGCGACCGTGCTGGCCAACGGGCAGCGTGCAGGTGATGGTGCTGCAGCGCTTGCTGAGCAAGACACCAATCATGACGGGAAGATCACAGCCGCCGATGTCAACTTCGACAAGCTCAAGGTGTGGGTCGACGCGAATCATGATGGGAAGACCGATCCTGGAGAATTGAGAGGATTGGTTGACCTTGGAATCATCGAACTCAACGTGTCGTTCGACAAATCTGACCGGGTGGACAACGGAAACCTGGTGGGTATGGTCTCGAGTTACAAGACTTCAGACGGCCAGGTTCATGAGATGGCTGACGTCTGGTTCAAGAAGGGTGAGTCTGAGAAACAGGAAGCTCCTCCGCTCAAGGATCTGCTGGTTGATCGAGGGCCTGAACTGCCTGCGACTTCCGCCGGCACTTCAGGAGAGCCTCCAAAGGCGTCTCCCAACCCAGCTTCTGGCGTGTTGGAGCCGTTTATCGCGACCCCTCATCGTCGCTGGAGCGATGACGATCCGAAGCATGAGGGTCTCTTGATTTGAGGCTCCACTGAATCTCGAATGGGCTATCCGGGGCGTGAGGGTTGACCGTGGCGAAATTGCACCCTTGATGACGAGGCCATTGAGGCCAAGTGATATCGCTTGCTGGAAATGCACGAGAACGGCACCTCCACGCTGGACCGGGCCTGCACCTGACCTCGCACTCGGCAGCCGATGCGGCTTGGCTGACCGCCTCTTGCACCTGCTGTTGGCGGTTGTCAGCCAGCGCACAAATCTGGCTGCGAGGCCGCGTTTTGATGGGTGCGCCGGCCTCGACGAAGCCGGGCGCGCCATCAGCGTGGCAACGGTACACCCCGTCCAGGACCAGGCAGTGCAGGTGGATGTTCAAGTTGGCAGCCGAGCCAAAGCGCTGGATCAGCGTGACGGCGCCGCTCTGGCCTTCGTCGCTCTCGAGCCCCGTGTGGCCCAGCAGATGCCGCTCGACCACACGCTGCACCACCTGCAGCGCCGGCGTGACCAGCTCGTACTGCGCGGCCAGCAGCACGCGCAGCGGGATCGGCAGCGACAGCACCCACTGGCGCACTGGCACGTGCGGGATGACGTGATCCACCAGGTGCGCCGCCGTCTGCGACATCCTCCGGGCCCCGCACGAGGGGCAGAAGCCGCGCCGCTTGCAGCTGAACGCCAGCAGCTTGTCGTGGCCGCAGTCGCCGCAGCGCAGGCGCAGGAAGCCGTGGGCCAGGATGCCGCATTCGAGGAAGGCGTCGAACTCAGCGGCCCATGTGTCGCTCAGCGTCTCGACAGATCGCGACCAGCGCAATCGTGTATGGATAGGACATTGGCGCTCTATGCCAGCAGCATCAAGCAGACTTCGCAGATCTACCGGTCTGACATTGCAGGCTAACCAAAGGACCTGATGCCTTCCACGACGGCATCCACGTCGACAACTGTCATTCCAGGCCAGAGGGGCAGGCTTAGCACCTGGCGGTGCAGGGCTTCTGCTATGGGCAGTGATCCGTCGCGCATGCCCAGTCCGGCGTACGCGGGCTGGAGATGCGGCGCGATGGGGTAATGGACCAGCGTGTCGATCCCACGAGCCCGCAAGTGCTGGGCAAGCCGATCACGCTCAGGGTGCTGCACGACGTAGAGGTGCCACACCGGTTCGCAGTGTGGCGCCACCCAGGGTAACACCAGACCCGTAAGGGGGGCCAGGCCCGCTTGATACCGGGCCGCCAGGGCGCCGCGAGCAGCGTTGTCTGCATCAAGCATGGGCAGCTTGGCGCGAAGGAAGGCGGCCTGAAGCTCGTCAAGGCGAGAGTTCCAACCCAAGACTTCGTTGTGGTACTTGACCCGTGAGCCGTAGTTGCGCAGCATGCGCAGCCGCTGAGCCAGTTCGGCGTCTGCGGTGGTCACGGCGCCGCCATCGCCCAAGGCCCCCAGATTCTTTCCAGGATAAAAGCTGAAGCCAGCGGCATCGGCCAAAGCGCCCGCGCGTCGGCCTCGATAAAGCGCGCCATGCGCCTGGGCGGCATCTTCCAACACCTTGAGGCCATGCGCACGCGCCACAGCCATCACGCCGTCCATGTCGGCCGTCTGCCCGTAGAGGTGTACCGCGATGATGGCCTTCGTCCGCGGAGTGATGGCAGCAGACAATCGCGTTGGATCGATGTTGCAGGTGGCAGGGTCAGGTTCCACCGGCACAGGTGTCGCGCCGCAGTGTGTGACGGCAAGCCAGGTGGCGATGTAGGTGTTCGATGGCACCAGGACTTCGTCTCCTGGTCCTATGCCCCAGGCTCGCAGAACCAGATGCAAGGCCTCCAGTCCGTTTCCCACGCCCACGCAGTGTTCGGTGCCGCACCAGGCGGCGAACTCGGCCTCGAAGGTCTCGGTCTCCTTGCCGAGAATCAGCCAGCCTGCGTTCAAGACCCGGTCCAAAGCCGCGTGTAGGTCCGCCCTATGCCGGAGATTGATTCCTTTGATGTCTAAAAAGGGAATCATGTACCCTCAGCCCGATCGCGTGCAATGCTTGCTGTGAGGAAGGCTTTGTAATCGCGATAGTACCCATTGGCGTCATATTTCTCCGAGGCGAGCACTACACATACAGAGCCTGATGAAAAATTTTCTAGTTCGCGCCAGATCAACGGTGGGAGATGTAATCCGTAGTAGGACCTGTTGAGGTGGAAACGTCTCTCGGAGTAACCGTCTTTGATGACCACGTCGAAGCTGCCCGACATGGCGATGATGAACTGATGGCAGCTTTCCAATGCATGCCCTGCTCTGTTCTCCCCCCCTGGGACGTCGTAGAGATAGAACATTCGCTTTATGGCGAATGGCAGATGACTATCGCCTTCAACGAAACTAAGATTTCCACGAGGGTCATGGATTCTTGGCAGGTCGATCAACTTACAGTCGTTGACGGTGTACATGGTTGAACGGTGATGTAGGCCCAAAGAGAAGGCGTAGTCTAAGGGTGGAGGATGACGACATGCCCCGGATTTGCGGGGTTAACATCAGGCAATTCTTTGTTCGGCTGGGCATGCTGAGCGCAAAATTGGCAGGCCTTGATGCCCCTACTCGAGCCTTATGTAACCAGGAGCGCAAGCTCAAATCAGACACATGGCCGAGTTCCGCCTCCACGAAAACGCCTGGGTCTACCCTCCTGGATTGGGGGGGTTGTTCAATCGTCATGAGTTCTTCCTCCTGCACGTGTCAGACCGCCGCGGTGCGTACTTCGAATGGGAGCAGGATGGCAAGGTGGTGGCGTCGATCCACTTCACGGAAGCGGAGCCCGGCTTGTGGCGCAGTCCCGTGAGGGGAACCTATGCGGGTTTGGCTTGGGTGCCGGGACTTGGACTTGAGTCCCTGTTCGGCTTCCATGACGCTGTGCTGACTCGGCTAAGGTCTTTGGGTGCCTCCCGCCTTGAGATTCTCCCTGCTCCCATGGCCCACAACCCCACGGCCTTTGCATCCCAGGTGTACCTGTTGCGCGCCTGCGGCTACGAAACCTTTCAGTGCGATCTGAACCATAGCCTTGAGGTCGATGCGCGGCCGCTTGCTGAGCGCATGAGCTACGGTAACCTCAAACGGATGCGCAAGTGTGCCCGCGAGGGGTTGGTCGCGCTATCGCTGCAGCACGCAGCGTTGCCCGAGGTCTACGACACGATCGCTACCAACCGCGCAAGCAAGGGCCACGAGATGTCAATGTCTCTGCTGCAGTTACGGTCTATGGTGGAACGCTTTCCTGACGCCGTGACGCTGTTTGGCTGTCGCCTAGGGAGCGACTTGGTCGCGGCAGCGGTGTGCCTCCAAGTAGAAGCGGGGGTTCTGTATGTCTTTTACTGGGGCGACCGTCCTGGCTACGCAACTTTGAGCCCAGTCGTCAGTTTGGCCGACGCCATCTACACGCATTGCCAGACTCAAGGCATTGGCCTGCTTGATGTCGGGACCTCCACGGTAGACAGCCAGCCGAACTTTGGTCTCATTCAGTTCAAGAGCGGCTTGGGATTTTCGGAGTCGCTGAAGGTTCGCATGACCCGGAAGGTCTGACGCCATGGCCCGCGATCTCGCCTCATACACCGAACAGTACCGCCGGCTTCCTTTCGAGCCTATCCAGGCCACGTACCGCCGCCGAAGAGTGTTGGCTGAAATAGCGCGATATGCGCCGCACCGGTTGCTCGAGGTGGGTTGTGGACATTTGCCCTTGCACACGGACTTGTCTGGCATGCACATCACGGTGGTCGAACCAGCTGCGGAATTTGCCAAGATTGCCCGCTCCACTGTTGCGCCAGGGGCCGACGTGAAGGTTATTGAGGCTTGCCTGGAGGCGGTCGATCCTCCCGGGGAGCCTTTTGACATGGTGGTCGTCAGTTGCCTTCTGCATGAGGTAGACGATCCCCAAGCGCTTCTGGCCGCTGTCAGGCGAATGTGTGGTAGCGATTCCGTCGTACACCTAAACGTGCCTAACGCCCGATCGCTGCACCGCCTCCTGGCAGTGGCCATGGGCTTGATTGACCGCCCAGATGCGCATTCCCATACTCAGGCCACCATGCAGCAGCGTGGCATCTATGACCTGGAGGCTCTGGAGGGTGAGTTGTCTGCTGCTGGATTCGTGGTTCGCGAGCGTGGCAGCCTCTTCGTCAAGCCCTTCACGCATGGCCAGATGCAGCAATTGGTCGATCAGGAGTTCATGACGCCGACCATGCTGGATGGTCTCGGTCGGCTTGCCGAAACACTGCCCGAGCTTGGTTCCGAGATCTGGATCAACGCGAGCCTGCGTCATGGCTGAGGCCCCACTGATCGCCGGAAACAACCTGGCCGTATTGGTAGCCGCCGCTGAACTCGCTCGGCGCGGCCAGCCCCCGACGCTGCTGACCGACGGCAGGCCGCTGGGTGGCCACTTTGCTGGCATGCAGATTGACGGGCATGCCTACGACCTGGGTATGGTTCTTCTGGAAAAGCTGCCCTCGACTGAACAGGGTGCCCGACTTGCCACTTACCGCAGTGAGGTGCGCAATGAATGGACACGGTTCGGTGATCTCGCCGCCAGTTGGCTTGATGAACAGCTTCCGTCGCGCAGGGCACCCACACCGCAGTGCCTTCTTGATTCTCGAAGGTGGCCCGATTACCTGATTGCCAATCGGCTTGAAGCATTCGCGAACGCGGGTGTGGCAGCGCCGGACTTGCTGGACCGAAGTGACCCTCGGCATGCCGGACAAAAGAACCTTGGATCGGCTTATGACAGCCTCAGCTATGCCGAAGCCGCGCGTGTGAACCATGGTCAGGCCTTGCACGATCATTTTGTCGAGCCGTTTGTCCGCAAGCTGTTGAATGTGTCGTCGGCCGAAGTGCTGGCTCGCTATCACCGGGCCGCTTGGGTGCCACTCTTCCATCCCCAGACGCTGATCGAAGCCTTGCGTGGTGAAGCGGCGAATCTGCCTGAGTACCCGTTCTGGGTACCCGATACAAGTCATGTGGGCAGTCTGGTGACGCACCTGATTGCCAGACTGGTTGCCGATGGCGGCAAGGTGGTGACGCAACCACTGAGCGAATTGAAGCTTCAGGGGGGGCGCTGGACGGTTGGCACCCAGGATGGTGCAGTCTGGAGTGCGCCACACCTGGTGCTGGGCCTGTCGCCCGAGCGTGCTCGCTCACTGATCGGTTTGCCGCCGCTAGCGCCTCTTGCGGGGGCGTCGGTTACGCTGCTGTTGGCCCGGGTTAAGGGTAACGCCATTGGCCGAGAGAGCCCTTGCTTGATGGTGGTTGATGAGGATCATGCTGCCTATCGGCTGACTGACCAGGACGCGCTCGCCGGACGCGATCCATCCTGGCACAGGGTCGTGATCGAGGCCAACCCCGAAAATGTTGCGCGGCTAGCCCCTGACGAGCCCTTAGAAACGGTGTTGAAGCGTGAACTTGCTCAGTTGCTCGCAGTAGATGATCCGGGTTCGGTGCAGGTCGTTAAGTGCTTGACGGCACGTAACGCCCTCACGATTCCGAATGTCGTTGGAGTGACGCAGGCAGCTAATTCGCATGCAAGCTTGGTCGAAGCGATGTCCGGTGTTGCGCTCACGGGCGCTTTGTTGGGCTATGGCGCGGCCTCGTTGAATGATCAGATCGTGCAAGGTTTGAAGATTGTGGAGGATCACTTGTCATGAACGTCAGAGTCCTGGAGTTGGAGCGGATCGCCGCGCAGTACCATTTGAATGATGAAGTGCCAGACAAATTCATCGAAGACATTTGTCAGGAGCATTGCTGTGAATGGCTTGCTGGGCTGCTGCAGCCGCACGATCGTGTGATCGAACTCGGCTATGGGGAAGGCATCACGTTAGCCCGACTGTCGCCTCTAAGCCCGAATTACACGATGGTTGAAGGGGCCGCCAGCCTTGTTGCGCTTGTGCACGAGAAGCATCCGTTGGTCAAAGTGGAGCATGCGCTGTTCGAGGACCATGTCCCTGAAGAACCATGTGACAAGCTTCTTGCTCTTCATGTGTTGGAGCACGTCGATGACCCAGTGGCACTGGCGCGACATTTGCGGTCGTGGCTGCGGCCTGGCGGTGAAATGGTGGTGGTAGTTCCCAACCGAGACTCCCTGCACCGGCAACTCGCCTTGGCCATGGGGCTACAGCCTTCACTTGACACGCTCAGCGCGCGCGATCGCTTGGTCGGTCATCAGCGCGTTTACGACTTCTTCACACTTGAGCAGCATTTACGTGAGGCTGGCTTCGAGCCATTCGAACGCCGCGGTTTCTTTCTCAAGACCTTGCCCAACGGCATGATGCTCGACCACTCTCCCGCCCTCATTCGGGCTCTCAATACGGTGGGCGACACACTTCCCGCTCACCTGATGGCCAACATTGCCGTTCGGGCGCGGCTGGCCTGACGTCGAGAACGGTGTGCAACAACGCTCACCGAGCGCCTGAATCAAGCGTAGGCCACCGGCTTGAATCGGGTTGACTTTCCAGAAATCGCGCCCAGGACGATTCGAAGGCGCTGGCCAGGGACTCGAGATCATGGGCGTGCGCTTCTACAAGCTCGAAGAACGGCTCGACCTGTTCGTCGCCGGTGTATAGACGTGCGGTTCGCTGCAACGCGATGCCGAGCGACTCTGCGGCCTGCTGAGAGCATCGGGCTGAGCGGGCAGAGGCGGCTCGGCCAGAAGCCGTGATGCAGGAGGCGGCGTGATCGAGGACGCCATTGACCGGCGCTTGCTGGATCTGCTGGGCCAGGCCAGTAACGAGCAGTTGCTGATGCTGCACGCCGTCATCGACCGGATGCTGGCCGATCCGCGCAGGATCATCGCACCAGCAGCCTGCCTATGCCGAGCTGGGCTACGGCCCAGGCGACTTCCCGATCAGCGAGCAGATCCACCGCGAGGTGCTGAGCCTGCCGCTGTGGCCTGGCATGAGCGACGCGCAGTTGGGCGCCGTCATCGAGGCGGTTGCCGAGGCCGCACGCCTCACGCAGCCTTGACGAGGCTGCCGCTAGCCGCGTAAGCGTGCGTGGCGCGACAGCACCTGACGGAAACGCGCGATCGAATAGTCTGCGTCGTACAGCGTCCGCGCCTGGCGGCTGGCCTCGGGCAGGCGCGGCGACAGCTCACGCAGCCGCTGTGCCAGCTCTTCGGGCGTGGACCAGGCCCAAGCCGGGTCAGCGTAGACGGAGTCCACGGCCGTCAGCAGGTCGCGCTCCGGCGTGCGATAAAACAGCAGCGGGTAGCCGCAGCCCTGAGCCTCTATGGCCGCGCGACCGCCGCCGATGGGTGCGGAGCCGATGTAGACATGCGCGTCCAGCGCGCCCAGCGCCTTCCATAGTGATGGCACCGGCCCCATGGCTTGGAAGCGTTCCGGCGCGATGCCGCGGGCTGACAGCACCTCGCGGATCTCGACCTGCCAGTCGTTGGCCAACGGGCCGATGTGGAAGAAGCTCCCTTGCACGGCCGACAGCGCCGCGGCGACGAGCGTGGATAGCGCCAGCGGCCCCTCGCGCTTGAACTTGACCTCTGTGCCCGACGTGACAACCGAGAATTGCCCCAGCGCTCGCGGCTCGAAGGCCTTGAGCCCGCCGTCCGCAACGTAGAGCGGCAGCACGTCGATGGGCCGCTGGAGCGTGGCGGCGCAGACGGCGCCCACCTCGGCCGTGAAGTCCAGGTGTGCCAGCTCGGGTAGCGTGCCGCCCAGGCTGGGGTTGTGGTCGGTGTGGTGGACGAGCGCCTTGCGCGAACTGGCGTGGCGCAGCGTGCCGACGAAGGGCACCGGGTCTTGGTGGTGCTGCAGGTAGAGGATTTCGTCCGGCGCCAGGCGCTGGACGATCTGCCACAGCTCGCGCGCCTTGGCCCAGGGGTCATACTGCTTCAACACGAGGAAGCCGTTGTCGGCGAAGGCGTTCAGCCACGGCACGAGCGCGTGAGGGTGGCGCTGCAGGGACTGAAAGGTGTCAGTCAGCAGCAGCGTGGGGCGGGCGCATTCGCGCATCAGGTCTTCGATGACGCGCGAGTGCCCGCCGACCTGGTAGACCTCGGTGGCGATGATCAGCGTGTTGCCGCTCGGCGTGGCTGACGGTGCGGGCGAGGGCGGATGGCGGCGCAGCACTTCGTCCGCCAGGCGGCCGATCTGGCGGTCCAGCGCGGGGTAGAACAGCGCGCGTGTGCCGACGACGTTGGGAGAGCGGTAGTGCTTGTCCACGCCGAACATCATGTGCGCCATGCAGTCGGCGTGGCAGCCGGTGTCAAACAGCCTCTGGCACTCGGCCTCGACGTCAGGGATCCCGGTGAGGGCCGGGTCTGTGGGCGCTTCAGGCGTCAATGGCGGCTCGGGCAGGCTGGCGGGTAGTGCCATCGGCTGCTGGAAGCGCTGGCGCAGCCGGGCGAAGGCCTGCAGGTAGCTCGGGTAGCCCAGGTCGCGGTGGGCGCGCTTCAGCGCGTCGCTCATGACGGCCATTTCCGGGTGGTCGCGAAAGCGAGTCCCTGATGACCACCCCATGCGGAATGGGTTGACCGCGTGCGTGCGCCAGCGGGGCTGCAGCGTCAGGATCAGCGAGGCGACGCGCTCCTGGATGAAGACCTTGCGCTGCGCCGCGCCGGGGTAGCTGGTGCTGTGCGTGAGCTGGCTGCGCATGGCCTCGGGGCCGGATTCGGCGGCCTCGAACAGCGTGTCGATCCAGCGCAGCCATTCGCGCCAGAACGCGCAACGGGCAGCGAAGTAGTTCGAGAACACCGTGGTGCGCGTGTCCATCACGAGGCCGCCGAGTGCCGGCACGTCGAAGCCCGCGTGTGCGATCCAGGCCTGGCAGGCGGCGATGAAGCCGGCGTCGAAGGTCTCGCCTTGCTCGAACACGTTCAGGAAGAAGGCGCCCATGTCGGGCTGCGGAGAGAACAGCACGACGTCGGCACTGGCGGCGGCGGCCGTGTCGATCTCCTGCTGCACCTGGGCGCGGTTCAGGCCTGTCTTGCTGCCGAACTTGGGGCTGAAGAAGCCGTAGTAGGCGTCTTCGTCGGGCAGGCCCTGCTCGTGCAGGAAGCGGCGGATCGGCCCGAGTTCGTACCAGTCCGGACGCGGGTTGGCGAGGTTGTCGAGCACCAGGTAGCCGGGCTCAACGTGGGCCAGTGCTTCGGGGCTGTAGGCGATCTGGTATAGGCGGGCGGTGGCCATGCTCAGTGTGCTTGTCCCGTGACCTTGGCACGAATCTGGCCGAATACGTTGGCGTATTCCTGCCAACCCTGCTGGCGCAGCGCGTGCTTGAGCGCGTCGCTGACGATGGCGTCGGTCGGGTCGGCGCGCAGCGCCTCGCTGGGCCAGCGGCCATGGGCGTAGGGGTCGGCCGCGGCGCTGCGCCATTGCGGCTGCATCGCCAACAGCAGCGAGGCCAGGCGTTCCTGCAGGACGACCTTCAGTGGCGGTTGCCCCGACGCAGGCAAGGCGGTGAGCTCGGCCTGCAGCGGGGTCGGCGCGCCTTCGCAGGTGTTCCAGAGCTTATCGGCCAGCGCCAGCCACGCGCGCCAGAAGGCCGGGCGGGCGACGAAGTAGTTGCTGAAAACGGTTTGGCGGACGTCCATCCACTCGCTGGCAAGCGCCGGGTCCAGCCCGCTCACTGCCAGCCAGCGCTGCGTAGCGCCCATCAGCCCGTGGTGAAAGTATTCGCCCTGCTCGAACACGTTGATGAAGAAGGCGATCTGGTTCGGCAAGGAACTCAGCAGCAGCACGTCCAACTGTGCGCCCTGTTGCGCGAGCCGGGTGTGCATGGTGTCGGCGGTGTGGCCGGTCTTTTCGGTGAACTTGGGACTGAAGAATCCGTAGAAGGCGTTTTCGTCCACAGCAGGCGGTTGCAGCCAGAAGCGCCGAATGGGATCGAACTCGAACCAGTCCGGCCGAGGGTTGGCCCGGTTGTCCAGCGGTTGGAAGCCCGGCATCAGTCTGGTGAACGTCTCCTCGGAGTAGGCGACTTGGTAAAGATGGACAGTCATGTGGTCGCTTTGGTTTGCAGGACACCTGCACTGGGGACATTTGGCTGCGCCATCTCGGTGGCGATCAGGTTCCACGCCGCATCTTTGCGCATGTGAAACCATCGCCTTTCCTGTCGCTGAGTTGAAACAGTCACTTCAGCCACGCCCCGATCCCACTTCCCAAACTCAACAGCAAGGCATTCGCCTGTTGCCCATCATGCAGCGCATTTGCATGCTGTGCCCTCAGCGAATAGTGCTCGCCCTCGGTGGCCATCACATCGAAGAGGCTGCGGCGCCCCAGGAGTTGCCACTGTTGCACCGTGGAATTGCGCAACTGTTCGCTGTCTTTGAGCACGGAGCCCACCCTGCGCTCTCGGTCGAAGGAGGAGACCGCCTGCTCATGGATTTCGCTGAGCCTGGATGTTCTTGATTCAAGCGCCTCGTCTCGCTGCATCAGGGCTGCGCGGGCTCGCTTTCGGGCGGCCTCGGTGGCTGGCATCTGGGCTGGGTTGAGCAGCGGAATCGAGATGTTCACCCCGAGCGACAGGCCGCTCGTGCGCTGCCCCGTAAGGCCTGCGGAGCCTGAGCCCAAGCCCGTGTTGGTATTGCCGCCAATGACCCAACTGACTTGCGGTTTGGCGGAGGCTTCCACGGACTGGGCGAACTTGTCCGCCGCATCGGCTTGGAACTTGAGCACTTGAAGATCCGCCGATTGGTGAATGTCGGCAGCCAGTTCTGTGATGCGCGGCACCTCGAGCAGCACCGTCGACAAACCTTCTGCGGATGACAGACCATCGCCCACCAGCTTGCGCAGGCGAACTTCGACCTGCCGCACCTGTGACTGGGCTTGTGCGTTAGAGAGCGCTGCTTGCTGGAGCGACTTTCGGGCCTGCACCAATTCGCTGGCCCGGCCGCGGTCGCTGGCCACAATCGTCTCGAGAGCCTCGACCAGACACGTCATCTTCCTGACGTACTGCCCATAGATCAGGACGTGCTGCCGGTATCGGCTTCGCTCCAGCGCCAGCGAGACGGTGTTGAGAGCCAGTTGCTCCTGCGCGCTCAACAACCCCTGCCGGGCCGCCTCGGCCAGCTGTGCTCGCCAATCGATCAACTTGCTGAGTCTGCCCCCGTCGTAGAGAACCTGGCTGACCTGGATCGAGCCTTGCACCTGAAGTGGAGAGCTTTGGGTGGCTGCGGCAGACGTTAGGACGGAAGGGCCAGCGCCGGCACTCAGTGAGGCCTGAGGGCTCTTGGCTGAGCGGGTCTCCTCCAAATCACTCAAGGCCGCTTCAGCCAGCAACGCGGAAGCGCCTACCGCTTTGCTTCGCTGGATGGCTTCTCGAACCAGGCTGGCCAGCCTCTCTCGAGGAGTAGAGCTTTGCGTTGAATCACTTGGACCATTCACACTCAGATCCGCCGCATCCGCGATCACGCACAGGCCAGGCAGGTCAGGCCCGGCCTTGACTTGTCCAAGGGCCCAGGGGCTGGCGACGCAAAGCACCAGCACCCATGCGCAGAGACGAAGCACTTTCATGCCCTTAGTGTGCGCAAAATTGAGAGTCTGCAATCCATTGAAGACAACCAGATTCCGGCTCCTGTTGAAGGATGAAATCGTGGGGCGTCTTGTCGCTGCATGCAAGAAAGGCTGTGTCCGGGGTTGACTGCCTAGCGTTCCCTGAATGCCTCCTGGCTCTTCAGCATCGGACGCATGAGGAAGTCCAGAACAGAGCGCTCCCCCGTGCGAATCTCGGCCGTACCGGACATGCCGGGCAACACATCCAGTCGTTTGCCACCGAGCTGCAGCGTTGTGCTGTCAGCCCGGATGATTGCCCGGTAATAGGTGCCTTCACTGCCCTGCGGCCGTTCCATGTCACCCAGGGCGTCCGGGCTGATCCATTGCACAGTGCCCGTCAAGCCGCCATAGACGGTGTATTCGTACGATGAAAGCTTGACCACCGCTTGCTGACCGACGTTCACAAAGCCGATATCTGCGGGCCGGATTCGCGCCTCCACCAATACCTGGGACCCGATGGGTATGAGTTCCATGATCGGCGCGCCGGCGGCCACCACACCCCCCACCGTGTTGGCCCGGATCGTCTTGACAACCCCCTTGATGGGCGACTTGAGCACGGTGCGGCGCAGGGCGTCGTTGCGCAACACCATCTGTTCGTTCAGCTGCGCCAGTTCGGTACGAACGCGGACGAGTTCTGCACTGGCATCTTGCCGAAACCGGTTGATCCGCTCCTGGACTTGCAGCTGCAAATCGTTGACCTGACGCCGCAGGCGCATGACCTCCACCTCACTCATCAGGCCGCGGGCCGACATCGTCTCGGCCACTGCCAACTCCTTCTGCAGAATTGCGACATTGCGCTGATTCGACTCCATGGCTTCGGTCAACCCACGTTGACGAACCTGGAATGACGCCGTCTCCCCCTCCACCACTTGACGCGATCCTTGGACGTCCACGGGAAACTGCAGAGCCTGGCCCGAAGCTTCGGCGTCGAGCCGCGCGGCAGCGCCGCGCAGGGCCAGACGCTTTGCCTGTCCCTCGGCTTGCTGCGCCTCAAACCGGGTGGGATCCAGCAGAACCAATTCCTGACCCTGCGTGACCTGCTGGCCTTCCTTGACGAAGAGTTCGCGAAGGATGCCGCCCTCCAGGCTGGCGATCACCTGATCGCGCCCATCTGGCACTACCCGGGCGTTGGTCCGGGCGACGATGTCGACTTTGGCAGTGGCCGCCCAGGCCACCGCCGCCGCAATGGCAGCCAACAGCAAGTAGACCGCCCACATGGCTGCGGGGGCGGCTTCCACCACCAGCGCGCTGCGCACCGGTGACAGGTATGCCATGTCTGTCTTTCGCAGGAGAGCGACCTCCCTGGAGACGCTTCGCCACTTCATCAGACGGCCGCCTCACGTTGAAGGGGCTGGGTGGCGGGGTGACGGTGAACATTGCCTGCGGCGGCTTCTTGCTCAGCAGGCACGGTAGGCTTTGAGCCCGACAGCGCTGCCAGCACTGCGACTTTGGGGCCGTCCATCACCACTCGGCCCGCATCCAAGACCACGATGCGCTCTATCAGTTCCAGCACAGCCGGCCGGTGGGTGACCACCACGAGGGAGCAGTCACCGATCGCCTCCTTCAATTGCCGCAAGAAGGACACCTCTGATTGGGCATCCATGGAAGACGTGGGTTCATCCATCAACAGCAGTCGCGGCCGGGTCAGCAGGCAACGGGCCAGGGCAACGAGCTGCCGTTGTCCGCCTGAAAGCATGCTTCCTGACTCGCCAACTGGCAGATCCCATCCTTTGGGGTGGGCCGCAACCACCCGATCAAGCCCTGTCAGACGGGCGATCTCAGCCAGCCTTGACGGGTCGGCGGCTGGGCGATCCAGCAATACGTTGTCCCGAAGCGTACCCTTGAAAAGTCGGGGATCCTGTGCCAAGAAGCCAACCCTTGCCCTGAAGTCTGCAGGGTCGATTTGGCGCAGGTCGATGCCGTCGACCTCCACCATGCCCTCGGTCGGCCGGTACAAGCCTGCGAGCAGGCGCAGGATGGTGGACTTGCCCGAGCCTATGCGCCCCAGGATGGCCACTCTCTCGCCGGGTTCGCACGCCAGGTTGATACCCTTCAATATCGAGGGAGGTACCTCTCCTGCGTGTGGCGGGTAACTGAATCCGACGTCCCGCAGGGCGACGCGGCCGCTGATGTCTGGACGCGCAACATACCGTTTGCCGGGTTCGCGCTCCACCGGTTGGCGCATGACTCGATCCAGATTGCGCATGGCGGCGCGTGCGCCTTGGTACCGGGTGGCCAGCATGACGACGGAGGACAGCGGGGCGAGGGCTCGTGTGGCGAACATCACGGCGCCGATCAGCGCGCCCGCGGTAACCAGCTTGTCGTCGATGAGGTGCACCCCCCACACCAGCATGATCAGCGTGATCAACTGCTGGGCGACCATGGACAAGTTGGTGGTCCAGGCGGTAATCCGCCGGGAGCGCAGCAAGGCATCGCTGGCGGCGGCGCTGGATTCCTCATACTGGCGCAGGAAGCGCCCTTGTGCACCAGCAGCCTTGAGGTCCTCAATGCCATCGACGGCTTCCACGAGGACGCCATGCAGGTCGGCCTGCTGCTGCATTTGTGCCGCCATCGATCGCTTGAGCGCTCCTTGAATCAAGGCTGAGATGATCAACAGTACCGGTACTGCTAACGCAGGCACCCATCCCAGCTGCCCGCCGATCGCAAAGGTCATGGCAATGAAGACCAGAATGAAGGGCAGATCTGAAATGGCGGACAAGGTTGCAGATGCGAAGAATTCGCGCACCATCTCGATCTGCCCGACCTGGTGTGCGAACGCGCCTGCCGATTCTGGCCGGTGCTCCATTCGGATGGACAGGCTTTGGCGGAAGAGCATGGCGCCTACCAGCAGGTCGGCCTTCCTTCCCGCCATATCGATCAGGTAGGACCGTAACTGCTTGGCAATCAGATCGAAGACCAACGCCATTCCTGCGCCCAGGGCCAGCCACCACAAGGTGGTGAAGGCCTGGTTGGGTATGACCTTGTCGTAGACGACGGAGGTGGCCAGACCCGTGCCCAGCATCAGCACGTTGCTCAAGAGAGCGGCCACCAATGCCGAACGGTAGTAGGGGGTGAACCGTCTCAAAGTGCCCCAGAACCAGTGCTGCGACGGGTCGGCCAAGGGCAGTTCATCGTTCGATGCGTTCACGGGCGCCGCCTCAGGTGTGGCCACCATCGCCACCCCTGAATAGATGGCTGACAGTTCAGCCTCCGTGCGAGCGCAGGGCCGGGCATGCGCTCCGGGTACCACAAGATCGAAGGATTTGCCGTCAGGGTGGCTGCGCACAAGGATGCACGCGTCGCCATTCTTGAGCAACAAGATCGCCGGCAACAGCAGGGGGCTGATCTCTGAGAGCCGTCTTTGCAGCAAGCCGGCCCTGAATCCTGCCTCCTGCAGGGCTCGAATTGCGAGGTCGGGGTCCATGCACTCGTGCGCCGGCAACTGAGCAGCAAGCGAATGCACCGACCGTCCTTGACCGTGATGGTGGGTCAACCATGAAACGGCGTGTGCCAATGCATCTTCGGCTCTTGCCTGGTCGCCCAAGGCGGGTCCCGACGAAGGTGGATCGCCTGGTTGGCAGCGGCTGTCAGGGGTCTGCATAGATTGCTCAGTGCCGAAGACCCAGGGCCAGTGGCTCGAAGGCGCTCTCGATGTCGCGCACGATTTGCGGCATATCGAACAGCGCCGATTGGCGCCCCTGTTCGGCAAGGTAGCGCTTGTACGAGGCCACACGCATGGGATTCCGACCCAGATCGACCGCCAGCTTCTCGTAGGCCTCGAGCGAGTGTGTGATCAGGTCCGGCAGGCCCACCGCATTCAGCAGGCTGCCGGCCATGCGGGAGATATAGGTTCTGCCAGCGCGTGTGAGGATCGGAGTTCCCATCCAGAGCACGTCGCTGGCGGTGGTGCCTGCGTTGTAGGGAAAGGTGTCCAACACCAGATCGGCGCACTGAAAACGCGCCAGGTAGTCGGCCGGGCTGACACGTGGCGCAAATACAAGCCTCTCGGGGCTCACGCCATGGCTGGCTGCGCGTGCAAGCATGTTGCTCTTTGCGGTCGGGTTGTCTGCAAGCAGCCACAGCACGCTGGCCGGCACTTGGACCAGGATGCGCATCCAGGCGTCGAACATGTCTGGAGTGAACTTGTGGTTGTTGTTGAAGGAGCAGTACACAAACCCCTCTTCTGGAAGCCCGCAGTCGGCACGGCTGGGTTTGGCTCCGGCCAATCGTTGGCGATCGCTGACCTGATAACAGTGGGGCAGGTAGATGGGCTTTTCGGTGCAGAAGGGCAAGAGCTCCGGCGGCATGACAAAGCGGTCTGCCAACATCCAGTCCAGGCCGGGCAGGGCAGAGGTGCCTGGCAGCCCAAGGTAGCCTACTTGAACAGGGGCGGCGCGGTAGCCCAGGATCGCGGGCCGCGCACCGCTGGTCAACCCTTGCAGATCCACCAGCACATCGATCCCAGCTTGTGCGATCAATTTGGCTGCCGTGTGGTCGTCCACGCCAGCCAGTCGCACGTGGTGGTCCAGCGCCTTGAGAATGCGCTGGCGCTGCGGTGATCCTGTCTCGGGTGTCCAACAGAAGCCGAAGACCTCGAATCGGGCACGGTCGTGCAATTCGAACAGCTCTGCCGTCAATAACCCGACCGCATGGTGGTGGAGGTCACCAGAGAGATAGCCGATGCGGACCCGCCCTTTGCGAGGTGGCGTGTCGAGATGCATCGGTTTGGCGGGTGGCTTGGGCACGCGATCATTGACGAAGCGCATGGCTGCCAGCAACTGAATCGCTGGATCGTCATGTATGCCCATTGAGGCCAGGGCAGAGGTGCCCAGCATGAAGTGATTGGGGGTGACTTCCCCAACCGGCGCGTATAAAGGCCAGGCGCACTGCTTCTGCCGCGCGTGGACGTAGTGCTGTATCACGTCCATTTGATCGGGCTTGAGCTCGAGGCTGCGCCGCAAGAAGGCCTCAGCCTCAGGCAGCCGCTTCAGTTGCTCCAGCAGGCGGGCTGTCTGATTCAGTGCGTGGAGCCTGTGTTCGGTCGATGTCGAGGGGCCGGCAGCATGACCCTGATGAACTTCTCCCCAGGCCTTGAGGGCGTCCTCAGGTCGGCCGGCTCTCTCATGCAGATGACCCAGGTTCAACCATGCAGGGGCGAAGTCTGGCTGCACTTCCAAGGCCAGTTCGTAACACTGCCTTGCTTCGTGCTCCCTGCTCAGACTGCTGAGCAGCGTCCCCCGGTTGAAGCAGGCAACTCTCCTCAAGGGGGAACTGCTCTGGGCGATCCATTCGCCGTAGAGGGCTTGTGCTGCTTCTAACTGGCCTGAAGCCTGAAGTTGACCGGCCTGCTCCATCACCTGTTGCAGCGACAGGTCGCCAACAGACTTTGCCGCAGCCTTGTCTGCCGCCGCGGCGCCTTTGCGGTGAGCCGCAGGCATGGTTTTGTTCATTGGGTACGCTTGGATCCCAGGGTGAAAAATGATTGTAGGCATCGCCTTGCAAGGCGTTCTGCTGAACAGGCACCATCAATGCGGCCAGTTCCCTCCAGATAGAAGCGCGCGGTTACCGCAACGCCGACAGCACCTTGTCCAGGGTCATCATGAAGGGTTGCTCCAGCGCGGGAACGATGTAGTACAGGCCCGCCAGACCCAGGCCCAGCGTGATGGGAAAGCCGATGGAGAAGATCTGCATCTGCGTCGCCACGCGCGAGATGAAGCCCAGCACCAGATTGACGAACAACAGCATGGTGATCACCGGCAGGGCGATCCACAGGCCGGTGGCGAAGATCTCTGCGCCCCAGCGGTGGGGCATGGCCTTGCGCAGGAAGCCGAAGGGCTCCGGGCTCACAGGAAAGGTCTGGAAGCTGTTGACCACTGCCGAGATCACGATCAGGTGGCCGTTCAGCGCGATGAACAACCAGGCCACCATGGTGGCGAAGAAGCTGGCCGTGGCCGTGCTCTGGCCCGCACTGACCGGGTCAAAGGACGCGGCAAAGTTCAGACCCATTTGCAGACCGATCAGCTCCCCGGCGTACTCCACCGCTGCAAAGACCGCCCGCACGGCGAAGCCGATGGTCACGCCGATCAGCACCTGCTGGACGACCAGCATGACCGCGACCATCGAGTCCAGCGGCACCACGGGCATCTCGGGCAACGAAGGCTGCGCCGTGGCGGTGATGAAGGCGGCCAGCGCAATGCGCACGCGCAGGGGGACGTTGCGGCGGTTGAAGATGGGCAGTGCCGAGAACACGGCCAGCACCCGGATGAAGGGCCAGATCAGCGGCGACAGCCAGGCCGTGAGTTGCGCTTCAGTGAAGGTGATCACGGGGGCTTGCCTGGACAGGCCGGCACGCGAGAGCGCAGGAGGGCTGGCGCCTGCGGGCGGCTCAGCCCACCGAGCCGGGAATGGACAGCAGGATGCTGCGCAGGTATTCCACCAGCGAGGTCATCATCCACGGGCCTGCCAGGGCCAGCACCACCACGGCGGCGATGATCTTGGGCACGAAGCTCAGCGTGGCCTCGTTGATCTGGGTGGCGGCCTGGAAGATGCTGACGATCAGCCCCACCACCAGGGCCGACAGCAGCAGGGGTGCAGCCACCAGCAGCAACTGGAACAGCCCTTGCTGTCCGATCGCGAAGACTTGTTGCGCGGTCATGGGCGATCAGGTGGTAAAGCTCGCTGCCAGCGACCCCAGCAGCAGGTTCCAGCCATCGGCCAGCACAAACAGCATCAGCTTGAAGGGCAGGGCCACCAGCACGGGGCTGAGCATCATCATGCCCAGGCTCATGAGCACACTGGCCACGATCATGTCGATGACCAGGAACGGGATGAAGATGAGGAAGCCGATCTGAAAGGCGCTTTTCAGCTCACTGGTGACGAAGGCCGGCACCAGCACGCGCAGCGGCAGGTCTTCGGGCTTGACGTTGGCGGGCAGCTTGGCCAGCCGGGAGTACAGCTGCACATCGCTCTGGCGCGTCTGCTTGAGCATGAACTCGCGCATGGGCAGGGCCCCGCGCTCAAGCGCCACGTCGAAGGCGATCTCGTTCTTGCTGTAGGGCTCCCAGGCCTGGGTGTAGACCTTGTCCAGCGTGGGTTGCATCACGAAAAAGGTGAGAAAGAGGCTCAGGCCCACGATCACCTGGTTGGGAGGCGCGGCCGGTGTGCCAATGGCCTGGCGCAGCAGCGACAGCACGATGACGATACGCGTAAAGGCGGTCATCAGCAGCAACACGGCCGGAATGAAGCCCAGCGCCGTGAAGAACAGCAGCGTCTGGATGGGCACGGAATAGCTGGCGCCACCGGGCCCTTGGCCGATCACCAGCGGCAGGTTTCCGCCCTGCGTTTGCGCCAGGGCGGCACCACCCGTTGCCAAGAGCCCGCCCCACAGAACAGCTGCGCGCAAAGGGCGCCAGCCGTGGCGGGCGTTGGGCTTGCGGCCGGCGGGCAGGGCGGGCAGGGCCTCGCGGGGCTTCAAGCCTTGTCCTCCGGCGTTGGACGCAGGCGCTGCAGGGCTTGAGCGAACGAAGGGCGCGCTTCAGGCGCTGCGGCGTCGGTTTCCTGAGGGGGCAGGGTGTGCAGCAACTGGATGCTGGACGGCGTCACGCCCAACACCAGCCAGGCCTTGTGCTCGCCCTGGCCGACCTCCACGGTCAGGATGCGCTGCGAGCCCGACAAGGGGAGCACGCCCACCACGCGCGAAGACGCACTCTGGGTGCCCTTGACCGCAGGCAGGCGCTTGAGCAGCCACAGCGCCGCCGGAATCAACGCCAGGATGAGGATGAACCAGAGCAGCGAAGTGACCGGTGTGTCCACGGCAGGGCCTGTTGTGCCGGGCATCAGATCCGGCTCAGCCGGCGCAGACGCTCGCTGGGTGTGACGATGTCGGTGAGGCGCACGCCGAACTTGTCGTTCACCACCACCACCTCGCCCTGCGCGATCAGGAAGCCGTTGACCAGCACGTCCATGGGTTCACCGGCCAGGGCCTCCAGTTCCACCACCGAGCCCTGGGCCAACTGCAGGATGTGCTTGATGGGAATGCGTGTGCGGCCCAGCTCCACGGTGAGCTGCACCGGGATGTCCAGGATGAGGTTCAGGTCACCGTTGACACCGGCAGCACCCCCGCCGGTTGAGCCCGAGGCGCCGAAATTGGTGAATTGCGCTGGCTTGACGGACATGCCGCCACCGCTCGCCGGCCCGGCCTGTTTGTCGTCCAGTGCGGCAGCCCACTCCGCGGCCATTCGGTCCTGTTCGGAGGGTGTGGAGTTGTCAGCGGCCATAGTTGGAGCCTCCCCTCAAGCTCATTTCCGAGCTGGGTAACAGTTTGTCTACCTTGAGGGCGTAGTGCCCGTCGTTGACGCCGTACTGGCATTCCAGCACCGGCACCCCGTCCACCTTGGCCTTGATCAGCGGCTCCAATTCCAGTTCGATGAAGTCTCCTGGTCGAAAGCCCAATACCTGTTCCATGGTGACCTGAGTGCTGCAAAGGTCTGCCACCAGGTCCACCTCGGCGTCCTGGATCTGGCTGCTCAGCAGCTTCACCCAGCGCCGATCGGGCTCAGCAGAATCGCCCTGCACGGTGGAGTACAGGGTGTCGCGTATGGGCTCCAGCATCGAATACGGGAAACAGAAATGGATGGAGCCGGTGACGTCGCCAATCTCCAGCGTGAACGCGGTGGACACCACGATCTCGGCGGGCGTGGCGATGTTGGCGAACTGGGGCTGCATTTCCGAACGCTGGTACTCGATCTCCAAGGGGTAGATGCCCGTCCAGGCCTTTTTGAATTCCACGCCAATGGTCTCCACCAGCCGCATGATGACCCGCTGCTCCGTGGGCGAAAAGTCGCGTCCCTCGATACGGGTGTGGAACTTGCCGCTGCCCCCGTACAGGGCGTCGATGGTGGCGAAGACCAGGCTGGGCTCGCAGATCAACAGGCCTGATCCACGCAGCGGCTTGAATCCGACGACGTTGAAGTTCGTCGGCACCACGATCTCGCGCAGGAAGGCGCCGTACTTGTGCACCTTGGTGCCGCCGATGGAGACTTCGGGGTTGCGACGGATCAGGTTGAAAAGCCCGATGCGCACATTGCGGGCGAAGCGCTCGTTGATGACTTCCATCGTGGGCATGCGCCCCCGGACGATCCGCTCCTGGTTGGCCAGGTTGTATTCGCGGACGCCGCCACCACGCTCATTGTCTTCTTCAAGCTTCTGGTTTTCGCCGGTGATGCCTTGCAGCAGCGCATCGACCTCGTCCTGGGAAAGAATCTGCTGGCTCATGACAGGGCCTTTGAGGGTCGCTTGCGGGCCATCGTCACTGTACTCACTGGATGATGAAGTTCGAGAAGTGCACGCCCACCACTGGGGAGATTTCATCTGCCGAGGGCTTGGGCTTGCGTTTGACGGCGGGTGCAGTGCGCGCGCTGTCCGCTGCGACGGCTGCGGACTGTGAAGTGGTCTCTGGAGGCTCCATCCCAAGCGCCCGCGCCACTTCGACCATGATCTCCTCGGACAACTTGATCTTGCCGTTCTTCTCCAGCAGTTCCCCCGACATCTTGTGGGATATCACCAGGAGGATGTTGTTGCGGATGACCGGCATGAAGTTCTTGATCAACTGCGCGGCGCCTTCGTCATTCAACTCCAGGGACAGCTGGACCTGTGCATAGCGGTCGGAGTCCCGGTCGGCCAGGTTGACCGTGAAAGTGTCCAGGGCGACGAAGGTGTTCTTGGTCTTGCGGTCGCGCTTGGCCACCTTGGGGGCGGCCGGCCCGTCGGTCTCCGCTTCAGCCTGCGCCTCGGCCTCCGCAGCCGCCTTCTTCTTCATGTAGACCACAGCGCCTCCCCCGGCCAGGCCGAGCACCAGCACCGCCACCAGGCCCAGGATCAAGAAAAGCTTCTTCTTGCTCTTTTTGGGCTGGGCGGCAGTGTCAGGCGTGTCGGGGGGCAGTGCTGTCGCCATGAGGGTTCCCGTGAATGGTGTCGGCTCATTGCCGACGGGTCAGGATTCTCTAACGAAGGGGCTGATTATGGTCATTTCCTACCCTGTCAATCGCCCGAACTGCTACCTGATGTGCGGGCAGACCCCCAGGTCGGGACGCCGCGCGCTCAGAGCCTGTGAGTCAGTTTGGCGCGCACGAGCGGGTGGGCGAGACCATTTCGCAGGCGCTCAGGCGAAGGTGTCCACCAGGCCACGGCCTTGCGCCAGCCGGGGGGTTCCGTCGGCGGCCAGGTGCAGTTCCGTGGTCAGGCCTTCAGTGGTGTTGAAGGCAGGTGAACCCTGGGTCCGGCCCGCTTCGCCACCTGAAGGGCGTCGGCCGTCGGCCTGTTGCCCGGCCAGGCCGGTGGAGTCAGTCGAAGCCTGCGAGTTGGGCTCACCCGGTGAGCCGCTTGCACCTCGGGGGTCCTGCCCGTTGGCGGTCGAGCTGTCCGGGCCCGGTTGCGACACCCCACCTCCGCTGAGGGTGAATCCTGCCTCACGCAGGGCCCCGGCCAGGGTCGGCAGCGCCTGCTCAAGCAACTGCCGGGTGGCGGCCACTTCCGCCGTCATGTCCACCCGCACTTGCTGCCCGTCCAGCGACAGTTGCAGTGACACCGGGCCCATCTCCACCGGATTCAGGTGCACCCGGGCCTGTTCCACCCCCTCTTGAGCCAGGGTGGCGATACGGGCACTGAAAACGGGCATGAACTCCGGGCGCCGGATGTCCTGGGCGATGGCCGTGTAGGTGAGGGGCGTCGAGGAGACGGCCGCGGCACCATTCAGAGCCATGTTGAATTGAGCATTGGCAGCTGCGGTTGCTGCACCGCCTGTCATGGCAGCGTCTGCTCCGCCCAGGCGGCTTACAGGGGGCTTGCCGGCTTGACCGGTGTCAGCAGATGTGTTGCCAGCCGTGTTGCCTTGGGTCTGGGCCGCCGCCAAGGGGTGGCGATGGGCTTCCAGTCCCTCAGCTGCGGCCTCGCGCGCCACAGGGCCGAGCCCTGGCTTGGCGTGCTTGCCGTCAGAGACCATCGCCTTGTCGGATGACAGACCGCGCCCGTTGCGCATGGGCGACGGTGTCAAGTCGCGTGTAGCTGTTCCCATCGCGGCATCGGTGATTCGATGCCCTTGCCGGTCCGGGCGGTCCTGCACAGCGGGTGTAGCCTGTGCCGCCGTCAAGAAGGCTTGCGCTGGGTTGGTCTGGACGAGATCCACAGGAGCAGGCGGCGGGGTGCCTGGGTTCACGTTTTCTGCCGGGTTGATTTGCGTGACCGCTGTCTCGCCGTCACTTTCCGTTTGGGCCGATGCGGCCTGGGTGGGATCGTCGGCTGAGTCTTGCGCGTTCTCACCAGGGGTGTGTTCCTTGCTGGGTGCCGCTGTTCCCTGGGTCCGCCCCTGCATCAGCCCGGCCAGCCAGGCCGTCAGCTGGTCCGATGTCTCCGGCGCCCCCTCAGACTTGCCTGTGCTTGGACGGCCGGCCTGTGCGCGTGCTTCGTCAGCGGCTCCAGATTCCGAGGCGGCTCCCGGATCGTGCGATGCCTTGCCGAAGGGGGCTGTCTTGTCGCGCGCTGGCGGTGCAGGCGGTGGCGAAGTCCGGTCGCGGAGCATCTGCGCAAAGCTGGGGCCGTTGGCCGCCGTGTCGGTCAGGTCTGGTGCGGCCAGGTCGGCGTCGGCCTGCCGGTCAGCCCTGCGGGGCGTGGCGGTGGCAGCGCTCATGGAACTCATGGCGCTCTTTCCAGCAGCCGCGGCCGGCACACTCAGAAGGGCCAGGGGGGAGGCAGACATGGGCATGGTCGGGGATGTGAACTTGCAGTGGTCGCGGCCGTGAGCAGGGGTGTGGTGCTGCGCCTGCCGCTTCAGCTCAGGGCTGGCATGGCATGGGCCTGGCGAGACATCCAGGCGGCGCGTTGCGCTGCCTCATCGGTTTGCTTTTGCTCGCGGCGTTGCTCGGCGCGTTGCTGCGTCTCCAGGCGGCGGCTGATGAGCTTGCCGATTGCGGCCACCCGCGTCTCGGCTTGCACCAGCCAATGGCGCTGCCGCTGCAGGTTGAGCTCGGCCTGACGCTGTTGCAAGCTCAGCTGCGCCATGGCCTCGTCCAGTCGCTGCATGAAACTGCGGTAGCAGTGCATGATCTCGATGCCTCCCGCCTGGTGAAACTGCTGCTGCCAGCGTGCGATGTAGTCGGCGCGGTGCTGCGTGAACTGCGTCATCTGCGACTGCAGCCGTTGCAGGTGGTCCTGGGCCTGGCGCAGGGCCAGGGCGGTGGCGTCGCGCTCGGCCTCCTCGCGCTCGAGCAAGACATGCAGGGATTCGGTGTCTGGTGTGGTCATCTTGGGGTGTCAGGTCAGGTCAGGGCATCAGGCGGCCAGCTTCATGAGGCGGCGCTGGCAGTCCTGCAAAGGCGCGCGCTCGAGCATGTCCTGCTGCAGCAGGGCGGTGATCTCCGGGTGGGCGCGCACGGCGATGTCCAGTTCGTTGTCGTGGCCGGGCGCATAGGCGCCAAGCTGGATCAGGTCGCGCGCCTTGTTGTACTTGGCCAGCAACTGCCGCACCCGGCGTGCTGCATGAATCTGCTCTTTCGGCGCCACAGAGGTCATCACGCGGGAGATGCTGCGTTCCACGTCGATGGCCGGGAAGTGGCCGCTCTCGGCCAGTTCGCGCGACAGCACGATGTGGCCGTCCAGAATGCCCCGTGCGGCGTCGGCGATCGGGTCCTGCGGGTCATCACCCTCGCTCAGCACGGTGTAGAAGGCGGTGATGGAACCGTGCCCGTGCAGGCCGTTGCCCGAGCGTTCCACCAACTGTGGCAGCCGCGCAAAGCAGCTGGGCGGGTAGCCGCGCGTGGCTGGGGGCTCACCAATGGCCAGGGCGATCTCGCGCTGCGCCATGGCGTAGCGCGTCAAGCTGTCCATGAGCAGCAGCACGTGCTGCCCCTGGTCGCGGAAGTGCTCGGCTATGGCCGTGGCGTAGTTGGCGCCCTGCATCCGCACCAGGGGCGGCGCATCGGCCGGCGCGGCCACCACCACTGAGCGCTGGCGGCCTTCCTCACCCAGGATGTCCTCGATGAACTCCTTGACCTCACGGCCGCGTTCGCCGATCAGCCCCACCACGATGACGTCTGCCGCGGTGTAGCGAGCCATCATCCCCAACAGAACTGATTTGCCCACGCCCGTGCCGGCGAACAGGCCGATACGCTGGCCGCGCCCCACGGTCAGCAGCGCGTTGATGGCCCGCACCCCCGTATCCAGCGGCTTGCGTATGGGGTCGCGGTCCATCGCGTTGATGGGCGGCCGCGTGAGGGTCTGGTGGGTCGCACGTTCGATGGGGCCTTGCCGGTCCAGGGGCTCGCCGTGCGCGTCCACCACCCGGCCCAGCAGGCCCGGCCCGATGGGCAGGTGCAGGCCACGACCCTCGGGCCGGATGGTGTCTTCGGGGGTCATGCCCAGCCTTGGCGGGTGCACGGGCATCGGCTTTGGCAACACCTGTGCGCCGGCGGCCAGGCCATGCACCGGCCCGGTGGGCATCAGGTAGGCCCGGTCACCGTTGAATCCCACCACCTCCGCCAGCACGACGGGCAAGCCGGGGCTGCGCACCTCGCAGATCGATCCCACCGGCACCCGCACGCCTGCGGCTTCCAGCACCAGGCCGGCCACGCGCACCAGGGTCCCCACCGTCTCCAGAGCCTCGGAATTCTCGGCCTGCGTCACCATGGCTGACAGGTAGTCGCGCCAACGCTGGGAAGAGCCTTCGCAGGCCAGTCCTTGGGGCGCAGCAGCAGCCGATGGGTCCGGGGCGAGGGAGGGCGTCACGACGCACCGCCTTCGGGCGCACGCGTCTGCAAATCCTGCGGGTCAGCCGACGGTGTCCGCGCAGCCTGCCAGGGCGGAACAAAGCCAAGCGCCTGGGTGGCGCGGATCCAGCGGGTTTCGATCGTGGCGTCTATGGCGCCGGCATCAGACTCGACCCTGCAGCCGCCTCGCTGGACAGCAGGGTCGGCCCGCAGCCGGGCGCCTCGTGCCTGCAAGGCGTCACCTGCGCCTTCGGCCACCAGCGGCAGATCGTCGGGGTGCACACGCACCAGCACCTCCCGCGCGCTCATCAGCACGGCGTTCAGTGCCTCTGTGGCCACTGCCCGCACCAGGCTTGGCTGGGTGCTGAGTTCACTGCGCAAGACCTGCTGCGCGAGCAGCACGGTGCTTCGCGCCATGGCCTCGGCCATCTGGGTTTCGAGCTGAGCCCACTGGGCGTCGAAGCTCTGCACCAACTGGCCTACCCGCGCGCTGACCTGGGCTGTGTGGGTCTTCTTGAAGCCTTCCAGGGCCGTCATCCCGTCGCGGTAGCCTTCTTCGTAAGCCTGCTGACGCGCGGCCTCCACGCGGGCTTGCCATTCCTGCTCCGTGGGTCCGGACGGACGCTGCTCTGCCAGTCCAGGCCGCGGCCTGGACTCACCAAAACTGCCCGGTTGCCAGGGCTGCACGCTTCCCAGTTCTTCTCTGGGAATGAAGCGGGTGTACGAAAGTCCTGTCTTGGAGCCCTCGGGCGCCGGAATGTTGGGGAACCCCATCCCGCCGGAACGCCGGTCAGACGAACTGTTCATCATCGTTGCCACCAAGGGAGATTTCGCCCTCTTCGACCAGTCGGCGCACGATCTTCAACATTTCCTTTTGTTCGTTTTCCACGTCGGTCACCCGCACAGGGCCGCGGGATTCCAGGTCTTCGCGCAGTGTCTCGGCCGCCCGGCTGGACATGTTCTTGAAGACGCGCTCGCGAAGCTCGGGAGTGGCGCCCTTGAGCGAGATCACCAGGCTTTCTGACTGCACTTCCTTCATGACCATCTGGATGGCCTTGTCATCCAGCTTGACCATGTCGTCGAAGGTGAACATGTTTTCCATGATCTTCTGGGCCAGGTCTCCATCGCTATCGCGGATGTAGTCCAGCACCGAGGTCTCCACCGAAGTGCCCATCATGTTGAGGATCTCGGCAGCGCTCTTGATACCGCCCAACTGCGACTTGCGGGTTCGGTCGCTGCCCGACAACATGGTGCTGAGCACCTCGTTGAGGTCCTTGAGGGCGGCAGGCTGTATGCCGTCCAGGGTGGCCACGCGCATCAGCACTTCGTTGCGCAAGCGCTCGGGCAATAGCTTCAGGATCTGGGCGGTCTGGTCAAATTCCAGGTGCACCAGGATGGCAGCCACGATCTGCGGGTGCTCGTTGCGCAGCAACTCCGCCACCGCCTGCGCCTCCATCCATTTCAGACTCTCGATGCCGGTGACATCATTGCCCGCCATGATGCGCTCGAGCAGCAGGCTGGCCTTTTCTTCGCCCAGGGCCTTGCGCAACACCGACCGAACGTACTCGTCCGAATCGGCCACCAGCATGTGCGCGGCCCCTGCCAGCCCGACAAAGTTCTGAATCACCGCTTCATAGCGTTCTCGGGGCACGGCCTTCAATCTGGAGATGGTCTCGCCCAGGCGTTGCACTTCCTTGGGCAGCAGGTGCTTGAAGACCTCAGAGGCCGCCTCCTCGCCTATGGACATCAACATGATGGCCGCGTCTTCGACGCCGCTGTCGGTCATTCCGATTTGTGTTGCCATATCAGTCAGCCCCAGAAGGAACCTTGCCTCCGTACATCATGGTGCGCAGGATGTTAGCCACCGCTGCGGGGTTTTGCTGGGCGAAGTTGCGTGCCTTGGCCAAGCCCTGGTGCTGCTCCGGGACTTGAAGGGTGAGATCAGCCGCCGCAAGATAGACATCCTTTTCGGCAGTCTCTCCCGGCAGCAAGGGGGTCTCGTCCAACACCGCATTCACCGTCGACCCTGGTGCCGACACCAGCACCGTGGCCGGGGCCAGCAGCGATTTCAGGGCCGGGCGGATGGTGGTCAACACGATCAACAGGGCGACGAAGGCCAGCGCGGCTGGCATCGCCGCTGCGCGCAGAAGGTCTTGTACCCAGACCTGCTTCCACACAGGCACTTCCTCGGCCTTGGGCGTGGGTTCGGTCCGGAAGGGTGTGTTGATGACCTTCACCGTGTCGCCGCGGTCCTTGCTGATGCCCAGGCCCTGTTCCACCAGGGCCGTCAGCTTTTCCAGTTCCTCGGGTGTCAGCGGGGTCGAGGTGGTACGGCCCCGCGCATCGGTGGTCACCCGGTGATTCACCACCACCGCAGCCGACAGCCGCTTGATGTTGCCCGTTGAATTGCGTACGGTCTTCTGTGTGCGGTCCACCTCGAAGCTGGTGGTGGCCTCCTTGCGCAGGTTGCCGCTGCCAGCACCGCCTTGCGCGCCTTGCAGGGGCTGTGCGCCGCCGGCCACGGGTGCCGTGGCCGGCACCGGGGGCTGGTTGGTCTGCGCGCCGGGCACACCGCTGGGGGTGTTCGCACCGGCCTGCGTGGACTCCAGGATTTGTGTGGACTTCACCGCCGCGGGTGCATCACCGTTGTTGGGCTTGAATTCTTCGCTCACCGACATGGTCTCGGTGAAATCGATGTCGGCGGTGACCGTGGCCCGCAGGTGCTCCCGGCCCACCACGGGCTCGAGGAGTTCCAGCAGGCGCTTTTGCAGCGAGGCCTCCACCTGCTGGCGGTACTGCATCTGGTGAGTGTCCAGCCCATTCTGAGTGCCGCCATCCTGTTCGGTGAGCAAGGTGCCGGTGCCGTCAACGACGCTGACGGCCTTGGGGTTGAGCTCAGGAACGCTGGAAGACACCAGGTGGACGATGCCGGAGATCTGCGCGCGGTCCAGCGTACGCCCGGGATGCATTGTCAGCATCACTGAGGCCGAGGGCTTCTGCTGATCACGGAAGAAGCCGTTCTGCGCCGGAAGCGCCAGGTGCACGCGCACCTGTTGCACTGCAGACAGGCTGCCGATGGTGCGCATGAGCTCGCCTTCCGTGGCACGCTTCATGGACATGCCTTCGCCGGCCTGGGACTGGCCGAACTTCTGGTTGTCAAGAAGTTCGTAGCCCACCGTGGAGCTCTTGGGCAGCCCCAGGTTGCTGAGCTTCATCCGCACGTCCAGTACCTTGTCCGCCGGCACCAGGATGGCACCGCCACCTTCGCTGTGGCGGTAGGGCACGTTCATCTGCGACAACTGGGCCAGCACGGCACCGCCGTCTTTGTCAGACATGCCGCTGAACAGCACGCGGTAGTCACCTTGGCCACCCCCGCGCAGGGCCAAGGCGACGGCCACTGCGGCCAACGCCGCGGCGCCCACGCCCAGCATCAGCAGGGGCTTCAGGGGCAGGGTGCCCAGCTTTTCCGAGAGCGTACGGGGCTCGGGGATCAGCGTCTGCGGTGCGGCGGCGGCGAGGGCGTTGTCCATGGGCGTTCGATTCGGTTCGACGTCGCAAGCCGAATCATGGCCACAGGGTTGTGGGGTCTGGAACGGTGCGATCGGGCTCGATTCTTCGGCACCCGGCCGGCATCGCATGGCTTGAGAAGGGCCGTAAATCTGACCCAGATTCAAGTACCGGTCAGGGGGTGTCCACCCTAAAGTACCGGTTCGCCCCGTTCGGGCCCTTGCTCAAGGAGCCGTCATGGACATCGTCAAGCTCAAGCCCTTTGATTTCGCCCAGGCCGTGGCCAAGGCGGGCATGCGCCCGGATGTGTCCCAGGTTGGCAAGGGCGAGGCCAAGATGGGTGGCCCGAGTTTCGCCACCGCCATTGACCAGGCGCTGAAGACGGTCAGCCGCAGCCAGGTCGAGGCCGGGCGGATGCAGCGCGAACTGCAGTTGGACAACCCCACCGTCAGTCTGGAAGAAACCATGGTGGCCATGCAGAAGGCACAGATCGGTTTCCAGGCCACGTTGCAGGTGCGCAACCGCCTGGTGCAGGCCTACTCCGACATCATGAACATGCAGGTTTGAGCGCCTGTAAGGTATCTCGGCACACCCGCTCGGGCGCGCCGCAACACTTCACAGGCTCTGAGCCCGGGGCCGCGCCCTGCGGCCCTGGCTCAGTGGAGCGTCTTGGCTTTGCCGGCCATCATCTGCTCCAGCTCACCTAGCCAGGGCTCGGCCAGATTCCGGATTTCGGCGTCGTTGACCAGGATGCGCTGCATGATGCGGGACTTGGCACGGTTGGCTTCGGCGTCCAACTGGGCCTCGCGTGCGGCCAGCTTGAGCTGGCCGATCAATACCATGCAGGCTCCCTCGATCTTCACCACCTCGTTCCATCGTCCCGCGCGAGCGGCCTCCAGCATTTCGACGCTGGCCTTCTCGATGGCCTCGTAGTAGTGGAGGATCGCGGGCGGTACGCCCGCGCCCTCGACCAAGGCGTGGATGGGTGATTTCACTGGGGCCGTCCGCTGCCCACCGCAGGGCGGATACCCGACCACGCATCGTGGATGGGGAGCAGCAGTTGCACGCATTCCATCAGCGCGGCGTCGTCATTTCTGACGTTGGCCAGCGTCAGCCTGCGCGCGACATAGGCGTACAGCTGGTCCAACTCAACTGCGATCTGTCCGCCTGCGGTGCGGTCAAGCGCGGCCCGCAGACCTTCTTCCACGATGCGAACCGCCTTGCTGACCTGCTCACCCTTCACCCGCATGTCCTGGCGCTCAAGGGCGCCCCGGGCTTTGTTGACGGCATCGATGGCGCCTTGCAGCAGCATCTCGATCAGTTTGTGCGGGTCACCGGACTGGGCGCCAGATTCGACGTGGACGCGGTGGTAGCTGTCGGCGTACGAGCGGGGGGAGGCAAACATCTTGGGAAACTCCTGTCAGAGTGTGGGACCTTCCCCTGTGTTATCGGTCACACCGGGCCCGCCTTGAGTCCCGCATCCGTTGAACCAGGCCATGAACACGGCTTAGTTTCGCAGACTGCGCGGGCTGCCCCGTGGTGTTGTGACGCCCAGTGCAGGCCTGGGTTCTGAGGTCATGCCCCTGCGTCAGGCGCCAGGTTCGGCGCCAGGTTCGGCGGGCCTGCAGGCGCGCCGGCTTCAGCCCGTGGACTTGTTCCAGGCCGTGACCTGCTGATTCACGTAGCTGCCCAGGCTGTTCAACTTGCCGATGTTGCTGTCCAGCGTGTTGTACTGCTGCAACAGGCGCGCTTCCGTACTGGCGACCCGATCTTCCAGGCGTGCGATCTGTTCGTCCTGGCGCTTCATCTGGTTGCGCAGCCCTTCGCTTCGGCTGTCCAGCAGGCCACCGGTCCCTGTGAGGGCGGTGGTCAATGTGCTGAATCTCACTCCGAAGCCGTCATTGGCATCACCCGCAGCGTCATTGGAGAAGGCCACGGCCAGCGTGGTGGGGTTGGCCATCGCCGCCTCGAACTTGCTGGCGTTGACCATCAGTGAGCCGTCGCGCTGCGTCTCGATGCCCACGGTGGACAAGCGCGATAGCGTGGAAGACGCGCCGCTCGACGCTTGCACCATCGCCCTCAGCTGGCTCTGCAGGGCACGCGCCGAGGCGTCTCCCTGCAACTTGCCGACCACCTTGGTATTGGGGTCGTACTTGGTCTGCTCGGTGATGTATCCGTTCAGCGCGTTGTAGGCCTTGACGAAGTCGTCCACTGCCGTGCGCATGGCAGTGGAATCCTTGGCAACCGTGACTTCCACGGGGGCGGTGGTTGTTTGCCTGAGGGTGAGCTTCAGGCCGGCGACGTTGCCATCCAGCGTGTTGGACGCGCTGCTGACTGCCAACCCGTTGATCACCGCCTGCGCATTGCGTGCGCTGACGGTCTGGCTCATCGCGCCGGTGGAGGCCTCATCCGGGCTGTAGGCCAGGTCGGACAGCGAGGCATCACCCGTGGCGGTGATCTTCACCGCGTTTTCTTCGCCAGTTGCGCTTGACCGCGTCACCAGACGGAAGCCCGAGCCGTCGTTGACGATCGAGGCCGTCACCCCGGCTTCGGCCGCATTGATGCTGTCCCGCACCGACTCCAGGGAGTCACTGCCCGCAGGGGTGTTGCTGATGGTGATGGCCGTGGCAGAGGCTCCGGCCTTGGGGGTGAACGTTGGCGGTGCGCCCCCAGACCAAGTACCGAGTTGGATGGAGAGGGTGCCGGCACCCACCGACGAGGTGACACTGCCGTAAGCTGGCGAGGCAAGACCCTGGGCTCGCGCCAGTTGGCTCACCTCGATGCTGTAGCTGCCCGCCGCGCTGTTGGACGTGGAAGTCGCCGTCACGGCGGATTCGTTGCTGCTGGAGGCTGTGGCTTTCTTCCAGGTCTCGGCCGATGCCAGCTTCTTGGCGGCATCACGGATGTTGACCGTGTAGCTCTGCAACAGCCCGAAGGAGGACAGCTTGGTCTCGACGGACTTTCGATCCGCCTGTACGTTCTCAATAGGCCGTCGCTCCAGCGCCACCAGCTGTGCGACGATGGACTTGACGTCCAAGCCGCTGCCCAGGCCCGGGGAGGAGATTGCTGCCATATCAGTGGTCGTGGATTAGCGCAGCCCTGACGGTGTTGCTCGATGCCGGAACACCCGGCATCGAGTCAACATCACAACCGCTGGCCTGCACCGATCAACCCTTGAGCAGCTGCAATACCTGCTGGGGCAGCTGGTTGGCCTGGGCCAGCATCGCGGAGCCCGCCTGCTGCAGGATCTGCGCCCGTGACAGGTTGGCCGTTTCTGCTGCGAAGTCTGCGTCCATGATGCGACCCCGTGCAGAAGCCGTGTTCTCGGACGCCACCTGCAGGGTGGCTATGGCGGCATCAAAGCGGCTGTTGGCAGCCCCCAGCTTGGCGCGCTCGGTGTTCAGAGTGTTCAGGGCGGCATCGATGTCGTCCATGGCCGTCTGTGAACCCGTCACATCGGTGATGTTGCCTGCAGTGACAGCCGTGATCGTGGCGTCTCCCGAGAGGTCGACAGTGTCGACATCGATGGTGTCATCGGTGTAGGCCCCCACCTGGTAGGTGAAGGTGCCAGCGTCTGTTCCGAGCACAGCCAACCCATTGAACTTGGTCTTCGAAAGGGCATCGCCGACTTGGGAGGCCAGTCCCTGAAACTCGTTGTCAAGGTTGGTCCGGTCGTCGTCCGTGTTCGTGGCGTTGGCCGACTGAACCGCCAACTCTCGCATGCGCTGCATCATGTCCGCCACCTTGCCAATGGCACCTTCAGCGGTCTGCGTCATTGAAATGGCGTCGTTGGCATTGCGGATGCCCACGTTCATGCCGCGCACCTGCGCGTTCATGCGCTCGGCGATCGCGATGCCGGCCGCGTCGTCCTTGGCCGAGTTGACACGCAGGCCCGAGGACAGGCGCTGCATGGAGGTGGTGAGGGAGCCTTGCGACGCAGCCAGGTTGCGGGCCGAGTTCATCGAGGCGATGTTGGTATTGATCGTCTGAGCCATGTGGTTACTCCGTGCGGTTGACTAGATGCCCACCTGGTTCAGGTGGTGTGGGCAGTACCACTCGAAGGTGGCGATGCTTGTGGATCATTTTTCGGCTCACACCAGAAGTTTGGTCGCTCGATAAGGAGTGAGAAAACGGTCCAGATTCACGCCAGTTGCAGGGTTTCATCTCTGGAACCATGGCTCTGTCGTGATCAGCACTGCAACTGAGGGGCATATCGGCTGATCGCAGCCGGAACTGAGGTGTCAACATCAAGTTCGCCTGCAATCCATTGGCTCGCCTGGCGGGTGTCCGGCAGCGTCAGCTCAGCAGGCTTCAGGCGCCCAATCACGTCACTTCAGAGGACCCACAAGATGAGGACCAAGCTCAGAGGACTACAGAATCCCCGTCACCGACCAGCTGCCGCCCCGGTGCGCAGTGGACACGGCGCCTGGGAAGGCGGGCGTGCGGCTGCTCAAAGAGGTGACTGGGAGGAGGCTGAGCGGTGCTTCCGACTCGCCCTTGAGCTGGCACCTGCCGATGTGCTCATGTGGCTCAACCTGGCGCAGGCCTGCTTGCGTCAGGGCGACAGCGCTGGCGCAGCCGAATCCCTGGTCAAGGTCCTTGAACTGGAGCCGGACAATCGCCTGGGGCGGCAGATGGCGTCCGAGGTCTTCGGGCGCTGGTTGCTCGTGTCTTCGAACCTGCCGCGGGACCTGCGTCAACTGCCCGCACACCTGCTGAAGGACCCGGTATTCCTGACGCAACTGGGTCAAACCGTCTGGTCTGCGGGCAAACCTGCTGACGCTGTCACCGTTGTACTGCAAGCCTTGGCGGCCAAGCCTGCCCATGTGCCGGCGCATGAACTCCTGGTCTGGTGCATGCGAGACCTGGGTCTCAAGGCAGAAGCTGCCGAGTGCGCCAAGACGGTGCTGGCTTTGGCACCTGGCCACCTGTCCGCCAAGATCCACCTGCTGTTCGATCAGCGCGGCGCCTGCGACTGGCGCGACCTTGAGCAGCGGCTTGCAGAAGTGGTCGAAGCCCTCGAGGCCATGCCGGACACCGCAGCGAAGCAGCTCGGCCCCTTTGGCCTCATCTCCCTGGGGGTTGAGCCGCGTTTGCAGCGAAAGGTGGCCGAGGTGGCCTCGCGCTGGATGGCGCGCGAGGTGGCCACCTGCAGTCGCCCAGCGACTGGCAGAAGAACGCCAGGATTGTTGAGGATTGGTTTCCTCTCCGCAGACTTCCGCAATCACCCGGTTGCGCAACTCGTGACGGAGTTCATTGAGCAATTGGATCGCAAACGGTGCCGGGTGTACCTGTACGCAAATGGCCCCAGCGATGACTCGGTGTGGCGCCAGCGCCTCCAAGGCGCAGCAGATGTCTTTGCTGACATGCGTGATGAATCCAGCGCCGTCATTGCCCACCGGATCCGAGAAGACGACGTTGACGTCCTGATCGATCTGGGTGGCCACACCCGAGGGGCCCGTCTGGGAGTCTTGTCCTTGCGTCCAGCCGCTGTTCAGGCGACCTACCTGGGCTACCCGGGCACCACCGGTCACGAGGAGATCGACTATCTGATCGGAGACCCCGTCGTCACGCCTCTGGAATCAGCGGCCCACTACTCAGAGAAGATCGCGCAGTTGCCTGGGTGCCTGATTCCCGGCTCTGGGCACCGGCCTCCCGTGATCCAGGTCTCTCGCGAGCACTTCGGCCTGCCGGAGGACGCATTCGTCATGTGTGCGCTGAACCAGCCCTACAAGCTGCTGCCGGGAACTTTTGACATCTGGTGCGAAGTCCTGCGCGAGGTTCCGCATGCCGTCTTGTGGCTGTCGGCGCCGAACGAGGATGTCGTGACGAACCTGAGCGAGCAGGCGGCGCAAAGAGGCGTCAGCCCCCATCAGCTGGTCTTTGCCAACCGCGTGTCGCATGACGAGTATTTCAATCGCTTCGCTGCCGCGGACGTGTTCGTCGACACGTGGCCGTATGGGGCTCATACGACGGCATCCGATGCGCTGTGGGCGGGTCTGCCCTTGCTGACGCTGGAGGGTACGGGCTTCGCCGGGCGTGTAGGCGCAAGCCTGATGTGCAGCGCCGGCCTGCAGGAGTTCGTCTGCCCTGATGTGGCGTCCTACCGGGAGCGCCTGCTGGCCTTCGCTCGCAACCCGGCGCGCCTGGTTCAGGCCCGACGTCAACTTGATGTTCGGCGGCACGAAATGGCGCTTTTCGACGCCAAGCGTTTTGCGAATGAATTTCTGAGTCTGGTGGAAGCGATGCATCAAAGGCGACTTCAAGGGCAGGCGCCCTCGCATCTGACTGCTCGTGGTCCCCTTGAAAATGAAGCGTCAGTTGCACCGGGACAAGCCCAAGTTCAGGCGCGTGGCCAAGTGCATGGGCGGCCAGCAGTGGTCACGAATGAACCCACCCAGCCTGCCTTGCGTCTGCATCTGGGAGGCAAGGAACCGAAGTCCGGATGGAAGATCGTGAACATTCAGGCCGGGCCCGGTGTGGATATCCTGGGCGACATCCGCGACATGTCCCAGTTTGCAGACGACTCGGTACAGGCCATCTACGCCAGCCATGTGCTTGAGCACATCGGACAACAGGCGGTTTTGTCCACGCTCAAGGGGCTGCGCCGCATTCTGACGCCAGGCGGCCAGCTGAGCATTTCGGTTCCTGACCTGGAGGTGCTTTCGAGGGTCATCATCGACCCGAGTGCATCTCTGGACAAGCGTTTCCTCGCCATGCGGATGATGTTCGGGGGGCAGGTGGATTCGCATGACTTCCACTACTTCGGCTGGACCTGGGACTTCATGTGCTCCTTCCTGAAGTCAGCCGGTTTCTCGCGCGTTGAAAGGGTTCAGGACTTCGGTCTGTTTCGCGACGCAAGCAGCCTGCGTCCTTGGGGTGACTTGATCAGCCTGAATGTCGTTGCCATGAAGTGAGGGAGTCTGGTCTGCTGAGGCGCTTTCTATCCTCCAAAGCGCATCGCAACCTGATGACTTCGGTTGACGTCGTCTCAGGCGACGCCCATGAAGTTCGACACGGAAAGCGACACGCTTGATTGATGAAGTGTGTACTGGGCGATCTTTCGAGCCGTTGCCCGGGTTCCAGACCCATCCGCGTCATAGAAGACCTCGCCTGACGTGGTGTTGACGAGGATGCGCGATGTCGTCTTGGTGGCTGTTGAACCGAACTCGATGTTGGCAGCTTTTATGTCGCCGAAGAGGGACTTGCGCAAAAGGATCTTGTCGCTCGCCGCGTCTATGGAGTCTATGGTGTTGAAGCTGCCCGTCTGAAATGCCGCATTGAGCGTGATGCTCTCCGCAGTGCCCAGCGCAGAGGACAACTTGACGCGGTTGATTTGGCTCCCGTAAGCAATGCCGGCATTGCCGTTCCCAGAGTAATTGCTGCTGGTGGACGGGCCGATGATGTTGATGCTGGAGAATGTACCGGCGTTCAGGTTGACATTGCTTGCATTGGTCAACTGGCTCAGATCGATGGTGTCTGTCCCGTTCGTCGACCAAAGAGTTTTCCGAATGTTTTGACCAGCCAGGAATGCGAAATTTCCATTTGAATCAGCTGTGGATGCCGATTTGTTGGCGCCGTACAAGTACTGCAAAGCGGCGATGTCGAGAATCATCGGCGTACTGTTGTTGATCCCTCTGCTGAAAGTGTTGTCGTAGTACGACATCATGGTATTTTGCTTGTTGTCCAGAGACTTGGACAGAAACGGGCCTGGAGATGTGCCGCCTCCAGCGTTGTAGTTGCCTGGGTGTTTGAGACCCAGTGCATGCCCTATCTCGTGCATGATGGTTACTCGCCCATAGCCCCTTGCACGCCTGCGTCATTGTTCGTTACGCTGTTGTTTGCCAGATAAACATAGGTCTTGCCGCTGATCTCCGAGTTGGGAAGCGTTGCATATCCGGCACTGCTGGCCTGCACGTCGGTGCCGAAGTTGATGTCCCCCGCGCCACTGGTCTCAGTTTCTGCAAAGGTGACATTGATGAGCGTGCTGTACTGCTGGAGTACTGCGCGTACCGCATCCTTCTGAGCGTTTGTCAGTGGTTGGAAACCAGTGGGATCCTTCCCAGCCTGGGGTGCTGACAAGAAACTGTAGGTCAAACCAGTAGCGGAACTTCCAGGTGCCAGGGAGTTGGCCATCGGCGAAACTTTTTCAGGTCCGACAGTGGCTACTGCATTCTGCGGCCGCCACCAATGTCGTGTGCCGCCCATCAGCAGGGCATCAATACTGGTATCTCCCGTTCTGCTGGGCAACACCGAACGCGCGTTGATCATCAAATTGTCAACGTTGGCGTTGTTCTTGAGCGAACTCGTGCCCTGAATGACCATCTGGTAGCTGCCACTCTTGGCGACTGCAAAGCCCTTTTTCATGTTCACGGCCACCGCTTTGCCGGCACCGTCGATGAGCTTGACTTTCGGTCCGCCTGTGGCGTAAAAGAAAGAAAAGGAATACTGCTGGTTGGCCTTGAGTTCCAGGGAAACGGTCAGTTCGGTGGTCGAACTGTCCAACCCGACATCGCTGAAGCGAGCCGTTGCATCAACACCCGCCGTGCTCGGGGACCCGAATCCAAGACTGGCCGTTTGTGGAGTGCCACTGAAAGTAGCCGAGCGGGCGCCTTGAGTGGCGGCGCTGGAACTCCCTTGCCCGAGGGACCACGGCTGCGGGCGAGGATTGAGGATGCGTGAATTGACAAGCATGGTGTCTCCCTGCCGGGGTAGCGTTCGCCGGGTCGCGCTTTGTCTTCCGGTATGGGTTCCGCCTTTTCTGCCTTGCCTTCGCCGGCTTGCAGGGCTGGCCGGGACGGCGCCAATGCGTTGCGGGGACCCGAGGTCCCCGCATGTCATCGCGCCTTGAGTGCCAGGTTCAGCGCAGCAACTGCAGCACCGACTGAGGCAGCTGGTTGGCCTGTGCCACCATGGCCGTCCCTGCCTGTTGCAGGATCTGCGACCGCGACAGATTCGCGGTTTCCGTGGCGAAGTCAGCGTCAACAATCCGACCCTTGGCCGCCGCGGTGTTCTCGACGTTCACCTGCGCGACCGAGATGATGGATTCGAACCTGGACTGTGTTGCGCCCAGCTTGGCGCGTTCCGCGTTCAGGGTCGTCAGGGCTGCGTCGATGTCATCCATGGCCGCCGCCGCATTTGTCGCGTCCGTGATATCGCCCCCAGTGACGGCCGTGATCGTGGCGTCTGCGGAGAGGTCGGTTGTTTCGACGTCGACCGTGTCGTCCGTGTAGGCTCCCACCTGGAATGTGAAGGTTGTGGCATCGCCCCCTACCACGGCCAGACCATTGAACTTGCTCTTGGTGAGGGTTTCCCCGACCTGCTCTCCCAACGCCTGGAATTCAGCGTCCAGATTTTCGCGGTCAGCGTCCGAGTTCGTGGCGTTGGCCGATTGAACCGCGAGCTCTCGCATGCGCTGCATCATGTCCGTGACCTTGCCGACCGCGCCTTCGGCCGTCTGGGACAGGGAAATGGCGTCGTTGGCATTGCGGATGCCCACGTTCATGCCGCGCACCTGCGCGTTCATGCGTTCGGCGATGGCGATGCCAGCCGCGTCGTCCTTGGCTGAGTTGACACGCAGGCCCGAGGACAGGCGCTGCATGGAGGTGGCAAGCGAACCCTGCGATGAAGACAGGTTGCGCTGCGCGTTCATTGACACCACATTGGTGTTGATGGTCATGGCCATGATAGGCACTCCTTTCGGTTTCGATGACTCCCGGCGGACGCCGGCCTTGCCGTCCCTGCCTTTCGGGAGGGCGCGTCCGTTCATGCATCCAACCGGCTTGGAACCAGGACATGTGTGCCCTTGTCTTTCACTGGCTGTCTGCCTGCTTGCGGACCTCGGATAAGGCTTTTACCCACCCGATGGGTTGTTTTCGGCACGGCGAAACGAAGACTTGAGGCCCGAATGCAGACTTTTTCTTTTCCCATCGGGCTGCGTCCCAGGCGCAGATTTGGATCGGTGCCGACACCCAGGGACAGGCAGTGCAAGGCGCATACCTGTTCGAACGTTGCACTTTCGTAGACGTGGCAGTTCAGTACGGCTTTGACCTGGCGGATGTGCTGGTCGCGCTCGTCGGCGTATGTCGGTTGCTCGAACACCGAGACCTTGGCCCCGCAGGCTTCGATCCGCTGGATCAGGCGTTTGCGGCGCTCGTTCACTCGGCGTTGACCTTGCAGCTCCAGGGGCTCTGGCGTACCGCACAATGCAGAGGTCAAAAAAAGACCCGCCGTTTCGATTCCAAGCGCCAGGACACCAAGACCTGTGAGACTCATGCCCGTTCCTGCCGGCTCTCTGCGCCCCGGCGAACCTGCCCCTGTTGACATCTACAGCGATGAGGGGTCCTTGCTGCTTGCCCAGGGGCAAGTGGCTGAGTCAGAGCCATTGCGCAAGTTGCTCAATTCCCAGCGCGTCTTCATCGACGAGAGCCTGGCGCACAAGTGGAAGGCCGTGGCTGCCGCCCCGCTGAAGGACATGCTTCGGGCCGGCGGGGCGCCTGGCCAGTCCGCAGAACCCAGGCCTGAGCCGAAGTTTCGCGAGAGCCGGTTCCTGGACACCGGCTTTGCCCAGGATCTTTCGCTCACCGAAGAATGGGATTCGCTGCACAAGTTGATGACGGTGGCCCTGCGCGAGGCCGCACCGGGCGGAGATTGGCTCAAGCGCGTGATCCGGGCGCACCGCCGCGTTCAGCAACTGGGCAGTCGCAGCCCGGATGGATCTCTGTACTACCTGATCTACCAGTCCAGCCAGCCGCAGGCTCACTATTCTTCCCTGCATGCGTTGCTGGTGTGTCTTGTATGCCAGTCTGCCGCACGCGTTTTGGGCTGGCCCAAGGACTGGGTGCAGGCACTGGGCCTGGCCGCGTTGACCATGAACACGACCATGACCGAACTGCAGGACAGCTTGGGCAACAGCGACAGCGCGCCCACCATGGAAATGAGACAGGAGATCGAGCAGCACGGGATGTCCGCCCAGGACCTTTTGAAGGCCTGCGGCGTGGAAGATGCCATCTGGACGGGCGCCGTGCGCTGGCACCATTCATGGCAGCAGGATCAGATCTCCCTTGAGGAGTTGCCCCCGCAGATCAAGCTCGCGCGCCTGCTGATGCGGGTGGACATCTTCACGGCCCGGCTCAGCCGGCGCAAGAACCGCGGCCCCATGTCGCCTTTGCAGGCGGCCAAGCGTGCCTGCATCGGCCCCGGGGGTAAGCTCGACGAGATCGGTTCGGCGCTGCTGAAGGCCCTGGGCCTGTACCCGCCTGGCACCTTCGTCGTGCTGGCCAATCAGGAGGTGGGGATCGTGGTGTCCCGGGGTTTGCGGGCCGACCTGCCGCGCGTGGCCAGCCTGCGTGGGGCAGACGGGCGGCCGCTGCCGGCCCCCGCCTTGCGCGATACCAGCGCGAACACGTATCGAGTCATCCGTTCGGTGCCCGCCACGGAAGTCAACCTGGTGCCGAACCACGAGATCATGATGTCGATGATCTGATGGCGGTGGTATCAGGTCGGCAGCCACCGGCCGCGCAGCGTCCGTGGTGGATCGGGCATCGGGGCTGTCTTTCATGAAATCGGCGCGCTGGTGTCGCTGGCCGATGCCAGCCGTGTTCGCCTGGGGTGGCGGGTGGATGCTCATGTTGGCTGCTTCCTGGGTGGGTTGGCCGGCGGGTGGGGCGCTGCTGTTGGGTATGGTGCCGGCGCTGTGGTTCCAGGCATTGGTTGCCGCCGGTTGGCGCCGCTGGGCCGTGCTGGCCGGGCTGCCGTTGCTGATGTTGATGACGGCCGGGGTCTCGGCCGTCAGTCCCTGGGGCTGGTTGGGAATTGCGGTGCTGCTGCTGGTGCTGTACCCCGTGCAGGCCTGGCGCGATGCGCCCGTGTTCCCCACGCCGCACAACGCCCTGGAGAGCTTGGCTGAAGTGGTTCCGCTGGAGCCCGGCGCAGCGGTTCTGGACGCGGGCAGCGGCATGGGGCAGGGGATGGCCGCCTTGCGCAAGGCATTTCCGTCTGCCCGCATCCAAGGGGTGGAAAGCAGCCTGCCGCTGGTGCTGTGGAGCCGCTGGCGGATGCGCCAAGCAGGTGCACGTTTCGGTATTCCTTGCAGGGTGCGTCGCGGCGACATGTGGACATGTTCCTGGGCCGAGTTCGCCTTGGTGTATGTTTTCCAGCGGCCGGAATCGATGCAGCGCGCCTGGGACAAGGCCTGTGCGGAGATGCCCGTCGGGGCCTGGCTGGTCAGCCTGGAGTTCGAGGTGCCTGGGGTGCCGCCCAGCGCCTGCCAGACCTGCCCTGATGGGCGGCCTCTGTGGATTTACCGCCTGACCGGCGAGCAGGATTCAACCGTGGGGCCGTTTGGCCGATAACATCCGGGCTTGCCGATCAGCGCCGCAATTCCACGCCCTGCTCGTGCGGGCAAGGCCCCATGGCGCGGTCCGACCCCACCCTATTCCGCAGTTGTCACCATTCAAACCGTCGCACCATGTTCATCATCATCGGATGGGTAATTGTGTTGGCCTGCGTCTTCGGCGTGTTCCTCGTGCACGGGGGCAACATGGGCCCGGTGCTGCGGGCGCTGCCCTTTGAGATGACCACCATCTTCGGGGCGGCCATTGGCGCGTTCCTGGCGACCAACAAGCCGGCCATCATCAAGAGCACCCTTGCCGGGTTGGGGCAGTGTTTCAAGGGCGGAAAGTACAGCAAGGCCCGCTACATGGACCTGATTGCGCTGCTGTACGACATCTTGCAGAAGGCCCGCCGCGAAGGCCTGATGGCCATCGAGAACGACGTCGAATTGCCGCACGAGTCCGCCTTGTTCAAGAAGTATCCGGTCATTGCGGCCGACCACCATGTGACGGAGTTCATCACCGACTACCTGCGCATGATGGTGACGGGCAACCTCAACGCCCATGAGATCGAGTCGCTGATGGACAACGAGATCGACACCCACCACCACGAGGCGCACGCGCCGGTGATGGCCCTGCAGCGCGTTGCCGGTGGCCTGCCGGCCTTCGGCATCGTGGCGGCGGTGCTGGGGGTGGTGAACACCATGGGTTCGGTGGGGCAACCGCCAGCGGTGCTTGGGGGCATGATCGGGTCAGCCCTGGTGGGTACCTTCCTGGGCATCCTGCTGGCCTATGCCTTTGCCGAACCCCTGGCCGGTCTGCTGGAGCAGAAGGTGGAGGAAGGCACCAAGGAGTTGCAGTGCATCAAGACCATCCTGCTGGCCAGCATGCAGGGGTATGCCCCGCAGGTGGCTATCGAATTCGGCCGCAAGGTGCTGTACCACGACGACCGCCCCAGCTTCGGGGAACTCGAGAACCATGTGAAGGGCAAGAAGAAGTGACGCGCGCCTTTGTGGCCCGCAGCAGGAGGTTTGGCCATGGCCGGTGACGCCAAGAAGCTGCAGCCCATCATCATCAAGCGCATCAAGAAGAGCGGGCACGCGGCCCATGGTGGGGCCTGGAAGATCGCCTACGCCGACTTCGTCACGGCCATGATGGCCTTCTTTCTGATGATGTGGCTCATCGGGTCCACCACCGAGGGTGACCGCAAGGGGATCGCCGACTACTTCAGCAGCCCGCTGAAGTTGAGCATGCTGGGCGGCGCATCAGGCTCTGGGGACGCTTCCTCCGTGGTCAGAGGGGGTGGTGAGGACATCACGCGCTCAGGCGGGCAGGTCAAGCGCGGGGACGTGGATGCCCCGACCCGCACCGTGAATCTGCAGGCCTTGAAGGCCGAGCAGGTGCGCGCCGAACGGGCGCGCCTGGAGCGGCTGAAAGAGGACATTGAGCGCAAGATCGACAGCAATGAGAAGCTGAAGGCCTCGAAGTCGCAGATCCGTCTGGACATGACCCGTGAGGGGCTTCGCATCCAGATCGTGGATGCCAATAACCGTCCCATGTTCGCCAGCGGCAGTGCCGTTGTTCAGCCCTACATGCGCGATCTCTTGCAGGAGTTCGGCAGCATCTTGGGTGAAGTACCCAACCGCCTGACCCTGGAAGGCCATACCGACTCCCAGACGTTTGGCAGCAGCCTCATCGGGTACACCAACTGGGAGTTGTCTGCGGACCGGGCCAATGCGTCACGGCGTGAACTGATGGTGGGCGGTCTGCCCGAAGCGCGCGTCATGCGCGTGCAGGGGCTGGCGTCGAGCGTTCCCTTCGACAAGAACGACCCGGTGGCGCCGGTGAACCGCCGCATCAGCATCATCGTGATGAACCGGGAGGCGGAAGACCGTGCTTTTCTCGCAGAGAACCAGGACCCGCTAGCGCTGAGCGTGAGCCCGGGTGCGCCCTCCCCGGGCACAGCGGCACCAGCGGCCCCCGCCGCGCCGCCTGCACCGGCCGCGCGAGCCACCCCAGTCGCCCCACGCTGACGGGTGGTAAGCCCAATCCCCCGCCTCGCGGCCCCCCAGGGCTTGACGTCGAGGTGGCCTGGGGCGCCGGCAGAGCCTTGGCCTGCCCCACATCCACAGTTCAGCGGGCTGCGTTGAATCGGGGGTGATTCACCCCTCTTTTCTCGCTCAAGCTTTCCGGCCGTCACGGCACCATGGCAAGGCCTCTTCAAGGGGCCCATCGCCATGTCTGACAGCGCACAAGACCGTACCCTTCCCGCCACTGGGCGGAAAATTTCCAAAGCCCGTGAAGAGGGGCAGGTTGCACGCTCACGCGATCTCGGCCACTTTGCGGCGCTCTTCGCGGCCAGCCTGGCGCTGGCAGCGGTGTCCTCTCAGCTCACGGGCTGGCTGCAGCGCCTGCTGGCCCGTGGCCTGAGCTTCGACGCGCTCACTGTCTCGCAGCCGCAACGCATGGCCGACCGGCTGGCCGACTTCGGGTTGGAGTTGTTGCTGGTGGTGCTGCCCATGGGGCTGCTGATGATGGCCGTGGGGGTGGCTGCGGGCATCGCCTGCGGGGGCTGGAACTTCTCCTGGAAGGCGATGGAGCCCAAGTTCAGCAAGCTTGACCCGATCTCCGGCGTGGCGCGCCTGTTCAAGGCTTCCCAGATCGGCATGACGCTCAAGGCATGTTTGCTCGCGCTGGTTCTCGGCCTGATTGGCGCCCTGTTCGTGCAGGCCAACATGGGCCGCTTCCTGCACTCGATGACGGTGCCGCTGCCGGCGGCCCTGAACCACGCCGCGGGCACCGTGTGGGCCGGGATGCTGTTGTTGCTGGTGGCCGTGGGCGCATTTGCGCTGGTGGACGTGCCCCTGCAGAAGTTTGTGTGGCTGCGCGGCTTGCGCATGAGCCATGAGGAAGTGAAGAAGGAGCACAAGGAAGTCGAGGGCAACGCCGAGATCAAGGGCAAGCAGAAGGCCCGGATGCGTGAGGCCGCCAACCGCCGCATGCTGGCAGCGGTGCCGTCGGCCAGCGTGGTGGTGATGAACCCGACCCACTTCGCGGTGGCGCTGCGGTATGACGACGGCAAGATGTCCGCGCCGCTGGTGGTGGCCAAGGGCGCCGACCTGATGGCGTTTCGTATCCGCGACGCCGCTCGTGCGGCGCAGGTGCCCGTGCTGGAAGCCCCCCCGCTGGCGCGTGCGTTGTACGCCCACTCGGAAGTCGATCGCGAGATTCCGGCTGCCCTGTTCTCGGCCGTGGCGCAGGTGCTGGCCTGGGTGTTCCAGCTGCGCAATGCCATGGCAGGCAAGGGCAGGGCGCCTGGCGACCTGCCGGATCTGCAAGTACCCCCTGAACTCGACCCCAAGAACCAGCCGGCCGCCACAAGCGTGCCTGTGGAGGATGACGAATGAATGCCGCAAATCTGGCGGGTAACCCTTGGGTGGCCCGGGTTCAGGGTCTGCTCGGGCCTGACGCTGGCATCCTGAAGGCGCTCACGGCGCCGATGTTCATCGTGATGATCCTCGCGATGATGGTGCTGCCGCTGCCGCCCTTCGCGCTGGATCTGCTGTTCACCTTCAACATCGCACTGTCACTGATGGTGATGATGATGGCGGCCACCATGAGGCGGCCGCTGGACTTCTCGGCCCTGCCCTCGGTGCTGCTGGTGACGACCCTGCTGCGCTTGAGCCTGAACGTGGCCTCCACGCGCGTGGTACTGATGGAGGGACACACAGGGCCCGGCGCCGCGGGCCAGGTGATCGAGTCCTTCGGGCACTTCCTGATCGGCGGCAACTTCGCCGTCGGCCTGCTGGTGTTCGCCATCCTGGTGGTCATCAACTTCATCGTGGTGACCAAGGGCGCCGAGCGGATCGCGGAGGTCGGCGCGCGCTTCACCCTGGACGCGATGCCCGGCAAGCAGATGGCCATCGACGCCGATCTCAACGCCGGCATCATCGACGAGAAGGAGGCCAAGCGCCGCCGTGCCGAGGTGGGCGATGAGGCGGAGTTCTTCGGTTCCATGGACGGCGCCAGCAAGTATGTGCGCGGCGATGCGGTGGCCGGCTTGCTGATCCTGTTCATCAGCGTGGTGGGCGGCTTCATCATCGGCATGCTGCAGCACGACCTGTCCGCAGGCGAGGCCGCGCGCAGCTACATCCTGCTGGCCGTGGGTGATGCGCTGGTGGCGCAGATCCCTGCGCTGCTGATCTCGGTGTCGGCGGCGATGGTGGTGTCGCGTGTGGGCAAGGAGGAGGATGTGGGCACCCAGATCCGCAACCAGGTCTTCGATTCGCCTCGCGCCATCGGCGTCACGGCCGGCATCGTGGGCGCTCTGGGGCTGGTTCCGGGCATGCCCCACTTCGTGTTCCTCTTCATCGCGTCGGGTCTGGGGGCCCTGGCCTGGACCACGCTGCGCCGGCAGCGCAAGCCCGCCGAATCCGTGCGCTCCGGCGATGCCAGCGACATTCCGAGTGCCAACACCGAGGCGACATGGGACGACCTCACCCCCGTGGACGCGCTGGGCCTGGAGGTGGGCTACCGCCTCATCGCCCTGGTGGACAAGGCGCGCAACGGCGAGCTGCTGGGCCGCATCAAGGGGGTGCGCAAGAAGTTCGCCCAGGAGGTGGGCTTCCTGCCGCCTGCGGTGCACATCCGCGACAACCTGCAGGACCTCAAGCCCGGCATGTACCGCGTGACGCTGCGCGGCGCAGTGGTGGGTGAGGGCGAGGCCTACCCTGGCATGTTGCTGGCGATCAACCCAGGCGGCGCCACCCAGCAGCTGCCGGGCACCAAGACCACCGACCCGGCGTTCGGTCTGCCTGCGGTGTGGATCGAGGAGCGCAGCCGCGAGACCGCACAGATGGCAGGTTTTACGGTCGTTGATTGCGCGACCGTCGTGGCCACTCACCTCTCACACTTGATGCAAGTGAACGCGGCCCGATTGCTGGGCCGAACCGAGACCCAGTCCCTGGTTGACCACGTGAAGAAGCTTGCACCCAACCTCATCGAAGACGTGATCCCGAAGATGGTCAGCGTCACCACCTTGCAGAAGGTGCTGCAGCTGCTGCTGGAGGAAGGCGTGCACATCCGCGACATGCGCTCCATCGTCGAGTCTCTGTCCGAGCATGCCGCCAGCGTGACCGACCCGACGGAGTTGGCGCAGCGAGTGCGGGTGCACCTGGCCCCGGCCATCGTGCAGCAGATCTATGGGCCGGTGAAGGAGCTGGAAGTCATTGCTCTGGAGCCCGACCTCGAGCGGCTGGTCACCCAGGCGCTGACTTCGCCCCATGGCGCGGCCCTGGACCCCGGTGTGGCCGACACGCTGACCCGCAGTGCCGCCGACACCGCGCGGCGCCAGGAAGACCTGGGCTTGCCGGCCTGCCTGCTGGTGCCCGACGCGATTCGCGCGGCAGTCGCGCGTCTGCTGCGCCGCGTCGCTCCCCGACTGAAGGTGATCTCGCACAGCGAGATTCCTGAGACCCATTCCATTCGCATTGCATCCATCATCGGAGCCCCGGCATGAACGTCAAGCGATTCACCGCCCCTACATCCCGCGACGCGCTCAAGCAGGTTCGCCTGGCTTTCGGGCGCGAGGCGGTCGTGTTGTCCACCCGGCCTTGCGCTGAAGGCATCGAGGTGCTGGCCATGGCGCCCGATGCGATGCACGAGTTCGAGCGTGTCGCCGTGGCGGCCACGCCGCAGCCCAGCGCGCCGGCCCGGCGTGAGACGCCTGCGTCCTCACGGGGGCGTGCGGAGAAGGAAGGTGCCTGGAGCCGTGCTGCGGCCGCCCTGCGGCAACGTCTTGATCCTTCCCGGGACGACGCTCAGGTCGACATGCCTGCCGCGAAGGCCGTGGAAGAAGATGTGCAGCAGCTCTCCATGAGCACCCTCTCGTTCCAGGACTATGTGCGTGAGCGCATGTTGCGCCGGCGCAAGCAGGAACTGGAGGCGGCGCAGGGCAGCGTGGGGGCCGCGCACGGGCTGTCCGATGCGGACGCCGCCGCCGAAGCGTTCGAGCGCGCCGAGGCCGCGGCAACAGCCCGCCCCCAGGCGGCGCCTGCTGCCCGGCCGGCGCCGGCCGCGCGCCCGGCTTCTTCGACCGCCTCCCAGGGGGTTCATGTCATGCCCCCGGCGGCAGCAGATCCGCAAGCAGCCGTGACGATGGCCCGTGAGCGGTCTGAGATGGTCAACGAAATCCGCTCGATGAAGGGCCTGATCGAAGAGCGCTTTGGTGCTCTGGCCTTCATGGAGAAACTGCAGCGGCAGCCCCGGCAGGCGCAACTGTCACAAAAGCTGCTGGACAGCGGCTTTTCTCCGGCCCTGACGCGCAAGTTGGTGAGCAGCCTGCCTGCCGACGGCGATGAAGCGGCCTGGGCGGCCTCGGTGCTGGAGCGCAACCTGCTGACGGCTGGGAGCGAGGCCGCGTTGGAAGACCAAGGCGGTGTGTGGGCTTTGGTGGGTTCCACGGGCGTGGGCAAGACCACCAGCACCGCCAAGCTGGCTGCAGCCTTCGCCTCGCGACACGGCGCGAGCGACCTGGGGCTGATCACGCTGGATGCCTACCGCATGGGCGCACAGGAACAGTTGCGTGCCTACGGCCGCATCCTGGGCGTGCCGGTGCACACGGCGCACGACCGCGCTTCGCTGGAAGACCTGCTGGACCTGCTGTCGGGCAAGAAGATGGTGCTCATAGACACCGCAGGCATCGCGCAGCGCGACAGCCGTACCGGCGAACTCATGGACATGCTGTCCCACCCGTCAATCCGGCGCCTGCTGGTGGTCAACGCATCCGCCCAAGGCGAAACCATCGAGGACGTGGTCAAGGCTTACAGCCCCGCCGCCTGTAAAGGCGTGGTGCTGACCAAGGTGGACGAGGCTGTCAAGCTCGGCCCGGCGTTGGACGCGCTGATCCGCCACCGCATGAAGGTGGTGGCTGTGGCCAATGGACAGCGGGTGCCGGAGGACTGGCACCGCCTGTCGTCCGCCACTCTGGTGCAGCGTGCTCTGAGGGCATCGGGCGCCGCGGCCTGGCGCATGGATTCGTCTGAAGTGAACCTGGTATTTGCAGGCGCCCAGATCACCAACGCCGCCTCCGCAGCCCACTGAGGAGATCACCTGATGAACATCGCCATTGACGGCAGCGCCGCGTGGACGGTCGACCAGGCTGACGGCCTGCGCCGGCTCTTCGCTCGGACCGGCTGTGTTGTGCTGCCACTGGTGTCCAATCCACATGTCAAGGCCAGTGGTGTGGCGGTGGAGCGGCTGACGGCCGCCCTGGCGTTGCAGGGTCGCAAGACGCTGGTGGTTGATGCGGGTGAAACCTCACCGCCGCCAGCGGAGGAATCGGTGCTGGAACTGGCGTCCTGCATCGAGCACCTTTCGCCCACCATTGCCTACCTGGCAGCCCGGGGCTTGCCCCGCCGCTTCGTGGACGCGCGCGGATCGGCCGCGCGCCTGCTCGACGAGTTGACCCGCCTCGTGCCCGATGCACAGGTCGTACTGCTGCACGCGAGCGCTGCTGACCTGGTGCGGCTGTGCACGGGCAGGATGTTGCGCCCACTGGTGCTCACCAGCGACCACCCCGAGAGCGTCAAGCACGCCTACGCCGGCATGAAGCTGCTGGTGCAGCGCAGCGGCTGGAAGAGTTTCGACCTCGTGTTGCTGGGGCCCGATCGCTCGGCGCGCATCTCCGCCATCGCGTCCACCCTGAGCGACTGTGCCGACCAGTTTGTGGGTGCATCGCTGCACGACTGGGCCAGCATTGACGAACTGGCACCGGCGCGGCAGCCACCCGGGGCAGCGTTACGACGCCTGGTCGCCGCCCACTTCGAGGTCGAGGGCCACAGCCCTTCGGCCTCGCGGCAGCCAGCCAACAGGGCTGGCGTCTCGCCCAGTGAACCGCGGTTCTGACCGGTCAGGAGCACACCTCATGTACACCGCCAAAGGCCGGCTTGATGCCGGCTCCCTGCTCAAGCAGTACAGCCCGCTGGTCAGGCGCCTGGCGCACCAGCTCATCGCCAAGCTGCCTGCCAATGTCGAGATCGACGACCTGGTCCAGGTCGGGATGATCGGACTCAACGATGCGCTTGCCCGCTTTGACCCGGGCCAGGGCGTGCAGTTCGAGACCTTTGCCACGCAGCGCATCCGCGGCGCCATGCTCGACGAACTGCGCGGCAACGATTGGATGAGCCGAGGCGACCGAAAGCACCAGCGCAGCATCGAGACCGCCATGCGCAAGCTGGAGCACACGCTCGGTCGGGCACCCAGCGAGACCGAAATCGCTGCCGAGCTGGGCATGAAGCTCTCCGAGTACCAGGAGCTCCTGGGCAAGGTGCGCGGCACGCAGCTGGTCTATCTGGAAGACATGTCGGGCGACGACGGTGACGAAGACTATCTGGACCGCCACTTGGTGGACACCGATGCCAACCCCTTGAGCCGGCTGTCAGACCGAAAGTTGCGTGAAGCTCTGGTGGCGGCTATCGAAAGGCTGCCCGAACGTGAGCAGTACGTGATGAGCATGTACTACGAGCACGACATGAACCTCAAGGAGATTGCCGCGGTGCTGGGCGTGACCGAGTCGAGGGTGTGCCAGTTGCACAGCCAGTCCATCGCGCGGCTGCGCACAGGCATGCGTGAGTGGTAGGTGGCCCGGCCGCCGCCTGATTGGCCGCAACGGGGATCCGCAGGCGGCGGTTCAATGACCCATGAGAAAAAGTGGAAAGGCCGGCTTGATGCCGGCCTTTCACCTGGGTGAGTGCCTGTTCAGGCGCTGACGGATCCCAGGGACTTCATCCGGGCAGACAGGCCAGAAGAGCCGTAGGTGGAAGCGCGCTCGGGCAACAACACGTCGATGGCGCGGTCCAGCGAGGCTGTGGCCCGTGCCAGTGCCTGGCGCTGCGCGGCCACACGGGCACTGGCCAGCGCCAGACGGTGGCGCAACGGCGAGGGCAGGGTGCCCTGTTGCGCAGCGGCCCGGAAGTGCTCCACCGCCCCTGTGAGCGAGCGATGAAGCGAAGAGGCTGCCACCTCCAGCGCGAGAGGGTCCTCCAGTTGCAGTGCTTGATGCAGTTCCGCCAGGTGTTGCTCCACCTGCCGTACCGGCACCTCCAGGTCCACTTGAGCCGGCATGGGCCTCATGGCTGAGGAGTCCTGTCCAGCAATTCTTGCGCGTTGGAGATCAGCTGATCGGCGATGGCCCCGGCGTTCACCGTGAAGGTACCTTCGCGGATGGCCTGCGTGATGCGCTCCACCTTGGCAGCGTCGAACGAGCCTTCGCCATTCGGGTCCATCTTCAGCTCCGCCAATGATGAGAGGCTCACTTCTGCGCTGCTATGGGCGCTGTCCGGGCGCGTGGTCGCGTTCGTCTTGCGCTCACCAGACGGGGGTGGCTGGACGATCCTGGGATCTGAAGGGCCGATCTTCATGGTGTGCTCCTTGGGGAGGCGGGCGAATACGATGCCCCTTGCGTGACTTTATCGGCCACCGGGACCGTTAACTTTAGTCCTGATCTGGACTTGGGCATCTTGTCGGGGCGAGCAGGGTTCACAACAGCACCTCCGCCAATCGTTGCCCTACGGGCTTTCCGGTGATCGTTCGCCCCGATTCGGTGCGAATCTGGACGTTTTGGCCTTCGATGCCGGGCGACACAGCCACGCCTTCACTCTGTATTGTGAAGCCTGGCCCGACGGCGTGGATGCGCACGTTGTCACCTGCGTCGAACCATTGCCGCTTTCGCAGGTGCTCCTGCCGCACAGGCGCGCCAGGGGACAAGGCCGTGGCCAGGATCCTGCCCAGGGCCGCGCCTTCGAGGAAGAGGGCAGGGGAGTCTCGTTCGGCCCAATCCACCTCGGACATCCGCAGGTGCGACGCAGCCAGCACTGTGCCGGCCGGCAGCGGGCCGGTGGTCACCAGGGCGGGGGCCCACAGACGCACGGTCAGCGGCAAGGTCACGCTCCAGGCCACCGGGCCCTGCAGGCACTTCAGGCCGATGCGCGTGCGCCCCCAGGCGCGCTGCCCCGCAGGCATGAAGACGTCCACCTTCTGGCACGGCGCCAGGCTCAGGCGTGCGTCCAGCTGGCCTGGCACCACCTCCACCCGAACCGGGAGCTGGTCACCAAAGGCGGCGCGCGCAGCGTCGTTGGCCAACTGCTGGGCACGCTGTGTCCAGGCAGGATCAAGCATGGCGGATGGGCTGGGGTTGCACAGCGCTGCGCTGCACAGCCCCAGCAGCATCAAGGAGGGGAGGTAAGGGAGTTTCACGGTCGTCAATATAGGCCGCGGCAAGAAGGCGCAGGGTTGGAACAGGGCCGGAAGCCGGGGCCTTTTCGGCGGATCCTGAGGGTGGCCGATGCCGAGAATCGCTCTCATCAAGGCCCACCTTGAATGGGGCAACGACATGATCCAACGACTGACCGATTCGCTGAACTTCCAGACCGAAGCCCTCATCATGCGGGCTGAGCGGCAGCGCATGATCGCCAGCAACATCGCCAATGCCGACACCCCGGGCTACGTGGCGCGCGAGTTCGATTTCGGCAAGGCGCTGAGGGAAGCCACCTCGCAGCCCTCTGGAAGCGATGCCAGCCGGCGCTCAGGCGCCATGCTGCGCTATGCCATGCCAGCCCAGACCAATCTGGACGGCAATTCGGTGGACATGGACCGTGAACGTGCCAGCTTTGCTGACAACACCGTCAAGTATGAGTCCACCCTGCGTTTCATCAATGGCAGCGTGCGCACCATGCTCGACGCCATGAAGAGCCACAGTGCCGGCTGAGGAGCCTGAACGATGAGCATGTTCCGAATCTTTGACGTGGCGGGCAGCGCCGTGAGCGCTCAAAGCCAGCGTCTGAACGTGGTGGCGTCGAACCTGGCCAACGTCGACACCGTGGCGGGCCCTGATGGCAAGGCCTACAAGGCCCGGCAGGTGGTCTTCCAGACCGAACTGATGGGTGCCGGTGGGGCGCTGGGCCCCGACAGCTCGGCGGGTGTGCGCGTGAGCACCGTCCGTGAAGACCAGTCCCCCGGGCGCCGCGTGCACGACCCCAAGCACCCCGCAGCCGACGGCGAGGGCTATGTGACCTTCAGCAACGTGAGCGCGGTGGAGGAGATGGTCAACATGATCTCGGCCTCGCGCTCGTACCAGAACAACGTCGAGGTCATGAACACGGCCAAGAGCCTGTTGCTCAAGACCTTGCAGATGGGGCAGTGAGGGGCCTGGCTGATGGCCTGCCTGTTCACGTTCCGCCGCACGCCTCCACCCCCCCCAAGAGGATCTCCATGAGCGCCCTGTCTGCCGTTCCCTCCGTGACCGACCTGGCCGCCGCCTCTGGCGGCAGCAAGAGCTCCATTGCCACCAGCAACGAGGAGTCGGGCGACCGGTTTCTCAAGCTGCTGGTCACGCAGTTGAAGAACCAGGACCCCATGAACCCCATGGACAACGCCCAGCTGACCACGCAGATGGCGCAGATCAACACGGTGGCGGGCATCGAGAAGCTCAACACCGCCGTGGGCAGCATGACCGACAAGCTGTCGACCCAACTCGCCGGGCTCAACCCCAGTGGGGGCCTGGACAAGCTGGAGACGGCCCTGCAGAAGATGTCCGGGCAATTCCTGCAGTCGCAGACGCTGCAGGGCGCGGGCATGGTGGGGCGTCAGGTCTGGACCGCGGGCAGTGCGCTCGCCGTGGAGAGCGGCAAGGGCGTGGGGGCTTTCGAGCTCGCCGGGCCGGCCGACGCTGTCAGCGTGGACGTGCTGTCGCCTGCCGGCCGCGTCGTCGGTCAGGTCGATCTGGGTGCCCAGGCCTCCGGCCGCAGGGCCTTCCAGTGGCCTGTGCCGGAAGGCATGGACCCGTCCGGGCTGACCTTTCGCGTGAACGCTCGTGCCGGCGCGGACGCGGTCAGGGCCAGCCCCCAATCTGCCGACCGTGTAAGCGCTGTCACCGCCGGCCCCGACGGCCTGGTGCTGCAACTGTCTCGCTCGGGCCCGACGCCCGTGAACAACGTCAAGGCCTGGTCCTGAGCCCTGCTTTTCCCTGATTCGGACTGGGTGCCGATTCGCAACCTGTAGCTATTCCCCACACAAGGAACCATCATGAGCTTTCAACAAGGTTTGTCTGGCCTGAGCGCCGCCGCCACCAACCTGGAGGTGATTGCCAACAACATCTCCAACGCCAACACCATTGGCGCGAAATCCTCCCGTGCCGAGTTCTCGGATCTGTACGCGGAAGCCGCCGGCGGCCAGCGCAGCGCCGGCATCGGCTCCAGCCTGGCGGCTGTCACGCAGGACCACACCCAGGGCAGCATCTCCACCACGGGACGCAACCTGGACCTGGCCATCAACGGCGATGGGTACTTCCCGATCCAGGTCTCCAACCAGGAGAGCGGCCAGGAAGCCACCAAGACGACGCTCTACACCCGCAACGGCCAGTTCAAGACCGACAAGGACGGCTGGATCGTGACGAACGAGGGTGCACGTCTGCTGGGTTATGGAGCCGACGCTTCGGGGGCCATTCGGAAAGGACAGTTGCAGGAACTGAAGATCCCAGACGCTCGCCTCCCGCAAAGGGCCACTGGCGAGATCGTACAAAGCTTCAACCTGGACAGTGCGGACAAGAAGAAAACGGTCGCCTTTGATCCCAAGGATGGAGACAGTTTCAACTATTCCGCCTCTATCAAGATGTTTGATCAGTTGGGACAGTCGGTCGAGATCAGCACCTTCTACCGCAAGTCTGATGCAGGTCTCTGGGATGTTTACGCAACCGCCAACGGCAATAGGGTGCCGGTTTCGGGAGCCAAGATCGGATCTGTAGACTTTACCGGTTCCAAAGCAGGTGAAGGCCCACCCAAGACCCGCCAAGGCTCCGCTACCGAGCCGTTGGCCGCTCCAGTCTTGAAACTGAGTGCTACCGATTTGGAAGCAGCACTTAATCCGGCAACAGGGACGACCTCTCCAGGAACTACCGGTCTCAAGTATCAGTTTGTCGTTGCCGGCGCTGTCGCAGGCGTAAACGATGTCGGACTTAACCTTCAGGACGTTACCCAACAGTCTGGTGACTATGCTGTCAGCAAGTTAACCCAAGACGGCTACCCAGTGGGTACCCTCGGCGGGTTCTCATTCAATGAACAGGGCGTTTTGACTGCGCGGTATACGAATGGGGAGACACGCAACACGGCGCAGTTGGCCATCGCGAGTTTCCGCAACCCGCAAGGCTTGCAGTCCGTGGGTGGCAACTCGTGGAAGGAAACCCAGGCCGTGGGTTCCAAGGTGGTGGAAGTGCCTGGCACCGGCAACCTGGGCGACATCGTGGCCGGCGCGGTGGAGGAAAGCAACGTCGACCTGACGGCCGAACTGGTGAACCTGATTACCGCACAGCGTACCTACCAGGCCAATGCGCAGTCGATCAAGACGCAGGACCAGGTCACCCAGACCTTCCTGAACATGCGTTGATGCGCACAGACCTGCATTGAGCGAGGGCTGAGACGATGGGTTCGAATTTGTCACCACTGGGCAGGTGTGGCCCGCCGGAGGCCTGCTGATGGACCGCATGATCTACCTGTCCATGGCGGCCGCCAAGGCCACCATGCAGCGCCAGGAGGTGGTGTCCCACAACCTGGCCAACGTCTCCACCAATGGCTTTCGCGCCGAACTGTCCGCCTTTCGCGCGGTGCCGGTGCGCGGCGATGGCGCCAGCAGCCGGGTGTATGCGCTGGAGTCCACGGTGGGCTACAGCAATGCGCCGGGCGTGGTGCAGACCACCGGGCGGCCGCTGGACGTGGCGGTCAAGGGCAACAGCTGGCTGGCCGTGCAGGCGCTGGATGGCACCGAGGCCTACACGCGGGCCGGGGCGATGGAGGTCAATGCCGAAGGCTTGCTCACCGACTTGCAGGGCCGGCCGGTGGTGGGTGACGGCGGCCCGCTGACCATCCCGGCCAATGCACAGGTGGAAGTGGCCTCGGACGGCACGGTCTCGGCCAAGGTGGGCCGCGAGAGGCCACAGCCGCTGGGGCGCCTGAAGCTCGTCACGCCCGAGGCACCCTTGCAGCGTGGCACGGACGGCCTTTTCCGGGCCGCCGAGGGGGACCTGGGCGCCGACCCCACGGCCCGCCTGCAAAGCGGCGCGCTGGAGGGCTCCAACGTGAACGCCGTTGAATCGATGGTGGCCATGATCTCGGCCGCGCGCCAGTTCGAGCAGCAGATGAAGGCCTTGCAGACCGCAGAGCAGAAGGAGCAGTCGGCCGCGAAGCTGCTGGCGCCGCAGTAATACCGGCAACGCCGCGGAACAAGGGGCCGATTCCGGCCCTTTTCCGCTTCTGGTGGGGCTCAAGTTCGGCAGATCATCGGTTTCACGCCTTGACAGGAGGGCCGACCATGATCAGATCACTGTGGATTTCGAAGACCGGCATGGAGGGCCAGCAGACCAAGCTGGACGCCATCGCCAACAACCTGGCCAACGTCGCCACCAACGGCTACAAGCGCTCAGGTGTGGTGTTCGAAGACCTGATGTACCAGAACCTGCGCCAGAGCGGCGCGGCCACCTCTGAGCAGAGCCAGCTGCCCACGGGCCTGCAGCTCGGCCTGGGGGTGCGGGCTGCGGCGACCTCGCGCAATTTCTCGCAGGGCACGCTTTCGCAGACCTCCGGGCAGTTCGATGTGGCCATCGAAGGACCGGGCTTCTTCCAGGTGCAACTGCCCGATGGCACCACGGGCTTCACCCGCGACGGTGCCTTCCAGCTCAACGGCAACGGGCAGTTGGTCACCAGCGCGGGCTACACGGTACAGCCCGGCATCACCATCCCGGCAGCGGCGCGCAGCGTCACGGTGGCCAAGGACGGCACGGTGGCCGTGACCCTGCAAGGGCAGCCCCAGCCGCAGACGGTGGGGCAGTTGCAGATCGCCACCTTCGTCAATCCGGGCGGGCTGGACCCAATGGGCGGCAACCTGTTCGCCGAGTCAGCCTCCTCGGGCACTCCCAATGCCGGCGCGCCCGGGGCCAGTGGCCACGGTTCGCTGCGCCAGGGCTTTGTGGAGGGCAGCAACGTGAATGTGGTGGAAGAACTGGTGTCCATGATCGCCACCCAGCGCGCCTACGAGATGAATTCCAAGGCCATCCAGACCAGTGACCAGATGCTGCAGAAGCTGTCGCAGATCTGACCCGGAGACTCTTCATGACCCTAGCTTCTTCCACTGTCGCAGCCCTGCGGGCGCAGGCCTGGCGTTCGATGTCTTCAGCCGCCAGCTTGGCCGCTTGGGTTGGCGGGGTGGCCCTGACGGGATGCGCCACGTTCAACGCGCCGCCGAAGGTGGACCTGGCCGACACCCGGCCGGTGCAGGCCGTGCCGACGCTGCAGGTGCCGCCTGCCAATGGCTCGATCTTCCAGGCGTCGCAATACCGGCCCTTGTTCGAGGATCACCGAGCGCGTCTGGTGGGCGACACGCTCACGATCAGCATCGTGGAGAAGGTGACTGCCAGCCAGTCCAGCAACAGCTCCGTGGACAAGAGCGGCAGTCTGGAGGGTGCGCTCAAGGCCGTTCCCCTGGTCAAGTCGAACCCGTTGGACCGGGCCTCGATCTCGGGCTCTTCCACCAGCACCTTTGCGGGCAAGGGCGCCACCGAGAACACGAACGACTTTTCCGGAATGATCACCGTGATCGTCACGGGGGTGCTGCCCAACGGCCACCTGCAGATCGCCGGCGAAAAGCAGATCGGGGTCAACGACAACGTCGACGTGCTGCGCTTTTCCGGCCAGGTCGACCCCCGCACCATCCAGCCGGGCAACACCGTGGCGAGCGGCATGGTGGCCAACGTGCGGGTTCAGCACCGCGGCCGGGGCCCGGCGGCCGATGCCAACCGAATTGGCTGGCTTTCCCGGTTCTTCTTGAACGTTCTGCCGATCTGAAGTTTTCTCAAAATCAGTCGACAGGCCAGCCCCCGGCTGGCTGCTGCAAAGCCACCCTTCACCACAAGTCCCCATGCGCCACAAACCGCTGCCCCTTCAAGCCCAGGCCGGATGGCTGCGCCTGGCGTGGGCGTGCTTGCTGGTTCTGGCCCTGGCCCTGACGGCGTTGTGGCCGGCCCAGGCCCAAGCCACCCGTATCAAGGAATTGGCCTCGATCCAGGGCGTGCGCAGCAACGCCCTCACCGGCTACGGCCTGGTGGTGGGGCTGGACGGCACGGGGGACCAGACCACGCAGACCCCCTTCACCACGCAAAGCCTGCAGGCCATGTTGCAGCAGATGGGTGTCACCGTGCCCGCCGGCGCCAGCATGCAGTTGCGCAACGTGGCCGCCGTGATGGTCACCGCCCAGTTGCCGGCCTTTGCCCAGCCGGGCCAGACCATAGACGTCAACGTCTCGTCGCTGGGCAATGCCAAGAGCCTGCGCGGGGGCACGCTGATCGCCACGCCCTTGAAGGGTGCCGACGGACGCATCTACGCCATGGCGCAAGGCAACCTGATCGTGGGCGGTGCTGGCGCATCGGCGGGGGGCTCCAAGGTGCAGATCAACCACCTGTCGGCGGGCCGTATTCCCGAGGGTGCTTCGGTCGAGGCCTCGGTGCCCACGCCCTTGCTTGAAGGCAACAGCATCCAGCTGGGCCTCAATGCGGCCGACTTCAACACCGCCCGCAGCGTGGCGCAGGCCATCAACACGGCCAAGGGTGCTGGGGTGGCCATGGCGCGTGACGGCCGCACCGTGTCCGTGGCCGTCCCAGCCGACCCGGGTGAGCGCATCGGCTTCCTGGCCGACATCGAAAACCTGCGGATCGAGCTGGCCAAGCCGGCCGCACGGGTGGTGCTCAATGCACGCACGGGTTCGGTGGTCTTGAACGACAGTGTCACGCTGGGGGCCTGTGCGGTGGCGCACGGCAGCTTGTCGGTCACCATCAGTTCCACACCGTCGGTCAGCCAGCCCGCACCGTTTTCGCAAGGTCAGACCACGGTCACCGAAAAGGCCGACATCACCATCACCCAGCAGGGTGGGGCGTTGATGATGCTGCCCGCTGGAGCCCGCCTGGCGGACGTGGTGCGCGCCCTGAACGCCCTGGGCGCCACGCCGCAGGATCTGCTGGCCATCCTGCAGGCCATGCGCAGCGCTGGTGCTCTGCAGGCCGAGATCGAGGTGATCTGAGGTCGCACCATGGCCCTGGACACCCGCAACACCCTCAACGCCGACGTCCGGTCCCTGGACGCCCTGCGTTTCAAGGCCAGTGCCGACCCCAAGGGTGCGGCACGCGAGGCCGCCAAGGCCTTCGAGTCGCTTTTCATGCAGGAGCTGATGAAGAGCATGCGGGCCTCGACCATGGCCACCGGGATGTTTGACAACGAGGGCTCCAAGCTCGGCACCGAGATGCTGGACAGCCAACTCGCCACCCGCATGACTGGCCTGCCCGGCGGGCTGTCCGACGTGATTGCCAAGCAGTTGGAGCGGCAGATGGGCCTGAACCCCGGGCCCATCCCCCGCACCGAAACCGCCAATCCCACGCCCGCACCGTTGCAATCGGCCACCCAGCCGGCCCCCGAGGTGCGCATCCCGCAGTCGGCCGCGGCCACCTTCGTACAGCACCACGCCCAGGCGGCCAAGGCGGCCCAGGAAAAGACCGGCATTCCCGCCGAGTTCATGGTCTCCCAGGCCGCGCTGGAGACGGGTTGGGGCCGCAAGGAAATCCGCCATGCGGATGGCAGCCCATCGTTCAACCTGTTCGGCATCAAGGCCGGGGGCAGCTGGAAGGGCCCGACGGCCGAGGTGTGGACCACGGAGTACGTGGGGGGCAAGCCCCAGCGGGTGAAGGCGCAGTTCCGTGCCTACTCGAGCTATGCCGAGTCGTTTTCCGACTACGCCAAGCTCATCAAGGAGAGCCCGCGCTACGCGCAGGTCATGGCCCGCGGCCAGGATGCCGCAGCGTTCGCGCAGGGCCTGCAACGTGCCGGCTACGCCACCGACCCCGCCTACGCCGACAAGCTGTCGCGTGTGATCAACACCACGCTGCGCCTGCAGCGGGCCGTGGCCTGAGAGCCCTGAGCTGTGAGTGCCTTCAGCCTGCTGTCCATCGGTTCGCGCGCCATGGCCGCGAACTATGCGGTGTTGCAGACCACCGGCAACAACATCGCCAACGCCAATGTCGAAGGCTATTCACGCCAGCGCGTGGAGTTGTCCACCTCGGCTTCTCAATCCACGGGTGGCGGCTACATCGGCCGGGGTGTGGACGTCAAGGGTGTCACTCGCGCCCACGACGCATTCCTGACCCGCGAGGCCGCCGGCACCCAGTCCTCGGCGAGCATGGACCAGGCGCGGCTGAGCGCATTGCAGAAACTCGAGGACGTCTTCCGTACCGGCGAGCAGGGCGTGGGGCATGCGGCGGGCCAGTTCCTGAACGCCATGACCGATCTGGCCAGCCGCCCCGCCGACGAAGGCCTGCGTCAGGCTGTGCTCGCACGGGCCGACGAGGTGGCCAGCCGTTTCTCGGGTGCTTCCCAACAGATGGATGCCTTGCAGGCCGATGTCAATGCGGCACTTGGTGACGGGGTACAGCGTGTCAATGCCCTGGCGCAGAGTCTCGCTTTGGTCAACGCCAGGATCGTCGCCGTTTCCGGTTCGCAGGGGGCTCCCAATGAACTCCTGGATGAACGCGACCGTCTGTTGAGCCAGATCAGCCAGAAGATCCAGGTCAAGTCCTTGATGGGGCCTGACGAATCCGTATCGGTCTTCGTGGGCGATGGTCGGCCGCTGGTGATGGGCGGCAATGCCGGGAAGCTGTCCGTGGTGGCCGACCCCGCCGATCCCTCCCGCAAAGCCTTGGCTTTCAATGACAAGGCTGGCGCTAGGGTGATCGACAGTGATCTGCTGGGCGGCGGCGACATGGCGGGGGTGCTGCGCTTTCAGAACGAAGACCTGGTGCCGGCCCGCAACCGCATGGGGCAGATGGCTGCGGCGCTGACGGGCATGGTCAATCGCCAGCAGTCCCTGGGGTTGGACCTTCAAGGCAAGACGGGCGCCGACCTGTTCTTCGACTTTCACGACACCTTGGCCGCAGGCGCACTGCCGATGGTGCGGCCGGCCGCCACCAACCAGGGCACCGCCAAACCGACGCTCGCCATCAGCGACCCCGCGAAGTTGCAGGCGGCGGAGTACACGCTGGCCTATGACACGGGCGCCAGTGACTGGACCTTGACGCCGTCCACTGGTGGCGCTGCCATCCCGCAAGCGCAGGCCGCCACGCTGGGCTTCACGCTCACCGGGCTGGGGACCTTGAATACGCAGGACCGCTTCCTGCTGCAGCCCGTGACCTATGCCGCGGGCATGATGCGCCGCGAACTCACCCGTCCGGACGGGCTGGCTGCCGCTTCGCCTGTGGTGTCGCGGGTCGAGCCGGGCAACAAGGGCACAGGGGCCCTGAGCAGCCTGCAGGTGCAGATGCCGGGCGCAGCCCTGGTGTCGGCCGTGGCCGTTTCGGATGTGGTGCTCAGGTTCACAGGCCCCAATACCGTGAGCGTGACCCCGCCTGTGGGCGGCACCAGCTCGCTTACCTGGACGCCGGGGCAGGCCCTGAGCTTGGGTGGTGTGGACTTGATGATAGCTGGGCGGCCAGCCGCGGCCGATCTGGCCACGGGCTTCGCCGGTGACGGGTTCGTTCTCTCAGCCACCACGCAGACGCGCCAGAACAACGGCAATGCCCTGGCGCTGGCTGCGCTGGCCGAGACCGCATTTGTGGGCCGTACGGCCGACGGTCAAGGCGGCCTGAGCATCACCGACGCCTATGCCGTGGGCATCAGCGACATCGGCGCCCGCGTCCAGGGCGCGATGAGCGCCTCTGAGATCTCCACGGCCGTGGCCGGCCAGGCGCAGTTGCGCCGAACGGCCGTTGACGGCGTCAACCTGGACGAAGAGGCCGCCCGCCTGATCCAGTCACAGCAGGCCTACCAGGCCTCCGCCAAGGTGTTGCAAGTGGCGCAGTCCATTTTCGACACCTTGCTGCAGACCACGGCCGTCTGATGACTTCGGGATGAACCTGCCATGAGGATCGCCACCGCCACCCAGTTCGACCGCTCCGTCGACCTGATCCAGCGCCGACAGCAGTCGCTGCAGAGTTCGCACGACCAACTGGTCAGCGGCAAGCGGGTCTTGCGGGCCAGCGACGACCCGGCGCAGGCCGCCAACGCCGAACGCGCAATGGCCCAGGACGCGCGCCTGGAGACCCGGCAGCGGGCCCTGGAGGCGAGCCGCCAGACGATGGGCCAGGCGGAGTCCGCACTGGGCGACGCTGTGGAGGTGATGCAGCGCATGCGCGAGCTCGTCGTGCAGGCGGGCAACGCCGCAACAGGCGACGCCGACCGGCAAACGATCGCCAAGGAACTGCGTGGCCTGCGCGAGCAGCTGCTGGGCATTGCCAACCAGCAAGACGGCCTGGGGGGCTACCTGTTCGGCGGGCAGGGCGGTAAGGGGACCCCCTTCGTCGAAGGCGCTCAAGGCGTTGAGTTCAAGGGTGTTGCCGGTGGCATGGCGGCCACCTCCACCGATGAACTGCCCCTGTACCTGGACGGCGCTGCGGCGTGGATGCAGGCCCCCACCGGTAACGGTGTCTTCGCCACCTCCTACGCCGGTGCCGTCGCTCCGGCGCACGCCACCCAGGCCTGGATCAACGCCGGGCAGGTCACATCGCCCGCCGATCTGACGGGCCGGGGCTACGAACTGAGTTTCACTGGCGGCGCATCCGCCGGTCTCGCCGTTTCGATCAAGCGGGACGATGGTGTCATCCAGACGTTCCCCTACAAGTCCGGCAAGGCGATCGAGTTCGACGGCATGGCGGTCACCCTGACCGGCACGCCCACGCCCGGGAAGGATGTCTTCAAGGTGGAGCCGGCAACCCGCAGCCTGTCGCCGTTCGGCGTGGTGGACGGCTTGATCTCCGCGCTGGAGACCGCCGGCCGCACGGGCGCGCAACGGGCCCAGACGGTGGGTGACGGCCTGCGCGACCTGGATTCCACCCTGGGCGCGCTGATGGGCACGCGTTCCCAGTTGGGCTGGCGCATGGAGCAGGCCGACGGCCTGGACGGCCGCCTGAGCGACGGCCGACTGGCTGCACAGACGCAGCGCTCGGCGGCAGAGGACACGGACATGGCCAAGGCCATTTCGGAGTTCCAGAGCCGTCAAACCAGTTACGATTCTGCGCTCAAGGCGTATTCGATGGTGCAAAAGCTGTCACTTTTCGAGTACGTCCGCTGATCCCGCCAGAGGCGGGCTCGTCGTGAACCGCCCGCGGCCTCCATGTCAGATTCGCCCCTGTTCGGCCTGATCCACCTTGGATACGCGCCCATCGTGTGGCGGGACCGTCAGGTCTGCCGCCTCCCACTCACGCTGATAGCCCCGGAGGGCGTGAACCGGGCTGTGTTGTCGGCCCTGGTCTCGGCCCGTCTGGTGGAAGCCTGACAACCCGAGGCTGATGATGGCACCCTTGGACGCGCTTTCTTCGCTGGTGTCAGCCGCGGGAGTGGGTCTGCTCCGGGTCAGGCACGGCATGATCGTGGACGCCAACGATGCCGCGGGCCTTTTGCTGGGGTCGGTCCCCCAGGCCTTGGTCGGTACGGCCCTGCGTGACTGCCCGACCCAAGCGCAGGGGGCGTTGGCCGACCTGCACGATCGGGTGCTGGCCAGTGGGGCGCAGGGGGCGGTGCTGGGCGCGGACAGTCAATGGGCGCGCGCTGACGGCACTTCGGGCCCCTTGCGCATATGGGGCGCCGTTGCGGCGCAGGACCCCATGGCTGCGCCTGCGGTCTTTCTGTGCCTCGCACCGCAGTCTGAGGACCACCAGGCCGCACTGCTCGGCGCCCGGGCCCAGGCCTCGCTTCAGCGTGTGCTGGAGACGGCCCCCATGGCCATGGCCCTGTTCGAGTGGCCTTCGTGCCGGCTTCTGCAACTGAACTACCTGGCTGAGGAGTTCCTTGGCGGAACGATGGACACCTTGCTGGGGCGGACGCCCGCGCAGTGGGTCGGCGCCTTGCCAGCGCAGCAGGCGGCCGAACTGAGCGCCAATCTGGACCTGGCGGGCGAGTTCCCCACGGGCGTGCGTCGTGAAGTGGAGCGCGCTGGTGTTGACGGATCTGCCTCCCGGGTGTGGGACATGCGCATGGTGTCGGCCAGCTCCCGCGATGATTCGGCGCAGGGGCAGATCCTGCTGGTGGCCACCGAGGTCACGGATCTGCGCGCTGCCGAGCAGGAGCGCTTCGACGCCGCCATCGCCCAGCGCGGCATGCTGGTGCAAGAGGTGCACCACCGCATTAAGAACAACCTGCAGGGTGTGGCGGGCCTGTTGCAGCAGGCGTCGGCGCGATTCCCCGAGGTGGCGCCCATCCTGTCGGACGCGGTGGGCCAGTTGCAGGCCATCGCCCAGGTGTACGGCTTGCAGGTGGGTTCCAGCGGCCCGGTGGTGCTGGCCGGCTTGCTCAAGGCCGTGGCTACGGCCGTGCAGAGGACCTTTCACCACACCATCGATGTCCAGATCGAAGGCCAGGAGCCCGAGCGCTGGCGTCTGCCCGAGGCCGAGGCCATTCCGGTAGCCTTGACCGCCAATGAGCTCCTGACCAACGCCATCAAGCATGGATCGAAGGACGCGGTGATCCTTCGTTTGCGGGCCGGGGTCGCTGATGTCACGCTGGAGGTTGTCAGTCAGGGGGCCTTGCGCGAGGGTTTCGATCTCGCAAGTGTTCCTTCAGGCGCCAGCGGCCTGGGCCTGGTGCGCGCCTTGCTGCCACGCCGCGCGGCAGAGTTCACGCTCAAGCAGGCGGCTGACGAGGTGGTGGCCCGGGTGCTGCTGCGCCCGCCTGCGGTGCGCAAGGATGGCTGACCCTGCGATGAGCCTGCCAAGCGTGCGCCAAGCCTGCCTGGCGAGCTCTGGAAGAGGATAATCCTGGCATGGGTGCAAAGGGAAAGATCCTCGTCGTGGACGATGACCGGCTGGTGCTGGCCATGGTGACCCATGGGCTGTCCAAGGCGGGTTACGAGGTCATCGATGCCGACAACGGTGACGATGCCATCTTGCTTGCACGGCAGCACCGGCCTGACATTGCCTTGCTGGACATCCGCATGGAAGGCAAGACCGGTTTCGACGTTGCGGAGTACCTGCGTGAAGTGGGGCACACGCCGTTCGTCTTCCTGTCTGCGTTTTCCGATGATGAAACCGTGGCCAAGGTCAAGGCGCTGGGTGCGCTTGCCTACCTGGTCAAGCCCTTGGAAATCGGCCAGATCGTACCCACGATCGACGCCGCGTTCACCCGGGCCCAGCAGATGAAGGCGGCCGAGGAGGCAACTGCACTGCTGTCCGCCCAGGAACCCGGGGACGAAGCAGTTCTCCTGGCAGCCGCAGTGCCGCTGGCGGTGGGCGTCCTGATGCACCGCTTTTCCCTGACCCGCAGCCAGGCGCTGGCACGCCTGCGCAAGCTTGCTGCCACTGAGGGCAGGCCCATCTCAGCCCAGGCCGAGCGCCTGGTCCTGGCGGTGGAGGAGCTCTCGACCACGCGGGATCCGGCCGCCTGACCGGGTGGGGCCTCGAAGGACGAGGCCGCTTGCGGGTGCGGTCGCCCTGCGGGTGCAGACCCAGGGCTCAGCCCTTGAGCGTGAAGCAGAACCGCGAGCCCTTTCCCGGCTGCGACTCGGCCCAGATGTCGCCGCCATGTCGGCGTACGATCCGTTGCACCGAGGCCAAGCCCACGCCAGTGCCCGCAAAGTCGTTGGCGCTGTGCAGGCGCTGGAAGAGCCCGAACAGCCGCTCGGCGGATCGCATGTCGAAGCCCGCACCGTTGTCCCGCACTTCAAAGACCCGCTGTTCGCCTTGCGAGGTGGCCTGCACCTGAATGTGGGCTGCTGCGGTCTTGCAGGTGTACTTCCACGCGTTGGACAGCAGGTTTTCCATCAGCTGGCGCATGAGGGTGGGGTCGCCCATCACCTGAAGGTCGGCCTGGATGTCCACCTGCACCAGGCGCTCCGGGTGCGCGCGGTGCAGATCCTCCAGGATGTAGGCCGCCAACTGGCTGAGGTTCACCGGTTGTCGGGCCAGGGGATGGCTTGTCAGCTGCGCCAGAGATAGCATGGCGTCGATCATGGCGTTCATCCGCGCTGCAGCTGACAGGATGCGGTCCAGATGATCATTGCCGATGCGGTCCATCTGGCGGCTGTAGTCCTCTTTCAGGATGCGCGCAAAGCCGTCCACCACTCTCACGGGCGCACGCAGATCGTGGGACAGCGTGTAGCTGAAGGACAGCCCTTCGTCGACCGCAGGCGCTTGCTCTGAAGGCGCTTGCGCAGGGTCTGCGCCAACGGGGGTGGGTGTCGACACCGCGGCCGGAGTGGTTGTGGTCGCGGCGGTCGCGGCAGGCCCGCTGGCACCATACGGCGCGGCGCTGGAATGCGATGAGCGGCGGCCCCAAAGGTAGCCCAGTGCGCAGGCCAAGATCATCACGACGGCAAGCACCAGCAGCACGGCGGCCAGCAACCAAGGACCCGACGTGACGACTGCCGCCTGCGGCTGGGCCGCCGCGGCGCTTGGTCCCAGGGCCGCCGACATAGGGGCCACCCAGGCCGATACAGTGGCTACCCGACCGGGCGGCTGCAAGCGCATCCTCATACGATAGATTTTACGGACACCAGGGCTGCCAGCCGGCAGGGTATTCAGCAGCCCCGAGACAGCGCTGAGCACGCTGCGCAGACCGGTGAGCCGGTTGCGGCTATGCTCTTGGTGGAACCGACCCCGTGATATTCGAAGCCGCTTACCCTGAAGACGCTCTGCCCGAGGCCTCGGCCTCGGTGCTGCTCGTCGATGACGATGAAGTCAACCTGATGATCACGGCGGTGGCGCTGCGCGGGCGGGGCTTCGTGGTGGCCGAGGTGCCCAGCGGCGAGGCGGCGCTTGAGCACCTGCGGCACAAGGTGCCGGACATCGTGGTTCTGGACGCCCAGATGCCCGGGCTGGACGGGTTTGACACCTGCGAACGCCTTCGCGCCCTGCCAGCGCTGGCGCATGTGCCGGTGTTGATGCTCACTGGCCTGGACGATGATGCCTCGATCAGCCACGCCTACCGAGCCGGTGCCACGGATTTTTTTGTCAAGACACCGCAGTGGAGCCTGCTGGAAGGGCGGCTGCGTTACCTGTTGAGGGCCTCACGCACCCAGCAGGAGTTGTTGCGCAGCCGCGCTCGCCTGGCACGGGCGCTGGATCTGGCCCGCATGGGCAGTTTTGAATGGCACCCCCTTGCAGGGAGCTGGGAAGGCCGACTTGAGTTGTCGGCAGAGGCCTACCCGGTACTTGGCGTGTCGGCCGGCAGCACGCCTGGGCTGCGGCAGTTGATCCGCATGGTGCCGCGCCCAGACCGGCACGGCGTGTTGCGGATGCTGACGGCCTTGAAACTGCACCACACAGTATTGGCCACGGATGTGGCCATCGAACTCCCCGATGGGCGTCGCCGGGTCATTCACGTCGAGGCCGAGCCCGAGCGGTCGGATCACCGAGGCGACGGCAAGTACACCGGCGTGGTGCAGGATGTCACAGATCGTCGGACGGCCGAGGACAAGATCCGCCACTTGGCCAATTTCGATTCCCTCACCGGGCTGCCCAACCGCCGCCATTTGCTGTGGCGCACCGAGCGTGCCTTGGAGCACGCCCGCCGTCAGGGCCACCTGTGCGGCTTGTTGCTCATTGATCTGGACCGGTTCAAACTCATCAACGACACCCTGGGGCACACGGCCGGTGACGAACTGCTGGCCGAGGTGGCCAGGCGGCTGCGGTCCTGTGTGCGCCACAGCGACCAGGTCACGGAATCCGTGATCGACGTCGGCAACTCACGCGCTCACCGAACGCTTGAGGCCGTGGGCCGCCTGGGGGGCGACGAGTTCGTGGCACTCTTGCCCGAGGTCGCCACGGAGCATGACGCCGAGCGCGTGGCCGCACGCATCCTGGAGACCATGAAGGCCCCCATCTACTTGTCCGGCCAGGAGTGCATCGTCACGGCCAGCGTCGGGGTGGCGATGTATCCGCGCGACGGCCAGAACATGCTGGACCTGATGCGCAATGCGGACGTTGCCATGTATTCCGCCAAGGCCTCGGGGCGCAATGCCACGGTGGTGTATGCCCCCAGCCTGGCGACCTCCGGGCGTGAGCGGCTGGAACTCGAGACGGCACTGCACAAGGCGCTGGAGCGCCATGAACTGGTGCTTCATTACCAGCCCAAGGTGGACCTGCTAGAGGGCCGCGTGGTGGGCGCAGAGGCGCTGATGCGCTGGAAGCGCGGCGGCCAGCTGGTGCCGCCCGGCGACTTCATCCCGCTCGCCGAGGAGATCGGCTTGATCCTGCCGATGTCGCAGTGGGCGTTGGTGGAGGCCGCACGGCAGGTCCGTGAGTGGCGCGATCGGTTCGGTTTTTCGCAATCCATCGCCGTCAACCTGCCCAGTCGGCTCTTCGAGCGGGCTGATCTGGTTGATCACATCCGTCGCAGCGTGCAGGACTGCGACGTGCCGCTGGGTTCGATCCAGCTGGAAATCACCGAGACCGGCCTGATGAAGGACCAGCAAGGCGTGTTTCCCGCCCTTCAACGCCTCAACGACATCGGTGTCAGGATCTCCATCGACGACTTTGGCACCGGTTACTCTTCGCTGGCCTATCTGACCACCCTGCCGATTTCAGAAGTGAAGATCGACGGCAGTTTCGTGCGTGATCTGGGCGTGACGCCGCAGAGCGCAGCGGTTGTCACGGCGATCATCGCCCTGGCCCGCTCGCTGGGGCTCACGGTGGTGGCCGAAGGGGTGGAGAACCTGCGTCAGGTGGAGGTGCTGCAGAACCTGGGCTGCAATGTCATGCAGGGCTATCTGTTCAGTCGGCCGATGCCGCCCGATGACTTCGAGCGCTGGGTGGGCCGCGCGGTCTTGCAGCCCAGTGCCCCCTGGATCCTGCTGTCTGACGGCCCGCCGGCGGGCAACACCGCCTAGCCTGGCCTCAGGCTGGCGGAAGCGGTGAGATTCGAACTCACGGACGGGTTCCCCCGTCGCCGGTTTTCAAGACCGGTGCCTTAAACCGCTCGGCCACGCTTCCTCAGGACGGTCATTGTGCCTTGCCCGGCGCAAGGGCCTGGCGCGACTGGCTCCCCCGGAGATTCACCCCGGTACCAGTGCCTGCGGACACTGCACCTGAAACAGCTCGCGCCGACCGCCGTCCACGCGTGCAGCGCTCAAGGACCCGCCCCAGACACAGCCCGTGTCCAGGCCCAGCAGATCCGGCCGGTTGACCAGGCCTAGCGTGCTCCAGTGGCCGAAGGCCACGGGCTGGCCGGCGCTGCGGCGCCCCGGCGCCTCGAACCAAGGGTAGAGGCCGGCGGGCGTGGCCTGCAGGCCTTCCTTGGTCTGCAGCTCCAGCGTGCCATCTGCAGCGCAGAACCGGATGCGCGTCAGGGCGTTGACGATGAAGCGCAGGCGCTCTGCGCCCTGCAGCCCGTCGTCCCAACGCGCCGGCTCGTTGCCGTACATCGTGGCCAGGAAGCCGGGCAGATCGTCACCCGCCAGCACCGTGCTGACCTCGGCCGCCAGCGCCAGGGCTTGTGCGGCGTTCCAGCCCGGCGGCAGGCCGGCATGGACGCACAGCCAGCCGGCCTCCGTCAACGCCAGCGGCTGGCGGCGCAGCCAGTCCAGCCACTGCGCTCGCTCGGGAGCGTCCAGCACCTGCTGCACGGTGTCACTGCGGTGGGCGCGGCGCACGCCGTGGGCCACGGCCAGCAGGTGCAGGTCGTGGTTGCCGAGCACACAGCGCGCTGAGCCCCCCAGCGCCGCCAGGCGCTGCAGCACCCGCAGCGACGCCGGCCCGCGGTTGACCAGGTCGCCCAGCACCACCAGGCGGTCGCGCGACGGGGAAAAGCCCGTCTCGTTCAGCAGGCGGTCCAGCGGATCGCAGCAGCCTTGCAGGTCACCAATGAGCAGAATCATGAGGAGATTCTGCTACCCTTGCCGCCCCTGAACTGCCACCGCCTGCATGGGCGGCGCGCATGGACGTTGCACTGCTGGTTTTCCTGATCCTCCTGAACGGCGCCTTTGCGATGTCGGAGATGGCGCTCACCGCCAGCCGCAAGGCTCGCCTGCAGGTGCTGGTTGAATCGGGCGAGAGCGGGGCGCAGGCAGCGATGGACCTGCACGAGAACCCGACCAAGTTTCTGTCCACGGTGCAGATCGGCATCACCTCCATCGGCGTGCTCAACGGTATCGTGGGTGAGGCGGCGTTCTCCGCTCCGCTGGCCGAATGGATCGTCGGGCACTTCGCCGTGAAGGCGCACGCCGCGCAACTCACGGCCACGGCCCTGGTGGTGGTGATCATCACCTTCCTCACCATCATCTTTGGCGAACTGGTGCCCAAGCGGGTGGGGCAGATGTTTCCCGAGACGGTCGCGCGCCTGGTGGCTCGGCCCATGAACTGGTTGTCCACGGCCACCCGGCCCTTTGTACTGCTGTTGGGCGCGTGCACCGAGGGCATGCTGCGCCTGTTGGGGCTCAAGGGCCAGACCGCCCGCAGCGTGACCGAAGAGGAGATCGCGGCCAGCCTGGAGGAAGGGCTGGACGCCGGGGTGATCGAGGCGCAGGAGCACCAGATGGTGCGCAACGTCTTCCGCCTGGACGACCGCCAGATCGGCTCGATGATGGTGCCGCGCGCCGAGATCGCGTGGCTGGACGCCAACGCCCCGATGGATCAAACGCTGGCCACCATGGCCGAACATGGCCACTCGCGCTACCCCGTTTGCCGCGGCGGGCTGGACGACGTGATCGGCGTGCTGTCTGCGCACCGGCTGGTCACCCCCGTGGTGCGGGGCCAGCCCGTCAACCTGGCTGACCATCTGCAGGCGTCGGTCTTCGTGCCGGAGACGCTGTCCGGTATGGAGTTGCTGGAACATCTGCGCGCCTCCACCAGCGAGATGGTATTCGTGGTGGACGAGTACGGTGCTGTGCAGGGCCTGATCACCGAGCGCGATGTGCTGGAGGCCATCACGGGAGAGTTCACGGTGCCTTCTGGCGAGGATGCCTGGGCCGTGAAGCGCGAAGACGGCAGCTGGCTGATGGACGGCCTGATCCCTGTGCCTGAGATGAAGGACCGGCTGGAGCTGCGGGAACTCCCCGAGGAGGACCGCGGCCGCTACAACACACTGGCTGGCATGATCATGCTCTTGCTGGGCCGCCTGCCCGCCACTGCTGATTCGGTGGAATGGGAGGGCTGGCGCTTCGAGGTGGTGGACCTCGACGGCAAGCGCGTGGACAAGGTGCTTGTCAGCGCCCTCACATCACAACCTCATGGAGAACACTGAGTGATCAATCCTGCCCTGTTCAAGAAGGCCGCCGCCGTCGACACCACGGCCCACCGCGGCTGGCACATCGCCCCTTCGCGCCCTGACTGGTCGGTGGCGTCCGAGCTGAATGCGATGTTCATCGCCTCGGTGGAGTTCGGCGACGCCTGTGTTGAATATCCCATCGTGTTTGTCAACGCGGGCAACGACCCCCAAGGCAAGCGCCAGATCGCGCCGGTGGCGGTGTTCGGTTTGCGTGAGAAGGAAAACCTGTACCTGGAGGAGGGCGGGCGTTGGCGCGCTGCCTACCTGCCCGCGCTGCTGCAGGCCTACCCCTTTGGCATTGCGCGCGTGGACGACACCCGCGTGGTGGTGGTGATCGACGAGGCCTGGTCGGGCTGGTCACAAAGCGAGGGCACGGCGCTGTTCAACGACGACGGCCAGCCGAGCGAGCACTTGACCGGTGTGCGCGACCAGCTAGAGAAGATCGAAGCCGAGGTGCAGCGCACCCGGCTGTTTGGCGAGGAGTTGGTCAAGGCTGACCTGCTGACCGAGATGCGGTTTGACGCCACGCTGCCGGACGGCAGGACGCTGACCGTGGATGGCTTCCTGGCCGTTGACGAGAAGAAGTTCGCTGCGCTCAGCGACGCGAAGGTGCTGGAGTTGCACAAGAACGGCGCCCTGGGACTGATCCACGCGCACCAGATCTCCATGCGCCACATGCGGCGCCTGGTGGAGTGGCGCCAGCAGCGCGAGGCTGCCGCGGGCACCCCCGCGGCTTGAGGTCGACGCCGCGCCCTGACCACGCCCTGACCACGTGCCGACCCCCCAGGACCCCACATGACCGTTCAGCTGAAGAAGCCGGTGGCCTCGGCCACGCCCATCCACCTCGTCGACAAGGCGTCCTTCCAGGCCAGCGCCCAGGGCTTGCCGGTGGCCACCCGGCAGTGGATGGCTGCCACGGGTTTTGTCGGTGCGCCCGACACCCACGCGTTGGTGCCTGATGCGCAGGGCCGGCTGGCCGCGGTGTGGGCGGGGGTGAAGTCAGCAGGCCATCCGTACGTCCTGTCGGCACTGCCTCGCGCCTTGCCGAAGGGGCGCTACCGGCTGGGAGCCGAAGGGCTCAAGGCCGACCCCCAGGCGGCGGCCATGTCCTGGGAGCTGGGCGCTTACGTGTTCGACCTCTACAAGGCCCCCAAGCGTGCAGCGGCCGAGCTGCAGATGGCGCCTTCCGAGGCGGCCTCCCGCGGCTTGGTGCTGGCCACGGCGATTGCTGCCACGCGAGATCTCGTCAACACCCCGGCCGAGCACATGGGCCCTTCAGAGCTTTCGGCCGCCGTCAAGGCGGTGGCGCGTGCGCACGGGGCGAAGTTCCGCGAGGTGGTGGGCGATGCACTCTTGAAGAGCGGCTTCCCCTCGGTGCACGCGGTGGGCCGCGCTTCGAGCCGGCCACCGCGCCTGATTGAGTTGAACTGGGGCAACCCCAAGCACCGCAAGCTCACGCTGGTGGGCAAGGGCGTGTGCTTTGATTCCGGTGGCCTGGACCTCAAACCCGCCGATGGCATGCGCTGGATGAAGAAGGACATGGGCGGCGCGGCCAACGCCCTGGGCCTGGCCACCATGGTGATGGCACTCAAGCTGCCCGTGAACCTGCAGCTGCTGATCCCGGCGGTGGAAAACGCGGTGTCAGGCAACGCTTTCCGCCCGGGCGACGTCATCAAGACGCGCAAGGGCCTGCACATCGAGATCGGCAACACCGATGCCGAGGGCCGGGTGATCCTGTGCGACGCCCTGGCCTACGCTGCCGAGGGCAACCCTGAATTGCTGATCGACCTGGCCACGCTGACGGGTGCGGCGCGCGTGGCGCTGGGCCCGCAGCTGCCGGCGCTGTTCTGCCGCCGCATGGACCTGGCGCGCGAGCTGGTGGACCGGGGCCTGGAGATGGAGGACCCGATGTGGCACCTGCCGCTGTGGAAGCCCTACCACTCCCTGATCGAAAGCGACATCGCCGACATCGTCAACACCGGGCGCGGGCCCATGGCCGGGGCGGTGACGGCCGCGCTGTTCCTGGAGGACTTCGTCCCCGAGGGACTGGACTGGGTGCACCTGGACCTGTTTGCCTGGAACGACGCAGCCCGGCCGGGCCGTCCGGTGGGTGGCGAGGCGCAGACCTTGCGCACCTTGCTGGCGTATCTGGAAGACCGGTTCGGCGACTGACGGCGATCAGGCCGGGCCAGTGGCCACCGGGGCGTCCGGCCAGGCCGACCATTCGCTCCATGAGCCCGGGTACAGCGCGGCGCCGTCCAGCCCGGCGTGGGCCAGGGCCAGCAGGTGGTGGCAGGCGGTCACCCCTGAGCCGCACTGCATCACCAGCTCCTGCGCCGGCCGACCCTCGGTCAGGGCCTGAAACTCGGCGCGCAACACCTCGGCGGGCTTGAAGCGCCCGTCGGGCCCGAGGTTGTCCTTGAAGAAGCGGTTGCGCGCGCCCGGGATGCGCCCGCCGACGGGATCGAGCGTCTCGTTCTCGCCGCGGAAACGGTCGGGTGAGCGGGCATCGATCACCAGCCGGGTGGGGTGGGCCAGATTGCGCAGCAGGGCGTCGCGGTCCACGGTGCTCACAGGGGGCGTCGGCAAGGGCGGCAAGGGCTGACCGGCTGCGGGGGCCTGCGCTGCTGGAGCGGCCGCTTCGGCCGCTTGTGCTGCTGCTGCTTCTGCTGCTTCGGCGCCTGCAGGCGTTCCCGCCTCGCTGGCCTCCAGCGCCAGGCCCAACGCCTGCCAGGCCTGCAGGCCCCCATCCAGTACGGCCACGTCTTCGTGCCCCACCCAGCGCAGCATCCACCACAGCCGCCCGGCGAGCATCGCGCCAGACCGGTCGTAGACCACCACCTGGGTGTCAGGCTTCACCCCGCGTTGAGCGAGCTGGTGGGTAAAGGCGGCCTGGTCGGGCAGGGGGTGGCGCCCGTTGTGTCCGGTCTTGGCGCCGCTCAGGTCCTGGTCCAGGTGCAAGTAGTGGGCGCCGGGCAGGTGGCCGGCCAGGTAGCTGCGGCTCCCGGCCGCTGGGTCGGCCAGGTCAAAGCTGACGTCGAACACCACCACTTGTGCCTGCGGCGCTGCGAGCAGGTGGGCCAGTTCGGCGGCTTGGATAAGGGTGCGGTAGGGCATGGTGGGGCGGTGGAATGGGGTGGATGGCAGGGACCTTTGATCTGGAGGTTCCAGCCGGGGCGGCGGCTGCCCAGCAGGCTGCAGCGTGGGTGGCACGGTCAGAGTGTGACCCCTGATCTTGCCATCAGCCGGCGACCTCGCATATCATTCGCCGACCGTGCGGTCGATTAACTACCCGGGTGTTGCAGCCTGCACATCCTCGCCCTCAGGAGACGACATGGCAGACGCCCAGGATTCCCCCTTGCTCGTGGCCACGGCAGGGCCGGTGTGCACGATCACACTGAATCGGCCCGCGGCACTCAACAGCTTTACCGCCGCCATGCATGCCTTGCTGCTGCCGGCGCTGGAGGCTGCGGCAGCGGATGCCAGCGTGCGGGTGGTGGTCATCACTGGGGCCGGGCGGGGCTTCTGCGCGGGCCAGGACCTCAACGATCCGGCCATGGCCGGCACCGACGGCCCGCCCGACGTGCAATCGGTGATCGAGCGTTTCTACCGCCCCCTGGCCAACCGGGTGCGCTCCATGCCCGTGCCGGTCATCGCGGCGGTGAACGGTGTGGCCGCTGGTGCGGGGGCGAACCTGGCGCTGTGCTGTGACATGGTGATCGCGGCACGCAGCGCCAGCTTCATTCAGGCCTTCAGCAAGATCGGTCTGGTGCCGGACTGCGCGGGCACCTGGCTGTTGCCGCGCCTGGTCGGTCGTGCGCAGGCCTTGGGCTTGGCCATGACGGGCGACAAGCTGCCGGCCGAGGAGGCCGCGCGCATCGGCTTGATCTGGCGCTGCGTGGACGACGCGAGCTTTGCGGCCGAGGTGCAGGCGCTGGCGCAGCGCCTGGCCCGGATGCCCTCGCGTGCCCTGGCCCAGACGCGCCTGGCCATCGACGCCGCCACGACGCTGGACTTTGACGCCGCCCTGGTGCGCGAGGGCGTGGTGCAGGGCGAACTCGGCCAGGCGCACGACTTCGCCGAGGGCGTGGCCGCCTTCCGTGACAAGCGGCTCGCGCGCTTCAGCGACCGCTGAAGCCCCGGCCTGCGGCTGCTGTCGTTCCTCGCTGTTCCCTTTTGTCTGCCGACTTCCCGCTTCCCTGCCCGCACCATGACCGACCTGGACACCACCCTTCAACACATTACCGAGGCCTCGCGCGACGCGATGCTCAAGGACGACCACGCCACCCGCGCGCTGGGCATCCACATTCAGGCCGTGGGCCCGGGCACCTGCACGGCCACCATGACGGTGCGCCAGGACATGCTCAACGGCCATGCCACCTGCCACGGCGGCCTCATCACCACCCTGGCCGACAGCGCGTTTGCCTTCGCCTGCAACGCCTACAACGAGATCACGGTGGCGTCGGGCTTTGACGTCAACCTGATGGCCGCTGCCTATCTTGGTGACGTGTTGACGGCGCGTGCGGTGGAACTCAGCAAGTCAGGCCGCACAGGGGTCTACGACGTGACCGTGACCAACCAGAAGGGCGAGGCCATCGCCGCCTTCCGCGGCCGCTCGTACACCATGAAGGGCAAGCCGCTGGTCCAGGGCCTGCCCATGGGCAAGGCCCGTTGAACCTCAGCGTTCCCACTTTTCTGCCAAGTCTGCAGGCACCACGCCAAGAGCACTCCAGGAGACCGCCCGATGCCCGTGAAGCACCCCGCCCCCGGCGACCTCGAGCCCATCGAACGCGCCAGCCGCGACGAGTTGCAGGCCTTGCAGCTGAAGCGCCTGCAATGGACCTTGCAGCACGCCTACGACCATGTGCCGCACTACCGCCAGGCTTTCGATGCCAAGGGTGTGCACCCTTCGGACTGCAAGAGCCTGGCGGATCTGGCGAGGTTTCCCTTCACTGCCAAGGCTGACTTGCGTGCCAACTACCCGTTCGGCCTGTTCGCCGTGCCACGCGAACAGGTGGTGCGCATCCATGCGTCTTCCGGCACCACGGGCAAGCCCACCGTGGTGGGCTACACCCAAGGCGACATCGACCGCTGGGCCGACCTGGTGGCCCGCAGCATCCGCGCGGCTGGGGGTCGGCGCGGCGACATGGTGCACGTGTCCTACGGCTACGGCCTGTTCACGGGTGGCCTGGGGGCGCACTACGGGGCCGAGAAACTGGGCTGCACCGTTATCCCCATGAGCGGCGGGCAGACCGAGAAGCAGGTGCAACTGATCGAGGACTTCAAGCCCGACATCATCATGGTCACCCCCAGCTACATGCAGGTGATCGTGGAGGAGTTCCGCCGCCAGGGCAAGGACCCGTCAGCCATGTCGGTGCAGGTGGGCATCTTCGGCGCCGAGCCCTGGACGGAGGAGATGCGCCGCGACATCGAGCGCAGCGCCGGCATCGAGGCGGTAGACATCTACGGCCTGAGCGAGGTGATGGGGCCGGGCGTGGCCAGTGAGTGCGTGGAGACCAAGGACGGCCCGGTGATCTGGGAGGATCACTTCTACCCCGAGATCATCGATCCGCACACGGGCGAAGTGTTGCCCGATGGCAGCGAGGGTGAGCTGGTCTTCACCACGCTGACGAAGGAAGCCCTGCCTGTCATCCGCTACCGCACGCGGGACCTCACCCGCCTGCTGCCGCCCACGGCGCGCAGCATGCGCCGCATGGGCAAGATCGTGGGCCGCAGCGACGACATGCTGATCATCCGCGGCGTCAACCTGTTCCCCACGCAGATCGAGGAACTGGTGCTGCAGCAAGGGCAGTTGTCCGGGCACTACCAGTTGGTGGTGTCGCGTGACGGGCATCTGGACGAGGTGCTGGTGCGTTGCGAGATCCAGCCGGCGTTTGCGTCCTCTGACCGCGCCGCTATCTCTCGCGAATTGCAGCACCGGATCAAGACGCTGATCGGCGTCAGTACACGTGTGGACGTGCTGGAGCCTGATGGCATTGAGCGCTCGATGGGCAAGGCCCGGCGGGTGATCGATATGCGGCCGAAGTGAGTGAGGCTGACTGTGGCACTGGTGTCTGTTCCTGTTTCGCGCGCTCCGCTGCAGCGGGGGCCTGCTCGGGGTGCCGGCGGGAGCGGTCGGCCTGGCGGCCGACTCCGCTGCGATGCTCGGGGCAGGGTCGCGCCGCAGAACTCGCTTCGCGCCCCCAGGGCGCTGCGCTCAGACAGCTGCGGCGAGTCAGTCCTCGATGCGCGCTGCGCGCGCCGACCCCGCCCCTGCGCTTCTCGCCGCTCCCAAAGGCACGCCGAGCAGACCCCCGCTGCCGCTGCGAAGGGTGGATGGGCGCCCGCGTCGTGCGCTGCGCTTGGGCTCTTGGCTTCCCGCCGGATGTTCGTTTCGGCGGACGGGGGCGGGCTGTGGTGCGCCTGCGGGGCGCCGAGGAGCGCAGGGTGTGAGGCCCGCGCGCGCAGCGCGCTTCGTCCACATGCTCGCGGCAGCTGTCTGAGCGAAGCGCCTGCAGGGCGCGGAGCGAGTTCTGCCGCGGGGCCTTGCACCCGAGCACCGCAGGGCAGTCGGCCTTTTGGGCCGACCGACACGCCGAAGCGCCGCAGCCCGCCCCCGTCCGCCGTGCGCGGTGTGGCCACCACCCGCTAACGAACTCATTGAATACCGAGCCCACGAAGGAGTCCCCAAGATGTACACCCAAGCCATGGACACCGCGCCCAAAGAAGAGCGCAAAGCCGTCCGTTCGCTGGAAGAGGCCGAACTCGAGCGCCGCTTCGACGCCAAGATAGACGCGGGCGATTTCATCGAGGCCAAGGACTGGATGCCCGAGCATTACCGCAAGACCCTGGTGCGCCAGATCAGCCAGCATGCGCACTCCGAGATCGTGGGCATGCTGCCCGAGGCGAACTGGGTGACGCGCGCGCCCACGCTCAAGCGCAAGACCATCCTGCTGGCCAAGATCCAGGACGAAGCGGGTCATGGGCTGTACCTGTACTCGGCCGCCGAGACCCTGGGCACCAGCCGCGACGAATTGCTGGCCGCGCTGCACAGCGGCAAGGCCAAGTACAGCTCCATCTTCAACTACCCCACGCTGACCTGGGCCGACGTGGGTGTGATCGGCTGGCTGGTGGACGGCGCGGCCATCATGAACCAGGTGCCGCTGACGCGCTGCTCCTACGCGCCCTACGCCCGGGCCATGGTGCGCATCTGCCGGGAGGAGAGCTTCCACCAGCGTCAGGGCTTTGACGCCCTGAACGTGATGATGCGCGAGGGCACGCCCGAGCAGCGCGCCATGGTGCAGGACGCCACCAACCGCTGGTGGTGGCCCAGCCTGATGATGTTCGGCCCACCGGACGGCGAGAGCGTGCACGGCGCGCAGTCGGCCCGCTGGGGCATCAAGCGCATCAGCAACGACGACCTGCGGCAGAAATTCATCGACGCCACCGTCGAACAGGCCAAGGTGCTGGGCGTGAGCCTGCCCGACCCAGACTTGAAGTGGAACGAAGCCCGCGGCCACCACGACTTCGGCCCCATCGACTGGAGCGAGTTCTGGCGCGTGGTGGGCGGTGATGGCCCCTGCAACAAGGAGCGCCTGGGCGCCCGCGTCAAGGCCTGGGACGACGGCGCCTGGGTGCGCGAAGCGGCGCTGGCTCACGCTCGCAAGCAAGCAACCGCAAAGGAGGCCGCATGAGCCGCAACGACACCACCCAGGAATGGCCGCTGTGGGAAGTCTTCGTCCGCCCCAAGGCGGGCCTGGACCACAAGCACTGTGGCAGCCTGCACGCGCCCGACGCGCCCATGGCGCTGCAGATGGCGCGCGAGGTCTACACCCGGCGCCAGGAAGGCTGCAGCATCTGGGTGGTGCCGTCCAGCCACATCACGGCCTCTGACCCCGGTGACAAGGACATGTACTTCGACCCGATGGAAGACAAGGTCTACCGCCACCCCACCTTCTACGTGCTGCCCGAAGCCGTGGACCACATGTGAGGTTGCCAACGATGACTGCCGCCACTGCTTCTGCTGCGCCGCCCGTGCCTCTAATGGCCCGCGGCCCTGCCACCTCGGTCAGCGTCAGCCGTGCACCCGAAGTGCGCTGGATGCTGCGCGTGGCCGACACCTGCCTGATCCACGCCCAACGGCTGTCCGAGTGGTGCGGCCACGCCCCGGTGCTGGAAGAAGACATCGCGCTGACCAACCTGTCGCTGGACCTGCTGGGCCAGGCGCGGGCGCTGCTGAGCCATGCCGGCACGCTGGACGACCAGGCCCTGGACGAAGACCAACTGGCCTTCCTGCGCGACGAGCGCGACTATCTCAACCTCACCCTGGTGGAGCAACCCCTGCGCCGCAGCAGCGCCCACTCGCCGGGCGGTGACTTCGCGGACGTGCAGGTGCGCAACCTCTTGCTGGCCGTGTGGCTGAAGCTGCACTGGCAAGCCCTGGCATCGTCCAGCGACGCCGAACTGGCCGCCATCGCCGGCAAGGCGGTGAAGGAGGCGCGTTACCACGTGGAGCACGCCGCGCAGTGGGTGGTGCGCCTGGGTGACGGAACGGAGGAATCGGCAAGCCGAGCCAAGTCTGCACTCGAGCGTGCCTGGCCTTACACGAACGAGATGTTCCTCGACGACGAAGTCGACACCCACGCAGCCGCCACCGGCCTGGGCCCGCAGCGCAGCTATCTGCGCGAGGCCTGGGTTGCCGAGGTTTCTGCCGTGTTGGAGGAGGCCACCCTGGCGGTGCCTGCCGCCTCCCAGTTCGTCAGCACCGGCAGCCGCGGCGTGCACAGCGAGCACATGGGCTTCATCCTGGCGGAGATGCAGCATCTGCAGCGCGCGTTCCCGGGCGGCGTCTGGTGAACCGCCGGATCGACTTGAACCTCGCCGCGCAGTCCATGGCGGCGCGTGCTGATGTTGGCAGGACGCAGGGTGCGGGTGCCTGCTGCAGCGAAGTCAAGGAGGAGGGGCGGGCGCAGCCCGTCCCGGGGGACATGAGCGGAAGCAGGTATCCGCACCCTGTAGCTCGCGAGCTCCACCCGCTGCTCAAACAAACTCCAGCATCCCGCCATGCAGCCCACAGCTGAAGCCGCCTGGGCGGTGCTGGACACCGTGCCCGACCCCGAGGTGCCGGCGCTGTCGGTGCGTGACCTGGGTATCGTGCGGGACGTGGTTTGCGGTGAAGAGGGCACCCAGGTCGTGCTCACCCCCACCTACTCGGGCTGCCCGGCCACCGAGGTCATCTCCGACAGCGTGCGACAGGCCCTGCAAGACGCCGGCTTCGGCCCGGTCAGCGTGATGCTGCGCCGTGCCCCGGCCTGGACCACCGACTGGATCAGCGATGAGGGCCGCCGCAAGTTGCGTGAGTACGGCATCGCCCCGCCGGGGCCGGTGGACGACGGCGCCACCGGTTGTGGCGCGTCCGCCTCAGCGCCTGCCATGGCCCCCATCCGCATCCGCCCGCGCGGCGTGGACTGCCCGCGCTGCGGCAGCGCGCAGACCGAGCGGCTGTCGGCCTTCGGCTCCACTGCCTGCAAGGCGATGTACCGCTGCCTGGCCTGCCGGGAACCCTTTGAATACTTCAAGCCGATCTGACCTGGCCTGCCAGCCAGGACGTCGCGATCACCGACCCCGAAACCTCCCCATGAGCGGACTGCACTTCCACCCCCTGCGCGTGCGCGACGTGCGCCCCGACACCGACGACGCCGTGGTCGTCACCTTCGACGTCCCGCCGGCGCAGGCGGGCGACTTCACCTTCACCCCCGGTCAATACCTCACGCTGCGCCATGAGGTGGGCGGCCAGGACCTGCGCCGCTCGTACTCCATCTGCTCGGCGGTGGGCGAGCGGCTGCGCGTGGGCGTGCGGCGGGTGCCAGGCGGGGCGTTCTCCACCTGGGTGCATGGCGGCCTGAAGGCCGGCGACACGGTAGAGGTGATGCCGCCCCAGGGCCGCTTCGGCCAAGCTGCGGCTGAACTGGCCGGCACCGACCGCGCCGCGCACGTGCTGGCCATTGCCGGGGGCAGCGGCATCACGCCCATCCTGTCGATCCTGCGTACCCTGTTGGCCACGGCGCCGCGCGTGCGCTGCACGCTGCTGTACGGCAACCGCCATGCCGCCTCCACGATGTTCAAGGAGGAACTGGAAGACCTGAAGAACCGTTACCTCACCCGTCTGGCCCTGCACCCGGTGTTCTCGCGCGAGCAGGTGGATTCCCCCTTGGGTGCGGGCCGGCTGGACGCACAGCGCATTGGCATGTTCCTGCGCACGCTGATCGACCCCCAGGGCGTGGACCATGCCTTCGTCTGCGGCCCGCATGCCCTGAACGACGAAGCCGAAACGGCGCTCACTGCCGCCGGCATCGCGCAGGAGCGCATCCACATCGAGCGCTTCGGCGTGCCGCCCGCCCTGCAGGCGGCGGGCGAGTCGCACCCGCACCAAGTGGGTGACGCCGAGCAGGCCCGCATCGTGCTGATACGCGATGGCCTCACGCGGGAGTTCGGTTTCGGTCCCGCCGACCCCAGCCTCCTGGACGCCGCGGCGCGCGCCGGGCTGGACGTGCCGTACTCCTGCAAATCCGGCGTATGCGCCACCTGCCGCTGCAAGGTGCTGGAAGGCGAGGTGCGCATGGACCGCAACTTCGCACTGGAGAAGGCTGACCTCGCCGCTGGCTTCATCCTCAGCTGCCAGGCCCACCCGCTGACCGAGCGAGTGGTGGTCTCTTTCGACGAACGTTGAAGTGCCGGTGAACCCCTACGATCAGGCCCCCGATCCCGTCGCCGATCACGTCGCCGCCATCGCCCCGCTGCTTCTGCAATGGCCCGCCCCCGCGCTGCCACCTACGACGACCAGCGCGCACAGATCCTGAAGGCTTCGGCCGAGGTGTTTGCCCGCCGGGGCTACACCGCCGCCACGCTGAAGGAGGTGGCCGCGGCCAGCGGCGTGTCCAAGGCCACGCTGTACCACTACTTCAGCGACAAGCAAGCGTTGCTCGAAGACATCGTGCGCAGCCATGTGGCGCGGCTGGAGCGTCTGGCAGGGCAGGAGCACCCGCCTGGTCCGCAGGATCCTGCAGCGGCCTCGGAAGAGGCCCGTCTGCGTGCTTTGATCCGCCGCTTCATGCAGGCCTACGCCGATGCGCAGAGTGAGCACCGGGTGCTCACCGAGGATGTGAAGTTCCTGGACGAGCGCGCCCGGGAGGCGGTGCTCGACGGCCAGCGCCAGGTGGTGGCCGCATTCGCACGGGGCATCGCCGCCTGCCGGCCCGACATGGCGGCCGATCTGCACAAGCCCATGGCCATGCTGCTGTTCGGCATGATCAACTGGACTTTCACCTGGCTGCGTCCGGATGGCACGTTGACCTACGCTGCGCTGGGCGAGATGGTGGCCGATCTGTTCTTCGGTGGGCTGCCGGCAGTGGCCGCCACGCTTGCGCCGGCGCAAGCGGCTTGCGCAGCGTCGGGTCTAGGGTAAGGCCTGATGGTCTTGCCCATGATCCCACCGACCACCCCCAATCCTCGCTCCAACCCCTTCAAGGATCCGCGTCCTGTCCTGGGCCCGCAACGGCGCTTCACCCTGCTGTACGTCTTGGCGGCCCTGGCGCTGTGGTGGGGGCTGACCGTCTGGTGGGAGCAGCGCAACGCATTGGAGTTCGTGCCCTACAGCCAGTTCGAACAGGCCGTGCGCGAGGGCCGGGTGGCCGAAGTGCAGGTGATCGGGGGCTTGCTCCTGGGTCCGCTCAAGGCCCCACAGCCCGACGGGCGGCGCACCATGGCGGCTGAGCTCGTAGAGCCGGCGCTCGCCGAGCGGCTTTCGGGCCTTGGCGTGCCCTACCGGCGCGTCCGGGAGTCCACCTGGCTGAACCAGCTGTGGACCTGGTTCGCCCCGGCGCTGATCTTCTTCGGCGTGTGGTACCTGCTGTCCCAGCGTCTGGCATCACGCCTGGGAGGCATGGGCGGAATGGGGGAGGGCGGGCTGCTGGGCATCGGCCGCAGCCGCGCCAAGGTCTACATGGAGCGACAGACAGGTGTGCGCTTTGAGGACGTGGCGGGAGTGGACGAGGCCAAGGCCGAGTTGCAGGAGATCGTTGACTTTCTCAAGGACCCGCAGGCACACGGCCGTCTCGGTGCCCGCATGCCCAAGGGGGTGTTGCTCATGGGCCCCACGGGCACGGGCAAGACCTTGCTGGCCCGCGCGGTGGCGGGCGAGGCGGGGGTGGCGTTTTTCTCGATCAACGGCTCTGAGTTCATTGAGCTCTTCGTGGGTGTGGGCGCGGCGCGGGTGCGCGACCTCTTCGATCAGGCGCGGGCGCAGGCGCCGGCCATCATCTTCATCGACGAACTTGACGCTCTGGGCAAGGCGCGGGGAGCCTTCAACGTGACGGGAGGCCACGATGAACGTGAGCAGACCCTGAACCAGCTGCTGTCGGAATTGGACGGCTTTGACCCCAGCGTGGGTGTGGTGCTGCTGGCGGCCACCAATCGGCCGGAGGTGCTGGACCCGGCGCTGCTGCGCGCCGGCCGCTTCGACCGCCAGGTGCTGGTGGACCGCCCGGACCGGTTGGGCCGTCTCGCGATTTTGCGCGTGCACGCCCGCAAGATTGTCCTGGCGCCGAACACGGACCTGGATCAGGTGGCCGGCATCACCGTTGGGCTCGCGGGCGCCGATCTGGCCAACGTGGTGAATGAGGCGGCGCTGGCCGCCACCCGGCTGGGGGCCTCGGCCGTGACGCTGGAGCACTTCACCCTGGCCATCGAGCGCATCGTGGCGGGCATCGAGAAGCGCCGCGGGCTTCTATCCGAGCCGGAGCGGCGGCTGGTGGCCTGCCACGAACTGGGGCATGCGCTGGTGGCCCTGTCCCTGCCGGGTGCGGACCGGGTGCACAAGGTGTCCATCATCCCGCGCGGCATCGGTGCGCTGGGATACACGCTGCAGCGGCCCTCGGAGGACAGGCATGTGCAGCGCCGCGGTGAGTTGCTGGACCGTCTGACCGTGCTGATGGCCGGGCGCGCCGCCGAGCAGGTGGTGTTCGGCGAGACCTCCACGGGCGCAGCCGATGATCTGGTCAAGGCCACCGATCTGGCCCGCGACATGGTGCTGCGCTACGGCATGGACGAGGCGCTCGGGCCGGTATCCTGGGCGGGTGGCCGACCGGCCTTCCTGCCCGAGCTTGCTCCCGCGCCAGCGCAGACCGGTACCGCCCCAGCCACAGCCCAGCGTGCAGATGACGCCGTACGCACGCTGGTGAGCGCAGCGTTGGAGCGCGCCATCGGCTGGCTGCAAGTCCACCGGGAAATGCTGGACCGCGCCACCGAGCTGCTGCTGCAGCGCGAAACCCTGGGGGAGGAGGAATTGCTGGCCCTGGCCGGGCTGGGCGGGCGCGACCCGCTCTCCCGCGTCAGCGCGCGGTGAGGGTGGCCTCGAGCTCTTTGCAGGAGGGCGCGCACACGAAGTGGGTCTTGCCCATCAGCTTGCGAGATTTCAACTGAGCGCGTGGCCGATGCTTTCCGCACAGAAAGCACGACATGGTGGCAGCGCCGAAATGGCCGGTAGCCACGAAGGGCGAGCCAGGCACCTTGGAGTGGTAGCGCAGGCCTTCACTGGAAACGGTGGTCTTGGGTGGTGTCTTGGCCATCGGGGTTTCCGGGATGTCGTTCGTGTGCAGGCTCACCCTGGAGGGCTTGCCGCCAGAAGAATATGGAGCGCAAGCTCCGTAACCCTGCATTATCGCCGCTGCACGCGAGGTCTGCAGCCCGGGACTCTCCCGGGGTCTTGGTTGGCGCCGAGTTGCCTGCGCACTCCGCCGCTTTGCCGCCACAATGATCTCCGATGGGATGGCCTGCGATGCTCCTCTCTTGGTACCGTGCTCAGCCCCGATCTTGGTCCCCTTTTGGCCCCAGGAGGCTCGATGGATCGCTCCGAACGCTTCTACCGGATCGAGGCGCTGATCAAGTCGCGCCGCTGCGTGGATTTCGCCACGCTGTTGGCTGAGCTCGAGGTGTCGCCGGCTACGCTCAAGCGCGACATCCAGTACCTGCGTGACCGCATGGACGCCCCCATCATCTGGGACGCCAGCGAGCGCGGCTACATGTTGCAAGCCTCGGGTGGTCGCGGCCATGTTCAACACGAGTTGCCTGGGGTCTGGTTCAGCGAGCGCGAAATCCACGCGCTGTTGACCATGCATCAGCTCATCCAGGGGCTGGACGAAGGTGGGCTGCTTTCGCGTCACCTGCAGCCGCTGCTGGAGAAGCTGCAGGGCATGCTCGGGCCGGACGACAAGCAGGCCCATTCGCTGATGCGCCGCGTGCGCATCGTCAGCGCTGGTCGACGCCCCGTGCCGAGCAAGTGGTTTGAGCTGTTTGGTGACGCGCTGGTGCGTCGCCGCCGTGTCCACATGCGCTATCAGACGCGCGGCCGACAGGCCACGACCCAGCGTGACGTGTCGCCACAGCGAATGGTCCACTACCGCAACACCTGGTACCTGGATGCCTGGTGCCACGAAAAGGAGCAGCTTCTGCGCTTTGCGCTGGACGCGGTGGAGCAGGCCTCCATCCTGGAGCTCAAGGCGCGCGAAGTGCCCGTCAAGACTGTGGAGGCCGCGCTGGACGCCGGCTACGGCATCTTCGCCGGCGCGCGTGCCCAGTGGGCCACGCTGGTGTTCTCGGCCGAGGCCGCGCGCTGGGTGGGCCGGGAGGAATGGCACCCGCGCCAGAAGACCCGCTACCTGCCCGATGGCCGCTTCGAGTTGCGCGTGCCCTACGCCAACGAGACCGAACTGGTGATGGACGTGCTGCGACACGGGGGCGAAGTGGCCGTGCTGGCACCCGAGTCGCTGCGCGCCGCGGTGCAGGCGCAAATCAAGGCGGCACTGAAGTCCCACGCGGCGCTCTGATGGCCATCAGGGCGGCGAAGGCCATCAAGCCCAGCCCCGCCGAGAGCCACAGGGCCTGTGCGCCCCAACGCTGCAGCGCCAGGCCGAACAACACCGGCGCCAGAGCCTGCGACACACGCGCCGGCATCATCATCCAGCCCTGCCGGGCGCCGTAGCCCAGGGGACCGAAGAGGACCAGCGGCAAGGTGCCCTTGGCGATGGTCATGATGCCGTTGCCGGCTCCGTGCAGCAGCGCGAATGCGGCGGCCGCTGGCCCGCCCAGCACCATCAGGACGAGTACGCCCACGGGATGGGCCAGCCCGGCTAGCCGCGCTGACAACAGAGGGTGAATGCGGCGCAGCAGCCCGAACTCCAGCAGCCGCCCGCCCACCTGGGCTGGGCCCACCAGCGCCCCCACCGCCACGGCGGCGGCCAGCGTGGCGCCGCTGGCTTGCAGCAGCGCCGGAAGGTGAGTGGCCATGGCGGTGCTGATGAACCACACCAGCGCGAACACCACGGCCAGCAGCACGGCGGTGCGCAGCTCTGCCGGCCTGGAGACCCCACTCACGTCAGCCCCGCTGGGCGCGTGGGCGGGGCTGTCCCTTCTTTTGTCGCCCTCAACGGGTTGGCCCATGGATGTGGCTGCGATCGAGACGCCGGTCAACTCGTTGGGGCCCGGCGCGGCCTGGCCAGCCGGCCCACGCCCGGCCCCCTTAGCTGTGTCAGCCGTGACATCGGTCGGTGTCTGCAGCCTGCACGCCCGCGGCACCATCAGATTCAGCGGAATCCCGAGCATCAGGTGCAGCCCGGCCCAGCCCAGGCACGCGCCACGCCAGCCCCACTGCGTCTCCATCCAGGCTGACAGCGGCCAGCCCACCGTGCTGGCAAACCCGGCGATCAGCGTGATGCCGGTGATGGCGTTACGCGAGTCCTGGCCGTACAGCCGCACCAGGCTGGCAAATGCGGCGTCGTACAGCCCGCTGCCCATGGCCAACCCGATCAGCACCCAGGCCAGGAACAGGCCCACAGGTCCCAGCGCGAAGGCCATTGCGACCAGGGCCAACGCGAACAGCAGGTTGGTGCCCAGCAGCACCGGACGCCCGCCGTGCCGGTCGATGGCACGGCCCGCTGCCGGGCCCACCAGGGCGGACACGATCAGGGCCAACGAGAAGGCCAGATGCACGGTGGGGACAGCCAGGCCCAGATCTCTGGCCATGGGCGTGGCCAGCACGCCCGGCAGGTAGTAGCTGCTCGCCCAGGACAGGGTCTGCGCGCTTCCCAGGGCGGTGACGGTGCGCCAGCGCGGGGCGGGGCCCGCGCTGGCTCCTGTGCCAGCTTCGGCGGCGGTCGTCATGGCGGGATTGTGGCGTCAGTACGCTCCACGGGCCCGCCGGCGACAATGCCCAGGTCCCATGAACTCCGGTGCCCTCTACGCCCTGCTGGCCTTCGGCATCTGGGGCCTGTACCCCCTGTACCTGCGCGAACTGGCTGCCGTCTCCTCTCTTGAGATCGTGCTGCACCGCTCGGCCTGGTCGCTGGTCTTCCTGCTGGGTGTGCTGGCGCTGCTGAAGCGCTGGGCCTGGATGGCTGCCATCTTGAGGTCCCCGCGCCAGATGCTGCTTCCCCTGACCAGCGGGCTGCTGCTGGCGCTGAACTGGCTGCTCTACGTCTACGCCGTGCAGTCGGCCCAGGTGGTGGAAGCCAGCCTGGGCTACTTCATCAACCCGTTGCTCAGCGTGTGCCTGGGCGTGGTGGTGCTTCGCGAGCGCCTGCAGCGCGTGCAGTGGGTGGCGGTGGCCTTTGCTGCAACGGGAGTGGTGTGGCTGACATGGCACGCCGGCCGTTTGCCATGGCTGGGCCTGGCGTTGGCAGCTACTTTTGCCGTCTACGGCCTGCTGCGCAAGACCTCGGTTCTGGGGCCTCTGGAAGGCTTGACTCTGGAGACGCTGCTGATCGCCCCGGTGGTGATGCCCTGGTTGGCCTGGCTCAGCTTCAGCGGCACGGGAGCCCTGGCCACGGGCAGTCCCAGCCTGGTGTTCTGGCTGGTCATGGCCGGGCCGCTGACTGCCGTGCCGCTGATGATGTTCGCTGCGGCGGCGCGGCGCCTGAAGCTGGCCACGGTGGGCCTTTTCCAGTACCTTTCGCCGTCGCTGCAGTTGGCCATCGGCGTCGCTGTCTTTGGTGAGCCCTTCGACGGCGAGCGTCTGGCAGGGTTTGTCCTCATCTGGACCGGGTTGGGGGTCTACACCGCGCACTCGTTCGCACTGTCGCGCAGAGCCCCGGCCGGCTGATCAGCGCAGATCTCCCGCCAGGCAGGCCAAGGTCTCGGCGGCGATGGTCACGTGCTGCGGGTAGTTCGTGTGATCGCAGCCCAGCTTCACGCTGGCACCGGCCAGGATGGCCTCGCGTGCGGCCTTGGGGAATTCGAAGCGCACGAAGTGCACGGAGGACGTCTTTTCGGCGTTCTCGCGGTCCAGGTCCTCGTCGGCGATGGCGTACACCCGGGCGTGACCCTCCACCTCGACGAACATGCGGTCTTCCACGCCGATGAGCCGGGACAACTCGCGCTTGCGCTCGTGCGGATCGGGGTACTCGATCAGCATTGTGGCCTTCCAGTTGGTGCCGTCCGGGATCAGCGGCGCGTAGGCCCCGATCTCGCTGAGGATGCCTTCCTCGTCGAAGATCTTCTCGATGTGCAGCATCTCCTGGATCTGCCTGCGTATGGTCTTCTCGTCCTCGAACTGCAGCGTCATGTGCTCGCCCAGGGCCACGCTGCGCAGCTTGCGGTGGGCGATGGCCTCGGGCTTGCTGCTCTTGCGGATCTTGGCGTAGGCCTCGAGGGTGAGGAGGTTGTCACGGGTAAGGGTGGCCATGATGGGGGCTCCTGTCGAAGAGGTTGGGGGATGGGGTGGGAAGGCGGGGTGCAGTGATTGGGCGACCGTGGCGAGCCTTACAGGCCGTAGGCGCGGCGCACCAGGCTGAGCGGGTGCTGCAGGGCCTTGGCGGGCGTGCCCGCCTGCGCCATGCCCTGGGCGATGTGGTGGCCGGCCAGCGCGCAGTCACTGCTGATGAAATCAGGCTCGTCCTTGGCCATGGCCTTGAACACGGGCTTGCCGATCTTCATGGCCACCGGGTGGTAAGCGGTCTTCACGCCGTAGGTGCCGGCATGGCCTGAGCAGCGCTCCACGGTGTTGAGCTTGACCTCTACTGTCTGACCGATGAGTTTGAACATCTCCTCGGTCTTCTTGCCGATGTTCTGCACCCGGCCGTGGCAGGGGATGTGGTAGCT